>NZ_JBVBEE010000008.1:0-146185 GCF_056493605.1 Cobetia sp. BL01 | reverse complement strand
GTATAGGTTTCTTGGAGCCACTCTCTGTACCACTGTTTATATCGTTGACCAACTTTAAGTTGAGGGTTTTCAAATTTACCTGCGATGTCTGGAATAGTTAAGGCAGTCGAGAGAGCCCCATACCAATCATGACATACTATAGCTCTTTCGATCGACTGAAAAAATCGTTCCATGAGATTGTCTTCCTTATATATGGTTTAAGCACAGTTTTTTCATTTTGCATATAGTTTGATGTCTAGTAGTGGCTTAAATGTTTCTACGCTATCTGGATTAGTCAAAATGTTGTCGAAGTTAACTTTAACGCAATCTTCTTTTTAGTGTATGTTGGTCATATCGATGCCTAGGAAAAATATTTATGAGTTTCTCTTATAACGTATCTCTTCCGCCAGTGCCGCTAGTTGCGCATCATCCTCACGCGGGCCATCCGCGCTGACGACATAGCCGTCGTATTCGGTCATGTAGTACTTCATCTTCGAGTGTCTGGCCTGCCATTCGCCTGGCTGGGTGCCATGTAATGGGATGAGTTTGGCGTGCAGGTGGTTGACGCCATAACCTTCGAAGATGATGGCGGTACGTGCTGTCCCGAAGTAGGCATCGAGCTTGCGCGCCACGCCACGCGTGAAACGCATCAGGCCGAGAATCACCTCGTCATCCTGTTCATACACGCAGCTGCCCAGATGGCGTTTGGGAATGACGACCGTGTTGCCCAGGGTAGAGGGGAAGATAGAGAGGAAGGCCAGGAAGTGCTCATCTTCGGCCACAATATGGCTTTGACTCTGGCCGGTAACGATCTGACAAAATACGCAGTCACTCATGATCCTTCCCTGGTAGTTAAGTGTCGCCAGATTCGTCCTGATTCTGGGTCACAGTGATCAGAGCTCTTGTGAACAGAGCCCTTGTAAAGAGAGCTTGGGAGTCTCCTTGTATGAGTGAAGTTTGATGGAGTCTGGTTGTCAATGCTTGGCAGTTCCCGCAGAAGGGGTTACAGCAGCAGCCTGCTCGATGAAGTGCCGCGTGACTGTCTTGCCGAGCCGATCGAAGCGAAAAGTGTTGCTGACGCGGCGGCGAGCCGCGATATTGGCAGGTCACCTTTCAGCAGTTCGTCATTCGTTGAACGACAAGGAAATCCAGTGGAACTCACCGTCTGGTTGGCATATGTCAGCGTCATCACCGCCCTGATCACCTTTCCCGGACCGTTTGCGTTGCTGTGCATGGATCATGGCCTGCGCCACGGTCGACGCCGCTCGTTCGCGACGGTGGCGGGCGGAGCGGCGGCGTCACTGGTGTTGATGGCCTTGTCGTCGCTGGGCCTCGGCGCGGCCTTGGCGGCGTCGGAGACGGGGTTTCTAGTGCTGAAGATCGTCGGGGCGCTCTATCTCATCTATCTGGGCATTCAGGCCTGGCGGGCGCCATCCCAGCCGGTGGTGTTCGACGCCGTGGGGGATGAGGGCCAGACCCGCGCCAGAGCCACGCGTTGGCAACTGTGCCGCAAGGGCTTCGGTATCGGGATCAGCAACCCGAAGGACCTGCTGTTCTTCGGCGCGCTGTTCCCCAACTTCATCGACATGGCCCAGCCGCAGCTGCCCCAGTTCGTGGTGCTGGCGCTGACCTGGCTGGTGGTGGACCTGCTGACGATGAGCACCTACGCCCATGCGGGTTCCAGCATCAGTCGCTGGTTTGATAGCCACCGGCGCGTGCGGCTGTTCAATCGCACCACGGGCAGTCTGTTCGTCGTGGCCGGCGCGGGGCTGGCGGCGTCGCATCGGTGAGCCGAGCCTTGGCTGCCATTGCACAAGACATGAAGCGCACGAAGACGACAACGGCACCCGAGGGTGCCGTTGTCGTGTCTGGAGCCTGTCGATCATCAGTGCTTTAAGGCTCAGCGTTCAGGGCGTGATTCCAGATACTCTTCGAGCAGGTTGCCGTCCTGGCGTGACACCTTCTGCTTCCAGCTATCGAAGACATGCTGGCTGGCGGCTTCCAGGTCACGGTGGAGTGCCGGCGGTGCAGGGGTGATCAGGCGTGCGCCATTGGCTTGCAAGGTGGTATAGGCCTCGGCGAGCACGGCTTCAGCAGATGCCCAGGCGTTTTCTTCCGTTGCCTTCGCGGCAGCGAGCAGTGCCGTCTGCTGGCGCTTGTCGAGACGATCGAAGCTGTCACGATTCATGTGAACGATATTGAGCGGCATGGCGTAGTTGAGCGTCGTGAAATTGGGCATGTACCGGTAGAGCTCGGCGCTGACACCCCCCATGGCGGAGGTGAGGGCGCCGTGGATGCTGCCAGCTTCGAGCAGGGGCTTGAGTTCCCCCCAGCTCATGACTCGCGGGTCGGCCCCCAGATTGAGCAGGATGCGCTGTGTGTTGCGGTCATAGGTGCGAATCGGCATGTCCTTGAGGTCATCACCATCGGCGATGGGCCGAGTGCTCCACAGGCCGCTTGGGGGCCATGGCAGCGCGAACAGCAGTATCTGGTGGTGGTCCTCGAGCAGCTCGCGATAGCGGGGCTTGGCGAGCTGATAGAGACGGTTCGCTTCCTTGAGGTTGTAGGCGATGGCCGGCAACGACGAGATGCCGAAGAAGGGAATCTCCTCGGCGAGGGCACCGCTCAGCGTCGCGGCAATGTCGATGACGCCGGCGGAAGTGGCCTGCAGGTGACTGGCCGAGCGAATGTCCGAGCGCAGCGTCAGGGCAAGATCACCATCGGACTGCCTGGTGACTTCCTGGCTGAATTCTGCCGCGCGTTGGCCCATCAGGGTATCGGGCTCGTAGTCGCTGCTCATGCTGAGCGTCGTCTGGGCCTGGGCAAGGGGGGTCGTCAACAGCGCGGTGAGCGCCATGAGCGAACGGAATCGGCGCAGAGGAGAGGATGGCGTCATGGAGGGGGCCTTTCTCGTTGTTGTCATTCCGGGTGTCCGGCATCGGGACACTTGAGGGCGCTCCCTCGGCCCTCGGCTCGGGGCTGATCCGCCAGACCGAATGGCTCGCGCTTCATGCCCGGGTGTCGCGAGACACCTGGGCGGACTGGAGAGCGTGGCGGCGCTAGAGCGTGGAGCGCACGTCAAGATAGTGATCCAGCAATTCGTTTTCCTTCGGGCCTACCTTGCTGCGCCAGCTTTCGATCACGCTGATGCTGGCGCGGGAAAGTGACTGCTTGAGATCAGGCGTGAGGGGATTGCGGACAGTCACGCCCGCGTGTTCAAGCTGGGCGTGCGTCTCTTCCAGGATGCCGGCGATGGCGTCCCAGCTGGTATCTTCAATCTCTGCCGCGGCGGTGAGCAGCGCCTCGCGCTGGGGGGCGTCGAGGGCCTCGAACCTCGCCTGGCTCATGTGCACGATATTGAGCGGCATGGCGTATTGCAGGGCGGTGTAGTGATCCAGCGTGCGATTGAGCTCGGCTGTCAGACCGCCCAATGCCGAGGTCATCACGGCCTCGATGCGGCCTTCGGCCAGTTGCTGTTGCATCGGCTCCCAGCTCAGCACGCTGGCGATGGCGCCGAGGTTCAGCAGCACGCGCTGGGTATTGCGGTCATAGGCACGCACGGTCAGCCCCTGGAGGTCCTGGCGCTCGGCGATCGGCTTGCGCGACCAGAGTCCGCTGGGAGGCCAGGGCAGGGCGTAGAGCAGAATCTGATCATGGCGCGCCAGCAGTGCCTCGTAACTCGGGCGAGCCAGGCGATAGAGCTCTCGGGCCTGGCGCGGATTGTCGACCAGCGCGGGCAGTGAGCTGATGCTGAACAGCGGCATGCTGGTGGCGAGGGCGCCGCTGTGGGAGTCCGCCAGTTGAATGATATCGGCGTTGATGGCTTCAAGATGATTCACTGACCGCAGGCGAGTCAGCGGGCCTTCACCAAAATGGATCACCAGTTCTCCCTCGCTGAGCGAGGCCACCTTCTCGACGAATGCCTGGGCACGCTGCCCCATCATGGTCTGGGGGCCATACTCCCGGCTCATGGTCAGCTCGACCGAGTCAGCCCGGGCGTCCGCGCCCATTGGCGCCAGACCCAGGGCAAGGATCACTCCGAGCACTCTCTTCATGCTTGAGCGCTGTCCAGTTGGCATGTGTCGTCATCCATCCGTTGTGTCTGAGACATCCAGTATCTCTCATTCGCGCCTCCCTTGCCGTTGGTGTTTCGGTCAACGCAAGCCGCCGCTCTCCTTCCCCCTGCACCAACGCAGGGTTCAGGGCGGCGCAACGGGCGTTGAACTGCCAGTTGACGCAATGTGGTCTACGCTCAGAACAAGGCCGTGCAACTGCCCTGACACGAATTCCGCGCCGGGACCGCATGACCGGATTGTCGACGACTGTCAACGGGAGGTAGACCACATGCTGACCCACGTATGGGGCTTGATGGCACATCCGCAACGGGAATGGCAGACCATCCGCAAGGAACACGAATCCATCACCCACCTCTACGCACATCATGTGCTGCTCATGGCGCTGGTGCCTGTCATCTGCGCTTACATCGGTACCACCCAGGTCGGCTGGAGCCTGACGGAAGGCCACGCCATCCTGCTGGAACCCCTCGATGCCTTCTATGCCGGTATCGCCTTCTACATCGCCATCCTGACGGCGATCGCCTTCATGGGCACCGTCATACACCTGCTGTCGCAGCGCTTCTCGGGTCATCCCAGTCGTCGTCGCTGCATCATCTTCGCAGGCTATGTGGCCACGCCGATGTTCCTGGCAGGCCTGGTGGCGTTGTATCCCATCATCTGGCTGTGCATTCTCGCCGGTACCATCGGCCTGTGTTACAGCGCCTATCTGCTGTATCTGGGCATCCCGCCACTGCTGGACATCTCCAACAAGGAAGGCTTTCTGGTCACCGGCTCCACGCTCGGGATCGGGGTGCTGGTGCTGGAAGGACTGCTGGCGGTGACCGTGCTGCTGTGGGGGTACGGCGCACGCTGGTTCATGTAGCCCGTGAGGCAACGACCCCGATGTCAGTGACGTGATGCCATCTGCTCGAGAAAACACCCCTTCGACGCCTCGCCTTCACCGGCGGGGCGTCGCCGTTTCGTGACCGTGTTGGTCCGTGACTCTTGTGCTCGGCGGCAGCGGCGTGGAAAGTGTTGGACTCAATAGACAGTGTGGAAGAAAGCGCATGGACAAGTTTGAGCTGAGACTGGAGCAGGCTGCGCGTGCCGCATGGTTGTCCTATGTGGGAGGGCGAACCCAGGATGAGATTGCCACCCAGCTTGGGGTCTCTCGCCCGGGAATACAGCGCCTGCTGTCGCTGGCGCGTCAGGAACGCCTGGTCAAGATCTCCATCGATCACCCCGTGGCCAGCAGCATGGCGCTGTCGGATGCGCTGGTGGAGCGATTCGGTCTGAGCTTCTGCGATGTGGTGCCCTCGGACACCCAGTCGCCGGAAAGCATTGCGGAGTATCTCGCGGTGGCCGGTGCCGAGCGCCTGTCGTTCTATCTCGGTCGACAGCAGCCACAGACCATCTCGTTGAGTACCGGACGCGCGGTGCGTGCGGCGGTGGAAGCCCTGAGCCGCAGTGAGCGGCCCCAGCACCGTATCGTGTCGCTGGTTGGCAATGTCGCTCTGAATGGCTCCTCGAACCGCTATGACGGCGTGATGCTGCTGGCGGACAAGATCGGCGCGGACCGCTTTCTGCTGCCTGCACCGGTGGTGGCGGCCAGTGTCGAGGAGAAGGAGTCACTGCTCAGTCAGAGTCTGGTCAAGGCGGTGTTCAGCGTCGCCTGCGAGGCCGATGTGGGCATGATCGGCATCGGGCGACTCGATGCCCAGGCGACCTTGTTCCAGGATCAGTTCATCAGCGCCGCCGAGCGCGATGAGTTGATGGAAGTCGGTGCCGTGGGCGAGTTGATGGGCTGGCCGCTGGACATGAATGGACAGCTGATCGATTGCCCGCTGGCGCAGCGCATCACCAGCGTGCCGCTGACCTCGCTCAAGGCACAGCCGCTGATCGGGCTGGCGGGCGGGCACGACAAGGTGCCGGCCATTCTGAGTGCATTGCGCGGTGGCTGGCTGCAGGGGCTGATCATCGATGAGGTGGCCGCCCAGCGGGTCTGCGCGGCACTCAAGGACTGAGCAGGAGACGGCTGTCTTCGAATGGCTTCAGTGTGATGGGGCATTCTGGTGGCCTTCTGCTGACGGCTTGCGCTCGACGACAGGCTCCCGATGACAGGCTCTCGTGAATAGACGCCATACAAGGCGCCGAGCGAGTCATCGGGAGCAGGGCGGGGACAGTGTCTGGCGTTGTCTTGCTGTCGCGATGCCTGGGATATGCACACAACATCGCGCCGCCATGTCTGTTCTTTTCCTCCCTCTTATTTCTCACCTTCTTTTCTCTTTCTTTCTCTCCTTCCTTCGTCGGGCCCACGGCTTTTGCTGCGAAACCTGCCATCTCTTGTCAGACATTCCGGCAGGATTGTTCGACTCAATGGCGGCGGATTTCCGCCTCGATCAAGGGCTGCGTTGTTTCGTTTAACGCTAATATCTGTATAGGCTGATCGGGTCGCAAGCTCAGAGGTCATGCCGGCTATCGGTCTACACCCAAAGGATCAGATCCCAAGGTGGTATAGCCCAAGGTATAGCGCTTCAGAGTTTGCTTTTTCAAAGGTCTGATCCGATCATTTGTTCACTGAATGACGTTTTGATCGAACGTATTTGTGCCGAGATGTCTCGCCAGGACATTCGAGCACCAGACCGGTAGATGGGAAGGTATCGGTGCCTCAGGTGCCGCTACCCTCGAAAAGAACAATGCCAATAACGCCCGATGGAGTGCCCTCATGCGCCTACCTCACATCACCAAGCCCCGCCGTCATCTGCTCACGCTCGCCAGCGTCGCCGCCATTGCGCCGCTCAGCGCACAGGTGAGTGCCGAGACCATCACCGTGGCGACCGTCAACAACGCCGACATGGTGGTCATGCAGAGCCTGACCAGCGAATTCGAGAAGGCGCATCCGGATATCACTCTCGACTGGGTGGTGCTGGAAGAGAACGTGTTGCGTCAGCGCCTGACCACCGATGTCGCGACCCAGGGTGGCCAGTTCGATGTCATGACCATCGGTACCTATGAAGTGCCTATCTGGGCCAAGCACGGCTGGCTGACCAAGCTCGACAATCTGCCGGACGACTATCAGGTCGATGACCTGATCAAGCCGGTGCGTGATGGTCTGAGCCTGACCGAAGGCGAGAACCAGGGCCTCTACGCGCTGCCGTTCTATGGCGAGAGCTCCATGCTCTACTACCGCAAGGACCTCTTCGAGAAGGCCGGTATCGAGATGCCGGAGCAGCCGACCTGGACACAGGTCAACGACTGGGCCGCCAAGCTCAACTCCGCGGATGAAGGCGTCTACGGTATCTGCCTGCGTGGCAAGCCGGGCTGGGGCGAGAACATGGCGGTGCTGGGCACGATGGTCAACAGCTTCGGTGGCCGCTGGTTCAATGAGGAGTGGGAGCCGCAGCTGGACTCGCCGGCCTGGAGCGAGGCCATCAACTTCTACGTCGACATGATGGGCAAGTACGGCCCGCCGGGGGCGACCTCCAACGGCTTCAACGAGAACCTGGCGCTGTTCTCCAGCGGCAAGTGCGGCATGTGGGTCGATGCCACCTCCGCAGCCGGCAAGCTCTACAACCCGAAGGAATCTTCCGTGGCTGACAAGCTGGGCTTCGCGCCGGCGCCGATCGCCAAGACGGAGAAGGGCTCGCATTGGCTGTGGTCCTGGGCACTGGCCATTCCTGAGTCTTCCAAGTCCAAGGATGCCGCCCAGACCTTCATCACCTGGGCCACATCCCAGGAATACGTGAATCTGGTCGGCGAGCGTGAAGGCTGGGCCAGCATTCCGCCGGGCACCCGTGTCTCCACCTACGAGAATCAGTCCTACAAGGACGCCGCCCCCTTCGCCGGCTTCGTGATGGACGCCATCACCAGTGCTGACCCGACCGATCCGACGCTTGAGCCGGTGCCGTATGTCGGCGTGCAGATGGTGACCATCCCGGAATTCCAGTCCATCGGTACCCAGGTGGGTCAGATGATCGCCGCGGCGCTGGCGGGCCAGATGTCGGTCGAGCAGGCACTGTCCTCCGCCCAGCGTTCCACCGAGCGCACCATGCGCCAGTCGGGCTATTGATCTGATCTCAACGGCTGTGATCTCAAAGGATCTGGTCTGATCTGACCTGAATGTTCCAACGGCCTCCCGCCTTGCCTTGAGCCTCAACACGAATTGACTCGAAGCACGGCGGGAGCCCGTCCGGCACCCGCGGCAACCTCTTCCTCTCGAGACTCCTGCAACGCCCTCGCGGCGTGGCACGGCGAGCCTCGGCCTGAAGCCCACCGCATTGCCGGACTTCCTCACCGTATCGAAGGACTCACCATGCGCACGAGAGCATCCGGACGCACCGTCGGGGGATTGCGAACCCTGTCGCTGCAAGCCCCAGCCGTAAGCCTGTTGTTGATGTGGATGCTGGTACCACTGGTCATGACCCTGTGGTTCTCCTTCCAGCGTTACAACCTGATGATGCCGTCGGTGTCTGGTTTTGCCGGCGTCGACAACTATTACTATCTGCTGACCGACCCGTCCCTGTGGACGGCCATGGGCAATACCCTGCTGTTGGTGGGCTGGGTGCTGGTGGCCACCGTGGTCGGCGGCACGCTGCTGGCGGTATTGCTGCAGCAGGAATTCTTCGGGCGTGGCGTCGCGCGTCTGTTCGTGATCGCGCCGTTCTTCATCATGCCCACCGTGAGTGCGCTGGTGTGGAAGAACATGATGATGCACCCGGTCAACGGCATTCTGGCCTGGGTCGCCGGGCTGTTCGGTCTGCCGGCCATCGACTGGTTCGCCAGCCTGCCGCTGACCTCCATCGTGATCATCGTCACCTGGCAGTGGCTGCCGTTCGCGGTGTTGATCCTGCTGACCGCCATCCAGTCACTGGATGACGACCAGGTCGAGGCGGCACGCATGGACGGGGCAGGGCCGGTGGCGATCTTCTTCTACATCACCTTGCCGCACTTGAAGCGTGCCATCAGCGTGGTGGTGATGATCGAGATGATCTTCCTGCTGACCATCTTCGCCGAGATCTTCGTCACCACCTCCGGTGGTCCGGGGCTGGCCTCAACCAACCTGGCGTACCTGATCTACATCCGCGCCCTGCTGGACTTCGATGTAGGGGGTGCCTCCGCCGGTGGCGTGATCGCCATCATCCTGGCCAATATCGTGGCCTTCTTCCTGGTGCGTACCGTCGCCAAGAATCTCGAGAACTGATGACAAGCGCTCAGCACAGGGAGACTCAATGATGTCGACTTCAACTTCCAATTCCGTGGCCGCCGCCAGCGCAGCAGTGAGCGCCAGTCGTGCGCGCCGCAGCGTGATCAACAAGAAACTTGTCCTGACCCTGGTGGCCTGGACCATCGCGCTGGTGATGTTCTTCCCGATCTTCTGGATGATCCTCACCAGCTTCAAGACCGAGGCCGAGGCGATCGCCACGCCGCCGAGCCTGTTCTTCACGCCCAGCATCGAGGGCTATATCGAGATCCAGGCGCGTGCGGACTACTTCAAGTATGCCCTCAACAGCGTGGTGATCTCGCTGGGTGCCACGCTGCTGGCGCTGCTGATCGCGATTCCGTCCGCCTACTCGATGGCCTTCCTGCCCACCAAGCGCACCCAGGGCACGCTGCTGTGGATGCTCTCCACCAAGATGCTGCCGTCCGTGGGCGTGCTGCTGCCGGTCTACCTGATCTTCCGCGATCTGGGGCTGCTGGATAGCCGCACCGGCCTGATCATCATCTACATGCTGATGAACCTGCCGATCGTGGTCTGGATGCTCTACACCTTCTTCAAGGACATTCCCAAGGACATCCTGGAGGCCGGACGCATGGACGGCGCCAGCACGCTGCAGGAGATCTTCCACCTGCTGCTGCCGCTGACCCTGCCGGGCATCGCCTCCACCGGCCTGCTGTGCGTGATCCTGAGCTGGAACGAGGCGTTCTGGAGCCTGAACCTGACCACCTCCAACGCCGCACCGCTGACCGCCTACATCGCCTCCTTCTCCAGTCCTGAAGGGTTGTTCTGGGCCAAGCTCTCCGCGGCTTCCACGCTCGCCATCGCGCCGATCCTGATCTTCGGCTGGATGACCCAGAAGCAGATGGTTCGCGGCCTGACCTTCGGTGCCGTCAAGTAACGGCGCGCCATACGCATGTCGCCTCGATGCCATGCCACCCAAATTTGCCATCACCTGCCTGAGGGCAGGTGCGGATAAGGAAACCTCCCATGTCCACACTCACGCTCAAGAACATCGTCAAGGAATTCACCTCCGGCAGTGGCGCCAGCGCCACGACGACCCAGGTCATCAAGGGGGTCGATCTGGAAGTGAAGGACCAGGAATTCGTGGTCTTCGTCGGCCCGTCCGGCTGCGGCAAGTCCACGCTGATGCGCATGATCGCCGGTCTCGAGAACGCGACGTCCGGTGACATCCTGATCGATGGCAATCGCATGAACGATGTCGGCCCGGCCGAGCGCGGCCTGGCGATGGTCTTCCAGAGCTATGCGCTCTACCCGCACATGACGGTGGGCGAGAACATGGGCTTCAGCCTCAAGCTCGCCGGCGTCTCCAAGGAAGAGCGTGCCGAGAAGGTCAATGCGGCCGCCGAGGTGCTGCAACTGGGTCCGCTGCTGGATCGCAAGCCCAAGGCACTGTCCGGTGGTCAGCGTCAGCGTGTCGCCATCGGGCGTGCCATCGTGCGCAACCCGAGCATCTTCCTGTTCGATGAGCCGCTCTCCAACCTGGACGCCGCGCTGCGCGTGCAGATGCGCATCGAACTGGCGCGCCTGCATGCCGAGCTCAAGGCGACCATGATCTACGTGACCCACGACCAGGTCGAGGCCATGACCATGGCTGACAAGATCGTCGTGCTGCAGGGCGGTGTGGTCGAGCAGGTCGGCTCGCCGATGGAGCTCTACCATCACCCGCGCAATCGCTTCGTGGCCGGTTTCATCGGCTCACCGAAGATGAACTTCCTCGACCTCACCGTCACCTCCGTGGCGGTCGAAGGGGTCACGGTGCGTCTGCCGGATGGCAGTGAGCACCTGATTCCGGTCGTGAGTCAGACGGAAGACGGTGCCTCGGTGTGTGTCGGCGATACTCTGACCCTGGGCGTGCGGCCGGAGCATCTGGTGCTCGACGAGAATGGCCCGTTCACGGGTCAGATTCAGGTCATCGAGCGTCTGGGCGGGGTGACGTCGCTCTATCTGGCGACCCCGGACGGCTCCGGCGATGCGCCGATCGGCGGCCTCAAGTCTGACGAGCAGTCCGACAGCGGCTGGATTCTGATGGCGGATGGCGACGTCGACAGCCGTGTGGGAGACCGCATCCGCTACGGCTTCGAGACCGAGCGTGCGCACCTGTTCACCGCCGCGGGTCTGGCATTGCAGAATCTCAACCGTCACCCGCTGACCAGCCTGACGCGTCAGGACAATTCACTGTCCAGTGCCGGTGCCGCACAGGCAGCCCGCGCATGAACGGGAAGCCCGAGGAGGAGGCCGACATGAGTACACCCTTGCAGCAGGTGATCTTCGATTGTGATGGCGTGCTGGTGGACAGCGAGATATTGGCGGAGGAGGTGCTGTCACGTCAGCTGGGGGAATGGCTGCCGGACCTGGATACCGAGGCGGAGCTGCGTGCGGCGCTGGGCATGACCACTGATGCCATTCTGGGGCATCTGGAGGCCATGAGCGCACACACGCTGCCGCCGCAGGCGATGGAGCGCATCGATCACGCCATCGAGTCGCGTCTGGCCAGTGAGCTTGCGCCCATCCAGGGTATGGCGGAACTGCTGGGCGAGCTGATGACCCGGGGTCTGGCGGTGGCGATCGTCTCCAACAGCGCCGAGCGACGAGTGCGTGCCTCGCTGGCCGCCACGGGTCTGGATCGCTGGTTGGGAAAGGTGCCGCTGTTCACGGCCGAGCAGGTCGCACGCCCGAAACCTGCGCCGGATGTCTATCAGTTGGCACTGCGTCAGCTGGGGCGTGATGTCGAGGAATGCGTGGTGGTCGAGGACAGCCTGGCCGGTGTCAGCGCGGCGGTCGCGGCCGGTCTGCGCGTGATCGGCTTTACCGGTGCCGGACATATTCCGCCGGGGCATGCGCAGCGTCAGCAGGAGGCGGGTGCCTGGCAGAGCTGTGCGACCATGGAAGAGGTCAACGGTCTGATTCGCCAGCTGCATGCTGGACAGGCCAGCGACCTGAGCGCCACATGAGCACCGTCAGGGGGTGACACATGCACATGGCTTCTGGACGCGCTGACAGTGACTCCGTGACGTCGCCGGTGTCCCGCAGTGCAAGGCTCAAGGGCAAGGTGGCCGTGGTCACGGGCGGTGCGGGAGGCATCGGTCTGGCCATCGCCACCCGGTATGTCGCGGAAGGTGCCTATGTGGCATTGGCAGACATCAATGGCGAGGCGGCCGAGCGTGCCGCGAAGCGACTGCGTGCACAGGCCGGGCCGCAGGCGCGGGTGCTGGCGGTGACGCTGGACGTGACCTCCAGCGTCTCGCGTCAGAGCATGCTGGAGTGCGTGCAGGCCCAGCTGGGCCCGATCGACATTCTGGTCAACAATGCGGCCGTCTTCGCCATGGCGCCGGTGCTTGAGGTCAGCGAAGGCATGTTGCGCCACCAGCTGGCGGTCAATGTCGAAGGGCTGTTCTTCACCCTGCAGGCGGTGGCCAGGACGATGGTCGAGCGCGGGCAGGGCGGCAAGATCATCAACATGGCCTCGCAGGCAGGGCGGCGGGGTGAGGCGCTGGTCAGCGCCTATTGCGCCTCCAAGGCGGCGGTGATCAGTCTCACCCAGTCCTGCGGACTTGATCTCATCCGCCATGGCATCAATGTCAATGGCATCGCGCCGGGCGTGGTGGATACGCCGATGTGGGATCAGGTCGATGCGCTGTTTGCCCATCACGAACAGCGCCCGCTGGGAGAGAAGAAGCGGTTGGTCGGGGAGGCCGTGCCCTATGGGCGCATGGGACTGCCGGATGACCACGCCGGCGCCGCGGTATTCCTGGCCTGTGAAGACAGCGATTTCGTCGTCGCCCAGACACTCAATGTCGACGGTGGCAATTGGATGAGCTAAGGATGAAAGACACCTTCCGTCCTGCTGCAAGCGGTGTGCATCCATGAATGAGGTAGTCACGTGACATCTTTACCCGATTCTCGCCTGGCCCACATGTCGCCCTCACTGGACGACATGGCCAGCCGTGTGCTGGCGGAACATGCCTCCAGTCAGCGCACACGTACCATCGTGGCCCTCGCCGGTCCGCCGGCGGCGGGCAAGTCGACGCTGTCGGAATCCCTGTGCGAGACCCTCAACGCGCTGGAACCCGGCATCGCCGTGGTGGTGCCGATGGATGGCTATCACTACGACAACGCCGTGCTGGCCCCTCTGGGGCTGCTCTACGTCAAGGGCGCTCCGGAGACCTTCGATGCGCGCGGGCTCTATCACGACCTCGTCAGGGTGCGCGCCGATGATGGCCCGGTGGCCGTGCCGGTGTTCGACCGCCCGCTGGATCTGGCGCGTGCCGGAGGCCGCGTGGTCGAACCCCGTCATCGCATCGTGCTGGTCGAGGGCAACTATCTGCTGCTGCGCCACGCGCCCTGGGATGCATTGCTGGAATTGTTCGATATCCGCATCTTCCTGGACATCGAGGATGAGGTCCTGGTGCCGCGCCTGCTGCATCGCTGGCGCGAGATGGGCCAGGATGCGCGGGGTGCCCATGAGCGTACCCATCACAAGGACATGCTCAATGCGCATCTGATCAAGCAGGACTCGCTCAACGCCGACTGGCGCTGGCGTCTGGCGAACGACCCCATCGGCCCCGATGCGGATGACAGCTGAATGATGGATGGCAAGGAGAGCCGCATGTGGGTCGGCGTTGACTGTGGAACCCAGAGCACCAAGGTGGTGATTCTCGACCCGGACTCCGGGCGGATCGTGGCCCAGGGCCAGCGCAGTCATGCGCTGCAGGAAGGGGCCAACGGGCGCCGTGAGCAGGACCCGCTCGACTGGGTCGCCGCGCTGGAAGGTGCCTTCGATGAGGCACTGACCACCTCGCGGCTGGACCCGCGGCGCATCGAGGCGATCGGCGTGTCCGGTCAGCAGCATGGCATGGTGGTGCTGGATGAGGCGGGCGTGCCCCTTTATCCGGCCAAGCTGTGGTGTGATACCGAGACCCGCGAGCATAACGCCGCGTTGGTCGAGGCGCTGGGAGGAGAGGCGGGCTGTCTGGAGGCATTGGGATTGGTGCTGCAGACCGGTTACACCGCCTCCAAGCTCGCCTGGCTGCGTGAGCAGCATCCCGAGCGCTATCAGCGCATCGCCAGCATCCTGCTGCCGCATGACTATCTCAATTTCTGGCTGACCGGGGAGCATGTCGCCGAATACGGCGACGCCTCGGGCACCGGCTATTTCGATACCCGGCGCCGCTGCTGGCATCAGGATGTCTTCGCGCAGATCGCCCCGGAACTGGACGCGCAGCGCGTGTTGCCCAGACTCATCGAATCCCATGAGCCCGCCGGGCATATCCGGCCCGAGATCGCCGCGCGCTTCGGGCTACGTGACGACGTCATCGTCTCCAGTGGTGGCGGCGACAACATGATGAGTGCCATCGGCACCGGCAACATCGCGCCGGGGCGCGTCACGCTGAGCATGGGCACCTCCGGCACGGTATGCGCGTGGTCAGCTCAGTATCCCGAGGGCTGTGACCCTCAGGTGGCTGCCTTCAGCGCCAGCGATGGCGGCTGGTTGCCACTGGTGTGCACCATGAATGTCACCTCTGCCACCACGCGGGTGCGCGAGATGTTCGGCTTCGACATCGATACCTTCTCCGCGCAGGTGGCAAGCGCGCCTCCCGGGGCCGAGGGCGTGCAGATCCTGCCGTTCTTCAATGGCGAGCGCGTGCCGATGCTGCCGCGTGCCCAGGCCAGTTTCCATGGGCTGGACAGCCGCAACACCACCCCGGCCAACCTGTGCCGCGCGACCATGGAAGGCGCAAGCTACGGCCTGCGCTACGCGCTTGAGTGCATGGGGCCGCTGGGCAGTGCGGCGCGCCAGATTCGGCTGGTGGGGGGAGGTGCCAAGAGCCCGCTGTGGCGTCAGATGCTGGCGGACATTCTCGACCTCGAGGTGGTCTGCCCGCAGGTGACCGAGGCCGCCGCCCTGGGCGCCGCGATTCAGGCGGGCTGGTGTCTGGGCCAGTCAGGCGCAGATGGACAGGGCCGCCACGGCGAGACGCTTGAGCAACTCTGCGAGCGGCTGGTCGCGCTGGATCACGCGACACTCGCCCAGCCCCAGGCCGAAGGAGTGGCCGCCTACCGCAAGGGCTACGCCGATTACCGCGCGCTGCTCGCCAGCGAGCACGGCATTCCCACCGGCGGCTGAATTCCTGCCATCAGCGCTTCAAGCCAGACAACATCGCCCCCGTCGAGACTCACTCGGCGGGGGCGATGTGTTTCAGGCACTTCACTGCATCAGTCTTAGCTCATACGTACGCTATCAGGCTCTCGTACGCTATCAGGCTCTAGATTGCGTGCTTGAGCGAGAACTTGGATGCGAGCTTATGCACGAGCTTAGGCATTGGACGAGCGCGCCCATAGATTGACGCCGCCATCGACGGCGTAGCGGTCGATCTCATCAAGCTCCGCCTGGGTGAAGTCGAGGTGATCCAGCGCCTTGACGCAATCACTGACCTGCTGCGGACGGCTGGCGCCGATCAGTGCGGTGGTGACGCGGTTGCCGCGCAGTGCCCAGGCGAGCGCCATCTGCGCCAGCGACTGGCCACGCCGCTCGGCGATGGCATTGAGGGCGCGCACCCGCTCCAGGTTGTCCTCGGTGAGGTGGTCTTCCTTGATCGCCCCGCCACGTGCCAGGCGGCTGTCCTGTGGCACGCCGCCCAGATACTTGTCGGTCAGCACGCCCTGGGCCAGCGGCGAGAACACGATGGAGCCGATGCCCTCGTCATCGAGGGTGTCGAGCAGGCCGTCTTCCTCGATCCAGCGATTGATCATCGAGTAGCTGGGCTGATGGATGATGCACGGCGTGCCCAGCTCGCGCAGGATGGCGGACGCTTCGCGGGTGCGCTGGGCATTGTAGGAGGAGATGCCCGCATAGAGCGCCTTGCCGGAACGCACGGCGCTGTCCAGCGCCCCCATCGTCTCTTCCAGCGGCGTGTCGGGGTCGAAACGATGCGAGTAGAAGATGTCGACGTAATCGAGATCCATGCGCTTGAGGCTCTGATCCAGACTCGAGAGCAGGTACTTGCGGCTGCCCCATTCGCCGTAGGGGCCAGGCCACATGTGATAGCCCGCCTTGGTGGAGATCACCATCTCATCGCGATAGCCGGCGAAGTCGCGCTTGAGCATGCGGCCGAACATTTCCTCGGCGCTGCCCGGGGGCGGCCCGTAGTTGTTGGCCAGATCAAAGTGGGTGATGCCCAGATCGAAGGCGGTGTGGCAGATGGCGCGCGCATTGTCTTCATGGGCGTTGTTGCCGAAGTTGTGCCAAAGCCCCAGTGACAGGCGGGGCAGTTTGAGGCCGCTCTTGCCGCAGCGCTGGTATTGCATGCGTTCGTAGCGATCTTCAGCCGGGGTATAGCGCATGGCGGAGTCCTTTCGCGAGTGAAGGCGGGGATGTCTCAGGGAGGAAATGACCTCGGATGACGCCTTCAGTCTAGGTCGCGTCTGTCGGTCTGATAAGTACATGCGAACGAATAGATTGTTCGCCATAGCACACAATACTGTGGCAGGCTCGATCCCTCCAATCCCGGGTAGCTGGCATGAGGAGCAGGCTGGATGCAGCATCACAAGCAGGTAGAGCGCCTGATGTTGTTCGCTCAGGTGGCGGAATCGCTCAGCTTCACGCAGGCGGCCAGGGTGCTGGGCATCTCGCGCGCCCATCTCTCCGAGCAGGTGCGGCGGCTTGAGCACGATATCGGGGCGCCCTTGCTGATTCGCACCACGCGGGCGGTGCGCCTGACCGAGGAGGGCGAGCGTATCCGCCAGCGCATGCAAGGCGTGCGCAGCGAGCTGCTGGCACTGGAGCGTGACCTCGAGCACGACCTCGAGCATGGGAGGGATCACCCACGACAGGGGTTCAGCGGCGTATTGCGCATCACGGCGCCGGTGCTGTTTGCCGAGCGCTATCTGATCGGGGTCTGCAATGACTTCCAGACCCGCCACCCGGCGGTCGAGCTGCGCCTGGACGTCAGTTACGAGAGTCATGATCTGACGCGCGAACCGTTTGACGTGGCGTTTCGCGCCACGCGCACGCCACCGGACAACCTGATCGCGCGGCGCCTGCTGGATTACGTCCACTGTTGCTGTGCCTCGCCCGAGTACCTTGCGGCGCAGGGCACCCCTCACACGGCCGCAGCACTTGCCGACCACCGTTGCCACCGCTGGGCCGGGCAATCCGGCTGGCCGCTGGCCAGTGGTGAGATAAGCCCCGCTGGCGGACTGGCGATCAATGATCATCGTCTGCTCAAGCAGCAGGCGCTGGATCACGCCGGCATCATCCGGGTCGCTCATTACCTGGTGGATCGTGAGCTGGCCGAGGGGCGTCTGGTACGTCTGCTGGCGCACGAGGAGGGCGAGCCCAACAGCATCTACATGCTCTATCCCCAGCGCCTGCCGCAGTCGGGCAAGCTGCGCGCCTTCATGGCGGCGGTGGAAGCCGCCATGCCACCTCGCAGTGCGTGACCGAAAGGCACAGACGCAAGAGTGGCGTATGCAAAAAGACCGCCGTGCCCTGATGGGCGCGGCGGTCTTTTTAATCGCCTTTAATTCAGACCGATGAGGCCTCTTGACCAGGCTGGCGGGGTCTCAGAGACCCAGTGCGGCGACCCCGGCCTTGGCGATCTGGGCATCCTGCTCCGGCTTGACGCCGGACACGCCGATGCTGCCGGCGATCTGGCCCTCGACCATCACCGGCACGCCGCCGCCCAGCATGCCTTCCAGCTCCGGCGCTGACAGGAAGGCGGTGCGTCCGCCGTTGATGGAGTCCTCGAACAGTTGCGTCTCGCGGCGCCCCAAGGCAGCGCTCTTGGCCTTTTGCTGTGCGAAGTAGCCGGTCATCGCCGGCGTGTCGTCCAGGCGACGCAGGCCCAGCGGGTGGCCGCCATCGTCGGCAACGGCGATGGAAACGGCCCAGCCGTTGGTCTCGGCTTCCTTCTGGGCGGCGTCCAGCATCTGATTGACGTCAGCGAGGGTCAGTACGTGGCGAGTGATCATCGGGCTTCCTTGGCAAGTGGTGCGAGTGAGTGAAAGTGACAGCAAGAGTAACAGTAACGGTGAATCGTCATACCTGCGGCAGCGTCTCGGGCAGGGCGTCATCCACCAGTTCGATCCAGTGACTTACCGGCGTGCGTCCGGCGCTCGAGAGATGCGTCTGACAGCCGATGTTGGCAGTGGCGATGCGCGCAGGCCCGTTGGCCTCCAGCGCCTCAAGCTTGCGGTCTCGCAGCTGGCGTGACAACTCCGGTTGCGTGATCGAGTAGGTGCCGGCGGAACCGCAGCACAGATGCCCCTCGGCGACCGGGGTCAGGGTGAAGCCCAGCGCGCGCAATATCTTCTCCACTTCACCGCCCAGACCCTGGGCATGTTGCAGGGTGCACGGGCAGTGGAAGGCCAGCGGCTGCGGGTCGGGGGAGGCGGCGGAAAGTGTCGGTCGGTCATCGCGGGCGATCTCCTCACCGAGCACCTCGACGATGTCACGCGCCAGGGCACTGACGCGCGCGGCGCGCTCAGCATAGTCCGGGTCATCGGCCAGCATCTCGCCATATTCCTTGACGAAGGCGCCGCAGCCACTGGCGGTCTGCACGATCGCCTCCGCTCCCGCCTCGATGGCCGGCCACCAGGCATCGATGTTGGCACGCATGCGCGCGCGCCCTGCCTGCTGGGCGTTGAGATGATAGTCGATGGCGCCGCAGCAGCCGGCCTCGCGGATCGGCGTGACGCCGATGCCGAAGCGCGCCAGCACGCGGGCGGTGGCGGCGTTGATGTTGGGAGCCAGACCCGGTTGCACGCAGCCCTCCAGCATCAGCACCTGGCGCGAAAGCGCCTGATCAGAAGGCGTCGCGGTGACGGGGCCGGCCGGGTGCTCAGCGTGACGGTCGCGCTCGCGGGCCAGCGGGATCTTGTCGGCCAGCGCGCCCGGCGCAAGCGGGCGGAAGCGCACCCCGAGTGCCAGCAAGGCCTTGAAGCGAGCAGGCTCGACCAGCGCATGGCGTAGCCCGGTGCGCAGCAGGCGCTCACGCCAGGGGCGTCCGACGCGCCGTTCCAGTTCCTGACGGCCGATATCCAGCAAGGTGTGATATTGCACGCCTGACGGGCAGGTGGTCTCGCAGCTGCGACAGCTCAGGCAGCGATCCAGATGCTGCTGTGTCTCGCGGGTGATCTGCGTTGCCTGCTCGCGAACTGCCTCGTCGGGACTTTCGGGATCGCTTTCCAGCAGCTGCTTGATCAGATAGATGCGTCCACGCGGTCCATCGCGCTCATCGCCCAGCAGCTGATAGGTCGGGCAGGTGGCATTGCAGAAGCCGCAATGCACACAGCTGCGCAGAACCTTGTCGGCTCGCTGGATGTGCGGCCTGGCAAGTGCGGCGTCACTGAAGTGGGTCTGCATTCAGGTGCGTCTCCCGTCATGAAGTGAATCACATCTCGGCATATAGACGACCGGGATTGAGGATGCCGTGAGGATCCAGCTGCTGCTTGAGCTGGAGGTGATAGCGGGCATTGATGGCGGCCAGTGGCATCAGTGGACTGTCCTCGGCAGCGACGGCTCCTGGGGTGTAGCAGATGGCATGGCCACCCAGCCGGCTGGCCAGCGAGCGAACCCTGTCAGCGGGGGCGTCGCTGTAAAGCCAGCGCTGGGCGCCCGCCCAGTCACACAGCAGGTCGGCGTCCTCAAGATGACCCAGCAGCTCGCTGACGGCGGCTTGCCATTCGACGTGATCCAGTGCCAGCGGCAAGGACAGTCGCCACAGGGCCTGATGTGGCGCGCGCGCGGTGAAGAAGGGCAGGCGGTGCTCACGCAACTCGGTCCATTGCGCCGATGCCTGGTCAGGCATCAACACCTCGCCGCCCAATTGCTCGCGCCCGGCCTGGACCGAACGCTCGCCCCCTTCCAGGCGCAGGGTGAGGCGACCGTCATGCCAGCTGGTCGCCGTGACCGGCAGCGGCGTGCGCCCCCAGGCATCCAGGCGAGTCAGCGCCTCGGCGAGACTGAGCTCCAGGCACAGCGATTCGCTCGCCACCGGGCGCGGCATCACCTTGAGCGAGACTTCGCTGATCACGCCCAGCGTGCCCTGGGCACCGCACATCAGGCGCGAGAGGTCGTAGCCCGCCACGTTCTTCATCACTTCGCCGCCGAAGCGCAGCGCCTTGCCATCAGCACTGATGATGCGCGTGCCCAGCACCAGGTCGCGCAGGCTGCCGCTCCAGGGGCGGCGTGGGCCGCTGAGTCCAGAGGCGAGAGTGCCGCCGACGGTCGCTGCGGGGCCGAAGTGAGGCGGCTCGCAGCTCAGATGCTGGCCTTGTTCGGCGAGCACGGCCTCCAGCGTCGCCAGTGGTGTGCCGGCACGTACCGAGACCATCAGCTCCACGGGGTCATAGTGGGTGATGCCGTGGTGCGTGCGCATGTCGAGTACTTCCTCGGCAGCCACTTCACGGCCGAGAAAGGCCTTGCTGCCACTGCCGGCGATGCGCAGCGGGCGTCTCGCCTCATGGGCGGCGCGGACCTGCTCGCAAAGTGCCTCACTGGCATCGTGTTCCTGCCTGTGCTGGCTGGCGGCAGGTGTGGCGCGCTCGGCATGGCTTGGCACCTGATCCTGGAGCGAATCATCTGGCTCTGGCATGGCATATCTCTATGAAGTGGCGATGAAGTGGCTATGAAGTGGCGATGAAGTGGCGAAAATCAGGTGGCAGAAGGTCTGGTGGCGGCAAATGTGCGAGCTGTCCAGAACCGAGAAAAACCGTCCAGACGCGCGCAAGCTGTCCAGAAACGCGGAAGCTGTCCAGAAATGCGGCAGCTGTCTAGAAGCGCGGAAGCTCCGGATGCGGCAGCTGGTTGTGATGCACATGCATGGCACCGAATTCGGCACAGCGCGCCAGCGTCGGGATGTTCTTGCCGGGATTGAGCAGCCCGGTGGGGTCGAAGGCGGCCTTCACGGCATGGAAGACGCTGATCTCCTCGTGATTGAACTGCGCGCACATCTGGTTGATCTTCTCGCGGCCCACGCCATGTTCGCCGGTGATGCTGCCGCCGGCGGCCACGCACAGTTCCAGAATCCTGCCGCCGACCTCCTCGGCCAGCTCAAGCTCCCCGGGCTTGTTGGCATCGAACAGGATCAGCGGGTGCATGTTGCCGTCACCGGCATGGAAGACATTGGCCACCGCGAGCCCCGATTGGCGCGAGAGTTCGGCGATACCGTTGAGCACGGCGGGCAGTTCGCGGCGCGGGATGGTGCCATCCATGCAGTAATAATCGGGCGACATGCGACCCACGGCAGGGAAGGCATTCTTGCGTCCGGCCCAGAAGCGCGCGCGCTCGGCCTCATCACGGGCGAGCCGGATCTCGGTGGCACCGGCGCGTTCCAGCACCTCGCGAACCCGTGCGCAATCATCAACGACATCGGCCTCGGTACCATCCAGCTCGCAGAGCAGGATGGCCGCGGCCTCCACCGGATAGCCCGCGTGGATGAAATCTTCAGCGGCGCGGATGGCGAGATTGTCCATCATCTCGAGCCCGCCGGGGATGATGCCGCAGGCGATGATGTCGCCCACCGCACGGCCGGCCTTGTCGATATCGGCGAAGCTTGCCATCAGCACCTTGGCCGTCTCGGGGCGGGGCAGCAGACGCACCGTGACTTCCGTGACCACGCCCAGCATGCCTTCGGAGCCTGTCATCAGCGCCAGCAGGTCCAGTCCGGGGGAGTCGAGGCTGTCGGCGCCGATCGTCATCGCCTCGCCCTCGATGGTCAGCACCTCGAGCTTGAGCAGGTTGTGCACGGTGAGGCCGTACTTGAGACAGTGCACACCGCCGGCATTCTCGGCCACGTTGCCGCCGATGGAGCAGGCGATCTGCGAGGAGGGGTCCGGCGCATAGTAGAGCCCGTATGGGGCGGCAGCTTCTGAAATGGCCAGGTTGCGCACCCCGGGTTGCAGGCGCGCGGTTCGCGCATCGGGGTCGATCTCGAGAATGCGCGCCATGCGCGACATCACCAGCAGCACGCCTTGTTCCAGCGGTAAGGCGCCGCCGGAAAGGCCAGTGCCAGCACCGCGCGTGACCACCGGAACCCCCAGCGAGTGGCATTCGCGCAGCAGGGCGGCGACCTGTTCGACACGCTCGGGCAGCGCGACCAGCATCGGCATGACGCGATAGGCCGCCAGTCCATCACATTCGAAGGGATGCAGATCCTCTTCGCGATGCAGCAGGGTGAGGTCGGGCAGCAGCGTGGTGAGGTGCGCCAGTACCCGGGACTTGTCGTGCTGGGGGAGAGGGCCATCCAGCGTCGGGTCATACAGGATATTCATGCCATGCCTCCAGGAGAGTCCGGTACTCGCGATGCCGTGTCGGGTGTCCATTGCGCCGGTGATGCATGCGGCGTGTCGGGTGTGCAGATCACGACGCGTGGGTGTGTCTCCAATCTGGCAGTGAGGGCTGCGCCTTGTCCATGCGAAGCCACAGTGGTCTGACCAGACATTCGTCTAGTTCATGTCATCGGGTGTCGCTACCGACAAGGGAGCTCGCTAGGGTAGAGAGCGTGGTCTGACCAGTGAGAAGGACGGCAGTCTCCCTACCGCATGTGGGCAGGCGAGCGGCAGACGAGAGACGAGCACCCCGGGAGAGGCCAGCCGGGCTGGCTCGGCCGGTTCATCAGGGGAGGGGCAGGGATGCAGGTGTCAGAGAGAATGGCGTGCGGTGAGCAGCGTGCGCCGGAGCATGCGGCGGCGCGCCTCGAGCAGTTGATACTGGATGGTGTGCTCAAGCCGGGGCAGATGATTCCTTCGGAACGCAGGCTCTGTGAGCGACTGGGTATCTCACGCGCCTCGCTGCGCGAGGGGCTGAGGCTGTTGCGCGGCAAGGGCATCATCGAGACGCGCCACGGCAAGGGCTCAAGCGTCGCTCAGCTGTTGCCGAGCGGCGATATCAGTCCGTTGATGCACCTGTTTCGGGACCAGCCGCGCACCTTGTATGACCTGCTCGAGGTGCGCGCGCTGCTGGAGGGGCAGTCGGCGCGACTGGCCGCCCAGCGCGGCACGCCGGCGGATAGAGTACTGATCCGGCGTCATTACGAGGCAATGGCGGCCTGCGTGCGCGAGTATCCGCCGGACTTCCCGTCCTCAGCGCAGGGCGATGAGGCGCTGCCGGATGCCCAGCAGCTGGCGCGTCACGACCACGCCTTTCATCACGCCATCTGTGAGGCGTCCCACAATCCGGTGCTGGTGCATACGCTCAAGGGCATCAATGACCTGCTGCTCAGCTCGGTGTTCGCCTCGCTGCGCAATCTCTACCATCGGCCGATTCCCCGCGGCCAGATCAATGCTCAGCACACGGCCATCTATCGTGCGGTGATGGACCAGCAGCCGGACGCTGCCGAAAGCGCGGCGCTGGACCACCTGCACGGCATTCGCGACAGTCTGCGTGAGCTGGAAGCGGAAGATGAGCGGCTCATCCGCTCTGCCATGCGCCTGGAAGGCTTCGAGTAGCGCGCAGGGTTTGAGAGCTGGCCTTGAGAGCTGATCTTGAGAGCTGGCCTTGAGAACAGGCTTCGAGGTCAGGCGTGTGGCCAGGCTGGCAAGCGGGGCGGACTCAAGGCAAAGTGGTCAGCTCATCATTCAGGACAACGTGCTGCCTTCATGTGGAAACTCTCTTCCGCGAGTGATTGGCTCGACCGCCTCAATCAATCCCGCCACGCCATGCTGTGGCTGTTCATCGCCTCGATGCTGGAAACCCTTTTGATCCCGATTCCCATCGAGGTCATCCTGATCCCGTGGATGCTGCGCCATCCCGAGCGCCGCTGGCGAGTGGCCGCGGTGGCATTGGCCGGCAACCTCACCGCGGCGCTGCTGGGGTTCTATCTCGGGGCCTATGCACTGGCGGCGTGGGGCGATGGGTTGATCAGCTTCTTCGGCGGCCAGCAGGCCTTCGAAGCCTTCCAGCAGCGCTTCAGCGAGCAGGGCTTCCTCGCCATCATGCTGATCGGCATCGTGCCGATTCCCTTCCAGAGCGCCATGCTGGTCGCCGGTGCCAGCGGGTATCCGGTCGGGCTGTTCCTGCTGGCGGCGCTGGTCGGGCGCGGGGTGCGCTATTTCGGTCTGGCGGCACTGGTGGCACTGGTCGAGGATCAGGCGATGGCCCTCTGGCAACGCTATTCACGCCCGCTGGGCGTGATCGGGCTGACCCTGACGGGCGTGTGGTTATGGCAGGCGTTCATCGCCTGATCTGCCGGCAGTCGCCAGCAACGCCTTGCCACGCTGATAGTCGGCCTGCCAGATCTCATCGGGCACCATGCTGCCGCCGGTGGCCCATATGACATGGGTGGTGCTGGCCTGCACTTCGCCGTCATCCAGCCCGACAGCCGCTCGCCAGGCGTGCCACTCGGGGGCGTCATTGCGCAGCACGCGGATGATGCCGGGCACCCCGGCCAGCGCCGACGGCTCAAGCTTGAGCCCTTCGCTGTCATGCGCCAGCGCCAGCCATTCGAGCATGCTGTCATCCGACAGGGTGTAGATGCCACTGAGCAGCGGTGCCATCACCTGTCCGACGAAGGCCGAGGCGCGCCCCACCGCCAGGCCATCGGCACAGGTGTGATTGTCCAGTCCGATATCCTCCACCGCGATGCCGTCATGCTTCCCGGTCAACATACCCAGCAGCATGCAGGGGGAATTGACCGGCTCGGCGAAGAAGCAGTGCACGGCGTCACCGAAGACCTGCTTGAGGCCGTAGGCCACGCCGCCCGGGCCGCCGCCGACGCCACACGGCAGGTAGACGCACAGCGGATGGCGGGCATCCACGGCAATCCCCTGATCCTCGAGCTGCCGCGCGAGGCGGCTGGCTGCCGTGGCGTAGCCCATGAACAGATCCCGCGAGCTTTCATCATCGATGAAGTGGGCGTCTGGCTGCTGCGCCTCCCGGCGTCCAGCCTCGACCGCCTTGCTGTAATCGCCGCTGTGCTCCACGACCTCTGCGCCACGCGAGCGCAGCAGATCCTTCTTCCACTGCTTGGCATCCGCCGACATGTGGACGGTGACGCGAAAGCCGAGTCGGGCACTCATGATCCCGATGCTGAGTCCCAGGTTGCCGGTGGAGCCCACCAGTATCCGCTGGTTGGCCAGCAGTGCCTGAATCGCGGGGTGTTCGAAGGCGCGATAGTCGTCATCAAGACGCACAAGCCCTGCGTCAACGGCGAGACGCTCGGCATGCTTGAGCACCTCGTGGATGCCACCACGTGCCTTGATGGACCCTGAGATCGGCAGTTGATGGTCACATTTGATCATCAGGCGGCCGGGGAGTGTCTGCCCGGAGGCATGGGAGGTATCAGGCGTGGCAAGGGACTCGCCCAGCGCCTGCTGCAAGCTGGGCGCTGCCACCAGCGGTGATTCGATGCGCCCTGACGCGGCGGCCGTCTCAGGAAAGGCCTCGGCAATCCAGGGCGCGAAACGTGCCAGGCGCGCCTCGGCAGCCTCGATATCCTGTTGGCCCACGCCACTTGCCTGCAGCGCCGGCGAGGCCTGCGCTTGCGTGATGTCGAGTCGTCCGGGATTCAGCCAGCTGATTTCCCGGCGAGCCCTCAAGGTGGCAATTTCCGGATGATGCAGGGTGAGGGCACTCAGATCATGGGACGTGGCAGACATGCGATGTCCTTGTGATGGGGGGCTCGATTGCGCAGCAATGGGGAACAGGCCTCAGGCTAGCGCGTCCTTGCCCGACATGTCTCGTGATCACTCGGGCCTGCACATTCGGCCCTGCACATGATGCGAGCCGACTCATGCGTCTTCATCAGGCAACGCACGTAGCCCAGCTTTCACATCTGGTAAAGGTCTGTGACAAAAAAGGCCGATTTTTTTGGCCACCCTCGGGATAGAAATGCCAAAGCTGCAGTCATAGTTGGCAAGGACATGATGTTATCGCGATGTTATGTCTGGCTTTAACTGTTCTTATCCACCGCCATGCACTGCCTGGCGGTTTTTTTTGGTCACGAGGGCGTGGTCATCGAGTCAATGCTACGGCGTCATTGCCCGAGAGAACGTCATGGCTTGCGTTCGCAAGCACTTTTCCGTCCTGGCGTGACGCTCCAGAGATCATGACCCGGACATGAATGGGTTAGCTGGCAGGTAATCATGTGAGGCAAGGCCTCGCACATCGGATGGTCAAAGAGACATGAAAAAGCCCGCGCAGACAGGATGTCTGCGCGGGCTTTTTCATGGGCGCTGCATGCTTCTGCATGCTCCTTCACGCGGCGCCATGTCTGGCCAGCGTCGTCAGGCAATCACGCGCCGGATGTCAGTTCAGCAACCCGCCTGCATGGTGAGCAGGGCACTCAGGACATCACGACGTGTCACCACACCGATCAGGCGTCCCTGTTCCACCACGGGATAGACCTTGGGCTGATGACCATTCATGCGCTGTGCAAGGTCGGTGATGCTGTCATTGGGGCCGACACTCAGGACCTCGTGACGCATGAGGTCACCGACCTGTGCGTGTTGGCCGCAGTGATAGGCGCTGTCGAGCAGCTTGCCGAGGATGTCCTGCTCCGAGATGAAACCGACCAGACGATCCAGGTCATCGACCACAGGCGCACCCGGCAGACGGTGATGGGTCAGGCCATGGGCGAATTCCAGAATGCTGGTGCGTGCCTTCACCCGATAACAGTCGCGGGACATGATGTCGCGAAGGGTCGAAGGGACCTTCAGTTGTGTGGCTTTCATGGGCAGGTCTCCTGCTTCGCCGCTGACGACGCCCGGGCAGGGAGTCGTTCGATGGATGTCGGCTACCCGCCAGGCGGTAGCCGACGGCATGTCGACGTCTCGTTCAGAGCATAGAGCATCCCATCGTGAGCTGCCCGACGCCGCTTGTCGCCTTGTCTCGGGGAGTCCGATCGCCAGTGGCCATCAGACTCCCCGAGCGTCGTGCGGCGAGATCAGTCGCCCGGGCCGCACTCCATGCAGCGTTCGACCACGGCCGGCCCCAGCTGCAGGTTGGCATTGAGATCCCGCAGCGCGGTGCGCAGACCTTCCTCGATCACCGGGTGATAGAAGGGCATTTCCAGCATCTGCTCGATGGTCATGCGCTGCTGATGGGACCAGGCCAGCAGGTGGGCGAGGTGCTCGGCACGGGGACCGAAGATCTCGGCACCCAGCAGCAGGCCAGTGCCTTGCTCGCCATAGACGCGCAGCATGCCCTTGTTCATGCGCATCACGCGGGAGCGGCCCTGGCCGGTGAAGTCGACTTCACCCACCGCGTAGCAGTCGCAGGCACCGTAGCGCTGTTCGATCTCGGCGGTGGAGAGGCCGATGGTCGCCATCTGCGGATCGCTGAAGACCACCGCGATGGTGCTCTTGCGGTGACCGGCACGCACCTCGGGGAAGCGACCGGCATTGTCACCGGCGATACGGCCCTCGTCGGAGGCCTCGTGCAGCAGCGGCAGGTCGTTGTTGGCGTCACCGGCGATGAAGACATGGCTCGGCGTGTCGTCGCTCAGACGGGTCTGCAGGGTGTGGCGATTGAAGATCGGCACGCCGCGCTCGTCCAGCTTCAGCCCGAGGGCGTCGATATTGAGACGATCAACATTCGGGCGACGACCGGTCGCCGCGAGCAGATAGTCGAAACGCTCGGTCAGGCGAGCTTCGCTGCCACGCTCGATGAAGGTGATCTCGACGCCGGCACCGTTCTCGTCCTCGACACGTTCGATCTTCTCGACCTTGGCGTCCGGGTCCAGATAGAACTCCTCGTTGAAGACGCGATCGGCATTGGCACGCAGCTTCTCGTCACGCAGCGGGCCGATGGCACCGCCGACACCGAACATGCGGATGCGCACGCCGAGACGCGTGAGCGCCTGACCCAGCTCCAGCCCGATGACGCCCGGGCCGAAGACGGCGACGGATTCCGGCAGGTCGTCCCACTCGAAGACGTTGTCGTTGATGATCAGGCGGTCACCGGCATTCTCGAAGAAGCCCGGGTAGCTGGGGCGCGAGCCGGTGGCGATCACGACACGCTCGAAGGTCACGCGGGTCTCGTTGTCGCCGATGATCAGACTGTTGGCGGTCTCGAAACGTGCATTGCCGCGCAGCTTGTCCTGCGGCGGGATGCCTTCCACGGACTCGACCACGAAACCGACGAAGCGGTCGCGCTCCCGCTTGACGCGGTCCATCACGGCGCGGCCATCCACCTTGACCTCGCCTTCGATATTGATGCCGAACAGCGCGGTATCACGGGCGTGATGCGCGGCTTCCGCCGCACTGATCAAGAGCTTGGAGGGCATGCAGCCGACACGGGCACAGGTGGTGCCGTAGGGGCCTCCCTCGATCATGACCACGGAATCGGTGTGGGCCTTGGCGGCGCGATAGGCGCCGAGTCCTGCACTGCCTGCGCCGATGATGGCGACTTCAACCTGGCGTTCGTTCACGTCGTACTCCTCAAGGTGCGCCAGCGGCGCACCTGACTGAATGGGGTCTCAGGCGCGGGGTGACCCGCGCATGATGAAACGAGATGGCGATGGGGTTACGTCAGCGTGAAGCGCTCAGGCGCTGGTCAGGCTGCCGAAGTAGCGGGCGACTTCATCGCTGCCGCCGACGTGCTCACCGTCGATCCAGACCTGAGGCACGGTGGCCTGGCCGGTCATGGCGCGCAGGGTGCGAGAGGTCACGCCACGGGTGCCGACTTCGATGACTTCGTAGCTGATGCGGGCTTCATCAAGCATCTGCTTGGCACGTGCGCAGTACGGGCAGCCCGGCTTGCTGAACAGGGTGGCGAAGCTGGGACGGCCGGCTTCCGGGTCCAGATAATCCAGCATGGTGTCGGCGTCGGAGACTTCAAAGGGGTCGCCCGGTTTCTGCGGCTCGATGAACTGCTTCTCGACCACGCCGTTGCGCACCAGCATGGAGTAGCGCCAGCTGCGCTTGCCGAAGCCGATATCGCTCTTGTCGACCAGCATCCCCATGCCCTGTGCGAAGTCACCGTTGCCATCGGCGATCAGGCTCAGGTTCTCGGCTTCCTGATGCTCGCCCCAGGATTCCATGACGAAGGCGTCGTTGACCGACAGGCAGACGATCTCGTCGATCCCGACCGCATAGAAACGATCGGCCAGTTCGTTGTAACGCGGCAGGTGGGTGGAAGAGCAGGTCGGGGTGAAGGCACCCGGCAGGGCGAAGACCACCACGTTGCGGCCCGAGAAGATCTCCTCGCTGGTGCGCTCGACCAGACGGCCGTCGCGGCGAATCTTGAAGCTGACGTTGGGGACTTGCTGGCCTTCGTGTGACTCGAGTTGCATGAAATTGGCTCCGATCTCGACAAGAGAATGTTGAATGGGTTGGCAGGCGATGAAGACTTCGAAAAGGAAAGCAGGACCTCGAAGAATCAGTGCCTTGCGAAACTGGAGCCAGTCTATGCAGATGCCGGGGGCGGGTGAATTTGATTGCATCAAGCGATGCGATAGCTTTTCTTGATGACGTGAGCCTGGACGACTGAACGTTTGCGGAGTTTTTTGTTCGAAAGCGGTGTGCAGGCTTGATATTGCTCGGTGTCAGCCGCAGGTAGTGGGTAAGTCACAGCATCGTCAGGTTTCGCGCCTGACAAGCGAGGCAGCAGATGAACGCAAGAGAGTACATGGCAAAGCACGGCCTGGATGGCGACAAGGACAAGGAGGAGGACAAGCCTCAGAGTCTGGAAGAACACGCCTGGGCACGTGCACGTGAGTCGGGCAGTCACCGCCCCCGCAGTGGCACGCCACATGACTGGGAGGACTGGGAGCGTTATCACGAGCAACTGGCAGCGGAGTCCGAGTCGCTTGCACAGAAGGTCAATCGTGACTCCCGGGTCAAGTCGCAGGACTCGACAGATGAGGATGAACCGCCACGGAAGCCATGAGTGCGTCATTCGTGTGTCACGCTGCAGGTAGACGTTGGACGAGAGGATCAGGTCACCCAATTCCACCCGCAAGGAGCAAACTATGGATATCATTCGCATCATTCTGGCCATCATCCTTCCGCCGCTGGGCGTACTGATGCAGGTGGGGGTCGCCAACAAGCATTTCTGGATCAACATCATCCTGACCTGTTTCGGCTTCCTGCCGGGGATCATCCACGCCGTGTGGGTCATCACCAAGTTCTGACCCGGTCTGGGCGACCCGGTCCGGGCGACCCGATCCGGGCGGTCCGGGCCCCGTGTGGCGGGTTCGCATCCCATGAGGCATTGCGAACTTGACCGGCTGATTCGACCGGCTGACATGATCGGTGCCGCCACCTGGCCTGGAAAGTTGAAAGATCTGAGGCCCCGTCTGACATTCGTGCAGGCGGGGCTTTCTAGTGGGCGCTCGCCGGGCAAGGCCCTTGCCCCGTGAGTCCCGCGAGAGAGGTTCGCGGCGGGAAGCAACGTGCTCATAGTCCAATGTTCAGACTTTCGCATAGCCTGCTTTCAACGCTATTCAGCGGGAGTGCCGCTTGTCGCCTTTGGTCTGCCACCGTAGGGTCAAATGGGAGTGAGAGCAGTGATCACGGGGCGGGTGAAGCCCGGTCGATCGCGGGCTTCGCGATAACAACAACATGATGGATACCACGCATGGTCATGACTGCAGAGCCCGACGCGCCGCAGGAGACCAGCTCCTGCTTCGCGATCTTCAATGATGTGCAAAAGAGCTATGACGGCGAAACGCTGGTGGTCAAGGGCTTCAATCTTGAAGTTCGGCGCGGCGAGTTCGTTACCCTGCTGGGGCCGTCCGGTTCCGGCAAGACCACCTGCCTGATGATGATGGCGGGTTTCGAAACGCCGACTCATGGCGACATCCTTCTCGACGGTACCCCCATCAACGACTTGCCACCGCACAAGCGCGGCATCGGCATGGTCTTCCAGAATTACGCCCTGTTTCCGCACATGAGCGTGGCCGAGAACCTGGCATTTCCGCTGGAAGTGCGCGGCATGAGCAAGGAAGAGATTTCCACCAAGGTGGCCAATGCCCTGGACATGGTGCGGCTTGGCGAATTCGGAGATCGCCGTCCGGGGCAACTCTCCGGCGGACAGCAACAGCGGGTCGCCCTGGCGCGCGCGCTGGTCTTCGAGCCGGAACTGGTGCTGATGGATGAGCCGCTGGGGGCGCTTGACAAGAATCTGCGTGAAGAGATGCAGTTCGAGATCAAGCGCATCCACCAGCGTCTCGGCGTCACCATGCTCTACGTGACTCACGACCAGACGGAAGCGCTGACCATGTCGGACCGCATCGCGGTCTTCAATGATGGCATCGTCCAGCAGCTGGCGACCCCCGAGGCGCTGTATGAAGCGCCGGAGAATGCCTTCGTCGCCTATTTCATCGGCGAGAACAACCGCCTCAACGGGCAGGTCACACAGCTGGCAGCACAAGACGCGCATTGCACCGTGACCCTCGACAGTGGCGAGCAGGTGCGGGCACTCAAGGTCGCCGTCAATGAGATTGGCGAGCGTACCCAGCTGTCGCTCCGCCCGGAGCGGGTGCGTCTGCTGTCCAGCGAAGAGGCAGGTGTTTCATCCCCTCCCGACAATGTCTTTACCGCCGAGGTGCTTGAGGTGATCTATCTTGGAGATCATCTGCGCACGCGAGTGGCGGTATGTGGCAGTGACGAATTCATCATCAAGACACCCAATGCCGAAGGCTATCCACCCTTGCGGCCCGGACAGACATTGCAGGTCGGGTGGGATGCCTGCGATTGCCGAGCACTGGATGCCTGACGACAGCACAGGAGACGAACGCAGGCCTTACCCGAGAGATCAACAGCACGATTCGCGACAAGAGTGCAGTACAACAACAAGAATTCAGGGAGATTCACCCATGTCAGTGATCAATCGATTCATCTCTTCACGTCGCATCGCCCAGGTGTCGCGTTCCTGCGCAGGGGCCAGCATGCCACTGCGTGCCGCTCTGGTCGTGGCGGTCGCCACGGCAAGCCTTGGCGCCACCGCGGCTCAGGCCGAGACACTCAATATCGTGTCGTGGGGCGGGGCGTACAGTGAAAGCCAGCTCAAGGCCTATCACGAGCCATGGGAAGAGAAGAGCGGCGATACCGTCGTCAATATCGACAAGTCGTCCAATGCGCTCTCGGGGCTGCGTGCCCAGGTACAGGCAGGCAACGTCACCTGGGATCTGGTCGACATGTTGCCCAGCGACGCGCTGATCGCCTGCTCCGAAGGGCTGATCGAGCCGCTGGACCCGGACACCCTGTTCGCGGCAGCGCCGGATGGAACACCGGCCAGTGAGGATTTCATCGAAGGCTCGCTCAGTGAGTGCTTCGTGCCGCAGATCGTCTATTCCAACATCGTGGCCTTCAATACCGAGATGTTCCCCGAGGACAAGCAGCCGGATTCCATCGATGATGTCTTCAATCTCGAGGAGTTCCCCGGCAAGCGTGCGTTGCAGAAGAAGCCGATCAACAACATGGAATGGGCACTGGTCGCTGATGGTGTGGCACCGGAAGAGGTCTACGACATGCTGGAGACCGATGAAGGCATCGAGCGTGCCTTCGCCAAGCTCGATACCATCAAGGACAGCGTCATCTGGTGGGAGGAGGGTGCCCAGCCGCCGCAGCTGCTGGCGGACAAGGAAGTGGCCTTCGCCTCTGCCTACAACGGCCGTATCTTCAATGCCGAGGTCAACGAGAAGCAGCCCTTCGCCATCGTCTGGGATGCTCAGGTGTTCGAGCTGGACGGCTGGGTCGTCCCGACCGGCAAGCTCGACAAGGTCAAGGATTACCTGATGTTTGCCACCGACACCCAGCGTCTGGCGGATCAGGCCAAGTACATCTCCTACGGCCCGGCACGTACCTCGTCTGCGGCGCTGGTCTCGACCCACGCCGATACGGGCATCGACATGAAGCCGCACATGCCGACCTACGGCCCCAACTTCGAGACCGCCATTCCCAAGGATGACGAGTTCTGGGCCGACAACCTCGATGAGCTGAGCCAGCGCTTCAACGCCTGGCTGGCACGCTGATTCCGCACTGACCCGATGGCCCCGGTGGCGCACGACCGCGCGCCGGGGCCTTTTTGATCATGCCTGATCGCCCGGCAGTTCGTGCTCGTCCCCGCCTTCACGTGCGGGAATCGGCTGACGGCTCAGGCATCCTCGGATAGCCGATCAAGGAGTGCAGGATGAGCGATTCCTCCGCCCCGGCCACGTCCGGAAGCGCAGAACATGACCCCAATGGAGCCCCCGGCGCGGCACTGACCACCGCCGACGGCGTGCCCCTGAAACAGAGTCTCAATCGAGCCATCCGCCGCAGCCGTCTCAAGGCGTTGCTGCTGGTGGCACCGCTGTTGATCTTCATCGGGCTGGCCTTCGTCATGCCCATCTTCGACATGCTGTCGCGCAGTGTCGACAACCCGGAAGTCTCCACCTATCTGCCGCGCACCAGTGAGGCGCTGGTTGACTGGGACGGCGAGGGATTGCCGGATGAGGCTACCTACGCCGCGCTGGCAGATGACCTTGCCGCGGGCCTCAAGGCGCGCAATCTCGGGCGTGTCGCCTCACGTCTCAACTATGAAATGTCGGGCATGCGCTCACTGTTCATGAAGAGTGCACGCAAGGCCGCTCGCATGGAGGCCCCTTACAAGGCGGCATTGATCGAGGCCGATGAGGACTGGCAGGACCCGGACATCTGGCGCTTGATCAAGCGCGAGTCCACGCCTTACACGGCTTCCTACTATCTGGCGGCGGTGGATCGTCAGTTCTCTCCCACTGGCGAGATCGTCGAGAAGCCGGAATATCTGCAGATCCATGTTTCGCTGTTCATCCGCACCTTCTGGATGAGCGCCGCGATCACCGGGCTATGTCTGCTGCTGGCCTATCCGGTGGCCTGGCTGCTGGCAACCCTGCCTGCCGGGCGCGGCAATCTGCTGATGATTCTGGTGTTGCTGCCGTTCTGGACTTCGCTTCTGGTACGCACCACGACATGGATCGCGATCCTGCAGCAGCAGGGGGTGCTCAACGACATGCTGGTGGGCGTCGGGATACTCGCCGAGGAGGCGCGCATCCAGATGATCTACAACAAGACCGGCACCATCATCGCGATGACCCATATCCTGCTGCCCTTCATGATCCTGCCGCTGTACTCGGTGATGAAGACCATTCCGCCCAGCTACATGCACGCGGCGCGCTCGCTGGGTGCCGGGCCGATCACCGCCTTCCGACGCGTCTACTTCCCGCAGACCCTGCCGGGTATCGGAGCAGGCTCGATTCTGGTCTTCATCCTCTCCATCGGCTACTACATCACGCCGGCACTGGTGGGCGGGCAGTCGGGCCGCTTCATCACCAACTTCATCGCCTATCACATGCAGACCTCGCTCAACTGGGGACTGGCAGCGGCCATTGGCTCGATCCTGCTGGTCGTGGTGATCCTCTTCTATCTCGTCTACAACCGCCTGATCGGTGTCGACAAGGTCAAACTGGGGTGACAGATGGCCATACCTTCCTATGCAACACGTGGTGAGCGGATCTGGCATTGGGTGTTCTGCGCACTCTGTGCGCTGATCTTCCTGTTCCTGATCGGGCCGATCCTGGTGATCATTCCGCTCTCGTTCAATGCCGAACCCTACTTCACCTTCTCGGAGAAGATGCTGTCGCTGGACCCGGAGGGTTACTCGCTGCGCTGGTATCAGGAGTTCTTCACGTCGGATGAGTGGATGCGCTCGATCAAGAACAGCATCTTCGTCGCGGTATGTGCCACGGTGCTGGCCACGGTGCTGGGCACGCTTGCCGCGCTTGGGCTTTCGAGTCGCTTCATGCCGTTTCGCAATACCATCATGGCGATCCTGATCTCGCCGATGATCGTGCCATTGATCATCAGTGCCGCGGCGATGTTCTTCTTCTTCTCGAAGCTGGGGCTGACGCAGACCTATCTGGGCGTGATTCTGGCGCACACCGCGCTTGGCATTCCCTTCGTGGTGATCACGGTGACGGCGACGCTCTCCGGATTCGATCACTCTCTGACGCGTGCGGCGCACTCGCTGGGGGCCAGCCCGAGTCGCACCTTCTTCCGCATCATCCTGCCGCTGGTGACGCCGGGAGTGGTGTCCGGTGCGCTGTTCGCCTTCATCACCTCGTTCGATGAAGTCGTGGTGGTGCTGTTCATCGCCGGGCCGGCGCAGACCACCATCCCGATCCAGATGTGGTCCGGTATCCGCGAGGAGATCAGTCCGACGATTCTGGCGGTGGCCACGCTCCTGGTGCTGGTCTCGATCCTGCTGCTGACGACACTGGAGCTGATTCGCCGTCGCAATGAGCGCCTGCGCGGCCTGACGCCGAGCTGACTCCCTGTCCCTGAGTGCTGAGTGTTAGGTGCTTGGTAGCGGTAAGAAATGTGAGTCGTGTGAAACGCCCGTGCCCCCGCAGAGTCTGTCTGCGGGGGCACGGGCGTTTCAGGGCCGGGGCTTGAGGAGAAGCCTGCTGCGTCAGGCCGCGCCGAGTCGCTTGTAGAGCGTGGTGCGACTGATGCCCAGCTCCCGAGCGAGACGCGAGACGTTGCCGCCCAGCGCGTCCAGCGCGCTCTGCAGTTCCTTGGCACTGGAGAGATCATGCAGCGAGGGCAGGGGAGGCTTCTCGGGCGGCATCATGGCGCAATGTTGTGCATGCGATGCGCTGCTGAATTCGCCCGACAGCATCACGTGGCACGCTTCAAGAGACGGTCCATCGCACAGCGCCAGCGCCAGACGCAGCACATTGTCCAGTTCGCGCACGTTGCCGGGCCAGTCATGCCGGGTGAGGCGATCGAGGAAGGCGGGCGTGATGCGCGGCAGCTCACGTTGCTGCTCTCGGCACAGCCGTGTCAGCAGGGCATGGCTCAATCCAGCCATGTCCTGGCGTTCGCGCAGTGGCGGCAGGGCGATGCTGGCGCCACACAGGCGGTAGTAGAGGTCCGCCCGGAAGTGACCTGCCTTGACCAGCTCGCAGAGAGGCTGATGGGTGGCGGCCACCAGTTCGAAGTCGACTCGCTGCGGCTTGCCGCCGCCCAGCGGGGTGACTTCACGCTCCTGCAGCACGCGCAGCAGACGCGCCTGGACATGCAGTGGCATATCGCCGATCTCATCCAGAAACAGGCGTCCGCCATTGGCCTCGATCAGTCGGCCCTCGCGCCCCGCAGGGTCGGCACCGGTGAAGGCGCCGCGCCGATACCCGAACAGCTCAGCCTCGACCAGCTCATCGGGCAATGCCGCGCAATTGATGGCGACCAGTGGCTGATGGGCGCGATGACTGGCCTGATGCAGCGCCTTGACCACCTCTTCCTTGCCGACACCTGTCTCGCCCTGCAGCAGCAGTGGCAGGCGAGCGTTCACCAGCCGTGCCAGCAGCTCGCAGACTCGGGCCCAGCCGGCATCGCCATGATGCAGGCGCGCAAGGCTCGGATGGCAGGCAGCGGCCTGAGTGGCCAGCGGGCCAGTTCGCTCATCGGTGGGGTGAGTGGCTGGAGCGCGTGCCTGAATGCGTGGCCTGGGCAGGACACCGCACAAGGCGTAGCCCGTGAAATGCGGGTGTTGCGTGAGCGTCAGGCACTCCGCGTCGTCAAGCTGGGCCAGCGGTGCCCAGTCCAGCTGCCAGCGAGCCAGGGGCTGGCCCAGCAACAGATGGAGGTCATCGCGCGTGGCGCAGCTGTCGTTGTCCGCCGGGTGTTCCGCGCAATCTGGCGATGGCGGGAGCTCAAGGTGCGCTGCCAGAAGTTGCAGCCCTCTGCGACTGGCGGCCGCGACCTGGCCCTGCGGCGTGACGGCCAGCAGGGCGGCGCTGGGCGAGTCCAGCTGAGAACGGTTGAGATGCAGGCGCAACAGATGATGATCATGCCCGAGCGCCTCATCGAGACGGCGTTGCTCGATGTCATCCGCCAGTACGCCGAGCATGCCGAGACTGTACTGGCGGACGCGATAGGGGTCGCAGATCAGTCCCAGGCAGCCCTCGCAGGCACCGGGTGTCAGCCCGCGGCGGCTGCTCCAGCTGGCGGGCGCCAGCAGGGCGGCACTGGCACTGGCCAGCCCCTTGAGGCACTCGGCGTCATGCGCCTCGAGCGCGATGCGCGCCAGACGATTGGCACGCGGTGCATTCAGGGTCTCGGCGATGGCGTTGTGACCCAGCGACTCCTCACGCCAGCGCGCGCCGGGGTGCAGCAGGGTGGCGTCATTGCCCAGCAGCTGTTGATGGCCGTAGCTTGCCAGCACCACGCCGTCGCGGTCGGTCAGTACCAGACACGCCTGCCAGTGATCGAGCAGGTTAAGGGTATGACCGGCCACCGCTGACGCCACCGTCGCCATCAGGCTGGCGGCCTGACGCTGACGCCAGACGAGCTCTTCCGGCGGACACACCAGTGAGGAATGCTGAAGTGCCACGGGAGCAGCGGCGGGATGGGGCGTGGAGTGAGCTGGGGTGGCGGCGGTGTGGTTATCGACGTGGTTATCGACGTGGTTATCGACGTGGCTGGCGGAATGATGGCGTGCTGTCATGAGACATCCCTTGTGCGGCGGGCCTTTCAGGCCTCTGTTGTTATTGATGCTGTTATCGGTGCTGTTATCGGTGCTGTTTTCGGTCTTGGGGAGTGTTCACGGCAATGTTCACTTGTGCGTGGCGAGTGTTCAGTTCCGAGGACTCCAGTGTTCAGACACTGTTCATCAGAGTAGCGGCAGACGGGGTGGTTGACGGGCTAGACCATGGTCTGCCCCTGCCTTGGTCGCATCTGGCAAGTGACTGAATGATCAACGAAAGAGGGCGATCTGGTGGTATCCGATGGCTGGCAGAGGGTGTCGGTGGGCACGGGATTGCGCGCGGCTGGCACAGGGTTCGCTAGATGAGAGTCACCAGGTGGGTATGAACACTCGGCAGTGGTTGGCCGTGTCCCTGCCCCGATGACTTTCACCAGACGAGACAGCGCCATGTCCTTGAGCCTTGAGGCGGTCACCCGCCGGGTTGGCCGCGAGACCCATATCGACAGGGTGGACCTGACCTTCGAGCCCGGCTCCTTCAATGTGCTGCTGGGACGCACCTTGTCCGGCAAGACCTCACTGATGCGCCTGATGGCAGGCCTCGATGTGCCCAGTGATGGGCGAATCGTGATGAACGGCGAGGACGTGACCGGCCGTCCGGTGCGCGAGCGCAATATCTCGATGGTCTATCAGCAGTTCATCAACTACCCGAGTCTGAGCGTCTACGACAACATCGCCTCGCCGCTGAAGCTGGCGCGCATGGCGCCGGAGGAAATCCGTCGCCGCGTGCACGAGATCGCCGAGATGCTGCATATCGAGCAGTTTCTCGCGCGTCAGCCGGCGGAGCTCTCCGGCGGTCAGCAGCAGCGTACGGCCATGGCGCGGGCGCTGGTCAAGGATGCTGACCTGGTGCTGTTCGATGAGCCGCTGGTCAATCTTGATTACAAGCTGCGCGAAGAGTTGCGCCACGAGATGCGCAGCCTGTTCGCGACCCGCAACACCATCGCCGTCTACGCCACCACCGAACCCGGTGAGGCGCTGGCGCTCGGTGGCACCACCACCCTGATGCATGAAGGGCGGGTGTTGCAGTCCGGGCCTACCGAGGCCGTCTACCATCATCCGGTGAGTGTCGAGGCGGCGAAGCTCTACTCTGAGCCGCAGATCAATCTGTTCGAGGCCGAGGTGCGTGGGCGTGAACTGGCGTTCTCCGGTGCCGCCAGTGCCGGCGAGCAGGGCAGCCGGTTCGTGCTGCCCACACCACTGGTGGGGCTCGAGAGCGGGGCCTATCGCTTCGGTATCCGTCCCAGTCATCTGGGGTTGGCGCCGCTGGCCGACGATGATCTCGAGTTCGCCGTCACGGTGGATATCGCCGAGATCTCCGGCTCCGAAACCTTCCTGCATGTCAGCAATGACGATCACTCCCTGGTGCTGCACCTGTCCGGTATCCACGACTTCGCCGTGGATGATGCCATCCGGGTCTATGCCCCCGCGCACAAGTTGTTCGTCTTCGCGGATGACAAGGGCCGCGCTGGCGGTGAAGTGGCAGGCCCGGGCGGCGACGGGGCACTGATCCGCTCGCCCGAGCGACCCACCACGACTGGCGGAGGGCTGGCCTGATGGCGGAAATACACCTCAATGATCTGGCGCACAGCTACCTGGCGGCGCCTGCGGCTGACAGTGACTACGCCATCCGGCGCATGAACCATGTCTGGCAGCAGGGCGGTGCCTATGCGCTGCTCGGCCCGTCGGGCTGTGGCAAGAGCACGCTGCTCAACATCATCTCCGGGCTGCTGGCCCCCTCCGAGGGCGAGGTGCGCTTCGATGATCGCGTGGTCAATCGGCTGCCGCCGGAAGAGCGCAACATCGCTCAGGTGTTCCAGTTCCCGGTGGTCTACGACACCATGACGGTCTTCGACAATCTGGCCTTCCCGCTGCGCAATCAGCGCCAGCCGGAGCACAAGGTGCAGTCTCGGGTACGTGAGATCGCCCAGGTGCTGGAGCTGGAAGACCTGCTGACGCGGCGTGCCAGCAACCTGACGGCCGACGAGAAGCAGAAGGTCTCGATGGGCCGCGGGCTGGTCCGCGATGACGTGGCCGCCATCCTGTTCGATGAACCGCTGACCGTCATCGACCCCCACCTCAAGTGGAAGCTGCGGCGCAAGCTCAAGCAGATCCATGAGCAGTTCAACATCACCATGGTCTACGTCACCCATGATCAGCTGGAGGCCTCGACCTTCGCCGACAAGATTGCGGTGATGTATGAAGGCCGCATCGTGCAGTTCGGTACCCCGCGCGAGCTGTTCGAGGACCCCGCTCACACCTTCGTGGGCTACTTCATCGGCTCGCCGGGCATGAACCTGGCCAGCATCACGCTGGAATCAGAGGGCGTGCGACTCGGGGCGGGGGAGGATGCGCCTTTGCTGCACCTTCCACGGGCGCTGCTGGCGACGCTTGAGGAGCGCAAGGGCGAGCTGAAGCTGGGCATCCGCCCCGAATTCGTCGAGCTCGAGGCAAGCGACAGCTCAACCGCTGCGGCGGTTTCCGACACCCGCGAGCATTGGCTCAGTGGTCAGGTCACGCTGGTGCAGGATCTTGGCACCTACAAGGTAGTGGATCTCGACATCGGCGGTGGCTGCATCTTCAAGGCACGTATCGAGGAAGATGCGCCTATCCCTGTCGGGGGTGTGCGGCTGCGGCTACCGGCCCGCTGGCAGCGCTTCTATCTCGATGAGCATCTGCTGGATCTGTCACAGGCCGGCGCGCCCGACAGCGGCGAGGCGGACAGCTTTGCCAGAGGGGAAAGTGGAGAGCAGCCGGGAGGAAACGCCTGATGCAACGCACACACAACAATCGCGCCTGGTGGCTGGTGCTGCCGGTGGTCATCGTGGTGGCGTTCTCGGCCATCATCCCGATGATGACGGTGGTCAACTACTCGGTGCAGGACATCTTCGATCCCTCCACACGCTTCTTCGTGGGAACCGAATGGTATCGCGAGATCCTGCGCGACGAGCGCCTGCACGACTCGCTGGTTCGCCAGTTCGTCTATTCCTTCGCGGTTCTCGCCATCGAGATTCCGCTGGGGATCGCCGTGGCGCTCTCGATGCCGCGCAAGGGCTTCATGGTCTCGCTGTGCATGATCCTGCTGGCCCTGCCGCTGCTGATTCCCTGGAACGTGGTCGGCACCATCTGGCAGATCATCGGGCGTGAGGATATCGGGCTCTATGGCTGGGCGCTGGGACAACTGGGCATCGATTACAACTACGCCTCCAACCCGGCCGATGCCTGGGTGACGGTGCTGGTGATGGATGTCTGGCACTGGACGTCGCTGGTGGCACTGCTGTGCTACTCGGGGCTACGCGCCATTCCCGATGTCTACTATCAGGCCGCGCGCATCGACCGTGCCTCACCCTGGGCCGTGTTCCGCTACATCCAGCTGCCCAAGCTCAAGAGCGTGCTGCTGATCGGCATCATGCTGCGCTTCATGGACAGCTTCATGATCTACACCGAGCCCTTCGTCCTCACCGGTGGCGGGCCGGGTACCACCACGACCTTCCTGTCCCAGACCTTGACCCAGATGGCGATCGGCCAGTTCGATCTCGGACGCGCCGCTGCCTTCTCGCTGATCTACTTCCTCATCATCCTGCTGGTCTCGTGGCTGTTCTATACCGCCATGACCCACCAGGACAGTGACGACGCCTGAGGAGACGAGTGATGAAAACACGCAAGCGTCTGGTAATGACGATCTACCTGCTGTTTCTGCTGGTGCCGATCTACTGGCTGTTGATCATGTCGTTCAAGTCGAATCAGGAGATTCTCGGCGGCCTGACCCTGTGGCCACAGAACTTCACCTTCGACAACTACCGGGTGATCTTCACCGACCCCAGCTGGTACATGGGCTATGTGAACTCGATGAGCTATGTGGTGCTCAACATGGCCATCTCGCTGACGGTGGCACTGCCGGCGGCCTATGCCTTCTCGCGCTATCGCTTCCTGGGTGACAAGCATCTGTTCTTCTGGCTCTTGACCAATCGCATGGCACCGCCGGCGGTCTTCCTGCTGCCGTTCTTCCAGCTCTACTCCTCGGTGGGACTGTTCGATACTCCGCTGGCGGTGGCACTCGCGCACTGTCTGTTCAACGTGCCGCTGGCAGTGTGGATTCTGGAAGGCTTCATGTCCGGCGTGCCCAAGGAGATCGATGAGACGGCCTATATCGATGGCTACAGTTTTCCGCGCTTCTTCCTGACGCTGTTCATTCCGATGATTCGCCCGGGCATCGGGGTGACCGCCTTCTTCTGCTTCATGTTCTCGTGGGTGGAGCTGTTGCTGGCGCGAACCCTGACCTCGACGGAGGCGAAGCCGATCGCGGCGGTGATGACGCGAACGGTCTCGGCCTCGGGCATCGACTGGGGCGTGCTGGCCGCCGCCGGCGCCCTGACGCTGATTCCCGGCATCCTGGTGATCTACTTCGTGCGCAATCACGTCGCCAAGGGCTTCGCCCTGGGTCGGGTGTGAGCGGCGGCCAGACGAGCGCCGCTGTCATTGCCGCCAGCGAGTCGCTGCTGACGGCCTACAAGAGGACATGATGATGGAATGGATGGCCTGGACACTGCCCACGTCACTCTTCTTTGCCGGTATCGGCACCCTGCTGCTGGGCATGACCGCCTGGCAGTTCGTGACCCCGACGCTGAGTCGTCAGGGCTTTCTGCCCATCGCGACCACGCGGGGCGACAGACTGTTCATCGGCCTGCTCTCCAGCGGCTGGCTGCATCTGCTGTGGCTGGGCTTCACTGATCAGGTGCTGTGGATGATCAGCATCGTCTGTGTCGTCTGGATGCTGGTGTTGATGAAGTGGGGATGAGGTGAGGGTGAAGTGAGGGGGGATGTGGGGATGAGAAGAAACGAGAGGTGAAGAAACGAGAAGTGAAGTGAGATGTCGGGAATGGGTGTGAGCGTTGACGACGGGCAGCGTCGCCTTGTGGCAACAGGGAACCCGAGGTGCTGACAGGAGTCCCAAGCGGTTCTGACTGGCCAAGCCAGTGTCATCTGTCATCGCTCTGGAACCCTGCTGCATGTCGTCTACCGAATCCTCGCGTCATTCGTCCACCACTGCCTCTGTTTCTTCCGGCAGGAAAAGCCGTCGTGTCATTCGTGCCGGGCTGACAGGGTTGAGCCTTGTCTGTGTCGTCGCCATCGGCTGGTGGGTCACGACTCCCGTGTCGGTGGAGGATCAGCAGGGCGGAGCTGGCGAGGGCCATTCTTCAGAGGGCCATACTGCAAGTGGCGGGCAGCAGGACAAAGGGCAACCCCCCTTGTGGCAGGCGTATCAGCGAGTGTGGCAGGCCAATCAGGCGCTGCCGGCAGACAAGCGCGAGCCGCTGCCCTTGCCGGACTTCTCGCAAGCTGGCTATCACCAGGGAGGAGAACTCCCGGCGGCGTTGGCGACGGGAGCCAATGCACAAGAGGCGCGGAAGCGGGAATCAGAGTCTCGCAGCGTCAGGCGCTTCGATGTCACGGATTATGGCGCCGATGGCACGGATGACGTGAGTGACCGAGATGCGGTACTGCGCGCCCATGCCGCGATGCGTCGTTGGCAGCAGCAGGGCGAGCATGATGCGGACAGTCCTCAGCGCCATGGGGTGCTCTATTTCCCCGCCGGTGACTATGTATTGTTCGGCCCCGCGGAGCGCGACTGGTTCTATGCACGGATGATCGCGCTCAAGGCGGCAGTCTCGGACAAGGCGCGCCAGCAGACGCTGCGCGAGGCATTGCTCAAGATGCAGGGGCTGAGCCTGGCCGGCAGTCATTGGACACTGGCGGGAGACGGAAGCGACAGGACCCGTCTCAAGCAGACCCGACCGATGCTGCCGTTGCACGCCAGCTGGTACTGGAGCACGCCCTGGTTGCTGCATCTTGGCAATCTGGAGGAAGGCAGGACGCTGGCCGAGGGCGGGAGTCAGGAAGCCTGGCAGCCCATCGCCGCGACGGCTCGCGTGCAGCCCGCCGATACGCAGGACACGGTGACACTGGCGGGCGTGGCACAGGCGGGCGTGGCACAGGCGTCATCGCTCAAGGCGGGGGATGAGGTATTGCTGGAGAGCATCGACAAGCGTCCGCAAGCGGTAGCGCGTGCTCTGGCACCCTATCAGATGGAAAAGGAGGCCAGAACCGGCAAGTCGCGCTGGCTGATCGAGCGGGATGGGGTGGTCAAGCGCGCTCGCTACCGTGTGCTGGCACGAGAAGGCAATCGGCTGACGCTGTCGCTGCCGGTGGTGCACGAGCGCTTCCCCGGTGAGCAGTGGCGTATCGCGCGCATCCACCCGGCGCATGAGGTCGGGGTCGAAGGCATCACGCTCAAGGGCAACTGGCGAGGGCATTTCAAGCATCACCGCAGCGCCGAGGACGACAGCGGCTTCGGCCTGCTGGATCTCGATGGCATCACCGATGGCTGGGTGCGTGATGTCCGGCTCGACAGTTTCAATCAGGGAGTGAAGGTGCGCCACAGCTCCCAGGTGACGCTCGAGGACGTGAGGATGACCGGCAAGCCGGGGCATATCGCGATGACGATCAGTGACAGCAATCAGGTGCTGGCAAGGCAGGTGGTCGACCAAAGTCATGCCTGGCATGCGCCCGGCGTGGCCCGCTACGCGACCCATAACGTCTACCTTGAACTGGAGCATGGCGGTGACAGTGGGATCGAACTGCATGGTCAGCAGCCGCGGGACAATCTCTTCGACCGCAAGCGAGGCGGCCATGTACGTGACCGCTGGGGCGCCAGTGTCGGCCATCAGCCCAATCATCTGCGCGGGCTGGTGCTGTGGAATCCGGTCAATACCGGCAAGCCGCACGATGCCTGGCCCTTCATGCGCGCCGACTCACACTTCGGCAAGGTGATCATGCCGACGGTAGTGGGCGCCACCGGCCGCGCGCTGGGCATTGCCAGTCGCCATGATTACGAGCGGGTGATGAACGCCAAGGGCGTGACGGACTACCCGCAGCTTGAGGCGCTGGACAAGCTGCAGGCGCGAGTGGAATCCCCCGGCGAGGCCGTTGAGCCAGCTTCGCTCTATCGTGCTCAACGTGCGCTGCTTCGCGAGACGCACCCGTGACCCGGAAAGCTTGAATCCGTCGGGTATCTGGCAGACGGACTGACAGTCAGATGCCCGGCCAGCCGAGCAGCAACGCAGCAAAGGCAAGACAGCGTACCCGGAACGACAGGAGGACAAGCAGTACCGGCAGGAGACACGCGCGGCATATCGCGCCGCGCGACACGTGATTGACGGAAGTGGTTGTTGGACGACGCGACACAACAATAACGCCAATGAAGGGACATCCCATGAGTCAGCACATCATTCGACCCGCACGCCTGCGTTACGCCATCGCCTTCGCCACGGCGGCGGGGCTCGCGGGTCTTTCCAGTCAGGCCATGGCCGATCAGTATCAGGATGCGGCAAGGAAGTGGATCGACCAGGAATTCTCACCCTCCACGCTGAGCAAGGACGAGCAGATGTCCGAGCTCGAGTGGTTCATCAAGGCCGCCGAGCCGCTGCGCGGCATGGAAATCAAGGTGGCCTCGGAAACCCTGACCACCCATGAATACGAGTCCAAGGTGCTGGCCAAGGCCTTCAGCGAGATCACCGGCATCAAGCTGACCCACGACTTGATCCAGGAAGGCGATGTCATCGAGAAACTGCAGACCCAGATGCAGTCCGGGCGCAACATCTACGATGGCTACGTCAATGACTCCGACCTGATCGGCACGCACTTCCGCTATGGCAAGGTCGTGCCGATCAGCGACATGATGGAAGGCGACGGCAAGGCCTTCACCTCGCCGACCCTGGATCTGGATGACTTCATCGGGCTGGATTTCACCACCGGCCCGGATGACAAGCTCTATCAGCTGCCGGACCAGCAGTTTGCCAACCTGTACTGGTTCCGCGCCGACTGGTTCGAGCGTGAAGACTTGAAGAAGCAGTTCAAGGACAAGTACGGCTACGAGCTGGGCGTACCGGTCAACTGGTCAGCCTATGAAGACATCGCCGATTTCTTCACCAATGACGTCAAGGAAATCGACGGCAAGCGGGTCTATGGCCACATGGATTACGGCAAGAAGGACCCGTCACTTGGCTGGCGCTTCACCGATGCCTGGTTCTCCATGGCGGGTGCCGGCGACAAGGGCTTGCCCAACGGCCTGCCGGTGGATGAGTGGGGCATTCGTGTCGAGGAATGTCAGCCGGTGGGCTCCTCGGTGACGCGTGGCGGCGCGGCCAATGGCCCGGCGGCCGTCTATGCCACCACCAAGTATGTCGACTGGTTGGGCAAGTACGCACCGCCGGAAGCTCAGGGCATGACCTTCTCCGAGTCCGGCCCGGTGCCGTCCCAGGGCAACATCGCCCAGCAGATCTTCTGGTACACCGCCTTCACGGCTGACATGACGCGGGATGGCCTGCCGGTGGTCAACGACGACGGCACGCCCAAGTGGCGCATGGCGCCGTCACCGCATGGCCCGTACTGGGAAGAGGGCATGAAGCTTGGCTATCAGGACGTGGGTGCCTGGACCTTCTTCGACTCCACGCCGGAGAAGAATCGTCACGCCGCCTGGCTGTATGCGCAGTTCGTGACCGCCAAGACCGTCTCGCTCAAGAAGACCCTGGAAGGTCTGACGCCGATCCGCGAGTCGGATATCCAGTCCCAGGCGATGACCGATGCCGCGCCGAAGCTGGGCGGTCTGGTCGAGTTCTATCGCAGCCCGGCACGGGTGCAGTGGTCGCCGACCGGCACCAACGTGCCGGATTATCCGAAACTGGCCCAGCTGTGGTGGCAGTACATCTCCCAGGCCGCCAGTGGTGAAGCCACGCCGCAGGAAGCGCTTGATGGCCTGGCCAAGGCGCAGGACCGCATTCTCGAGCGTCTCGAGCGCGCCAAGGTGATGGACAACTGTGGGCCGAAGCTCAACGAGGAACGTGATGCGGAGTACTGGTTCGCCCAGCCGGGTGCGCCGAAGGCCAAGCTGGACAACGAGAAGCCCAAGGGCGAGACCATCGCCTACGACGAGCTGCTCAAGAGCTGGAAGGAGTGATCTCGGCTGGCGCGTCATTGCGCCACTGAGCAAGCGCTTGACGGACAGCTGCAACGACAACGCCCCTGCCGGTTACCCGGCAGGGGCGTTTTTTTGCCAGAGCGATCAGCGACAGCGTTTCATCACTGCCTCATTGCTGGCTCTCAATCGAGACTCTCAATCACGGTAGAGGTCGATGCTTGGGCAGGAGCAGATCAACTGGCGATCGCCATGCACGTTGTCGACCCGGTTGACGGCCGGCCACTGCTTGGCCGCCTTGACGTGCTCGCTGGGGAAGGCACCGATCTCGCGGGAATAACCACGGTTCCATTCGGCGTCCATCAAGTCCGCCTGGGTGTGCGGCGCGTGCACCAGCGGGTTGTCTTCCAGGGTCCACTCGCCTTGCTCGACACGGGCGATCTCGGCGCGAATCGCGATCATCGCCTCACAGAAACGGTCGATCTCGTAGAGCGACTCGGACTCGGTGGGCTCGACCATCAGCGTGCCCGCCACCGGGAACGACATGGTCGGGGCGTGGAAGCCGTAGTCGATCAGGCGCTTGGCAATGTCTTCCTCGCTGATGCCGGAAGCGGCCTTCAGCGGGCGGATATCGATGATGCACTCATGCGCCACGGTGCCGTTCTTGCCGCGATAGAGCACCGGATAGTGCCCATCGAGACGCGTGGCGATGTAGTTGGCGTTGAGGATCGCAAGCTCGGTGGCCTCACGCAGCCCCTGCGCACCCATCATCTTGATGTAGGCCCAGGAGATCGGCAGGATCGCCGCGGAACCGAAGGCGGCGGCGGAGACGGCGGTACATTCCGGCTTCACGCCTTCCAGCGGGGTGACCACGTGGTTGGAGACGAAGGGTGCCAGGTGTGACTTGACGCCGATGGGGCCCATGCCCGGTCCGCCGCCACCGTGGGGAATGCAGAAGGTCTTGTGCAGGTTGAGGTGCGAGACATCGCCGCCGAAGTCACCCGGACGGCAGATGCCGACCTGGGCGTTCATGTTGGCGCCGTCGATGTAGACCTGACCGCCGTGATCGTGGACGACCTGACAGGCCTCGCGCACGGTTTCCTCGAACACGCCGTGGGTGGACGGGTAGGTGATCATGATCGCGGACAGCTTGTCGCTGTGCTGCTCGGCCTTGGCGCGCAGATCATTGATGTCGATGTTGCCGCTGGCATCACACTCGACCACCACCACCTTCATGGCGGCCATCGCAGCGGAGGCCGGATTGGTGCCGTGGGCGGAGCTGGGGATCAGGCAGATGTCGCGCGCGCCCTCGCCGATGGAGGCCTGGTAGCGACGGATCGCGACCAGTCCCGCATATTCCCCCTGGGCGCCGGAGTTCGGCTGCATGGAGATGGCGTCGTAGCCGGTGATCTCGACCAGGAAGGCCGACAGCTCATCGATCATCTGCTTGTAGCCGACGACCTGATCCGAGGGCGCAAACGGGTGGACGTTGGCGAATTCGGGCCAGGTGACCGGAATCATCTCGGTGGTGGCGTTGAGTTTCATGGTGCAGCTGCCCAGCGGAATCATCGCGTGGGTCAGCGACAGGTCCTTGTTCTCCAGGCGTTTCAGGTAGCGCAGCATCTCGGTTTCCGAGTGGTAGCGGCTGAAGGTCGGGTGGGTCAGGAAGTCGCTGTCACGCTGACAGGCCGCCGGGATCGCGCTTACGCCCTTGGCCAGCAGGTCCTGGTCCAGCGCGGCGACGGACAGGCCGTGCTCCTCGCCGAGCAGCACGTCGAACAGCACGCCGACGTCAGCGGCGGTGGTGGTCTCGTCGAGGTTGATGGTGATGCGGCCATCGCCGTGGTGGCGCAGGTTGATCTCGTGGGTCAGCTCGCGACCATGGATCTTGCCGGCATCCACGCCGGTGACGGTGATGGCATCGAACCAGCTGTCGTGGGCCAGTGTCATGCCGCAGCGCGTGACGCCCTCGGCGAGAATGCTGGTCAGGCGATGCACCCGGGTGGCGATGCGCTTGAGGCCTTCGGCGCCGTGATAGACGGCGTAGAAGCCTGCGATGTTGGCCAGCAGCGCCTGGGCGGTGCAGATGTTGGAGGTCGCCTTCTCGCGGCGGATGTGCTGCTCGCGGGTCTGCATCGCCATGCGCAGCGCCGGATTGCCGCGCGAGTCCTTGGAGACCCCGATGATGCGGCCCGGAATCGAGCGCTTGAGCTTGTCGGTGGTGGCGAAGAAGGCGGCGTGCGGGCCGCCGAAGCCCATCGGCACGCCGAAGCGCTGGGAGGTGCCGACGACGATATCGGCGCCGAGGCTGCCCGGCGACTTGAGCAGCACCAGGCTCAGCAGGTCGGCGGCCACCACGGTCATCGCGCCATTGGCGCGTGCCGCGTCCAGCAGCGGTGCGAGATCGCGTACCTGACCGGTATTGCCCGGATACTGGAACAGGGCGCCGAAGATGTCGTGCTCACCGACCTTCTCGGCAGCATCGATGACCAGCTCGAAGCCGAAGTAATCGGCACGCGTGCGCATGACGTCCAGCGTCTGGGGCAGGACATCGTCGGCGATGAAGAAGCGATTGCTCTTGTTCTTCTTGTTGCCACGCTGACACAGCGCCATGGCTTCGGCCGCGGCGGTGGCCTCATCCAGCAGGCTGGCATTGGCCAGTTCCATGCCGGTCAGGTCCATCACCGCCTGCTGGAAGTTGAGCAGCCCTTCGAGACGGCCCTGGGCGATTTCCGGCTGGTACGGCGTATACGCGGTATACCAGCCCGGATTCTCCAGCACGTTGCGCTGGATGACCGCCGGCAGGTGGGTGTTGTGATATCCCTGGCCGATATAGGTCTTGAATACCTTGTTCTGACGCGCCAGGCGCTTGAGATAGTCCAGTGCCTCGGATTCCGTGCGCGGCCCTTCGAGGTCCAGCTCGCGTCCCAGACGAATGGCCGCCGGCACGGTGCGGTCAATCAGCGTCTCGATGCTGTCTTCACCCAGTGTCGCCAGCATGCGCGTGACATTGGCGGCAGTCGGGCCATTGTGACGGGAAATGAAATCATCGTGCCCGGCCAGCTGGGCCAGGGTAAGCGTCTCGTGAGCCATGCAAGGAATCCTGTGCTGCAACGGGAACTGCAAGTGACAGTCCGCGGGAGGAACATCGCCTTGCCGGCGCAGGAGGGCGGGCAGGGCGTCGGGAATCGTGAAGCCTCGGCTGGGGGCGCCGAGCCAGCGTACTACCGGGTGAGACGGGCAAGCGGCCTCCAGCCATGTGACAGCGCTGTCTCGGACAGCGGCTGGAGGCCAACCGTGATCAGGCTTCGCTTTCCACCAGCTGGGTGTAGGCGTCCGCGTCGAGCAGCTTTTCCAGCTCGGCGCTGTCAGCGACCTTCATCTTCAGAATCCAGGCATCGTCATAGGGGCTTTCGTTGACGGATTCCGGCGCGTCTTCGAGGCTCTCGTTGACGGCGATGACTTCGCCGGCCAGCGGCGCGTACAGATCAGAGGCCGCCTTGACGGACTCGATGACACCGAACTCTTCTTCCAGCGCCAGTTCGCGACCGATTTCCGGCAATTCGACGAAGACGACGTCGCCCAGCGCTTCCTGAGCGTGGTCGGTGATGCCGATGGTCACGGTACCGTCACCGTTGTCCTGAACCCACTCGTGACTCTCGGTGTACTTAAGCGTGGCAGGAATGTTGCTCATGAGTGTTTTCCTATGTGAAAAGATTTTCTGATTCAGGGAATCGTTGCGCCATTATGCACGAAGGTCTCGACACGTGGCAGTAGCTGAGCGCGGCGTGCCTCTACGACTTTTGGCGAGTGGCAAGCGAGTTGCCCTCTTCATCGTGGTCCGTCGTGCTCCGGGCGTCCAGTGTCTCGCCTTGCCACGCCCGGTCTATCTGCGCCATGGCGCGAAGGTATCAGCGCACAAGGCCCATGAGTGCAGGGTACAGACCGTTTTTTTCACCGCTGGAAGTCAGTTCTCAAGGTCCTCATCCTCTGACGGGAGGTGGGTTTCCAGCGAGAATCTGATGCCACTTTCCTGCGCTTGCGAGCCCTGTTGAGTCGAGGTAGAGTGTCGCTTGTTTCGTATTGGAAACTTGTTTCCCATGTTGTGTCCAGATTCACGTGCTGTCAATGGTGTCGCAGGCAGCGACACCCATATTCGCTGAGGGAAGCTCCTTCACGCTCTGATCATCAGGCGTGTCCTGATGGCAGGTATCCCCGAGGAGAGCCCGCCGGAGCGTGCCTGTCGTCACGGGACTGCCCGCGAGAGGTGTGGGGGAAGACCCGGGAGAGACTCAGGTTGCCGGCACAAGGGAAAGAGATATCCACTGAGTGACGCCCATCAACGGGCTGAATCCCTCAGGCGATTGACACATTTTCATGATTTTTGCGTGACGTTTTGCTCGCATTCCAGCGTAAAGCCCTGTTGGGGTAGTGAAGACTGGAAGCTTCCGCTAATGTGAGCTGTCCGTTTGGCGTGCTGTCCGGTTGACCGGCTGGCCAGACGGGATTTCCGATGTGTCTCTCCTCGCATCGAGTCATAACAACAATTCAGCGGAGGAAATCTGCGTGGAAATGATCAGTTCTCTCTTTACCGCCATCAATGGCGTGGTGTGGGGCCCGGTGATGTTGATCCTGCTGCTCGGGGTCGGCTTCTATCTTCAGGCGGGCCTCAAGGGCATGCCGATCCGCAAGTTGGGTACCGGCTTCAAGCTGCTCTGGAGCGGGCGCGCGCCCGGCAAGGATGGCGATGGTGAAATGTCGCCGTTCAATGCCCTCATGACATCACTCTCCGCTACCATCGGTACCGGCAACATCGCGGGTGTGGCGACGGCGATCGCGCTGGGTGGACCGGGGGCGATCTTCTGGATGTGGATCACGGCGCTGGTCGGCATGGCGACCAAGTACGCCGAGGCCGTCTGTGCGGTGCGTTATCGCGAAGTGGATGACAACGGCAACCACGTCGGTGGTCCGATGTACTACATCCGCAACGGACTGGGGGCCAAGTGGGGTTGGCTGGGGGGCGCCTTTGCCTTCTTCGGCTGCTTCGCGGCCTTTGGCATCGGCAATACCGTGCAGTCCAACTCCGTGGCGGATGCCCTGGAAACCTCGTTTGCCATTCCGCACTGGGCCTCCGGTGTCGTGATGATGGTGCTGGCGGGTGCGGTCATTCTGGGTGGCATCAAGCGCATCTCCAGCGTGGCGGGCAAGCTGGTGCCGTTCATGGCGATTGCCTACTTCCTGTCGGGCATCGTCATTCTGGTGATCAATGCTGACCAGATCGGTCACGCCTTCGGCCTCATCTTCACCTACGCCTTCAATCCAGTCGCGGCGACTGGCGGCTTTGCCGGTGCGGCGGTGATGGCGGCCATCCGTTTCGGTGTGGCGCGCGGTATCTTCTCCAATGAAGCCGGCCTGGGCAGTGCGCCCATCGCCCACGCTGCCGCGCAGACCAAGAACCCGGTACGTCAGGGGCTGGTCGCCATGCTGGGCACCTTCATCGATACCATCGTCATCTGCACCATCACCGCGCTGGCCATCATCACCTCCGGCCTGTGGTCTTCTGGTGAGACGGGGGCGGCGCTGACCTCCATGTCCTTTGATCAGGCCTTGCCGGGTGTCGGCAACCATCTGGTCGCGATCGCGCTGGCCGTGTTTGCCTTCACCACCATCCTTGGCTGGTCCTTCTATGGCGAGAAGTGCTTCCAGTACCTGTTCGGTACGCGCGCCATCATGCTGTATCGCATCGTGTTCGTGATCGCGATTCCGGTGGGCGCGATGGCCAAGCTGGATCTCATCTGGCTGATGGCGGATACCTTCAATGCCTTGATGGCGATTCCGAACCTGATTGGTCTGGCGCTGCTGTCGCCCGTGGTCTTCAAGCTGACCCGCGACTACTTTGACGGCAAGGAAGTGCTGGCGGGCGAAGACCGCTGATCGCATCAGGAGCCCCCCGTCGCTGGCAGGCGCGGCGGGGTGAGCCCCCTCAGATTGTCCTATCTCGATCACTAGCCTCCGGCAGCACAGGGCCAGCTTCACCTGGCTGTCGGAGAGATGTTGCATGCCACTCTGGAGAATGATGATGTCCGATTCCGCCGCTGTCACCGGTCTCAAGCAGACCGCGCTTCATGACCTGCACGTCGAGCAGGGAGCGAAGATGGTCGAGTTTGCAGGCTATTCCATGCCCGTCCAGTATCCGCTGGGCGTCAAGAAGGAGCACGAGCATACGCGTGCCAAGGCGGGGCTGTTCGATGTCTCGCACATGGGGCAGCTGATCCTGCGCGGAGAGAACGTGCAGGCGGCGCTGGAGACGCTGGTACCGACGGACATCGTCGATCTTCCGGTGGGCATGCAGCGTTACGGACTCTTTACCAGTGATACCGGCGGTATCCTCGATGACCTGATGATCGTCAATGGTGGCGATCACCTCTATGTGGTGGTGAATGCTGCCTGCAAGGATCAGGACGTCGCGCATCTGCGTGTGGGGCTGCCGATGGAGATCGAGCTTGAGGTGCTGGAGGATCGGGCACTGCTCGCCCTGCAGGGGCCGCTGGCTCACGCGGTCATGCAGCGTCTGTCGCCCGAGGCCTGCGAGCTGACCTTCATGCATCATGCCCATGTCACCATCGATGGCATCGAGTGTTGGGTCAGTCGCAGCGGGTATACCGGTGAAGATGGTTTCGAGATCTCCGTCCCCGATGCTGAGGCGGAGCGCTTCGCGCGTCTGCTGCTGGCGGCGGAAGAGGTGGAGTTCATCGGTCTCGGGGCGCGGGATTCACTGCGTCTCGAGGCTGGACTGTGCCTGTATGGTCATGATCTGGACACCACGACGTCGCCGGTGGAAGCCAGCCTGATCTGGGCGCTGGGCAAGGTGCGTCGTCAGGGCGGTGCACGTGAAGGCGGCTTCCCGGGGGCGGACGTCATCCTGACCCAGATCGCCAACAAGGATCACACCCGCAAGCGAGTCGGTCTGGTGGCTGAAGGGCGTGCTCCGATTCGCGAAGGTGCCGAGCTATTCGACGGCGAGGGCAACCGCATCGGTGTCGTGACTTCGGGCAGCTTCGGCCCGAGCTACGGCAAGCCGGTCGCCATGGGCTATGTGGCGATCGCGCACAGCGTGCTGGACACTCAGGTCTTCGCGGACGTACGCGGCAAGCGACTGCCGATGACCGTGACGAAGATGCCCTTCGTCGAGCAGCGCTATTACCGCGGCTGATGATGGGCTGAAGACAGGCAAGGCTGGACGGGAAAGGGGCTGCTTCGGCGGTCCCTTTTTCGTTGCCTGTGACAGGCGTCAGGCGTCAGGCGTCAGGCAGCAGGCTCGGCTCTGGTCCGGGAGAACTGGATCGTGTCGTGGGTTGCAGGCAAGTGGCGCTGAGGCACGACGGAACTGGCTGGCAGGGGAGGGGCCGTCACGGCTTTCGAGGCAATCTCCAGACGCAGAAAAGCCCGCCGAAGCGGGCTTTTCCGTGGAAAGAGAGGTTAGTCTCTTTCAGCTAACTCATGATCAGTCGATGATCTTGATGTTAGCGGCCTGGAGGCCTTTCTTGCCCTGGGTGACGTCGAAGGAAACCTTCTGACCGTCTTGCAGAGACTTGAAGCCTTCAGCCTGGATTTCGGAGAAGTGTGCGAACAGGTCGTCACCGTTGTCGTCCGGAGAAATGAAGCCGAAACCTTTGGTGTCGTTGAACCACTTGACTGTACCAGTTGCCATGATCGTAATTCCTTACTGATGATATTGCCGGGAGTTACCCGATATACGTGGGTAAAACAAGGAGGATATGCACCAGGTACCGAAGTGTTTCGATCACGACTGACGATATACGACTTGCTAACCAACGAGATCAATACTGCGCTGCCGCGCCTCCAAGGTCAAATGAAATATCAAAAACTTCGCCTTTGGTCGGGTGTCTCGTGAGCAGATTCTTCTCGAATGGACGGCATTGCGCCAGTCAGTTTTTCAGATTTCGCAAGGATTGACAGTGACTTGCTTTTATCCCGTTATCCTGGTTTCTGGTCGGTATAAAACCTCGCCGTATATTGTTCCGCTTGAGAGGTTGCCAAGGTGAGTCATCGTCGTGGGGATGGGGCGTGCGTGCGGGCTTTCAAGGCAGTGGACAGCTTCGCGGATGATCCGCCAGGTCGTCATGCTTGGTGAGGGAAAGAGATAAAAAAACCGGCAGCGATGGCAGCGCTGCCGGTGGATGGTCTTGCAACCATCAAGACTCTCGGAGAGCGGCGATGATGCGCCCATCATCGCCGGAGAGATGGAGTGTCAAGCGATGCATCTGGGCCGTCTCAGGCGTCCAGCTGCATCTCGGGGACATTGTCGGGCACGATGAGCTTGCCTGCGGTCAGGCGCTGTATCTCCTCGACACTGACGCCTGGCGCGCGTTCCAGCAGGTGGAAGGCACCGTCCTTGATCTCGAGGAAGGCCAGGTCGGTCAGGACACGGCGAATGCAGCCGGCACCGGTCAGTGGCAGCTCACACTGGCTGAGCAGCTTGGACTCACCATGCTTGGAGGCGTGGGTCATGGTGCAGATGATGTTCTCGGCACCCGCCACCAGATCCATGGCGCCGCCCATGCCTTTCACCAGCTTGCCGGGGATCATCCAGCTGGCGATGTTGCCGTTCACGTCCACCTCGAAGGCGCCGAGTACCGTCAGATCGACGTGCCCGCCGCGAATCATCGCGAAGGATTCGGCGGAATCGAAGATGGCGGCGCCATCGATGGCGGTCACGGTTTCCTTGCCGGCATTGATCATGTCGGCGTCGACCTCGTCGTCATAGGGATAGCGTCCCATGCCAAGCAGGCCGTTCTCGGACTGCAGCATCACGTCGATGCCATCCGGGATGTAGTTGGCGACCAGGGTCGGAATGCCGATGCCCAGATTGACGTAGGAGCCGTCCTGGATTTCCTGTGCCACTCGCTGGGCCATCTGTTCGCGTGTCAAAGCCATGATGTATTCCTTGTCTGAAGCGCCATCGAGGTGGCGCCTTGCCGTGTCGGGGAGTGTCGTCGCGAGAAAACGGATGCAGGCGGAGCCTAGGCTCAACGCGAGCGAACGGTCCGTTTCTCGATGCGCTTCTCGAAGCTGCCCTTGATGACGCGGTCGACATAGATGCCCGGAGTGTGGATCTCGGCCGGGTCCAGCTCGCCGGGTTCCACCAGCTCTTCGACTTCGACCACGGTGATCTTGCCTGCGGTTGCGGCCAGCGGGTTGAAGTTGCGTGCCGTGTGACGGTAGACGACATTGCCGTAGCGGTCGGCCTTCCACGCCTTGACGATCGCGAAATCACCCTTGATGGCTTCCTCGAGAATATAAGGGCGACCGTCGAATTCGCGGACTTCCTTGCCTTCTCCGATGGGCGTTCCGTAGCCGGTCGCGGTGAAGAAGGCGGGGATGCCGGCCCCGGCGGCGCGCATCTTCTCGGCCAGCGTGCCCTGGGGGGTCAGGATGACCTCGAGCTCTCCGTCCAGCAGCTGGCGTTCGAACAGGGCGTTCTCGCCGACGTAGGAGGCGATCATGGTCTTGATCTGGCGATCTTCCAGCAAGATGCCCAACCCGAAGCCGTCCACGCCGCAGTTGTTGGAGACGACGGTCAGGTCCTTCACGCCACGACGCTTGATCTCCTGGATCAGGTTCTCGGGAATACCGCAGAGTCCGAATCCGCCGGCGATTACCGTCATGCCGTCTTCCAGGCCCGCCATGGCATCGGCGTAGCGGGTCACTACCTTGTTGAATCCTGCCATGAAGTTCTCCTTGAGCATCTTGTGTTGTCGTTTTGACGGTGATGAGTCGCTGCTCATCTTCCGTGGCCGGCGCCTGGGGCAGGCGTCTGGCAAAGGCTTGAGTGCATCATTGCCGACAATCTGGTGGCTGTATATATTTGATAAGTTTGTTTTTTCTATCCATTGATAAGTTTTCATGAAGAGTCTTGGGGCAGTACGATATCGCCTTGCCCGCTCGTTTCCTGCACAGATCCGCCTGTGGTGCGGGTCAGCGGCGGATATGCACGACAGGGCTGGACGACTCGCGGTGCAAGGCTGCGCAAGCGGCTCTGGCCACCTTGGACCAATGGTGTAGAGGCCGACGGGTCTCCCGGCGACGGGTTGAGCCTGTTTCCCCGAATGTCATCTCAAGGCGCGTTCCCCAGGGACCCCACAGGAAGGATGCCGCATGACCTTGAAACAGTTGAAAGCCTTTGTCGCAGTGGCCAGAACCCTGTCCTTCGTGGAAGCGGGCACGTTGGTGCATCTTTCCCAGCCGGCATTGTCGCTGGCCGTTAAGAATCTGGAGGAGTCGTTGGGTGGGCGTCTGTTCCAGCGTTCCACTCGACAGGTCAGCCTGACGCCGGAAGGACGGGCCTTCTTCCCGCTGGCTCGCAGGATACTGTCGGATTGGGAGCATGCTGAGGACGAGATGCGCCAGCGATTCAGTCTCGGACGCGGGCGTGTGGCACTGGCTGCCATGCCGACTTTCGCCGGGAATCTGCTGCCAGGAGTACTGGCGGATTTTCGACGGCAGTTCCCGGAGATCACCATCGAGGTCAATGACGTGATCGCCGAGGAAGTCGTGGAGCGTGTCACCGATGGGCGCGTGGAACTGGGGATCTGTTTCGATCCCGGGGTGCGCGAGGACCTTGTCTTCGAATCACTCTTCGAGGATCGCTACATCGCGATCATTCCCGAGGGTCACTCCCTGTTACAGGGCGCTCCCGAGACCATCCATTGGGATCAGCTGCTGGAAGAGGATTTCATCACCCTGCAACGTCCCTCGGGCGTGCGACACATGCTGGAGCGGCGCCTGGCAGAGGCGGGACTCAAGCTCACCGTCGCCTTCGAGACCCATCAGCTGGTGACCTGCGGACGTATGGTGGCAGAGGGACTTGGCGTCAGCGCGGTACCGGCGATGAGCGCCGATCAGATGTCAGCGCTGGGATGTCGGTGCCTGGGGCTGGAAGGGCCGGTCATCGAGCAACGTGTCGGCGTGATTCGCCGCGGCCGTCATGAGCTGTCGGTCGCGGTCCAGGCGATGCTGGACACTCTGCGGGCCCGCTATCCCGTCTCGCCGCCGCCCGTGCCTGATGAGGATCTAGCGTGACGCCGTCAATAGCTGTCGGTAGGTCAGGCTGATGCGCACGCCCTCGAGCTTGCGTGGCGGCAGGGCGTGATGCAGTCGGTCCTGACAGCCGCGCCCCATCACCAGCAATGAGCCATGGGGCAGCCACAGGTTGAAGGCGGGGTCCTGTGCGTAGGGGCTGCGGGGATGTCCCTTGAAGCGCAGTGGCCGCTCTCGTCCCAGTGACAGGGCCAGCACGATGGGGCGGTCGCCAAGCTCCGGTTCATTGTCACTATGCCAGCCCATGCGGTCATTGCCATCGGCGTAGCGATTGGCCAGCAGGCTGTTGAAGTGCTGGTCGATATGGCGTTCCTGCCCCGGCTGCGCGCTCAGCTCGCGGTTGATGGCGTGACGGGCAAGCTCCCCCAGATGCCAGGCCATCGGACGCCATGGCGCTGGCTCGAACAGGCTGCCGGAATAGCGATAGCGAGCCCCGGCGTCCCCCATCCATACCTGACGGCGAGGGATGGGATGCGTCTTGCCATGCACGCTCAAGCTCGGCCGCTGCCAGTCGAGCGTGGTATCCAGCGTGACCAGTGCCTGGTCGGCCTGCAGGGGAGTCAGAGCGGCTGGCTTGAGATAGAGCGGGTGCAGCGGATGGCGATACCAGCCATGGGCCAGTGTCTGCCAGTCGTCCGGCAGGCCAACAGGTCGCTGTCCGCTTGGCGGGGTGCGGGAAGGGGCGTGTTGAGGATGCGTGGCGAACAGGTCGCCGGCCTCGGAGGATATCGTCATGAGGCGAGCTTGCCAGAGCGAATTGACTGTCGGCAAGTCGAAGGTGGCCTGCCGCCGACAGAGCATGCACTGGGCTCAGAGTCCTGTCAGGGACTCAAGACTCAGGATGGCCACTTCAGCCAGCCCGAGTCCCAGCAGCGCCCCCGCCAGCACGTCACTGACGTAGTGCAGTCCCAGGATCACGCGGGAAAGCGCGATCAACATGGCAAGCGGCGTGACGAGAATGGCCAGTTCCGGCAGCTGCTGAGCCGTCAGGCTGGCAAACAGCACCGCATGCAGTGTATGGCCACTTGGAAAGCTGTAGCGATCCAGCGGTGGCATGGTGCATTGGATGGTCGTGAAGGTGATGAAGGGGCGTTCCCGGCACAGCCGGGTCTTGAGGGCGCGATACAGAAGGGCGCCGGCCCCCGCCGCCAGTCCGAATTCCAGCATCAACCAGCCACCTTGCACGTGATGGAAGGGCAGGCTGAGTGTCAGCAGCAACCAGACGGGCCAGTCACCGAGGCGCGAGACCACGCGAAAGAGGGTCAGGATAGGCCGATACAGCGCCAGACGTGCCACCTGGCGACACAGCCGCCACTCCAGCAGGTCGAGTCGCTCAAAGACGGGAAGGCTGCGATCGTGCATCGGGCTTCTCCTCGGCGAGGCGTAGACAGGCAAGAAAATGCTCGGCGACCTGGCTCCAGGCCATGGGCTCGACGCGTACACGGGCTGCTCTTCCGAGACGTGCGATACGCGCTGGTCGCTGGCAGACTTCCACTGCCTGTTCGATGAATCTGTCCGGCTGGGTGCAGGGGGCCAGCAACCCCTGGTGGTCATCGCGGATCACTTCCGCAGCGGCCGCGTAGTCGAAGGCCACCACGGCCAATCCACTGGCCATGGCTTCCAGTACCACGTTGCCGAAGGTCTCCGACAGCGAGGGGAACAGGAACAGGTCGGCACTGGCGTAATGGGCAGCCAGCGCCTCGCCGGTCTGGAAGCCGGCGAAGATCGCCTGCGGCAGGCGTTGCTCAAGGCGTTCGCGCAGCGGGCCATCGCCCACCAGTACCAGCGCGATATCCGGCTGCACGGCCTGCATGGCCTCGTAGCTGCGAATCAACAGCTCGATGTTCTTTTCCGCCGCCAGGCGACCGACATGCAGCGCGACGGGCTGCTGAGGGCCGACGCCCCACTGGCGACGCAGCGCTTCACTGCGATGAACGGGCGAGAAGCGCTGACAATCCAGCCCGCGTCCCACGACCCGGACATGCTTGAAACCCTGTTGCGCGAGAGTGGCGGCCTGGGTGCGTGTCGGGACCAGTGTCAGGTTGGCGGCATTGTGGAAGTGCTTCAGCCCCTGACGTACCAGGGGGCGTAATGCCCTGAGATGATAGTGGGTGCTGTACTGGTCGAAATTGGTATGAAAGCCTGCCACCACGGGCACGCCGAGGCGACGCGCGACCATCAGGGCACTGACCCCCAGCGGTCCCTCGGTGGCGATGTAGATGACGGAGGGCGGATGCTGGCGCCACAGGGCCGTCAGCCGTCTCAGGGCAGGGGCGCCGATCTGAACGGTGTCATAGCCCGGAAGACGGAAGCCGCGTACCTGAAGCTCCTGCGCGACTCGTGGTTCATGGCTGCCGTCGCGGGGTGCGGGCCGCACGAGCTGCAGCTCGCAGCCCCGCGTGATGAGTTGATCGCACAGATGGCTCAGCGTGTGAGCCACGCCATTGATTTCCGGGTGCCAGGTTTCACTGACAAAGGCGATACGCTCCATGACGGCTCCTGATGACCTTTGAACGAAGTATTGGCCATGGGAGTGACGCCTGCATAACAGCGAGGTGACGAAGTGATGACACCCCACGCAGGTGTCGTTGCAGCCGCGGTCACTCCAGCGGGCAATCTCCCGCGGGCAATCTCCAGCAGGCAATGCTGCCAGGAGGCAGCGGATTCAAGGCGGTCACAGGTCACAGCTCAAAGATCAATCACGCTGGCCGAAACTGACGCGGGGGCGACAGGCGCGGCATGAAGGACGCCGTGGGCGAGGCATGCCCGACGCTCGTTTGGCAAGGCGAGCCCCTGAAGGGCTCGCCAGTGAGGCCGGCAGCCCCAGTTTCAGCGTTTCTCGAGCAGCTCGCGTGGATTGATCGGCTTGCCGCCATGGCGCACGTCGAAGAGCAGTTCAGGCTGACCGTCATTGCGACGTGCCACGCGACACAGCGGGGTGCCCGGCGTGACCTGCTGACCGACCTTGACCAGTATCTCTCCACACTGCGCCAATACGCTCTGCAGATTGCCTGAATGGTGGAGGATGACCACATTGCCCAATTGCCGCATGTTGTCGGCAAAGCGGACTTCACCGCTGGCCGGCGCGCTGGCGACCCCATTGCTGGCCGTGCGAATCCGCATCGGGGCCAGTTGGCCATTGCGGTTGGTGCCGAATTCGCTGATGACTTCGCCGGCGGCAGGCCAGCGCCACGATTGACGCGGTTTCTTCAGCGGACCCGGGTCCGGGCGTGCCACGAGACTGCCGCCGCTGGCACGCGCATTGGAAGCGCTTCGGCTGGGGCCACCATTGAGGGGAACCGAGATCAGGGTGCCGACTTTCAGGTCATTGGGGGGAAGCCCCGGGTTGGCGGTCTGGATGCGCTGAGGATTGGCTCCGAAGTAACGGCCTATCTTCGAGTAGGTGTCCCCGGGGCGCAGCTGATAGCGATAGGGGCCACCGGAGGGGGCACGCTCACGCGCGGTGGGCACCAGGATGCGCTGCCCGACCTTGAGGTCACGGATCTTGACGCCGGGGTTGAAGCGGGTGAGGCGCAACAGGGGAATGTCAGCGTCGCGTGCGATCTGCCCCAGGGTGTCGCCCTTCTGGATCGTGATCCATTGGCCTGCCGGTGAGCCGGAGTAGCTGCCGGTGGCGCAGCCTGTCAGCCACAGTGCCAGGCTCAGCCACGCCAGTCGCCGCAGCGGCGCGCGAGATGTCCTGTGGAGAAATGTCGAGATGGCGCCCACGGTCAGGCGCACAGCGCCCAGCGGCTCGTGGGGCATGTCAGAGTTGTTCAATGTCGTGTCCTGCACGTGACAGTCGGGCATCCTTGTCCTTCCAGACCTGATTGAGCCATTGCTGAAACCGTTCGCGGTAGGCAGCGTCCGCGTGATAATCCCCGTTCAGCATCCAGGGTTCCACCGGGCGTTGCACGATATCCAGATGGATATCTCCCCCCTTGCCACACAGAAACTCCCAGAAGCTCGCGCTGGCGTGACGATAGTCCAGCGTGGCGTCGAGTATGCCTGACAGGCGGTCGCCGAGAATGCTGATCACCTGAGCGCTGCCGCCGGCGCGCGGCCTGAGCAGATGAGTGTACGGGCTTTGCTGTTGATCATGCTTGCCTGACGTGAAGCGCGTGCCTTCCACGAAGTTGAAGATCGACATGGGCGACTGGCCCGCTCGCTCACAGATGCGGCGTGTTGCGGCACGGTCGCGTTCCGCCAGGCGCGGGTCATTGGCCAGTCGTTCACGGCTGTAGCGGCGCATGAAGGGGAATTCCAGCGCCCACCAGGCCAGGCCGATGACGGGGACCCAGATCAACTCGCGCTTGAGAAAGAACTTGGGCATGGGCGTGCGATGATGCAATGCATACTGCAGCACGAAGATATCCGTCCAGCTGCGGTGGTTGGAGATCACCAGCCACCAGCGTCGCCTGGCGGAGCCATCCTTCAGGGCGTCCGGCACGTTGACCTGCCAATGGGGGCGTATCCAGGCGCGAATCCACAGATTGTTGGTGCCGATCCACCCCATGGCGAGACGGTTCAGCCCTTCGAGAAGATGAAGCTGCAGACGACGGGACGGGCTGAGCAGCTTGAGCAATGCCAGCAGGTACAGCGGTACCGACCAGAACAGGGTATTGGTGATCAGAAACAACAGGCTGATGACGCCTCTGATACTCGACATGAACGACTCCTTCAGCAGATCGCGCCATCCTAATTCACCCGTGACAGGAAACCCACCCCGCTTGCGTGGAGGACAGCAACTCGACGTTGCGCAAACCGTACGCATCTGATGTCGAATGGTGGCGGTTCGTGAGCTGTGGTGTCATTCGCGCGCCGACTTTCCTGTCGGCCGGTGCAAGGGAAGGCCTGACATGGCACTCGGCCATCGTCGTGAGCATGCACCGCCACTCGACGTCCTCTCACGAGATGGACGCCCTTTCAGGGAGCAGAGCGACATGTGGTTGCAGGGAGTGTTGGTGGGGCTGGCGATCGGGGCCTTCGTGTTGATCGCCATCGAGGACGTGATTCATCTCAACAAGGCCAAGACGACCTTGTTGCTGGGGACGTTCAGCTGGTTGCTGCTGTTCATCTTCGGCCCCGGTGCGTTGGGAGTCGATGACGTCGGTGAGTCGCTCAACGAGAATCTGCTGGAAATCGCCACCTTGTGGCTGTTTCTGATGGCGGCGATGACCTTCGTGGCGTTTCTCAATGCCAAGGGACTGATCGCCAATCTCATCTATCGATTGCTGCCGGGCCGCATCGGTGAGCGAGGCCTGCTGTATCTGACCGGCACCTTCGCCTTTGCCTTCTCCTCTCTGGCCGACAACATCACCGCTACGCTGGTGTCGTTGACGCTGGTGCTGTCTCTGGGATTGCCGCCGAAGAAGACGCTGCGTTTCGCGGTGCTGGCGGTGTTTGCCGTCAATTCCGGCGGGGTGGCGTTGATCACCGGTGATGTGACCACACTGATGATCTTCCTTGCTGACAAAGTGCGTATCAGTGAGCTGATGCTGCTGGCCATCCCGGCCTTCGTCAGCGTGATGCTGCTGGCGACGCTGCTGCTGCCCGGGCTTGGGGGAGAAGTCCATCTGTCGCGTGAACGCCGTCCGACCCGGCGTCTGGACCGCTTCGTGGCCTGGCTGTTTCTCGCCACCATCCTCTCCACGCTGGGCCTGAACGTGCTGTTCGGTATCCCGCCCTTGCTGACCTTCCTGTTCGGGATGTCGATCATGTTCCTGCTCGGGCATGTGGCCGAGCGACGCAGTGACAGCGAAGAGCGCAGAATTCTTGATTACATCAGGATAATTGAATTCGACACTCTGCTATTCTTCCTCGGCATCCTGCTGATGGTGGGAGCGCTCAAGGAAGCCCGCCTGCTGGAAGGGCTGGCACAGCTCTATGACGTGATGCCTGCCATGCAGGCCAATTATCTGATCGGCCTGTTGTCGGCATTGGTCGACAACGTGCCGTTGACGGCTGCGGTGCTCAAGGCGGATGTCGGCATGAACGATGCCGAGTGGTTGGCGCTGACCTACGCCGCTGGCGTGGGCGGATCACTGCTGATCATCGGGTCGGCCGCTGGAGTGATTGCGCTCTCCAAGGTGCGTGAGGTGACCTTCATGAGCTACCTGCGCTTCTTCCCGGCGCTGCTGCTGGCGTACAGCGTCGGATACGTCGGCGCCTACTGGCTGGGGGGACAGGTCACCGACACGCCGATGGACCTGGGAGTGGCGCTCACGTCACTGGGCTCATTGCTGCGCTAGGCGAGGTGGTTTCGGAGGCTTTTTTCGTGACAGTCAGGCGCTCAGCGGTGAAGTGGTGAATTTTTGATCAATCTGACATCGGTCGCCAGATCGCGAAGCCGATGAGTGGATGTACAGAGATTCTTCACAGCTTTTTCCACAGCTTCTGTTGATAACCTGCTTGCGACCAACGTATTACGGCTCTGAGCCACCAGCAGACCTCATGGGGCACCCGAGCATGGCGCACGACAGCCAGTGGCTCGCGAGGGGAGCCCATGGCGGTGAGTCATGACATGGCTTGCCAATGAAAACGCCCCTGGCGCCAGAGGCGTCAGGGGCGTTGCGGCACTACTGCTTGCGAATCTGGCTCGTGAATCTTGTCCGTCAGGCACTCAGCTGGCAGAGCGTGTGCTCTGGCAGCAGTTGCTCGGCGGCGCGCTGATGCTGGCCACTGTCGGCCGTTGCCAGCAGGGCCAGCCCTCCCAGCACCACCATGTGCTCATCACCTTCGGCGAATACCATGCGTTGTGCGTGCGCGGGATAGTAGTGGTATTGCAGCTTGGGGTTGATGGGGAGTACGGCATGGTGGCGCCCGCTCTGCGGCGACATGCCGTGCATCAGCATGCCTTCGCAGACAGCTTCAAGCGTTTCTCCCAGCTCGTCGGCGTTGAAGCCCACGTGATGCAAGCGCGGGCCCATCACCGATAGCCATGCCGCCAGCGGGTTGGCTTCCAGCAGACGCTCGAAGGTGGGCCAGTCCGGCATGTCCCATGGGCGGCACGGCGCCAGCAGGTTCTGTCCCTTGCAGTCGTCACGGTGACTCTGGCTGATGAGCGTCTTCAGCAGGTCTCGGTGAAGGGGAGGCAGGCTATTGGCCTGAAGTTCGGCCAGCATGACAGCCGAGCCGCCATCCGGCGGCAGCAGCAGATCCACCAGTAGGCCACGGTCGGCCATGGCGTACTGCTTCACGCGTCGATAGCCCTGATGATAGAGGCTGGGACGCAGTTTCTCGCTGCGAAATGGCCCCTGATCCAGTGTCACGAACATCAGATATTCGGGCCTGATGCCATCCGGCCAGATGTCCAGCGCTCCGATATCCGGATGGCGGTGAACGAAGTCCAGCCATAGCTGTTGTAGAAATTCCTCGCGTTGCATGAAGCCTCCTTGACGGGATATCGGCACCCTGTGCTGGAGCGATTATAGGTACCTGCCAGATAAGGCCATTCAACGACATTGTCCTTTTTTTCTGACCGACTGTTCGGAGTGTGAAAATGCCAGTGCTGGTGGCGTATTGCGTGGTTCTCATGGTGTGGTCAACCACACCGCTGGCGATTTCATGGAGTGCTTCCGGATGGCTGCCGGCCTGGTCTGCCATGGGGAGAATGTTAATTGCCGCATGTATCGGTTACCCATTGTTACGCATGCTCGGGCTGAAAATGGATTTCGGTCGCGTGGCAATTCGCAGCTACGTGGCGGCTGCACTGGGGATATGGGGTGGGATGTACTTCGCCTATATTGCTGCCGGTTGGTTACCAAGCGGTATCATGTCGTTACTTTTCGGCTTAGCTCCTCTGCTATCAGGACTTTACGCGCGCTGGTGGTTGAAAAGTGCGCCTCTTGACAAGCTGCAATGGTTAGGTTTCGCATTGGCATTGGGCGGACTGGCCATCGCCGTCTCGGACTCGCTGGCGCTACCACCGGGCAGCTGGAAGGGGGTGGTGACCATGTTGCTGGCGGTCAACTGCTTTGCCGCTTCCGGCGTATTGGTCCAGCGAGAGCGAGCAGGGCTTCATCCGCTGGTGCAGACCGAGGGCGCGCTGCTCGTCTCGCTTCCGCTCTATCTTCTCGCGGCCCTGCTGGTCGATGGTGTGCCGCAGGCATGGCCGACACAGCGCCCGCTGGGGGCGATCGTCTACCTGGGTATCTTCGGCTCGTTGATCGGGTATCTGTGCTATTACTTCGTGCTGGCACGCCTGTCCGCCAGTACCGTGGCATTGGCCACCCTGATCACGCCGATATTCGCCATGAGTCTCGGCGCTGCCCTGAATGGCGAGATAGTCTCCAGCCGCGTGCTGGCGGGGGCGCTCTTCATCGTCGTGGGCCTGTGTGCCTATCTCTTCGGGCCGCAGTGGCGCGCTCGCCTGCGCGGGGGAGCCGTGACTCGCAGCTGAATGGCACGCCAGTGGATGCCAGAACCGAAAACGCCGCCCCTAGAGGGCGGCGTTTTCGGTTCTGGAGCGACAGCAGCTGGCGAGAGTGGATATCAGCCCTTGGTCTGGAACAGGCGCTTGAGCTCTTCCATGGCGCTCTTGGCGCTGGTGACCAGCGCCTCGGGGTCATGGCGGTTCTCGAAATCGCTCTTGAGCATGGTGTCATCCATCTCACGGAAGGCGCGGACCACTTCGGCGGCACGTGCGCTTGGATAGCCCATGGCAACCAGCAGTTCGTTGCCCATTTCCAGGCTGCTGGCGTAGGTCTCGCGGATCACGTGTTCCACGCCCAGCTCCATCAGCTCCCAGGCATGGTGGCGATTGCGGGCCCGCACGAACAGCTTGAGATGCGGGAACTGTTGTCGAACGGTACGCACGATCTGGGTGGTCATCCTGGCGTCATCGACCGCCACCAGCATGATCTGTGCGTGCTCGGCGCCAGCCGCTCGCAGCAGCTCCGATCGGCTGGCGTCGGCGTAGAAGATGCGCGAGCCGAACTGACGCACGAACTCGACCTGGGTGATGTTGGGGTCGAGGGCGGTGAAGTTGATGCCCTGGGTCTTGAGAATGCGCGCGCTCATCTGACCGAAACGTCCGAAACCGGCAATCAGTACCGGCGGGGCTTCCTGACCGAAGTCTTCATCGTAGGGGCGCTTGGCTTCGCGCGCGGCACCGAACTTGCGCGCATAGCGATACAGGAAGGGCGTGGCGGCCATGGACAGCGTCACGGCGCTGATGACCAGACTGGTAAGCGTCTGATCGAAGATGCCGGCGGCCATGCCGGCGGTCAGCAACACGAAGTCGAATTCTCCGCCCTGAGCCAGTACGGCGGCCAGTGGCAGTGCCTCGGCAAGCTTCAGGCGTGCGACGCGGCCCACCAGCGTGATGACCAGCACCTTGCCGACCATCAGCGCCAGTGTCAGGCCCAGCACCGTCAGCGGGCGCTCCATGACCAGCGAGACGTCCACCGACATCCCGACCGCCATGAAGAACAGCCCCAGCAGCAGGCCCTTGAAGGGGTCGATGTTGGCTTCGAGTTCGTGGCGATAGACGGTATCCGCCAGCAGCACCCCGGCGAGGAAGGCCCCCAGTGCCATGGAAAGCCCGACCCATTCCATCAGCAGGGCAGTACTGATCACCACGAACAGTGCCGCGGCAGTGAAGATCTCGTGGATCTCGCTGCGTGCCACCATCTTCAACAGGCGCGGAACGACGAAGCGGCCAACGATGATGACCGCCGCCACCATGCCGATGCCCTTGGCGACACCGGCCCAGCCGGAGCCGGTGGAAGCGTCGAAGTTGTCGGCGAACAGCGGCAGCAGCGCCAGCAGCGGAATCACGGCCAGGTCCTGGAACAGCAGGATGGCGAAGGTTGACTGGCCATGGGGTGTCGCCAGTTGTTGATTCTCGCTGAGTACCTGAAGCGCAAAGGCGGTAGAGGACAGCGCCAGAATCAGGCCCAGCAAGGCGGCGGCCGGCAGTTCAAGGCCCAGCCATAACCCGACGGGCGTCAGCAGCGCTCCGCATAGCAGCATCTGTGCGCTGCCAAGCCCGGCAAGCTTGAGGCGCATGTCCCACAGGCGCTTGGGTTCGAGTTCCAGTCCGATCATGAACAGCAGCATGACCACGCCGAACTCCGCGAAGTGCAGCACCTCGGTCGGTTCCGAGATGAAGCCGATCAATGACGGCCCCAGCAGCACCCCGATCGCCAGATACCCCAGGATGGACCCCAGCCCCAGGCGCTGAAAGAGCGGCACGGCAACCACGGCGCAGCCCAGCAGCACGGCGCCTTCCATCAACATGTTCATGTTTGCTTCCTTGTCCAGCTACGTGCGGAGAAAGGCGAATTGTCGCCGCAGCTTGCGAGCGCCGCAAGCGCTCCGCTGCGCACTTTCCCGTTGCCGTGAGTGGCTGCCCTGAGGGAGGCACGAGTCAAGGCACTGGCGAGAGGTGGGAAGCTGGCCCCTTGATTGACGGCGCTCGTGGCAGGGGCATCAGCTGAGCAACTGGCATGCCGGCTGCAAAAAAAGCCCCCGCCATGGGCGAGGGCTTTTCAGGATCAGACAGAAGTCGAGGCGATGATCAGGCCTGCGGCATCAGTGCCTCGTCCTGAACGTACTGGTTGAACTCGGTGAAGCCACCGATGTGGGTCTGATCGACGAAGATCTGCGGCACGGTTTCCACCGGCTTGCCGATGGTCTTTTCCATGTCGGCCTTGGTGATGCCCTCGGCGTGGATGTCGATGTAACGGAAATCGAAATCATCGCGCTTGGCGGTAAGTTCTTCCGCGAGTTCCTTGGCGCGGACGCAGAACGGGCAACCCGGACGACCGAAGATGACTGCCAGCATGAGATTCTCCTTGGAGGGTACGTGATACTCGTCAAGCCCACCGTGACGTGATGTTCGTGGGCTTCCGGCAGAACCGGTGAGTCAATGGATGGATGCCATTGTGCTTGAGCCTCACCGGGTTTGCCAATTGAGCGGCACTAATTGGGTGATTGCGACACTCAATCATTGCCGGCGTGTATCACCTCATCAACAGCAGGTTGGCCCCGAAGCCGCCGACCATGAGCAGCGCGAACAGGATCAGTGCCAGCAGGAAGGGCTTCATGCCCAGTGAGCGCAGACGATCCATGCGTGTCTCGACCCCGAGTCCCGCCATCGCCATGGTCAGGGCGACGCTCCCCAGCACGGACAGGTTGGCGTGCAGGGCGGCAGGAATCTCGCCGGTGCTGTTGATCCCGGCCATGACGATGAAACCGAGGGCGAACCAGGGAATGGTCATGCTGCCGCCGGCATCGCGGTCATCCCCCTCGCTGCGGCTGCGCATGGCCCACAGCTTGGGCAGCAGGAGCAGGAAGGGGACCAGCATCATCACGCGCATCAGCTTGACGATCAGGGCATTGGCCAGGGCGTCCGGACCTACCGCCTCACCTGCCGCCACGACCTGCGCGACCTCGTGAATGGTCGAGCCGATGTAGATGCCGAACAGCCCCTCATGCATGCCGGTCAGCGGGTAGAGCAAGGGGTAGGCCAGCATGGCCAGCGAGCCGAACAGTACCACCGTGGCCACGGCCATGGCGGTGGCTGCCGGGCGTGCCTTGATCATGGATTCCGTCGCCAGCACGGCCGCGGCGCCGCAGATGGCAGAGCCGGCACTGGTCAGCAAGGCGGTATCGCGATCCAGACCGAGCCAGCGCGTGCCCAAGAAATAGCCGCAGCTCAACACGGCGGCGATGACGATGACATCCAGCACGACCACGCTCCACCCCAGGCCGAGAATCTGCTGCAAGGTGATCGACAGTCCGAACAGGATGATGCCGAGTCGCAGCAGCTTCTTGGTCGCGACATGCAGCCCTGGTGCCAGTGCCCGGGCATGGCGGCTGGTGACGGGCAGGTTGCCGACCACGATGCCGCACAGCAGCGCGAAGACCAGCGGACTGACGCCGGTCGCGGCGAGGGTCGGAATGGCGTGCAGCCCCAGCCCCGCCAGTGTCAGCCCGCCGCACAGCGCGAGTCCCGGCACCATTCGGCGCAGCCGTTCCGTGACAGGGGGGGCAGTCAGCGTCTGTGCGTCCATTGGCTTTCTCCTTGATAGGCGTGTCGGGTCAGGTCTTGTCGTGTGAAGGTCTTGAGTGCATGTGAGGGCGTTGCATGCTTAGTGCTTCTGGTTTGATGAATAGTTTATGCAGGAATATCATTGGACAGTTAGTCGATTATTCCTTTACCACTTACCGGAAAAACCGATATGCAGATCCATATCACCCTGCGCCAATTACAGGTCTTCGTCGCCGTGACTCGCCAGGGCTCGGTCAGTGGTGCCGCCCGAGAGATAGGGCTTTCGCAATCGGCGGCGAGCCAGGCGCTTTCAGAGCTGGAGCGCCACCTTGACGTCGCGCTGTTCGAGCGGCTCGGGCGCCGGTTGGCCCTCAATGCCAATGGGCGTCGTCTGCTGGCGCGTGCCGAACAGCTGCTGGAACAGACCCATGCACTGGAGCTGGAGGCCCGTGAGCCCGGGCTGGAGGAGGGGTTCCTGCGAGGCGAGCTGGAAATCGCCGCCAGCGCGACCATCGGGACCTGGCTGTTGCCCGGCCTGGCAGGGGCCTTCATGCGTGAAAATCCCGGGACCGAGCTCAACCTGCGCCTGCGCAATACCCATCAGGTGGTGGAGGCGGTGCTCAACTACGATGCCGAGCTGGGGCTGATCGAAGGGGATTGTCACGCGCCACGCCTGATGAGCCAGACCTGGCGTGAGGATGAACTGGTAGTGGTGGCGCCGCCGTGCCACCCGCTGGCGATACGTGCAACGGCACTCGATGACGAGGATCTGGCCAATGCCGACTGGATTCTGCGCGAGGGAGGGTCGGGCACGCGGGCGGTCTTCGAACGTGCACTGCACGGGCGAATCGAGCGCCTCAAGGTGCGCATGGAGCTGGGTCAGCATGAGGCCATCAAGCAGGCTGTGTTTGCCGGCCTCGGGCTGGGCTGCCTTTCACGCCTGTCTGTGGATGCGGAGCTGTCACGTGGGGAGCTGGTCGTGCTGGAGACGCCCCAGCTCAACCTCAAGCGGCATTTTTCCATGCTCTGGCATCCGGAGCGCTATCGAAGCCCCCTGTGGCAGGCGGTCAAGGTCTATCTGGAAGCCAGTCCGCGGTGAGCCGCGCGGCGGCTTGATAGTCTGCTAACATGAGCGTTTTCTGACACTCGGCCACGAGGTTGCCGCTTCGCACTGGCGCGTGCCATCGCGGGCGATGCGTGAGGGTCGGGAGCGTCTGAGGGTCTGTCTAGCGTCCATGGAGATGATGATGAGCACTGCGACAAGCACGACGGTCGAGCTTTTCTACAACGAGAGTGATGCCCGTGAAGCCGCACAGGGCAATGAGGCGGGTGAGCAGGATGCGACGCCGCTGGTGATTCTGCATGGTCTGTTCGGGAGCGCGGACAACTGGCGCTCGCATATCAAGTTCTGGTCGCAGTCGCGTCGCGTCATCGCGGTGGATCTGCGCAATCATGGTCGCAGCCCGCATGTGGCGGGCATGAGCTACCCGGAGCAGGCCGCTGACGTGATCGCTCTGCTCGATCAGCTCGATATCCCCACCTGTGATCTCATGGGGCACTCCATGGGGGGCAAGGTGGCCATGCAGGTCGCACTGCAGGCACCTGAACGACTGCGCAGTCTCGTGGTGGCCGATATCGCGCCCATCGCCTACGGACACGGGCACGATGAGATATTCGCTGCCTTCGAGGCCGTGCGTGAGGCGCGTCCTGCCTCGCGCAAGGACGCTGACAACGTGATGGCACGCCATGTGGAAACGCCGGCTATCCGTCAGTTCCTCGCCACCAACCTGGTGCGCGATGAGGACGGCAGTATGGGCTGGCGAGTCGGGCTCGATCACATCGCGGCGGGTTACCCCCAGATCGTCGAGGCGCCTCAGGCACACGGCGAGGTGGAACTGCCGGCCCTGCTGCTGTGGGGCGAACGTTCCAATTACGTGCAAGCCGACGGGCTCCAGGCAATGCGTGAGCGCTTCCCGCGACTGGAAGATGCCTCGCTGGATGCCGGCCACTGGCTGCATGCCGAGCGAGCAAGCGAGTTCCAGCAGGCCGTCGAGACGTTTCTTGAACGCGTCGCACGCGCTTGAGCGGCTCACGTCATGCGCCTGCGCCGTTGGCGGCGCCCCGCGTGCCTGACGAAGACGGCACGATACCGGTGACGCGTCACGAGCGTCTGGTGATCGCGCTGGTCACGCTGCTGCAGTTCGCCGTCATCATGGGCTTCACCATGGTGATGGCACTGGGGCCGGATTTCGCGCAGTCGCTGGGCATTCCGCTGGACCACCTGGGCTACATCGTCGGCAGCTACCCGCTGGCGGCGGCGGTGGGTACCTTGCTGTGGACGCGGCATGCGGATCGTTTCGATCGTCGCTGGGCCGTGCTGGGCTTTCTGTTCGGTGCCGCGCTGTGTCATCTGATCGCGAGCTTCGCCACCGGATTCGAGACGCTGCTGGCCGCGCGCATGCTGGGCGGGCTGTTCGGTGGGCCGGCGGCGGCCACGGCACTGGCCATCGTGATCGATGTCGTGCCGGGAATCCGGCGTGGACGCGCCATGGGGATGGTGATGGGGGCCTTCTCGGTGGCCTCGGTGCTGGGGCTGCCCTTCGCGCTGTGGTTGTCCGAAGGCTTTGGCTGGCAGGCGCCGTTCCGGGCCGTTGCGCTGCTGGCGTTGCTGGTCTGCGGGTTGCTGGCCTGGGTGCTGCCGCCGATCCGGGGGCATCTGGACAATCCTCGCAGTCGCGCCGGTACCTCCATCGCCACCATTCTCGCGCAGCCGAATCACCGGCTCGGGCTGGCGCTGATCGCCACCGCGATGTTCAGCAACTTCCTGGTGATTCCCAATCTCTCCAGCTATCTGCTGTTCAATCTCGATCTGCCTCGCGAGGATCTCGGCGGGCTCTACATGATCGGAGGCGGACTGTCGCTGGTGGGCATGCAGCTGACCGGGCGGCTGTGTGATCGCTTCGGCAGTGTCTGGCCCGGCACCATCACCTGTCTGCTGACGGCGCTGGTGGGTTGGGCCTTCCTGCTTCATTCGCCCGGGCCGTCGCTGGTGTGGGTGGGGTTTGGTGCCTACATGCTGTTCTCCTCGGCGCGGCGGGTGGCGCAGAACACGCTCAACAGCTTCATTCCTGCCGAGCACGAGCGGGCCGCCTTCACCAGCACCCAGAGTGCCGTTCAGCATCTGAGTTCTGCCGCGGGCAGTTATCTCGGGGCGGCGCTGCTGGTCAGCTCGCCGGGTGGCGCCCTTGAGGGCATGCCACTGCTCGTGGCGGTGCTGGTGGTCGCGCTGGTGATCCAGCCTGTGCTGATGGGGTGGTTGGCGCGGCGTCTGGCCAGGCGGGCGTCAGCCGGCAGTCCGGTGGATGGCAGGCGCTGACAGGAAGGTCTCGGGAGGCAAGGGGCGGGGGCATCTTCGCGTCATCTGGCGGAAAGCAAACGACGCCCTGTCGGGAAACCGGCAGGGCGTCGTCGTGTCTGTCATCGGCCGTCTATTCAGGGCGCGTTGACGTCGATGGCCAGGTGGTCGAGTGACTGGCGCTGCTTGATCATGCCGCGCTCGTACAGGAAGTTCTCGAAGTCACGGTAGCGGCCGGCATCCAGTGCGGCCGGACGCAGGGCGAAGCGCGGCAAGGTGGCATACCAGGCTTTCTTGTTGAGCGCGGTATCGAGTGCCGGGTCGGACTCGCGGAACAGCTTCCAGCCCTTGTCAGGGTGGTTGATTATCCAGGCGGTGGCTTCACCGACGGCGGACAGGAAGGCGGCGTACTGCTCGTGCTTGCGAGAATAGCTGTCGCTGTTGGCGACGAAGATCAGTTCGTCATAGGTCGGCACGCCTTCTTCCTCGATGTAGAAGGCGCGGCCCTTGACGCCTTCCTGTGCCATCTGGGCGAGTTCGAAGTTGCGGAATGCCCCGGTGACGGCATCGACCTTGCGGGTCAGCAGTGACGGCGTCAGCGAGAAGTTGACGTTGGTCAGGGTGATGTCATCCAGTGTCAGGCCGCTGTTCTGGAGCATGGTGGACAGCAGGACTTCCTCCACGCCACCGACGGAATAGCCGACGCGCTTGCCCTTGAGGTCGGCCATCGACTGGATGTCACTGTCAGCCCGTACCACCACCACGTTGAGCGGGGTGGCCACCAGCGTGCCGATGCGCACCAGCGGCAGCCCTTGATCCACCTGCAGGTGCAGCTGGGGCTGATAGCTGATGGCGATGTCGACACGCTCCGCCGCGGCAAGCTTTGGGGGGACGCTGGGGTCTGCCGGAGCGATCAGCTCGACGTCCAGACCATGTTGCTTGAACAGGCCCAGTTCCTGAGCCAGCACCAGCGGCCCGTGGCCGGGATTGGTGTACCAGTCGAGCATGACCTTGAGGTGCGTGAGGGGCTTGGCATCGGTGGCGGCCGCTTGCGGGTCCTGCACATCGCCAGCGGCGGGGCGGGTCTGTTGCTCGGTCTCGGCAGCCTGCTTGGCAGAAGCGTCTGGCTCGAGGGTGGCACCGTCCTGCCCGGTCTGGGTGACCGCTGCCGCTGCACTGTCACTGGCGGTCGGGGCCTGGGGCTCGGCGCTGGCGCCAGTCTCGGCTGACAGGGCGAAGGTGCTCAGGCTGAGGGTTGTCAGCAGTGTCGCGAAGAGGCAGGACAGCTTGCTGGAACGGCGGATCGCCGATGGCGAGAATGGCATGGCGGTATTCCTTGTGGTGTCAAGAATGTGAGACCGTCAGGGCATCGCCTGACAGCCGGAAGCGCTCAGTTCAAACGGGTCAGGCGATCCCGATGCCAGGGCATCAGGCGACGCAGCAGGGCATCCAGCGTGAAATACAGCAGCAGCGAAAAGGCGACCAGCACCAGCAGGGCGGCGAACATCAGGTCGATTTCCATGCGGGCATTGGCATTGAGCATCAGATAGCCGAGGCCCTGACTTGCGCCGGCCCACTCACCGATGACGGCCCCGATGGGGGCGGCTGTCGCTGCCATGCGCACGCCGGAGGCCAATGCCGGCAGCGCGGCGGGCAGTTGGACATGCAGCAGCAGTCGCCACGGGCTGGCACCCAGGGTATGGGCGAGATCCAGCCAGCCCTGAGGGGTCTGGCGCAGGCCGTCGTAGCCGGTGGAGGCCACGGGGAAATAGATGATCAGCGTGGCCATCACGACCTTGGAGAGCATGTCATAGCCCAGCCACAGCACCAGCAGTGGAGCGATCGCGAACAGCGGGATCACCTGGCTGATCAGCAGCAATGGCAGCAGGGTGCGCCGCAGACGGGGGATGAACGCCAGTGCCAGCGCGGTGCTCAGTCCGAGAAGGACCCCCAGTACCAGCCCGCCAAGAATCTCGGCGAAGGTGATGCCGGCGTGGTGTGCCAGCATCGGAGCCTGACGGACCAGCACCTCCGCGACTGCCAGTGGCGCTGGCAGGATGTAGGGCGGCACGGCCGTGGTGATGATCACCAGTTGCCAGAGTCCCAGCAGGACGGCGGCGCTGATGGCGAGATGACGCAGGGCATGCAGGCGTTTCATTGCGTCTCCTCGCCGTCGCGCAGGCGTGTGATCAATTCGGACTGGGCCTGCTGCAGGGCGGGCAGGTCCAGCGGCACCGGGCGAGGCGGCGAGAGCCCCGGCAAGCGGTCGAGCACTGCCCCCTGCTGGCTGTCGCGGCCCGGACGCAGCACTAGCAGTTGGTCGGCCAGGCGCAACGCCTCGAGCGGGTCATGCGTGACCATCAGCACGGTGCGTCCGTCCAGCAGCCGGCTGGCGAGATCATGCAGTTCGAGTCGCGTGATGGCGTCCACTGCGGAGAAGGGTTCATCCATCATCACCACCGGAGCCTGCTGATAGAGCGTTCGCGCCAATGCAACGCGTTGGCGTTGCCCGCCGGAGAGGGAGTCTGGCCAGGCCTGCTCGCGCCCCTCCAGACCCACCGCTGCCAGCAGTTCGCGGGCCCGCTCGGTATCGCGGGGGCGACGATGGAGGTCATCTCCCAGACACAGATTGTCCAGCACCCGGCGCCAGGGCAGCAGCAGGTCCTGCTGCGCCATCCAGGCGACGCGACCCGCCAGTGGCTTGCCGTCATCGGTGGTGAGTTCCAGCGTGTGATGGTCGGGCATCTCGAGGCCGGCCAGCAGGCGCAGCAGTGAGCTCTTGCCACAGCCCGAGCGGCCCAGCAGGGCCGTCCAGCTTCCGGCATCCAGACGCGCCGACAGATCACGAAACAGCGTATGGCTGGCGTAATCGATGCGAGCGTTGTTGAGGGAGAGTCCCAGCGACACAGTGTCATCCGTGGTCAGGCGGCATGCCGAGGGGAGGAAGCACGCAGGGCGCCTGACGCTTGGGCAGGTGACCGGAATTCCCTCCGCCGGTATCAACCGGATCAGGTTCCAGGGGTTGCCATGCGACGTGACGCATCGGCTCTCAGCCCACTTTCGGGCACCCCCATCCAGGCCGACAGTGTACCGTCACCTGCCCGCCGGTTGCATCCCTGCCATCGTCGGGGTGGCTGTCGTGTGGCTATGCTGCATGGCCCGGTGTTGGGTATGCTATCGAGGTATCGCAGCCTCAAGGAGATCAACATGCCTGATACCCCGGATCTCTCGACCTGCTCCAGCGGTTATCCCGTGCCACCGCGGCGACCCGTGATGCCAGACGCGACATCCGTGCCCAATGGCTGGCCGGAGGATGCGCTGACTCGCCGTCTTTCCACCTATCTGGGGCATGCGCTGGAGCCGCTGGCACTTGCCTGGCCGGATAGTGCCAACTGGTTGTGGCGACAGCGTGGCGGCACCCCCGGCCTGATCAAGCTGGCGCGGACCGGCCCGGATCACGACCCCTTCTGGCGAGCGATGCGCGGTGTCTTCGGCGCCGATCGCTGGGCGCAACCTGAGGCCCTGACACGGCTGGCGGGCGCGTTGCCGGCGCGTTTGCCCATCCCTCCGCTGCCGCTGACCTATCTGGGACGTCTCGATGGCGCGCCCGTCTGGCATCTGCCGTGGTCCAGCGGTCAGCCCAGTGATCTCAGTGACACCTTCTGTGAGTTGCTGGGAGATCAGGTCGGGCGGCTGCATCAGGACACCGTGTCCGGCTTTGGTCAGCCCCTTGCCCAGCCCATGCCGTTGCTGCATTGGAATGCCCGCGTGACGCGTTTTCTCGCGCGCCATCCCCTGTCCCACGAGCTGGGGGACCTGCCATCACGCACCTTCTCGCATCCCGCTCGCGCCGTCTGGAGTCTGCCGGACCTGCGCGCGGACCAATATCTGTGCGCCGCCACCGGCTGGGTATGGAGCGACTGGGAGGCACTGGTGTGGGCTCCGATCGAGTTCGACTGGGCACTGATCGAGTTGTTGCTGGAGACGCCGAGTCAGCGTGAGGCCTTCCTCGCCGGTTATTCGCGTCATGGGCGCATGGTCGATATCGACGGTCAGCGTGAGCTGTGCCGAGCCCTGTTGTGGGCGATGGAAGCCTTCGGTCCGACCCGCTACGCCGAGCTGGCGGCAGCCCCGGCCTGGGTGTCGCCGAGAAGCCTGACATGTTGATCGCAAGTCCATGAATATTTGAGAAATTTCTCTGCAGCCTCGTCGCTGACATGGAATACTGTCTCTGGGCCGTCGCAGACGTGATTCGAGACTTGGTGCCGGGAATGGCGGGGGAGCACACGTGGTAGAGAATCTGAACTATTACTTCTTGCTGGCGGGCATGCTCATCGCCTTGAGCGTGCTGGCAAGTCGGGTCTCGGCTCGTCTCGGCATGCCCCTGCTGTTGCTGTTCCTGGGACTCGGCATGCTGGCGGGGGAGGATGGCGTGCTCGGCATCCAGTTCGATGATGCCTCTACCGCGTACCTGATCGGCAATCTGGCGTTGGCACTCATTCTGCTCGATGGCGGTCTGCGCACCCGTCTCTCGACCTTCCGCGCGGGTCTCAAGCCGGCATTGGTGCTGGCGACCGTCGGGGTCTTCATGACCAGCGGGCTGGTGGGGCTGCTGGCCATGTGGCTGTTTGACCTCACCCTGATCGAAGGCCTGCTGGTCGGGGCCATCGTCGGCTCTACCGACGCCGCGGCGGTCTTCTCGCTACTGGGCGGGCAGGGGGTGCACCTCAACGAGCGGGTCGGGGCGACGCTGGAGATCGAGTCCGGTACCAACGACCCGATGGCCATCTTCCTCACCATCACTCTGGCCGAGATACTGACCGGACAGCTGTCGGGGGTCGCCGCCGGACTCATGAGCTTCGCGCTGCAGTTCGGGGTCGGCGCGGGCATGGGGATCGCCGGTGGCTGGTTGATCGCCCGTCTGATGCGCTATCTGGATCTGGCGCCCGGCCTCTATTCCCTGCTGGCGCTGGCGCTGGGCCTGAGTCTGTTCGCGACGACCAATGAGCTCGGTGGCAGTGGCTTCCTGGCCATCTATCTGTGTGGCCTGATGATCGGCAATCATCCGGGGCGCCACCTCGAACACATCCTGCCGGTGCATGACGGACTGGCCCACCTGTCCCAGATCGTGCTGTTCCTGATGCTGGGTCTGCTGGTCTCACCCTCCACGATGCTGCAGTTCGCGCTGCCGGCCGCCATTCTGAGTGTGGCGCTGATCCTGTTCGTGCGCCCCCTGGCCGTGATCCTGTGTCTCAAGCCTTTCTTCCGCTTCCGCTGGCGAGAGCTGTGGTTCATCAGCTGGGTCGGGTTGAGGGGGGCGGTGCCGATCGTGCTGGCGATCTTCCCGGTGATCACCGGGGTCGAGAATGCCGGCGTCTACTTCAATGTCGCCTTCTTCGTGGTGATCATCTCGCTGCTGGTGCAGGGCTCGTCGCTGGCTCCCATGGCGCGCAAGCTCAGGGTGGTGGTGCCGCCGGGCGCACAGCCCAGCCGCCGCAATCTGCTGGGCATCATGCCCGTCAACGATTACGAGATGCTGGTCTACCGGGTCGACAACACGGCGCTGGAAGGCGTGGCATTGCGCATGCTGCGCTTCCCCTCCGGGGCCAAGGTCGGGGCACTGTTCCGCAACAAGGTGCTGATCCATCCCAAGGGCAGCACCTGTCTGCATCAGAAGGACGTGCTGTGCGTCGTCGGTCGCTCCTGTGATGTGCCAAGCCTCAATCGCATGTTCAATGGCGAGAGTCTGCAGCATGAACAGCGCGCCTTCTTCGGCACCTTCACCCTGGAAGGGGATGCCAACATGCAGGATATCGCCGATGTCTACGGACTGACGCTCTCTCAGGGCGAGCAGCACCTGACCATCGCCGAGTTCATCACCCGCAGAGTCGGCGGGGTGCCGGTGGTCGGGGATGATGTCGACTGGCATGGCATTCACTGGGTGGTGAATGAGGTCGAGGGCAATCGCATCACCAAGGTGGGGCTGCGCCTGCATTGACGCGGTTCTTTGCGTCGTGGCCCGGTTCTGCCTGTCGTGACGCCAGGCTGGCTCGGCGCTTGGTGGCGGGTTTATGCATTGCGTGTAATGTGCTGATCTCCTTTCGACTGAGGGATGACGTACCCTTGGCTCGTCAGGCCTTTACCCGCCTGGTCTGGCTGGCCACGAATGGTGGTCAGCAGCCAAGGAGATAGTCTCATGGGCAGTCCACATCCACACCTTGCGCGCTGGCTGTTGCGATTCGAGGATTTCCCACCAGGCCTCACCGAGGACGAGAAGACCTTCCACGCCACCTTCAATGTGGTGTATGTGCTCGCGATAGCGAGTCACCTGCTGTATGCCGGTCTGATGCTCTGGCTGGGAGAGATGGGCATTCTGGCGCTGGATCTGGGCATGCTGGTGGTGGACCTTGTCTGTCTGCAGCTGCATCGCGCGCGCCGAGAGGTACTGGCCGCCAACCTGCTGGCATTGGGTACCTGTGCCCAGATAAGTCTGTCCCTGGGCTATTTCGGTCCAGCCCCCGGTTTCGATTATTTCTATTTCGGTGCGCTGCTGTGCATCTACTGCATTCGCATGCCCTTCACGCGACGTCTGCTGCTGTGTCTCATCTGCCTGAGCATGCCGCTGCTGGCCTATGTCGTGTTGATGTTCCAGGGGGTGGCCAATCCGCTGCCGCCCGGGTGGGCATTCGCGTTCCGACTGATCAATCTCTGCGTTCTGACCGTGTTCTTCACCCTCGTGCTGGTACAGATGGGGTGGTCGGCGGATCGCTTGCGCCAGCGTTTCGAGTCACGCGAGCGGTTCGATGAGTTGACCGGGGCGCTGAGTCGCGCGGAACTGATCGACAAGGGGCGTGAGATGTTGATGGGAACACAGCCCATCAGCGTGATGATGGTGGATGTCGACCACCTGGGGCTGATCAACGAGACCTGGGGACGCGCGGCGGGCGACCAGGTGCTCAAGGAGCTGGTGAAGCGCATGCGCAGTATCCTGCGCGGAGAGGATCTGATCGGTCGCTATGGCGGGGAGGAGTTCGTGCTGCTGAGTCCGCGGCTGCATGGTGAGCGCGCCGACCAGGTGGCGGAGCGTCTGTGCAAGGGGGCCTCGGCATTGCCCTTCGTCATCAATGACGGCATCAACAGTCTCGATGTCAGTCTCTCGATCGGCGTCGCCCAGCGCCAGTCGGGGGACAAGGATCTGGAAAGCCTGATCGCCAAGGCGGACGTCAACCTGTTCCGCGCCAAGCGCGAAGGCTGCAATCGTTTCGTCAGCGACAACCAGCTGGGGCCGGTATCGCGCAGCAGCGAATCTCACGGCAGCAGGTCGTGAGGCGATGATCAGCAGTGAGAGCGACAGTGGAGGAGGTTCCACTGTCGCGGTGTCGCGTACGGTGCGCGAATGGCTCAGCGCTTGCCGGCAGGTCGGCGGCGAGCGCGGGCCGGCTTGCGTGGCAGCGGGTCCATCGTCGAGGCGGGCACGGCGAGTCCGGGCTCGAACCCTTCGATCACCACACGCTCGATGAAGTTGCCCAGATGCTGCTCGATGGCGCACAGGTTGCGGAAATCATCACGCGATACCAGTGAGATGGCTTCACCGCTTGCCCCGGCGCGTCCGGTGCGTCCGATACGGTGCACATAGTTCTCTGCCTCATCCGGCAGGTCATAGTTGACCACCCGCTGCAGGTCATCGATGTCGATGCCGCGCGCCGCGACGCCCGTCGCCACCAGAAATGGCACCTTGCCTGCCTTGAAGTCTGCCAGCAGCTGCTCGCGGACCGCCTGGCTGCGTCCGCTGTGGAAGGATTCGGCGCCAATGCCGCGCTTCTCCAGCTGGCTGACCAGCTTGGCCGCACCGCGCTTGGTCTCGATGAAGATCAGCGCCTGCTGCCACTCGCCACTCTGGATCAGGTGGCTGAGCAACGCGGATTTGAATTCCTTGTCGACCGTGATCAGGCTCTGGGTGATCTCGGGAGCGCTGGTGTTTTCCGGCGCGATGGAAATCTCCACGGCGTCCGTCACCGCCGTTCTGGCCAGCATGCGTACCTGGGTCGACAGAGTGGCGGAGAACAGCAGATTCTGACGTTGGCTGGGCAGTTTCTCGACGATCTTGTTGATGTCGGCGATGAAGCCCATGTCGAGCATGCGGTCAGCTTCATCGATGACGAGGGTGCGTGTCTCGTCGAGATGGATCGCGCGTCGGGTCAACATGTCGAGAAGACGCCCTGGCGTCGCGACCAGAATGTCCACGCCTTCGATCAGGCGCTGTTGCTGCGGGGCGATGTCCACGCCGCCATACATCGCCATGGAGCTGAGCGTGAGATGTGCGGCATATTGGCGGATGTTGTCTTCCACCTGGATGGCCAGCTCACGCGTCGGCGTCAGGATGACGGCATGCACTCGCTTGGCGCGGACCTCGGGGGCGTCTATCAGTTGTTGCAGCAGGGGCAGCACGAAGCTTGCCGTCTTGCCGGTGCCGGTCTGCGCGGCGGCCATCAGGTTGTCGCCGGCCAGCACGACGGGAATCGCCTGCGCCTGAATCGGGGTCGGGGTCTGATAACCCTGCTCGGTAACAGCCTTGACGATGGGGTCGCTCAATCCAAGGGCGGAAAATGGCATGGTGTCTCGATTTTTCAAGGGGAGGAGGGATTGTACGACCACGGGGTGTCGCAAGGCGTTGAGTGATCCATTGTACCTCCCCGGGAGGATGCCATGAGGAATGGCCACTGCAGGCAGGTGTGCAATGAAAAAGCCCCGTCTACCTGAAGTAGACGGGGCTTTCGGAATTCAAGGTGGTGGAGGGACAGGGATTCGAACCCTGGGTAGGCTATTAACCTACGCCGGTTTTCAAGACCGGTGCATTCAACCGCTCTGCCATCCCTCCGACTCACGGAGCGAAATACTACCGAAACTGATGAGAATAGCAAGAGGTGGGCGAAGAAAAATCTTCGGAAAAGCCATCGCGGACAATCACTTGCGGTGATCATCAAACACCCTTGAGCGCTGCCGGCTGCCAGGCGACAGGGTGAGCACGAAAAAGCCCCGCCTACCTGAAGTAGACGGGGCTTTTGGAATCAAGGTGGTGGAGGGACAGGGATTCGAACCCTGGGTAGGCTATTAACCTACGCCGGTTTTCAAGACCGGTGCATTCAACCGCTCTGCCATCCCTCCGACTCACGGGATGAAATACTACGGATTTCTCTGGCCGCGTCAAGGACTTGGGGTGAATTTCCTTTCCGTTCAGATGCTTGAAAGGTAGCGAGTGCCACACTGTGCGGGGAGAGCGAGGATGAGGTTGCCTTTTGCGCGCTGGATAGTTGCATGAAACGGGCTTTTCATCGTCCTGTCTCTTGATTAGGGAAACCCCGACGGGCATGCTGGGGTCAATTCGATGCATCCATCGTAGCAACCTGAGGATAGACACCATGGCTAACAGCTCCTGGCAGGTCTCGCAGGATACCGCGAGCCGCTCACTCAGTACCCACCGGGTACTGCGCAACACTTACATGATGCTGGCGATGACGCTGCTGTTCTCTGCGCTCACCGCTGGCGTGGCGATGAGCATGGGCGTGGGCCGCATGAACATCTTCGTGCTGCTGATCGGTGCCTACGGTCTGATGTTCCTGGTCCACAAGACCGCGAATTCCACCGCCGGCATCTTCGCGACCTTCGCCTTCACCGGCTTCATGGGCTTCACGCTCGGCCCGGTGCTCAATGCCTACCTGAGCATGCCCAACGGCGCTCAGCTGGTGATGACGGCACTCGGCATGACAGGCATCACCTTTGCCGGTCTGTCCGCGGTCGCACTGGTGACGCGCAAGGACTTCTCGTTCCTTGGCAACTTCCTGTTCGCGGGTGCCATCGTGCTGATTCTGGCGATGCTGGCGGCGATGATCTTCAACATCAGTGGTCTGGCGCTGGCAGTATCGGCCGGCTTCGTGCTGTTCGCCTCCGCGGCGATCCTGTTCGAGACCAGCCAGATCATCCATGGCGGGCAGACCAACTATCTGCTGGCGACGGTCAGCCTGTACGTCTCCATCTACAACATGTTCGTCAGCCTGCTGGCGCTGCTGGGCTTTGCATCCGACGATTGATCGTCAGACGCTACCCCGCAAGCATTGCATCAACGACCCCGCCTCGGCGGGGTCGTTGCGTTGTGGGGCATGGACACGGCGCGGCGGCAGGGATCGGCGGTACGTCGCGGCGGCGGTGGTGGCGATGCGGGGCTCTGACAGATGCCACCACTCGCGCTAGAATGTCGCCCTCAATGCGCAGCCGACTCGAGGTTCACATGCGTTACGCTCTGGCCGTCTACGGCGGTCCCTACAGTCAGCAGGCCAGTCATTCGGCCCTGCGCTTCGCCGAGGCGTTGCTGGCCCGCGGGCATCGTCTGAGCACGGTGTTCTTCTATCACGACGGCGTCTACAACGCGGCGACGATGATGGCACCTCCTCAGGATGAGCCACATCTGCGGGACCGCTGGATCGCGCTGGCGGAGCAGGGCGAGACCCGTCTGCAGGTGTGCGTGGCAGCAGGGCTCAGGCGTGGCATGCTCGATGAGCGTGAAGCCGCGCGACACGGCAAGCAGGGGGCGACCCTCGAGGCGCCCTTCGAGTTGACCGGACTCGGGCAGCTGGTGGAAGCCACGCTCGAGAATGACCACCTGATCACCTTCGCCTGAGGAGAGCACCATGAGTGATGCGATGTCACAGACAGCGACGCACGCTGCCGACCTTGGGCAGGTGAGCGATGACCTCGCGCCGGGCGATCTGTTGATCCTGTTGCGTCACGCGCCGCATGGCAGCAGCTGGCTGCGCGAGGGGCTGGAGGCGGCGATGGTCGCGGCGGCCTTCGGGCGCGAGGTCGGGTTGCTGTTCAGTGGGGATGGCGTATTGGCCCTGCTGGAAGGCCAGCAACCGGGCGCGCTGGGGCAGAAGGGCAGTGACAATCTCCTGGCAGCGCTGGACATGTACGATGTCCAGCGCTGTTATGTGGATGCCGCCGCCCTGCGCGCACGGGGCCTGAGCGTCGAGGATATCGCCTTGTTGCCGGTGACCCTGATGGAGCACGACGATATCGTGGCGCTGACCGGCGCCTTCTCGCGGGTCTTGAGCTTCTGAGGTCTGCCTGACGCTCGGGCGTGCGGCTGGTATGCTCCGCCATCATCACCCTCGCGCTCGCGCTTCGGGCGCAAGATCGCACTGGCGGGCGTGCGGCTCACGCCTTTCGCAGGCGCGTCTCTGTCCCGCGCACTCCTGCCTCCCTTGACTGGATAATTGCATGAATCTTCATCTTCTCAATCGCTCGCCATTTTCCAGTCGCATTCTGGATGATGCGCTCAATGCCATGGGGCCCGAGGACCAGCTGCTGCTGATCGAGGATGGTGTCAACGGCGCATTGGCTGGCGCGGAGCACTATTTCGTCGGCCTGGAAGGGCGTCTGTTCGCCTTGCGTGAGGATCTCGAGTCACGTGGCCTGTCGGGCCGTTGTAGCGCGAGCGTGATCGTGGTGGACGTGGATGGCTTCGTCGCGCTGACCGAGGCCGCGGACAAGACGATCTCCTGGTTCTGAGCGGCGCGATGTGTCACGTCAGCCGGACAGACATGTCGCATGTCATTTCTTGAGTGGAACGAAACATCAGGATGAGCAATGGCCAGCAGTGAAACGGTACGTACGCTTTCTCTCGACGGACGTGAGATCGGTCTGGATGCCGAGGGGTATCTGGTGGATCTCGAGGACTGGAGCCCTGCGCTGGCCGAGCGGCTGGCGGCGGAAGAAGGCCGTGAGTTGACCCCCGAACACTGGGAGGTCATCGAGGTATTGCGGGATTTCTATCAGCGTTTCTCGCTTTCCCCGGCCATGCGGCCGCTGACCAAGGCGATGACCCAGCGCTTCGGGCCGGAAAAGGGGCGCTCGCTGCATCTGATGCGCCTGTTTCCAGACAGCCCCCCCAAGGTGGGCGCGCGCCTGGCAGGACTGCCCAAGCCGACCAACTGCCTGTGAGGCAGTGCCTTGCCGCGCCGACAATCGCGCCGGGCACATGCACACAACCCTCAAGTCCGCGCCGAGCAGGGCGGCGCGATGGCGACGCAGAGCGCGGTCTGCGTTACTATTCCCTGCAGCAATGCATCGCGGCCAGGTGGCGGCGGTGCATCAGGTCCCGCGACACGATCGCAAGGGCATTTGAATTCAGGCGGACAAGAGTCGACTTGCATGGGAAGAGCATTCCAGAACCGTAAAGAGTCAATGGCGCGTACTTCACTCAACAAGGCGCGCGTATATTCACGCTACGGACGCGAGATCTACGTCTCGGCCAAGAGCGGTGGTGTCGACCCCAACGGTAACCTGAGCCTGCGTCGTCTGATCGAGAAGGCCAAGAAGGATCAGGTGCCGACTCACGTCATCGACAAGGCCATCGACAAGGCCAAGGGCGCCGGCGGTGAAGATTTCGCGCTGGCCCGCTATGAAGGTTTCGGTCCGGGCAATGTCATGGTCATCGTCGATTGCCTGACCGACAACAACAACCGTACCTTCGGTGAAGTGCGTACCTGCTTCAACAAGGGCAAGGGCAAGCTGGGCGCCCAGGGTTCGGTCTCGCACATGTTCGATCACCGCGCCATCCTGTCCTTCAAGGGTGCGGAAGACGACGAGGAGAAGGTGCTCGAGGCACTGATGGAAGCTGACGTCGATGTCAGCGACATCGAGCTGGATGACGGCATCATCACCGTGTTGACGCCGACCACCGAGCACTTCAAGGCCAAGGGCGCACTGACCGATCTCTTCGGGGAAGACCTTGATTTCGAAGTCGACGAGATCAGCTTCATCCCGCAGATCCACACCGAGGTCAGCGGTGACGACGCCGAGCTGCTCAACAAGATGCTCGAGATGCTCGATGACTGCGAAGACGTGCAGCAGGTCCATCACAATGGCGAGTTCGTCTGATCGAGCTGTGCATCAAGGCAGGTCCCGTGGCATGAGCCATTGAGACGATAGCCCGCAAGGCCCCGCCGGTTCCCCCGGCGGGGCCTTTTCATGTCTGCTCTTTCAAGAAGGCGGTACGTTCAAGGAAGCGGTACGTTCAAGAAAGCGAGGCGAGATCGTCGCAAGAGCAGCACGAGGAAAGCGTGAGGGCAGTGCAGACCAAGCCACCATCACGGCGACTGGCTCAGCAGTGCGCGTGATGCTGGGCATGCGGGTCCGTCTCGCGTGGGTCGGCCATGCCTCCCTTGATGCCACGCTTCACCAGCCAGACATTGACGGGCCAGGCGGCGAGCAGGCCAAGGCTCAGCGAGATGACCATCGAATTCCAGAACAGGGCGTCATGCATGCCTGATCTGCCTCCCAGCCACAGGTCGACCGAGATGGCCACCAGCTCCATGACGAAGATCGAGGCGGTCTCGCTTCTGAACGCATCCTGGATGACCTTGCGCTTGTCATCGCTGCCGGCCTGAAGCATCGGGCCGACGGTCAGCAGGAAGCCGAACAGGTAGGCGAAGAGGAAGGTGATGATCGCCGTCGCGAAGTTGCCCAGTGCCAGCAGACCCACCGCCAGCACAACCCCCACGAACTCCCCGAGTCCACAGCCCGAATAGCAGTGCGCGACGCTTCTCAGTCCCTTGCGTGCATCACGGTTGTCCGCGATCTGGCGGCGCCCGGCAAAGCGATAGACGAGAAGGCCCACTATTCCGGAGTACAGCGTGGTCAGCCCCCAGACCCACTTCATCATCGGCGCCAGATGGGCATTGCTGGTCGTCAGGTCACGCAGGACCCAGACCAGTGACGGCAGCATGAGCAGTAACCAGCCGAGAAACAGGCTCCAGTCGGAAAGTAGATCACGTAGCGCGGATTGCATGGGACCTCCTGTCGTATCGGGCATTCTGATGGGATGGCACGGATGGCCCGGCGCCGGTGTTCCTGCAGTGATGACATGGCGCTGATCTCAGCAAGGCGATCTCAGCGAGGCAATGCCCGGGCACTCAGTGATACCTGATGGACAAGGCGCGCGAGATCAAGGGAGCACAAACGCAACGTAGCGGCGCGATGACATGTCATGTGGTGCTCTCATGGCTTGTTAACCTTGGTGCAAACCTCCATGGTGAAAGATGTTGGACGTTGCGCTGGCAATGTCGCCACCTTTATCAGGAGTCACGATGTCGAGACACGCTGCTACCTTTCTTTCACGTTCTCTTTCACGCTCTCTTTCGCGCGTCACCCGTCAATTTGCCGGGGCTGCCGGGCTCGGGCTGATCGCCTCGCTGGCATTGCCAACGGCGGCTCAGGCCGAGGAGGACAAGGTCTTCGGCTGGGTGGAGAAGGCGACCATCGAGCCCTGGGGTGTGCTGGTCAAGGCCAAGCTGGACAGCGGCGCGCTGACGTCCTCGATGCATGCCGAGAACATCGAGACGTTCACGCGTGACGACGAGGAATGGGTGCGCTTTGACGTGGAGGTCGAGGATGAGGCCAGCGGCGACATGGTCGAGAATTCCTTCGAGCGCCCGCTCTATCGTGACCTGACCGTCTCCGGTGCCGGCGGACGTGATACGCGCCCGGTGGTCCTGATGACCCTGTGCATGGGGGGCGAACGTTACGAGGAGCAGTTCAGTCTGCGGGATCGTGATGGCATGAATTACCCGGTACTGCTGGGGCGTCGCACCATCCAGAGCCTGGGCGTGCTCGACGTGCGCAAGACCTTCCAGACCACGCCGGACTGTGGCGAGGATGCGCCGCTGCATCGCTATGAAGACAAGCAGTATTCCGAGCGGATCGGCGCGGCTTCCTGAGCCGTGGCCCTGCGCCAGCCCTGATCACCAGCCCTGATCGCCAGCTCTGATCAGCAGCCCTGATGGCCAGACGCTGACATTCATCCCCCGGAGAGCCAGAGCATGTCGGATTCCGCCCGGCCGCCGTCTCGGGCGGCCCTCAAGGTCTACTACGATGCACGCTGTCCCGTATGTCGGCGTGAGCGTGCACGCTATGAGCGACTGTCGCGCCACGATGCTGGCGTCGAGTGGTGGGATGCGACGGAGCATGCCGAGCGTCTCGCCGCGCGGGGCATCCCCCTGCAGCGCGCGCTGCTGTCATTGCATGTCGAGACGGCCGATGAGCGGATCTGCGATGGCATGCCGGCGTACCGTCTGCTGCTGGCCCGTCTCCCCGGCCTTGCCTGGCTGGGGTGGTTGATCACTCGTCCGCTGATCGAGCCGACCTTGACCCGTCTCTATGATGCCTGGGTCAGGCGTCGGCTATGCCGGGATGGCAGGCTCTGACGGGCGGCAGGCTTGGCGAGAGAGGGAAGACACGCCTGAGGTCCATCACGCTTTTTTGATATGCAAATGCTAATAGTTTTCGTTAGTATGTGAGGCACCGTCCGTCTCCTCATGTCTGCGAGCCTACCGATGATCGACGCGCTTTCCCCGCTCTTTGCCGGTCCGATGGTTGCCTATCGGGACCTGATCACTACCAGCGCTCAGGCGCAGGCAGGTGGCGAGTCATCGCTGGACCGTGTCGTGCCGGCACGTGATGTGCTCAGCCCCGGCTGGCTTTCGGCCTGCATCGCCGCACATGGCATGCAGTACGAGGGGCAGCAGGGCGCGGAGGCACCGGATGAGCGGGCACTGCTTTCCCAGTGGTCCAAGTACCTGTTGTCCTCGATGGTATCGCTGCCACTGGCGGCCAATCTGCTGCTCGACCATCAACTGCCGCTGGAGCTGCGCCATCTCTCGCTGCGCCTTGGCGAGCATGGTGTGGTCACCCAGCTGATACTCGATGACGCGGCAGGTCAGGGCGTCAGCCTCACGGCAGATATCGCGGCGGCAGAGGAGGAGGCGCGGCTGCAGGTGCGCTTCCAGGGCTATCTGGCGCATCTCGAGGCCGTCATTGAGCGCCTCGTGCCGCATACCCCGCTGGGTCCCAAGGTCTTCTGGAGCAACGCGGCACATTACTTCGTGTACATCGTCGGCATGCTGGAGGAGCAGGGGTGGGTCGCGCAGGCCGCGCCGGCACGCCAGCTGATGGCGACCAGGGTGCTGGCGGACGGGCGGCGCAATCCGCTGTATCAGCCGGTCAGCGAGGTGATGGACCGCCATGGCGAACGGCATGTGCCCCGCAAGGTATGCTGCGTGCGTTACCGTATCGAATGCCTTGGCTATTGCAGCAATTGCCCGCTGGCCATCGACCGTCCCGCGGCACGCCGTGCCCAGGCGCGCCGAGTCGACCAGCGTGCCAACGCGCGTGGGGCACTGATCGGCAGTGACCTTGGTTGAGCGGTGACCCTGGTTGAGCCGTGACCTTGATTGAGCAGTGACCCTGGTTGAGCAAAGCCCCTGGTTGAGCCGCGCCTCGTCTGGCGGGCCCTCGCTTATCGCACTTGTGGCTCTCGCAGCTCTCGCGGCTCCCGCCGGATGGTGGTGAATTCTCGCCGTGAACGTCCTCCCATGGGCGTTTTCCAAGCACAGGACGTCTGCGGTGGGCAAAGTTGCCCGAGGGTAGCCGCCTGTCACTGCGCCCTCTGGTAAGATGGCGGGCCCCGTCATTGCCTGGTATGTCGTCATGTCCTCCTCTTCGCGCCGCCCACGCGGTGCTTCCCCGTCCAAGTCCGATGCCTCTTCCCGACACGATTCGCCCGCCAGGCGGCAGCCGGCCTCCCGAGGGAAGCCCGCCACCTCCAGCGCGGCGCCCGTCAAGGTGATGCCGGCCCGCAAGGGAGAGCTGCACCCGCGCAATCCCCATCGGGGGCGTTATGACATGTCGGCGCTGACTCGGGTCAGCCCGGAACTGGCGGCCTTTCTCATCACGACACCGGGCGGCAACGCCTCGATCGATTTCTCGGACCCGATGGCCGTCAAGGCCCTCAATCGCGCCTTGCTCCGTCATCACTACGGGGTGAGCGACTGGGACATTCCCGCGGGCTATCTATGTCCGCCGATTCCCGGCCGGGCCGACTATCTGCACTATCTGGCGGACCTGCTGGTCGAGGCCAACGGGCGGGGGCAGTTGCCCCTGGGGGAGCGAGTCAGAGCGCTGGATGTCGGTGTCGGCGCGAATGTCATCTATCCGTTGCTGGCCAATCGCAGCTTCGGCTGGCAGATGGTCGGCAGTGACATCAGTGCCACGGTGCTGGAATCGGCCCACCGCAACGTGATGGCCAATGCGGTGCTGCGTGGTCAGATCGAGCTGCGTCTGCAACGGGATCGGCGTGCGCTCTTCGCCGGGCTCTGGGGGCAGGCGGAACGCTTCGATCTGGTGCTGTGCAATCCACCATTCCATGCCAGCGAAGCTGACATGGCGCGTGAAGCGCAGCGCAAATGGCGGGGGCTGGACAAGTCGCGCCAGCAGCGCGGCAATGCCTCACGCAAGGGCAGGACTCGCCAGGAGCGGGCTGGTGACGACAGATCCAGGGTCGACAGGTCTCGCCGACACAGCGCCCAGTCGGCACCCGCGCTGAATTTCGCAGGTCAGGCGGCCGAACTCTGGTGCCCGGGAGGAGAGGAAGCCTTCGTGACGCGCATGGTCAGCGAGAGTCGTGACGTGGCGTCGCGCTGCCTGTGGTTCAGCTCGCTGGTGGCGCATGCCAGCAGTCTGCCGGGGATCAAGCAGGCATTGGCGGCAAGCGGTGCCAGCGAGGTGCGGGTGATCGAGATGTCCCAGGGACAGAAGATCAGTCGCTGTGTGGTCTGGACCTTCTTGACGCCCGCCGAGCGCCGGCAGTGGGGGCGAGACCACTGGCAGAATCACGACTGACCTTGACGCCGGCTCTCGCCGAGGCCTTTGCAGCACAGTCTCCGGCAGCATCATGGACCCTTGAGGAAGCCCTCGTCGCCCCGCGCGACGGGGGCTTTCTGCATTGGCGGGTGTCATCTGAGCCTCACTTAATGCTGTCTTAATGGTTCGCGCGCAGTCTCTGCTGCAACGCGCGGCCTGCCTGCCCAGATCAACAGGGGCATCGGCAACTGGCCGTCATGTTCTCCGCCCCATCCTCGCCAGGAGCCGTGCCATGCCATCCTCAACCGCAATGCCCACCCCCAGCTCACCGCAGGTGTCAGCGCAGGAGGATTCCTCGAGCGAGGGGATTTCGGTGCTGATACCCGGGCGTGATGAGCGAGACAACCTGCCGAAGCTGATCGCCGAGGTGCATGCGGCACTCGCCGGTCGGCGTTACGAGATCATCGTGGTCGATGACGGCTCCAGCGATGACAGCTGGCGCTGGCTCACGCAGGCAGCCCTGGAAGATTCGCGGCTGCGTCCCTATCACCATGACACCAGTTTCGGGCAGAGCACCTCTTTGTGGCAGGCCGCACGCCTGGCGCGTGGCGAATGGCTGGCGACTCTGGATGGTGATGGCCAGAACGACCCGGCAGACCTGCCGGACATGCTGTCACTGGCCAGTCTCGAGGGACTGGACATGGTGGCGGGGCATCGCACCGAACGCCGCGATGACGCCGTCAAGCGCGTGTCCTCCCGACTGGCCAATGCCATCCGCCAGGCGCTGCTGCATGACGATACGCCGGATACCGGCTGCGGCATCAAGGTCATACGTCGTGACGTCTTCCTGCGTCTGCCGTATTTCGATCACATGCACCGTTTCCTGCCTGCGCTGGTGCGGGCCCAGGGCGGCAAGGTGCAGTCCTTGTCGGTACGCCATCGTGAGCGTGTCGCCGGGGTTTCCAAGTACGGCTTCTTCGATCGATTGTGGGTCGGCATCAGCGACATCATCGGCGTGATGTGGCTGGTACGTCGCTCGCGCCTGCCCTCGCCGCTGCAGAATCTCTCCGGCAATGCCGTCAGTGAGACGCTGTCGCCGCTGGAGGTCGCGCTCCATCCCGCCTGCAGAAGTCGCGATGTACCGGAAGTCGGCGAACATGCCGCCAGAGACATGCCGGGGATCGATACCGGCAGGGCGACTGGGGCGGTCGATCTCTCTGGCATCGCCACACCTCACGCCGGCGTGGCGCGGGGAGCACACTGATGGATGTCAATCCGTGGTGGGTGGCCATCGGCTTCGGTGGTCAGGCACTGTTCTCGGCGCGCTTCATCATCCAGTGGCTGGCCAGCGAGAAGGCGCGTCGTTCCATCGTGCCGCGTGCCTTCTGGTGGTTCTCGCTGGCAGGCGGCATGACCTTGCTGGCGTATGCCATCCACCGCCAGGACCCGGTGTTCATCGCCGGCCAGGGGGCCGGACTCCTCATCTATCTGCGCAATCTGAGCCTGATCAAGCGGGACCGCGCGTCACGCCAGCAGGCGGCCAGTGACGATGCACCGAGCGTCGAGAAGCCCACCGCTTCCTCAAAGGCCCGCGAGCCGGAGGGCTCACCCCTCGCGGCCGGCGACAATCGGCTGCGGGCCGAGCACGCTCGACTCGCGGAGGAGAATGCCCGACTCACCCATGAGGTGGCGCGACTCGAGGCACGAAGCGCTCGGCACAAGGCATCGTGCGCATGACGACGATGCTTCAAGCCCGTCTCTATCAACGCCTCGCCCGCCACCCCTGGTGGAGCCTTGCGCTGCTGTATCTGCTGGTGTCGGCCATCGGGCTCGGCATGCGCATGCCCTGGCCGGCGGATGAGCCACGCTTCGCGCTCAACGGTCTCGAGATGTGGGTCACCGGCCACTGGTGGCTGCCGCATCGCGGGGGAGAGCTGTATCCCGACAAGCCGCCGATCTTCATGTGGCTCAGTGGCCTGGCCACCGGCGTGAGTGGCGACATTCGCATCGGCTTCGCCTTGCCGTCGCTGGGCGCCGGGGTGGTGACGCTGGCGCTGAGCGTGGATCTGATCCGTCGCCTGCACGGGAAGCGCGTCGCCTTCATCGCCGGCCTGTGGCTGATCGCCACGCTGCAGTTCGTGCTGCAGGCACGTACCGCGCAGATCGACATGCTGGTCACCGCCTTCATCATGCTCGGCTGCTGGGGGATGCTGCGCCATGCACTGCTCGATGATGGTGTGCGCTACTTCCATCTTGGCTGTTTCGCGATGGGGCTGGGCATCATCACCAAGGGAGTCGGCTTCCTGCCGCTCCTGATGTTGCCGTTCTGGCTGCTGGCCATGCGCCGAGCGTCGCGCTGGCGCAGTGGTGGCCAGCGTGCCGGTCAGCTGTCCTGGCGTGAGCTGTTGATCGGGCTCTGCTGGTTGCTGGCAGCACCACTGGTCTGGGTCGGGCCGATGCTGGTGATGTCCCTGCTCTCTGCCGACCCGGAGCTGGCAGCCTATCGCGACAACATTCTGCTCAAGCAGACCGCCGAGCGCTACGCCGACAGCTGGCACCACCTCAAGCCCTGGCACTACTTCCTGACCCAGGTGATTCCCTGGGCGTGGATGCCGCTGCTGTTGACGCTGCCCTGGTGGCCGAAGGCTCTCGCCACCCGCTTGTGGCGTCGTGATCTACGCGTCTGGCTGCCGTTGAGCGGTGCGGTCTTGATCGTGGTGTTCTTCTCGCTGTCCCCCGGCAAGCGGGGCGTCTACCTCCTGCCGGCGCTGCCGCTGCTGGTGGTCGGCCTGGCGCCCTTGTTGCCCGGCCTGTCCAGAAAGCGGCATGTCGCCTGGCTGGCCTTCGCGCTGTGCGCGGGACTTGCCGGCATCTTTCTGGGCGCGGCACTGCTGGGGGCCGCTGGACTTCCGGCATTGACGAGGCTTGCCGAGCAGGAAGGCCTGGTGCCCTGGGGATGGTGGGGGCTTCTGGGTGGGGCTGGCGTGGCGCTGTGCGCGTGGTGGAAACCGCGCGGTGGCCTGCTCGCGCTGGGCAGCTGGCTGGTGGTCTTCTGGGTCCTGTGGGGGACCTGGGGCGCGCGACTGATGGACCCGGTGCGCAATCCGGCGGCACTGATGGCTCAGGTCGCCGAGCAAAGTGATCACCAGGCGCTGGCGATCCCTGACTTCCGGGAGCAGTACCTCCTGCAGGCGCGCCAGCCGCTATGGCACTTCGGCTACAAGACGTCGGAGGCGGACCAGTTCTCGCGGCTGTATGCCTGGCTGCAGGCGGCGCCGCAGCATCGCTGGGCCCTGATGACTCCCAGGATGCTCAAGCGGCATGCCTGCCTGGAGGCAACGCAGGCCATCACGCTGAGTGAACCGGATGAACATTGGGCCCTGCTGCCCGGAGGAGCGGCGCTGGCGTGTCGTGGCGATGCCGATGCCGCGCCGATGTATCTGGCGCCGACCTCGGTCTCCGAGGAGGCGGCGCGGTTGATCGGTCTCCCCGGGCGCCATGACGTGATGACGGAGGACCGCCCATGAAACGTCAGACACCCCGCTCACGTGTGATCAAGCGCAGCGAGACGGAGCCCGCCACCCGGGCTGGCCGCTGGCGCAAGGCGATGGCGCTGGCCGAAAGCGCCGTCAGCTCAGGGGCCAATCTGTGTGCCAGCGAGCGGCTTTGCTGGGCATTGTGGCTGACCCTGCTGATGGCAGGAGCGCTGGCGCGACCCTATCTGCCCATCGATGAAACCCGCTATGTCTCGGTGGCGTGGGAGATGTGGCATTCCGGTCACTGGTTCGTCTCGAGCATGAATGGCGCTCCCTACGCGGACAAGCCGGTGCTGTTGTTCTGGTTGATCCACGCTGGCTGGGCGGTCTTCGGGGTCAATGAAGTCTGGCCGAAAGTGCTGATGCCGCTGGTCAGTCTGCTGGGGATCTGGCAGCTGGGACGCGTCGCTCGCACCCTGTGGCCGGTGGCCGCGGGGGAGGGCGATGAATGGCAGATGCGTGAGCAGTGGGTCTCTCTGACCCGCTGGACGCTCGCCGGTTGCCTGATGTGGATGCTCTACAGCCAGGCCTTGATGTTCGATGTACTGCTGACCACCTGTCTGCTGGGGGCGCTGCGGCCCTGGTGTTCGCCACAGGGGGCTCAGCCCTTGCCTTGGAAGGCAGTGGCGGAGAGTGGGCTGTGGCTGGGGCTTGCCCTGCTGGCCAAGGGGCCGGTGGCGCTGTTGTGGTTTGCTGTGGTGGTCGGCTCGCGCCCCTGGTGGACTCAGGCGAAGGCCCGCCAGGTCTGGGCCGGCGAGTGGCGCGGCTGGGGAATGAGTCTGCTGCTGGGTCTCGTGGTGCTGTGCGTGTGGTTGCTGCCCGCCGTCATCACCGGGCCGGCCAGCTACGTGGAGGACCTGCTGTGGGGGCAGACGGCGCATCGGGTCGTCGCCGCGCAGGATCATGCACGGCCGCTGTGGTGGTATCTGCCATGGCTTGTGGTGTTGACCTTCCCGTTCAGCCTGCGCCCGCGTCTGCTGCTGGAGGGGTTTCTGGCCTCGATTGCCCAGCGGCCGACGGCCGAGCAGCCATTGTTGAGGCTGGGACGCGTCTGGGCGCTGAGTGGCCTGCTGATCTTCTCGCTCATCTCCGGCAAGCAGGTGCATTACCTGATGCCGCTGCTGGTGCCGCTGAGCCTGTTGCTGGCCTGGGCGGCGCTTCGTCAGCCACCGGCTCATGGGGCGCTGCGGCTGCTGGCGATGACAAGCGGTGGACTGGGCGTTGCCAGTCTGGCACTGGCGGTCATCGTGATGCCGTCACTGGCGCCGACAGGCCTTGCACGATGGTCGGCGGACTCTGCACTGGTGGCCTCAAGCAGTGCCAGCCTGTCGAGTTTCCTGGCTGGCGCGGGCTTGCTGGCATTGATGTCAGGCCTGTGGCCGTCCAGCGCGACGTCTGGGGCAATCAGTGCGCGTCAGGTGTCGGGTGTGCAGGCCCGCCACGACGGTGTCCTGAATGCGCAGCGCCGCCTGGTGCTGGGCAGCGTGTTGCTGGTGACCTGTCTGTTGAGCCTGACATTGCGCCCGCTGTGGCCGCATCTGGATCAGACCGCCATCGCGCAATGGATCAATGGCCGACAGCAGGCTGGCCAGCAGGTGGCTGTCGTCGGCTGGGACTATCAAGCGACCTGGCAATTCACCGGCCGTCTGACCCGGCCACTGGAGACGCTCACGCGGGATGCGGGGTCGCTTAGCGCCTGGCAGGCGGCGCATCCGGATGGCTGGCTGGTGATCGAGGCGGAGAAGTGTCTGCGTCTACCAGGCACGCAAGGCCCGCTGGCCGGCATGCGCGACTGGTGTCAGGCGGCAGCGGATGGCAAGGCGGATACCTCACGGATCTTCCATCAGGGACGCCATCGAGTGATGACGATTCCCGCAGCGGCGTTGGGCGGCTTGCTGTCCGCGTCATCACAGCGGGACATGTCCGCGCAGGAGAGACAATGAGCATGAAGATTCTGGTCACGGGAGCCGCAGGCTTCATCGGCGCCGCGCTGTGCGAGCGCCTTTTGCAGGAAGGCATGCAGGTCGTCGGACTCGACAACCTCAATCCCTATTATCCGCTGGCGCTGAAGAGGCATCGTCTGGCGCGCCTCGAGACGCTGGCCAGCCAGTGTGCGGGAGAGTGCGGCGATGGCCGCCGGCCGGGCAGTTTCCGCTTCGTGCCGCTGGATCTGGTCGAGCGCGAGGCGTTGCTCGCCTTGATGAAGGACGAGGGCTTCGAGGTGGTCGTCAACCTGGCCGCCCAGGCCGGGGTGCGGCATTCCATCAGCCAGCCCTTCGATTACGTCGACAGCAATCTGGTCGGCTTCGTCAACCTTCTCGAGGCGTGCCGTGCCGCGCGTCCGAGTCATCTGCTCTACGCCTCCAGCAGCTCCGTCTATGGGGATGACGCCGCTCAGCCTCTGCAGGAAGCCCAGGTGGGGGAGCGGCCGCTATCGCTGTATGCCGCCACCAAGCGAGCCAATGAGCTGATGGCCTACAGTTACTCGCACCTCTATGGCATGCCGGTGACGGGGCTGCGTTTCTTCACTGTCTATGGCGCGCGCGGCCGACCGGACATGGCGCCGCTGCGATTCGCGCGCAAGCTGCTGGCCGGTGAGGTGATCGATGTCTACAACCGGGGGCAGATGGCACGTGACTTCACCCATGTCAGTGACATCGTGGAGGGCATCTTCCGTCTCATGCCGCTGCCACCCGCTCAGGTGTCCAGCGCGGCACCGTCACGGGTGCTCAATCTCGGACGTGGCGAGCCCATCGCGCTGGGAGACTTCATCAACGGACTGGAAGCGGCGCTTTGCATCACGGCCCGCAGACGTCTGCTGCCGATGCAGCCGGGCGATGTCGAGCGCACCTGGGCTGACACCTCGGCACTCCAGGCGCTGACCGGCTTTCGGCCAGTGGTCAGTCTTGCCACGGGGCTTGAGGAGCTGGCCGAGTGGGCGCGGCACTATCCGTCGCTGCTGAGCGAGACGCAGGATGAGCGAGAGCACGAGGCGTCGGAAGCCGCGAGGGGACTGACGGCGCAGCACTTGAGCACCTTGCGCGGCATGACGAGTATCAGACCGCCGGCATCGGCGGGGCTGCCCTTCAGTGCAGAAGCGCCCTTGAAGGCTTGACGGGTTTCCAACGCAGCGGGCCCCGCCACTGAGTGGCGGGGCCCGCTGCGTCCTGCTTCAGTCTGCCGACATCAGCAGCGACCTTCGCAGTTGGCCGGCTTGTCGTTGGCGATGCGCCAGTCTTCCTCGTTGGCCAGGGTGGCCAATGGAGACAGCATCGCGAAGTCGAAGGGCGTCAGGCAGGTGTCGCGTTTCACGCGCTTGGGCCAGTCGTGATTGGCCAGTGCCGAACGCCCGATCGCGACCAGGTCGGCGTGCTCAAGCGCCGCCACTGCCTTCTCGGAGCTGTCCACGCCGCCATTGGTGATCAGCGTGATGTCTGACTCCAGTGCCTTGCGCGATTGGTCGGCAAGCGCCGTCAGGCTCAGCGAGCGCTCGTCAGCATTCGCTGCCTCGGGGAAGGCGGGCGCGGCGACATCGCCACCCGTCAGGTGCAGGAAGTCCAGGCCAGCCTCGATCAGGTGCGAAAAGCGCGCACGAGCCGCGTCAGGTCCACCGGCCCAGCTGAGGTCCGGCTCGGTCACGGTGCCCTGCGACAGCCGCATGCCGAGTGGGAAGTCGTCGCCGACGGCCTCACGCACACTGCGGATCACCGCGAGTGGGAAGGCCAGCCGGGCAGTGGCATCGCCGCCCCAGGCATCGTCGCGCTGATTGAAGCGCTCACTGATGAACTGGTGGATCAGGTAGCCGTTGGCACCGTGCAGCTCGACCCCGTCAAAGCCAGCTTCCCTGGCCAGGCGAGCACTGGTGGCAAAGCCGGCGATGGCCTCGTGAATCTCCGATTCGCTGATCTCGCGAGCCAGCGGGAAGGGGCCGGAGCCGCCGTAGAAGCTGAGCATCTCGCCACTGGCCCGGCTCTCTGAGGGCGCGACCACCTCATCCTTGAAGCGGTTGTGCTGAGTCTGGGCGCCGGCATGCATCAACTGGGCGATGAGTCGGCCGCCTTGTTGATGCACGGCCTCGACCACCGGGCGCCAGCTGTCCTGCTGAGCCTGAGTGGCCAGTCCCGGCTGATTGGCGTAGCCCTGGCTGAAGGCCTCATCGGTGTACAGGCCCTCGGTGACCAACAACGAGAAATCGCCGCGCGCGAAATCGCGGTAGTAATCGACCATGTCGAAGTGGACCAGGCCATCCTCCTGGGCGCTGGTACGGGTCATCGGCGCGAGCACCAGGCGATTGCGAAGCTCAAGCTCGCCAAGCGTGTGAGCGGTGAACAGTGTCTTGGTGTCTGTCATGCGTAACTCTCCTGCGGAGATGACTCCGCTGTCGTATCCGGTCGTGGGACCTGCACTGACTGCGTACTGAACAAGACGGAAATCGATGCAGTGCTGGCGTCATGCCGACGCCGTGCAGTGGCCTTGAGGGATGATCGACGGATCATCTGTATGCGATATATCGTGCCTGCCGAGGTGGGGTGTCACAAGCGGGATCACTGGAAGGAGAGTGTTGTCGTTTCGACAACTTGATTGCGTAATTTCCTGAATATCAAGGGATTTTCGTAATCACTTCACGGTTGCTGCATATTGTGGCAACGGTGTACTGCTTTCCATGCACATGCCCTGCACCCACGCATGTGCATGCAACGAAACAGGCCCCGCAACCAAGGGTTGCGGGGCCTGTTTCATCCGCGGGAATCGTGTCTAGCGCGAGGGCGCAGCCCGGGCGTTCACTTGCCGTCACATTGGGCAGTCTGCTTGCCGCCGGAAGGTGGGCAGCCGAACCAGTTCTCGGTCGGCTTGGCCTGGCCAGTATTGGCATGTCGCCCCCCCTGGCTTCCGATATCTCCGCCGTCGAGGCTCTTCTGTACCTGACGCTTGGCCTCATCCTTGGATTGCTGGCTGGCCTCGGGCTGCTGGTGCTGCTGGTAGTTCGCCCCATTGTCGCGGGAGTCCTCAGCGGTACGCGTGGAGTGGCTGGTGGTCGGCTCGCCGTTCGAGGAGTGCTGGGAGGCAGCGGCACCACTGACTCCCGTCTCGGTATTCATCTCGTCGAAGGCATAGGCCGGTGACAGGCTCAGGCAGCCCAGCATCACGGCGGCGATGCCGACACCGTAGCGCGTCTTGCGTGAAGCGCCTGCTCGGAAGGGGGAGGGGGTCGTGAATGACATGTCGAGTGCTCCTTTAGGGAAACGGCGTGGAGCATGGGCCAGGCCATTCCGTGAGCAAGTCAATGAGTGCTTGCTCGTTGTGCAAGAGACATCCAGCCGTTGCGCTGTACTGGACGCTGATGGAAGAGAGATCGGGGCAGATGACGAGAAATCAACTCTCGCTGACGTTCCTGCATCGCTGGCAGGTGAGGTGGCTGGCGTATCCGGTGGTCAGGGCGGTTATCTGGTGTCGGACCCTTGAAGTCGTCGCCTGGCATGACAATGTGATGGGGAGAGGGCAACGGCCCCCTGAGAGTTCACCCAGTCAAGGAGACACACATGACGATCAAGAAAACCGGTTCCGCGCATTGGGAAGGTAGCGTCAAGCAGGGTAAAGGTACCGTCAGCAGTGAAAGCGGTGCCCTCAAGGATCAGCCCTATGGTTTCAATACGCGTTTCGAAGACGGCGCGGGTACCAATCCTGAAGAGTTGATCGGCGCAGCACATGCCAGCTGCTTCTCCATGGCGCTGTCGATGATGCTGGGAGAGGCAGGCCATGAGCCGAGCGCCATCGATACCCGCGCGACCGTGCATCTGGACAAGGATGACAGCGGTTTCAGCGTCACCAGGATCGCACTGGTAACCAAGGCCAAGGTGCCGGGCATCAGTGACGCGGACTTCCAGGCGACCGCCGAGAAGGCCAAGGCCGGCTGCCCGATCTCCAAGCTGTTCACTGCCGAGATCACCCTTGAGGCGTCTCTCGACAGCTGAGACGCTCGCCAGCTGCCCTCGGCTCTTTTGGGTGAGGCAGCTGTCGCGTGAAGGCGCATCCCCTCAGCTGGGGGGGCGCCAATGAAAAAACCGCCCTGAGGGGCGGTTTTTTGCGTGGTATCTCTCTTTTTTTCTCTCTTTTTCCTAACTCTCTATCTCTCTTTCCATTCCGGTCAGCGTTCGTCGGGCCTTTTCGCGTCATCTGGCTCATCGGGTGGCAGTTCCTCTTCGCTGATCGCCCCGGCATGTTGCATGGCGTTGCGACGGGATTGCAGACGCGTCAGAGGGGTGCGGCTGGGCGTGCGGTACCAGCGGATGTTCTCGCGTGAGCATTGCTCGAGTTCCGCGATCACCTGAGCGCCAAGCAGCAGGATGATGGCGCCAACCTCCAGGCCCAGCAGCAACACGATCAAGGTGGCCAGCGAGCCATAGATGGCGCCCACGAAGGACAGGTGAGTGAAGTACCAGCTCAGCGCCAGACGTGTCAGCTCCCACAGGGTCGCCGCGACCAGCCCGCCGACCAGTGCACGGCGAGTGGAGACGCGTGTCTGGGGCAGGATCTTGTAGATGGCGCTGAACAGCCCGAACATGCCGACGATGCTGATCAGGTAGATCACTTCACTGCCCGCCTCGCCGAGGGTGACCTCGATACCGGTCAGCAGGGTCAGGGCATCATTCATCGCCGAGGCCAGTGCCACCAGCAGGGTCAGTGCCAGCAGGCCGGCCCCCAGCACCATCACGAAGGCATAGGGCAGCAGGGCCGAGATCCAGGCACTGCGTTTGCGAATCACCGGGTGCTGATGAAAGATCAGCGCGATGGCATCCTCCAGCATGCGAAAGGCCAGCCCGGCGAAGAACAGCAAGCCCCCCATCCCGATCCAGCTGATCACGTCACGGTTGTCCAGCAACTTGCGCACGGCATCCAGCAGCACGTCTTCCTGCCCGGGTCCCAGATGCTGGACCTGGATGGCGATGATGCTCATCAGACGTGACTCATCGACCAGATGCGTCAGCAATACGCAGCTCAGGGCGAACAACGGCACGCTGGAGAGCAGGATGTTGTAGCCCACCCCCCCCGCCAGCAGCACGCCACGATTGGCGATGAACTGGCCCAGCACCCGCCAGGCGAAAGCGATCAGGCGGGGGAGAAAGCGCAGCAGTCGCGCGCGCCAGGTATCGTCAGCCGTGTCCGGCATCAATGGCCTCCTGGAGAGTCGGTGGACTGGCAAGGCGTCACGAGGTGCCGCCCTTGAGTGCCCGTCGGCTGCGGCTTTCGGCGCGATGTGCCAGCAGGGTCGAGGTCGAATAGAGCGCCAGCCCTGACCAGATCAACACGAAGGTGAGCAGCATCGAGGGCTGCAAGGTCTCGTGGAATACCAGCAACGCGATGGCGAACTGCATGCTCGGATTGATGTACATCAGAAAGCCGACGGTGGCGAGGCGCAGGCGGCGTGCCGCGCCGGCAAAAGCCAGCAGCGGAAGCGCCGTCAGGATACCGCTGGACATCAGCAGCACGCTGGCGGGCAGCTCCAGCGGGCCGATGCCCGTGGCCAGAAAGCGTGACTCGCCTGTCTGCCACAGACCCGCGATCAACAGCAGGGCGAGGGGCGCCAGCATCAGCGTCTCAACGAACAGCCCCGACAGGCCATCCAGCGCGACACGCTTGCGCAGCAGCCCGTAGGTGCCGAAGGACAGCGCCAGCGAAAGGGTGATCCAGGGCAGCTCGGAGAGATTGAGAAACTGCAGGCTCAGGCCCAGCGCCGCCAGCCCCAGCGCCACGCCTTGCAGGCGAGTCAGGCGCTCCTTGAGCACCAGCATGCCCAGTGCCACGTTGACCAATGGCGTCAGGAAGTAGCCGAGGCTTGCCTGCAGCACTTCATGCTGTTCCACCGCGAAGATGTAGATCCCCCAGTTGGCCGCGATCAACAAGGCGCACGTCAGCCCCGGCCATAGTTGCCGTGGCCTGGACAATGCGCTGCGAATCGGTGACCAGCGCTTCAGCAGGCTGATCAGGAGGATGAGAAACACGCAGCTCCACAGGATGCGGTGCAGCAACACCTCCCAGGCGGGGATGCCGGAAAACAGCGCGAAGTACAGCGGAAAGCAGCCCCACATGGCATAGGCCGTCAGGCCGTAGCCGACCCCCTTGAGGCCTTCGCGACGGGCCAGGGCTGCCGCTTCATCGCTCTCGGGCGTGCTCTGCGCCTGGCTCATCGCGAGTCACTCTCGCCATCCTGAGCCAGTGGCTTGCCCGCGATGTAGTAGCCCGAGGGGCTCAGCGCGAGGAAGAAGGTCTCGGCCTCGGGGTAGCCGGCTTCGCGCATTGCCTGGTGGATGGCCTCGCCACAGACGTCACGGACCTGCTGGCCGCGTTCGAACCACAGCACCTCGACGAAGGGAAAGGCATCCACCGTCTGGCCGTCGAAGACATATTGCGTGCTGATGCACTCCAGCGTGAACTCATCGCGCGGCGTCGCCGTGGCCTCACTGAGCTGGTCGACAAGCGTGCGCGAGACGGGGGCGAGACGGGCGGGGGTAACGCCATGGAAGCGAAGCTGAGGCATGCAGGGCTCCTGGAGCACGAATGAGTGGGGGTGACAGCGCGCGTGGGCGACAGGCGGACCGAGGTCCATGCGCCGGGCTTCATCAGCCGGCGCTGACGGAGCCGGCATCAAGCCCCGCGCAACATCAGCATAAGGGGAAGCGATGGCCTGCGTCGCGCCTTCAGGCCGCGGCAGCATGTCGATGGTCAATATATCATCGGCGACTCATGCACACATCCGCTGGCTGAGCCGCGCGGAGTTGTCGGCCAGTTCCCGCATTGCCTCTCACATCTGAGCGCCACAGACGGTAGAATGGGCGCATTCATGCTCGCGATGGCATGCAGGCCTCACGCCCTCCATCACCCGCAAGGCGTGTCCCGGGAGGGCGGCATGAGGGCAAGATGACCGAGGATCAGGGAGACGGCATGACAGTGACGAATCCATCAGCAACGTGGGAAGACGCAGGCAAGTTGCGTGTCAGCCTGGTGCAGGCCGATCTGCGCTGGGAAGACCCGGCAGAGAACTGTCGCCTGCTGGGCGAGCAGCTGGACGCCGCTGGCCTGACGGCCGGCCCTGACGGCCACAATGCCCTGACCGACCTCATCGTGCTGCCCGAGATGTTCGCCACCGGCTTCACCATGAATTCCCGTGAGATGGCCGAGCCGATGGAGACCAGCGAGAGTGTCGCCTGGCTCAAGGCGCAGGCTGTCGCGCGCGGTTGCGTGATGACGGGCAGCATTGCGGTACTCGAGGGAGACGAGTGCTACAACCGCATGCTGTGGGCCACGCCGAGTGGTGAGCTGAGATATTACGACAAGCGCCATCTGTTTCGCATGGCAGGCGAGCATGAGCGTTATGGCATGGGCAATGAGCGGGTGATCGTCGAGCTCAATGGCTTCCGGATCCAGCTGTCCGTCTGCTATGACCTGCGCTTCCCGACCTGGCTGCGTCAACGCCCCGTGATTGGCGGCATGAGCGCGGCGGAGTGTGCCACCGGCAGCGCCTTCGAATATGACCTGCTGCTGTGCGTGGCCAATTGGCCGGGCGTACGGCGGCATCCGTGGCGCACCCTGCTTCAGGCACGCGCCATCGAGAATCTGGCCTATGTGGTGGGCGTCAACCGAGTGGGTGACGATGCCAACGGGCTGCACTATACCGGCGATTCCATGGTCTGCGATTTCAAGGGCGAGCCCATCCTCGACCCCGCGCCAGACCAATCCTTCATCGAGACGGTGACGCTTGAACGCGGCGCCCTCGACGAGTTTCGAACCAAGTTTCCGGCGTGGATGGACGCCGATCATTTCACTCTGGAGGCCTGATGCGCCTGGACAAATTCCTTACCGAAACCACGGATCTCAGCCGCAGCGATGCCAAGAAGGTCGTGCATCGCGGCGATGTCACCGTGGATGGTGAGGTAGTCAAGAACACCGCGCGTGCCGTCAAGGATGGCATGCGCGTCGAATGGAACGGCGAGCACCTGGAACTGATGGGCCTGCGCTATCTGATGCTCCACAAGCCGGCCAATGTCGAATGCACCACCAAGCCGGGCCTGTATGAGCGCGCGCACGACCTGATCGAGCTGCCCAATGTCGAGCGCCTGAGCATCGTCGGGCGTCTCGATGTCGACACCACCGGTCTGGTGTTGATGACGGATGACGGCCAGTGGAACCACCGCGTCACCTCACCCAAGAAAGCCTGTGCCAAGCGTTATCGCGTGACCCTGGCGCGCCCGCTGGAAGGGGATGAGCTGGCGCGTGCGGTGGAAGATTTCGAACACGGCCTGATGCTGGATGGCGAAGAGAAGCCGACGCGTCCGGCACGCCTCGAGATGGAAACGGCCACCGTGGGTCTGCTGTGGATCACCGAAGGCCGCTATCACCAGGTCAAGCGCATGTTCGCGGCCATCGGCAATCATGTCGAAGCCCTGCACCGTGAAGCCATCGGCGACGTGGAGCTGGACCCGGAGCTGGAACCCGGCGAATGTCGCTTCCTGCGTCCGGAAGAGGTCGCCAGCTTCTGATTGTCAGCGTCTGATTGTCAGCGTCTGACCATCAGCGCCATATCGTCATGAAAAGCCCCCGTCATTTTTCCTCAATGGCGGGGGCTTTTTCATGCGCGTCGTTGGCCGCTGAGCCTTGTATCGATCCAACGATCGCGCTTAAGGTAAGCGTTGTCTGCTCGTATTGTGATTTATTTGCGGGAAGTGCGTTTTGCAGAAGTGAAATTTATACTGAGATCGTCTTCAATCAAACGCTTGTTTCCAGTATTTTCATGACAATGGCGTCTCCATAACAACAACGAGGAAAATCCACTATGTCGTCCCCCTTCACCAAGTCCCACCTGATGAAACCCCTGCCGCTGCGCATGGCGCTGGCGGGCAGTGGCCTGCTGCTGGCGACCCTCTCGGCACCGGCAAGCGCCGCGGAAGATGCCAGTGTGGTATTCGCGGCACCGCCGTGGCCGGGCGTGACCATGAAGACCGAAATCGCCTCCGAGATCTTCGAGGCGCTGGGCTATTCCCCCACCACGCGTCAGCTGGGCGCGCAGATCACCTATGAGGGCATCTCGCTCGGGGAAGTGGATGTCTACCTGGCCGCCTGGCTGCCGGGGCAGAGCACCATGTACAACGCGGCGATGGAAAAAGGCGCCATGGTCGATCTGGGCAACAACGTGAACGGCGCGCGAGCCAATTTCGCCGTACCGCGTTATGTGGCCGAAGCCGGCGTCACCTCACTGAACGATGTCGACAAGCCGGAATTCGCCGACAAGTTCGACAAGACCATCTACTCCATCGAGATCGGCTCGGGCTCCAGCGAGATCGCCAACCGTGCCGTCGACGAAGACATCTATGGCCTGGGTGACTGGGACCTCAAGGAATCCTCCACCGCCGGCATGCTGGGGACGGTGGCCAATGCCATCAAGCGCGATGAGTGGGTCATGTTCGTCGGTTGGACCCCGCACTGGATGGGGGTCGAATACGACATGGTCTTCCTGGAGGACCCCAAAGACCTGTGGGGCCCGGGTGGCGGCGCCAGTGACGTGAAGACCCTGGCCAACAAGGCATGGTCGCAAGCGCATCCCAACGCCACCGTCTTCCTGGACCAGATCGCCTTCACCTCCGAGGAGCAGAGCGAGCTGATCTATGGCTTTGGCAAGGAAGAGCGCCCGCAGGAAGAGGTGGCTGGCACCTGGATGAAGGCCAATCCTGCCAAGGTCAAGGGCTGGCTGGAAGGGGTGACCACTCGAGATGGCGAACCCGCCTGGCCTGCCGTGCAGAAAGCGCTTGGCCTGCCGGACGCCTGACGTGTCGATTCCGAACCTGTCACTTCCGCCTGCACGGCTGAACACTCGGTCTTCAAACTCGGTCTTGAAACTCGGCGACACTGGATGACACAGTCTGCGTGCCTGTTGCCGCCGGCAATGTCTGATCAGAACCCCGCTCCTGGAGCGGGGTTCTTGCGTTTCTGGCACCTTCTCACTGCCCGTCGAGCCCCATCGCAGCATCGTCATGCAAATCTTGCATGGAAAATCAAAATAAAGAATTGGTCGGACCTGTTCGCGCTGTATCACCATGACCCCGCATTCTGCGTCGCCTCAACGCGCAGCAAACAACAATGACAAGCAGGGTTTACCTCATGGCTGATACTGATTCGTTCGCCGAGCGCGATTCGCGCACCCCCGGTCCCGTCGCGCGCTTGCTGTCCCCGTGGACAGGCTTGCCGCTCTGGAAACAGATCTTCATTGCACTGGTCGTAGGCCTTGGGTTGGGCATCCTGCTCAACCAGACCGGCCGCGCCGATATCGCCGCCGACATCAAGCCGCTGGGGGATCTGTTCATCCGCGCGATCAAGATGCTGATCGTGCCGCTGGTCTTCGTCTCGCTGGTCACCGGCGTGGCATCGCTCGACAACCTTTCCCGCCTGGGGCGACTGAGTCTCAAGACACTGGGGCTGTATCTGGGCATGACGGCGGTGGCGATCACCATCGGCCTGGGGCTGGCGGCTCTCTTCCAGCCGGGCGTGGGTATCGACCTGGGCAGCGCCGCCGGTGTCGAGGTGCGGGAAGCGCCGACCGCCGTCGAGACATTGCTTGGCCTGGTGCCGACCAATGCCGTCGAGGCCTTCGCCGAGGGCAATGTGCTGCAGATCATCGTCTTTGCGATCCTGTTCGGCCTCTCCATCACGCTGGTCGGGGAGAAGGCGCGTCCGGTGCGCGTGTTCTTCGAGTCCGCGGCGGAAATCATCTATCGAATGACCAGCATCGTCATCGCCTTCACGCCCTACGGTGTCTTCGCGCTGATGGCCTGGGTCGCCGGGACCTACGGGCTGGCGATGCTCGCGCCGCTGGCCAAGGTGATCGCCATCGTCTATCTGGGCTGCATCGTGCATGCCGTGGTGGTGTATGGCGGCCTGCTGCGCTTCGTCGCGCGCCTCAATCCCGTGCGTTATTTCCAGGGCAGTGTCGAGCCGATCATGCTCGCCTTCACCAGTACTTCAAGCTCCGGCACCTTGCCTGTGACCATGATGGCCGCCGAGCAGAATCTGGGCGTCAAGCGCAGCGTCTCGAGCTTCGTGCTGCCGCTGGGCGCGACCATCAACATGGATGGCACCGCGCTGTATCAGGGTGTCTGCGCGCTGTTCATCGCCCAGGCCTACGGTGTCGATCTGGGCATGACCGAGTACGTCACCATCATCATGACCGCCACCCTGGGCTCCATCGGCACGGCGGGCGTGCCGGGGGCGGGGCTGATCATGCTGTCGCTGGTGCTGACCTCCGTCGGCCTGCCGCTGGAAGGGGTTGCCATCATCGCCGGGATCGACCGTGTGCTCGACATGGCACGTACCGGGCTGAACGTGGCCGGCGACTGCGCCGTCAGCTGTCTGGTCGCCAAGAGCGAGAAGGCACTCGATGAAGAGGTCTTCAACACCCCGCACGTGATGCGTTCGACCTTGAGCTGAGCGTCGCGCTGATGGAGGGAAGTGGCCTTCACTTCCCACTGACCGGCAGCCAGGAGGCGCTGCCGGTCGTCCTTACCCAGGAATCTGTCGCCCTCAGGCCGACAGGCATGTCAAAGATGGTCAGGAGAATCGCGCCATGGAAGCGTCTGCCACACGGCTTTCTGTCAATCGGCTTTCTGCGGCTGGACTCGCTGCTGGCGGGCCCCGCAACGTGCCGGACACTGTCACCCGCTACGGTGTGGTCGGCGGGCTCGGAGCGCTGGGCAGCGCGGATGTATTGCTCAAGACCGTGCGTGCGGCCCAGTACTGCAAGCCCCCGCGCCGGGTGGACATCGCCTTCGAACAACGTCACTTCGAGGATGGCCCCGGCATCGCGGAAGAGGGCTATGACCCGCTGCGCCGCAAGTTCTACGTCTACAACGTGCTCAAGGACATGCAGGGCAAGGTCGAGAATGCGCTGGTGCCATGCTTTCTCTCGCATACCTTCCTGGCCGAGATCACCCCGGAAATCAGCGTGAACGTGGTGGATATCTTCGAGGCACTGCAGGACCGCATTCGCCGCGAGTACCCCGACGTTCGCAAGATCGGTGTGCTGACCTCAAGTTACGTGCGCGCCTCGGGCATCTTCACGCGCCGTCTGTCCGGGCCCGTATCCGAGCCCGTGTCCCGACCGGAAGGTGGCGAGCCCGGCGCGGAGCTCGAGGTGCTCTACCCGGAGGCGCGCGTGCAGCGTGAGGCGTTGATGGAGGCCATCTATGGCCCGACCGGCATCAAGAGCGGCCATCATGGCGGTGAATGTCTGCAGCAGCTGATGGAAGCCTGCGATGATCTCATTCGTCAGGGTGCGGAGATCATCGTGCCGGGCCTGAGCGAGATCCCGGTGATGATGGCCTCGCTGCAGCCCCTGATTCCGGTGCCGTTGCTGGATTCCAATCGAATCTACGCCGAGTACGCGCTGGGACATGATCGCGAGCAGGAAGGGCGACAGTTCAAGCTGGGCGTGCTGGGCGGCGTCGGACCCGCCGCGACGGTGGACTTCATGCGCAAGGTGGTGGGGCTGACACGCGCCGAGCGCGATCAGGATCACCTCAAGATGGTGGTGGAGCAGAATCCGCAGATACCCGATCGTACCGCCAATCTGATCGGCAACGGGGAAGACCCGAGCATCCCGATGCTCGCCACCTGTCAGCGACTGGAAGCGGACGGTGCCAATGCCATCGCGATTCCCTGCAATACCGCGCATGCCTTCGTGGCGCGTATCCAGCCCTATATCGGCATCCCGATCATCAACATGCTGACGGCGGTGGTTGATCATATCGCAGCGATGGAGACGCCGGTGGCGCGGGTCGGGCTGCTCGCGACCAGTGGCACCGTGGCTAGTCGGGTCTACCACGACATCCTCGAGGCCTCGGGGCGTGAGACGCTGGTGCCGGACGCCTCCCATCAGGCTTGCGTGATGGACGCCATCTACGGACAGCAGGGCGTCAAGGCGGGTCACACCTCAGGCGAATGCAGTCTGATGCTGGAAGCCGCCATCGAGCACCTGCTGGCCCAGGGGGCAGAGGTGGTCATTCTGGGCTGTACCGAACTGCCGCTGATCGAGTTGCCGATCGCGTTGCGTGAGCGCGTGGCCTTGCTGGACCCCTCGGAGATACTGGCTCGCCGCTGCATCGCCATGGCGCAATAGCCCGAAGACCTCGTGCCGAAGACCTCGTGCTAAAGACGTCGAGGTGGAGAATGTGGCGCTGTAAAAACAGCGAGGGAAACAGACAGCACTGACTACGCGGAAGGAAGGAAGGAATGAGGGCATGCAAGAGGACAGGAAGACCAGCCACGCTATACTGCGGCGCTACATGCCTCACTCCAGGAAATCGCCGTGGAAATGAACTGGCTGGAAGACTTCCTCACGCTGGCCGTCACGCGCAATTTCTCGCGCGCGGCTGAGTTGCGCAACGTGACTCAGCCGGCCTTCAGCCGCCGGATACGCAATCTGGAATACTGGGTGGGCGCGACCCTTATCGATCGCAGCCTGTTTCCGGTAGGGCTGACACCGGCCGGCGAGTCCTTCCAGCGGACGGCGCAGGATGCGCTCTCGGTCTTGCGGGTCGGGCGGGAAGAAGCACTGGGCTTCGTGCCCAAGATCGAAGAGGTGGTGTCGATCTCGGCCTCCCACACGCTGGCGGTCAGCTTCTTCGTCGACTGGCATGAACAACTCCAGACTCGACTGGGCAAGCTCAAGGCGCGTATCGTGCCGGACCACGTCGCCGGCTGTGTCGATGCGCTGATCAGCGGCAACTGTGATCTGATGCTCGCCTACAACAGCCCACTGCTGCCGACGCTCACCGACATGGTGCGCTATCCCTCCATCGTGCTGGAATCCGAGCGTCTGGTGCCGGTGAGTGCAGTGGATGAGGCAGGGCAGGCGTTGTTCTCGCTGGAAAGCGACACTCCGCAACCGTACCTCTGCTACTCCAGTGACAGCTATCTCGGGCGACTCACCGCGCTGATCCTCAATCGGGAATCCCTCTCGACACGCCTCAACTTCTGCTACGAATGCTCGATGTCAGACGTGCTCAAGCGCGGGGCCCTGGCCGGCAGCGGCATCGCCTGGGTACCGGAGCGCGCCGTACGGGATGAACTCAACGCCGGTCGCCTGCGCATCGTCGGGGATGAACGCCACACCGCTCCTCTGGATATCTGCCTGTTTCGGCATGCCGAGCACGAACAACAGGTCGCGGAGCGCATCTGGCAAGCCTGCCTGGACACGCAAGCCAGCCGCACAGCCACCTCCGCCACTCAAGGGTGACCTCTCGCCCATAACGCCAGTGGCGGTGAGCGTCATCCGCCCACCGCCACTGATCTTCGCTCTCATCCATCATCTCGCCAGGCTCGCGCAAGGGTATCGCAGACTCACGACAGACGCCGTGAATTGGCCGTCGTGCGCTTGTGCAGCGGCTTGATGAACTGCGTGCCCGTCGTCCACCACGGCACGACCTTGCCACCCGACATCGCGTTCATCCACGCCTTCTGCATCACGAACCACATCTCCCAGCTGGCGGCGATCTTCTCCGACACCATCTTCTGGTTCTCCGCGATCATCTTCGGATCCAGCGGCGACTGCGTCCCCCACAACTGCGTGCGCGACATGATGGTCGACATCGCCGTCGACCACATCTCCACCGATGTCGTCCCCAGCTTCCAGACATCGAACATCGCAGCAGGTGTCGTCGGGACCAACTCAGACCAGGCAGGTTGTTGAGTCATTGTGCTCTCCACGTAAAGGAACCTCATGACAGTCTTACGCCTGTTGATGCTGCAGTGCAACATTAGTTTTTTATATACCTGAATGTGAGCGTGAAGCAGAGCCTCCCTTATCACCACTTTCTCTATAAATCAGTAAGTTAGCGGTAGGTGATGGGGAGGAAAGCCGGAATTTTCCGTGCCTGGACGGAAATTTCCCATGGGGCTGGGGAAAGTGGATTTTGGGGTTTGTTGGCAATGTCTTACGTAGGCGTATGAATTACCTGAAGATCGATATCAGTTCAGTCAGATAGGGCGTGTAAGCGTTGGCGAATGAGGCGGAAATTTCCGGTATGAATTTGAGAGCTATAGAGGGGAGGGCGCGGCGAGACGCATTGGTATCGAGCTGAGTGTCTCGTTAATGCGACGCAGGGTGGTGTAGGGCTGAAAATCGATTCTCAGGGCCTGCCTAGATCCGTTATTATTAGCTTTCTTGATATTTCCTATATGCACATTTGTTTTTAGATCAGCCCGAGCAGGATACTCGGGCTGGGAAAGTCACCAGACGGAGCTCGCCCCAGAGGTAAGCGCCGTGCGGTAGCCGTGCTAAAAGTAGAAGGTTAGTTGATCTTGGGACTCATAATCCCTTGGTCGCAGGTTCAAGTCCTGCTGGGCCCACCATGAAAATCAGCTACTTAAGAATTCTCTTTGGTGAGTCCCATAGTCCAAGGGTACAGTTTCGGTACAGTGCCGATCCTTCAGCCCCCTGGAGACTTTCATGGCCACCATCGTCAAGACCCCCGCCGGAAGCTGGAAAGCCGTCATCCGCAAGACTGGCTGGCCCACCACCGCCAAGACCTTTCGCACCAAGCGTGATGCCCAGGACTGGGCACGTCGCACCGAAGACGAGATGGTGCGCGGCGTCTACATCCAGCGCAGTGCATCGGAGCGCATGACGCTCGAAGCCGCGCTCAAGCGCTACCTCGCCGACGTTACCCCTACCAAGAAGCCCAGCACCCAGAAGAGCGAGCGCCACAAGGCAAACACGCTGACCGAACACCTGGGCAAGTACTCCCTCGCGGCCCTGACGCCGGAGCTGATCGCCAACTTCCGTGACACCCGCCTGAACAGTATTGGCCATCGTGGCCAGCCTATCAGCCCCAACACGGTGCGCCTGGAGCTTGCCTTGCTGGGCCATCTCTACACCGTGGCCATCCAGGAATGGGGCCTCGGCTTGACCTACAACCCCGTTCAGAACATTCGCAAACCCAGCCCTGGAGAAGGCCGCGACCGGCGCTTGAGCGCCGACGAGGAGAAGCGCCTGTTTGCCGTGCTGCGACAGCACAGCAACCCCATGCTGGTCTGGATCGCCAGAATCGCCCTGGAGACGGGTATGCGCTCCTCAGAGATCCTGACCCTCACTCGCTCTCAGGTCGACGTGAAACGTCGCGTGGTGCGCCTCACGGACACCAAAAACTACGAAGCTCGCCTGGTGCCGCTGACCCAGGCCGCTACCGAGGTGTTCAAGCAGGCGCTGAACAATCCGGTGCGCCCGCTCGACTGCGACCTGGTGTTCTTTGGCGAGCCTGGAAAGGATGGCAAGCGCGGCCCCTACGCCTACACCAAGCTCTGGAACCAGGCGAAGAAACAAGCCAGGCTCGATGACTTCCGCTTTCATGACCTACGCCATGAAGCCGTCAGCCGCCTGGTAGAGGCGGGGCTATCCGACCAGGAGGTCGCCGCGATCAGTGGACATAAATCCATGCAGATGCTGAGGCGGTATACACATTTGAGAGCGGAGGATTTAGTCGCCAAGCTGGATAGGATTAGTGAAATATAGTTCAAGACCGAAAAAAATATAGCCCTTTTGTTTGAAAGATGATGACAATGTCGCGAAATTTTAGCGGTTTGGGGGTGAGTGCATTATTAGTTAGTGGGTGGTTATATTGCTTTTTTTGTTTAATGTCAGTGCTTTATGTTGAGTCAAAATGGAGTTGCCAGTATGCTGCGTATTGTTAGTATGATATGAATTTGTTTCATGTTTCTTTGGTTGAGGTGTTGTGGTGGAATATGTTTATATCCTGAAGAATCAGTCTTATCTTCCATATGTGCTTAAAATCGGGAGGACTAAAAATTCTCCGGTAATACGGGCCAAGCAGATTTATTGGAACGCTACGGGTGTGCCGGAGCACTTTGAACTGGTTTATGTTTGTCAGGTTCCGGACTGTGTTGTCGCAGAGGATGCAATCCATAAGGTTCTTTCTTCATATAGGAAAAACGGAAGCAGAGAGTTTTTTCACATTCCAGTTAAGGTTGCTAAGAATGCATTATGGTCGGTATGTGAAAACTTGTTTGGTTCCGCAGCAGTGGAAGTGGTGATTGATGAAGAAGTAAGCGGCGCTGATGTTAAAAAAGAAAGCAGTGTAAAAAGGCATCTTAAAAAAGAGGGTGGTGGTAGGCTTGTTTCTTGTTCTATAGATGAGATAAGTGAGTCGCCTATAGGGACCAGCGTGATTGATGATGGTCAAAAAGCAAGAATTGCAGTGATTAATGAGGTTTTCAAAGAGGTTTTTCCTATATCTTTGGATGAGATGGGCGAGTCTTTCTCCCGTGACAAAGAGCCTGAAAGAGAGATTAAGGTATGGGAGCACATGGCTAAAGCATATATGAAAGTAGCAACTGATGAGTTGCTTAGCTATGAATTTAAGAAAGAAGCCTACCACCTATTGCTATTCAGGTCGATGGAGTATAAGTCGGAGGTGTTAAAAAGAATAAAAGGGGAGGTTATAAGCAGGCGAGTAGCTAAAAAGATATTAGATGCTTACGAGCTTAAGCCAAAGCCTTTGTCCGTGAGGAGGGGGGAGAAGTAATTATAACTGAATTCACGGGCAGCTAATGGCATAGCCTCCTTGTCTAAAACTTGTGAACAACGAAGCCCGCCTGGTACCGCTGACCCAGGCGGCTACCGAAGTATTCAAGCAGGCGCTGAACAATCCGGTGCGCCCGCTCGACTGCGACCTGGTGTTCTTCGGTGAGCCTGGAAAGGATGGAAAGCGCGCCCCCTACGCCTACACCAAGCTCTGGAACCAGGCGAAGAAGCAGGCCAGGCTCGATGACTTTCGCTTTCATGATCTACGCCATGAGGCCGTCAGCCGCTTGGTAGAGGCGGGGCTATCCGACCAGGAGGTCGCCGCGATCAGTGGCCACAAGTCAATGCAGATGCTGAGGCGGTATACGCATCTTCGGGCGGAGGATTTGGTTGCGAAACTGGATAGTATGGGTAGCACTTCATAACCGCTGTTATATCTAGGGAGGTCAATCGTGCAGACTTTTCAAGAAGCTATAGACTCCATTGATGAAGGCTCTAAGCCATCAGTTCTTCTCGCGAATGGTTTTTCGCAAGCTTGGAATGCCCAGATTTTCAACTACGAAAGCTTGCTACAAGCGGCTGACTTTCGTGATCGCGATGCAGTAATTCGATCTCTGTTTGAAAGCTTGGAGACTTTTGATTTTGAGGCGGTATCGAAATACCTAACAGCAGCCGAAACAGTGTTGAACGTATATGGTTCAGATAGCCCTCTAATCGAAAGAATTATTTCTGATAGAGAGGTGCTTAAAAACTCTTTGATAAATGCAATATCATATACTCATCCTGATTTGCCGAGAGACATAACTGATGAGCAGTATGTGGCTGTGAGAACGTTTTTGTCTCAATTTAACCAGATATTCTCAATTAACTACGATCTTTTGTTTTATTGGGCAAGGAACAAGAGGGGCTTGGCGCCTGAGAATTATAGTACAGATGATGGGTTTCGTGCTCAGCGTCGTTGGGAAGGTAATGGGACGGACCAAGAAGTGCACTTTTTGCACGGCGGGCTTCATATTTACGATACGGGTCGTTACATTAAAAAGCATGCTTGCACCGATGAGGGTGTCACAATCATCGAGCAAGTGAGAGAAAATTTAGAGCATGGAAATTTCCCGTTATTCGTTTCTGAGCCTACACATGAAAAAAAGAAGCAGCGCATAGATCATAATCCATACCTCAGTTATTGCTTGCAAGCTTTAGGTGATTTAAGGGGGAGTTTGTTTATTTATGGCCACTCAATGGATGAAAATGACAAGCATATATTTAATAAAGTGAAGGAAAGTCGAGTCTCAAAAGTATTTGTAAGCATCTACGGCGACGAAGACACAGCGGCCAATATGCGAACAAAAGCTAATGCTGTAGCATTCCTTCAAGGGGGTGGTAAATCTGTTGAATTCTATCAAGCAGAGTCAGCCCCAGTATGGGAATAACAAATTCTGAAAGAGGCTTAACGATGGATATTGAAAAGCGACCTTGGTATATCGTAGTTACGCTCACCTTCGTTATGAGTATCGCAACCGCGATCGGAACTTCGGCTTCTTCTTATCTGTTTCTAGGTGTGAAGATGAGAGAGGAAGCCGAGAAGGCGGCAGTGGAGCGACGAGCTCAAGGTGCGCAACTCGCCTGCGAAAAGCTCTTGGCCAGCGCATCTTTGGCAGCAGAGATCGATTTTAGTGCCGACAGAGGCTATCCAAATGCCATCCGTGCCAGTGATATTGCTTCAGGAAAAGCAATACCTGGACAGCTCGCTGTCCCGGAGGCCCAAATCATTGCCGAACAGCTGGCGTTCGAGAAGCGAGCCTCTGAGTTAATCCCATTCTTGGATGAACCGGAGGCGGAATTTTTGAACCGCACGACGCTTCATCACTATGTTGTTACAAGGCTACGAACAAGCGATGTGCCACCTGAACAGCGTCTTCCGCCGGGTGAACGCTCGTTTGATGCAAACACAGAACTCGCTGGAATCCGAGCAGGTGCTGCTGAGCTTGCCGCTGCTTACAGGGCAAAATGCACCGAACATCGTTGATTTTTAGGCTGGTGCCGTTTTAAAACATGTTTTTGAGCTATTTGATGTAATTAAGAATAAAAAATTTTTTTAGACATTATCTTAAGTAAGCGTCTAGGTAGAGATTAAAGGGTGAATGATGGGATATGTAGTATGTTGTAGTAGCATACAATATACTACATCGGCTTTAGGGTGATCATCTCGCAGCGACGTATAGAAAAAATTTAGCGGCTAAAGTTTCTTCTTCCTTTCTGGTTTGACCTCAGTGCTGCGCTATTCAATGCCATCTTTTCATGCCTAGCATTCCTCATGCTGGACACATTTCTCCATGGGATCAGGTGGCTAAAGGGTTGTGGTTATAAAAATTGCCCCTCAAGTGTCAATGAAATGAAGTGTATTGACCAATCCCCGTGCGCGAGGCGATTCGTCTAGCGTAATCATTGACATTTGAGGGGCGGGATGCCCTGGCTAATGCTTAAGTTTTTATATACGGCCTTGGCGGTTTTGTTTTAATTATGGTTAGTGCTTCTGGAAAGTATAGGTGAACTTTTAAAGAAAAGTGTAGCTATACTTTTTCTCATAAAAACAAATGGTTGAAAGTATTCCTAAGATGGCGTAGATATTAAAAATGAAATCTTGCTTTGCGTTATCTGGAGATGTTTATGACAACCGAAGAGCAGTTGCTTGAGCGTTATGGTCCTCTACTTTCACTAACCGATTTGTCGGAATTGTTGAAGCGTAGCCCCGATGGTCTCCGAATATCTTTGCAGAGCCAGTCAGAGTTTGCTGTGAAATGGAATGCCGCCAAGAGGAAGGTTGGAAGGCGTGTCTATTTCCGTGCAACTGACGTTGCTGGGCTGATTGACGAGTCCTGAGGGGGAAACTGTGGACGATACCGCCATCATCCGTCGTCGGGTGCGCTCAAATTTCACGACGCTCAACAATGAGTTGATTCGAGATCGACGAATTTCCTGGAAAGCCTTGGGCATTCTGGTGTTCGTGCTTTCTCTGCCCGATAACTGGCAGCTCAGGCTATCCCACCTTTCAAAAGAGAAGGAGGTTGGCTCTGGTCGAGATGCTACGAGAGCGGGGCTTAAAGAACTTCAGCAGGCGGGATATCTGTGCATTCAGCGAGAGCGTGGTGAATGTGGAAAGTTCGTGCGCACTACATGGTTAGTCACTGACCGACCAGGCGACTTTGAGCTTGATCCACCACGTTCGGATTTTCCGAATACGGGTAATCCAACTCCGGATAGTCCGTAGTCCGAAAATCCAACACTACTAAGTAAAGAGGCTACAAAGTACTAAGCCTAGCAAGTACTTAGGTAGTAAGTAGATGAACGGCATTCGCCGTGTTCTTCACGCCAAGGAAGAAAGGCCAACCACGTCAATTGACATGCAGTAAGCCAGTGAGGTGGAAGAAATGGTCTGCGTGGCAGCGATGTTGACACTTGAGGGGCATCGCCTCTGATTCATTGACATTTGAGGGGCGGTGCGGAAACCGCGAGGAAAGCTGTGTATTTGAATGTGGAAAGCGCAAGGGTTCCGCTATGGTGAAATCGCTGTTAGATCGCTGGTTTACCGCTTCTGGGGCGCTGCTTTATCGCTGTAAGTGTCGGCTTCATAAGGTTTTGCGCCGATATGTCACGGATGCACAGAAAAAAACAGATCCGTGCAACGAAATGCAGAGAAATAGCGATGCTTTGCACATGGCGTACCTACAAAAATCAACGCTGAAGTGCGGGCAGGATGTGTGAAGTAGTCCCACCCCGCAAGCGTGGTGTTCCTCTTCACTGGTCCTTATTCGCACCTGCGGTGCTCAACGGAAATCCTGCTCTGCAAGGCATGGAATCTGAGATAGGAGCTGGCATGAGTGAGAAGCAAAGGGTGACACGGAAGAACAGCACGCCGCTCAAGGTGTACTGCCTTCCGGAAGAGAGAGAAATGATTGAATCCAATGCCAAGCAGGCAGGGCTAAGCGTTGCCTGTTATCTGCGGGAAGTGGGGCAGGGCTATCAGGTCAATGGTGTTATGGACTACGAGTATGTCCGCGAGCTGGTTCGTGTCAATGGTGACTTGGGCCGTTTGGGTGGATTACTGAAGCTTTGGCTGACAGATGACGTGAGAACGGCTCACTTCGGGACGGATACCATCCTTAGCCTGCTCGGAAGGATCGAATCCACTCAGGAGGAAATGAGTCAGGTGTTGAAATCCGTGGTGCAGCCAAGGGCCAGATCGTGATTTTTTTAGCCGCTAAAATGTGTGGCTGGCACTGATGATCGCCAAACACGTCCCCATGCGCTCCCTGGGCAAGTCAGACTTTGCTGGTCTGGTGAACTACATCGCCGACGAGCAAAGCAAGGAGCACCGTCTTGGCGCGGTACGGCTGACCAACTGCGAGGCGTATTCGGTACAGGATGCCGTCAGCGAGGTACTAGCGACCCAGTTCGCCAATACCCGAGCGAAGAGCGACAAGACCTATCACTTGATTGTCAGCTTCCGGGCCGGGGAACCGGTTGAGGCTGATACCCTGGTGGCCATCGAGGAACGTATTTGCCAGGGGCTGGGCTTTGGAGAGCATCAGCGCATCAGTGCCGTGCATAACGATACCGATAACCTGCATATCCATATCGCCGTCAACAAGATCCACCCGACGCGCAACATCATCCACGAACCCTACTACCCACACCAGACGCTGGCCGAGCTGTGCGAGGTCATGGAACGGGACTATGGGTTGCTGCAGGACAACCACATGCCGCGCCGACGCGGGGCCGAGTCGCGAGCCGCCGACATGGAGCGTCATGCCGGTATTGAAAGCCTGATCGGTTGGATCAAGCGCGAGTGCCTGGACGAGATCAAAACCGCGCAGTCCTGGGCCGAGCTACACCAGGTCATGCGTGACAACGGCTTGGAACTCCGGGCGCGGGGGAATGGGCTGGTTGTCGTGGCCGGTGATGATGCCGTGGTCAAAGCGAGCACCCTGGGGCGGGATTTCTCCAAGCCGAAACTGGAGGCCCGTTTCGGCCCGTTCGAGCCTGACCAGGCGCAGCAGGCCAAACCCCGCCGCCAGTACCGCAAAGACCCGGTACGGCTGCGCGTAAACACTACTGAGCTTTACGCCCGCTTCAAATCAGAACAGCAGAGCGCCGCAGCCAATAAGACGGCGGCCCTGGACAAAGCCCGGCGGCAGAAAGACCGCCGGATTGAGAATGCCAAGAAGAAGGGCAAGGCCCGGCGGGCGGCCATCAAGCTCACCAGCGGCAGGCTGACCAAGAAGGTGCTGTATGCGCAGGCCAGCAGCGCCCTGAAAGCCGACATTGACGCGATCCAGAAGCAGTACCGCGAGGAACGCCAGACGATCCATGAAGCCCACGGGCGCCGCACATGGGCCGACTGGCTCAAACGGGAAGCCCTGCAGGGCGATATCGAGGCCCTAGCCGCGTTGCGAGCCAGGGAGGCCGCCCAGGGCCTCAAGGGCAACACCTTGAAGGGTGAGGGACAGGCGAAGCCCGGCCATGCGCCGGTGATCGACAACATCACCAAGAAGGGCACCATCATTTACCGGGCCGGAGCCAGCGCCGTGCGCGACGATGGCGACCGGCTCCAGGTCTCCAGGGAGTCCGACCAGGCAGGCATCCAGAACGCGCTAAGAATGGCGATGGAACGCTACGGTGAGCGCATCACCGTGAACGGTTCGCCCGAGTTCAAAGCGCGGGTGATCCTGGCGGCAGTGGATGGACAGTTGCCTATCCGGTTTGCGGACGCCGGGCTGGAACGTCGCCGCCAAGCCCTGGCGAACGGCGAGAACACCGCCCCGGCCAAGACCCGAAGCAAACGCGCGGGAGTGCCGCCCATCGGTCAGCCGCCACCCCTGGTGCGCCGGAACCGGCTGCAATCGCTGTCCCAGGCCGATGTGCTTCACCTTGAGGGACAAACGGGCAAGACTCCGACACCGCCCCCACGGGGGCCGAGCGAGCAAGAGCGCCGCAAAGCCAAGTTACGGGCAGAGATGGACGCCAAGAGGGCAAAAAGACAGCAAAAGGGACGCTCACAATAGCGCTTTCCCTTTGGAAGGCGGCAACAAACAGTAGATGCGATTAACCCTTGGGAAGCCTAACCGTTCCCCAGGACAATGACACCGATGTTCAACAACCATTGGCCGCGCGTTCTGACGGTGTCGCGCAGGTCGGACGCCGGGATAGTAAGTGACGAGCTATCTCTGTAGAGGTCCACACTTCACCGCTGGGTTCTCCGGCAGGGGTAGTGGCTCGCAATCTTCATGAGCGAGCCGCTACAGGTTGGTGAGTGCAACTTAGTCACGATGAAGCTAAGAGCACTCAATCATGAGAAGAGAAAGAATTTTAGCGGCTAAAATTCCTGTCGCGGTCATGTCCTTGGCGTTAACCGCTTCCATGCCTGCCCAAGCGGGCATCCCTGTCGTCGACGGTACCAACCTGCAGCAAAACGTTATGACGGCGATGGAGTCCGTCTCTCAGACTCTTAAGCAGATCGAGCAGTATCAAACGCAGTTGCAGCAGTATGAAAACCAGTTGCAAAACACCATGGCTCCAGCGGCCTATATCTGGGACAGGGCACAATCCACGATTAATGATCTGATCCAAGCCACCAATACGCTTCAGCATTACCAGAACCAGCTCGGCAGCCTCGATGCCTACCTGGGCAAGTTCCAGGACGTAGCGTATTACCGGAGTTCCCCCTGCTTCAATGGCGGCGGTTGCACGGATGCCGAACGTGCAGCGATGGATGAAAACCGTCGCCTGGCGTCTGCATCGCAAAAAGCGGCCAACGATGCGCTCTTCCGCGGGCTGGATCAGCAACAGGATAACCTGGTGTCTGATGCTCGACGGCTTGAGCGTTTGCAATCCGCCGCCCAGGGCGCGGATGGCCAGCTTGCCGCCATTGGTTACGCCAACCAGCTCGCCAGTAACCAAGCCAACCAACTCCTGCAAATTCGCAGCTTGCTGATTGCTCAGCAGAACGCTGAAGCCGCCCGTCTCGCTGCCGAACTGGATGCAAACGCCAGAGGGGAAGCGCGGGAACGGCAGATGCGTACCTGGAATTACCAACCTAGCGCAGCAGATCGCTATTAAGGAGGCCGCGATGAAGAAGATCATCCCACTTGTGGCAGCTGTTGCCTTGGTAGGTTGTGAGCAGGAAACGGTACCAGAGGCGAGTGCGATCACGTGCGCGCCAGTTGTCTTTCAGCAGACTATCAGCGAGCTAAGCCGAGAATCGAACCGAAAAGCCTTTACTGAAGCCTGCCGGTCGTTCGAGAAGGCCCAACGCATGCGGGAATGGGAGTTTGAACCCAGCTCCCCCGACAGATATTGAGGGAGGGCGTCGCATGAAACGATTCGTTCTTGGTGGTTTGGGCGTGATGGCCGTCATCATGCTGTCCGATACCGCAATGGCTCAGGAGCTATCCAGCAGCAACATCATGGATGATGTGTTGGACCGCTTTCATTCCGCGGCATCAACGTGGGGGCCTGCCATAGAAGCGGCCGCCAGTCGGTTGTTCTGGACCCTGGTAGTGATCTCGATGGTCTGGACGTTCGGCATGATGGCGCTGCGCAAGGCCGACATTGGTGAGTTCTTTGCCGAGCTTGTGCGTTTCACCATCTTTACAGGATTTTTCTGGTGGTTGCTGACGAACTCAACTCAGGGCATGAACATCGCGGGAACCATCGTACAGTCATTGCAAACCCTTGGGGCACAAGCCGGTGGCCTTTCCAACAGTAACCTGGGGCCTTCCAGCATCCTCGATATCGGCTTTGAACTGTACGACCAGACGGTGAAAGCTACGTCAGAGTTGAGCTGGAAACAGTTTGCCACTGCGTTGGTGATGGAAGGTATGGCCTTGGCCGTATTGCTGGTGTTGGCGATCATTTCCGTCAACCTGCTCCTGCTGCTAGCCGCTAGTTGGATACTGCTTTATGCGGGAGTGTTTTTCCTGGGGTTTGGCGGTTCCCGTTGGACATCAGACATGGCGATCAACTATTACAAGGCCATTCTCGGCATAGCGGCTCAGTTGATGGCAATGGTACTCCTGGTCGCCATCGGTAGGGAGTTCATTACTCACTACTACTCGCAGATGAGCGAGAACATGGCGTCCCAGGAGTTGGTCGTGATGTTGGTCGTCTCGGTGATCCTGCTATTTCTGGTTAACAAGATTCCACCGATGTTTTCCGGCCTGGTGTCGGGTGGCAGCGTGGGAGCAATGGGCATCGGGTCATTTGGTGCCGGTGCTGCGGTAGGAGCAGCCATGACAGCGGCAGGTATGGCCCTCACGGCGGGCAAGATGGCTGGGAGCGCGATGTTGGGCGGTGCGGCGAATGCAGTAGGTGGCGGGTCAGCCATCAAGGCTGCCTTCGAGAAGGTCCAGTCCAATATGTCGGGGTCAGGAGCCGACATGCCGAGCTTTGGCACTGGAGGTGACAGCAGGGGTGGTGGGATTGGCAGTAGCTCCACCGGAGATGAAGCTGGTACCGGTGACACCCCATTTGCGCAGGCGGCTGGTTTCGCTGGTTCTGGCTCCCGATCTGGTGGCGATAGCGGATTCAAGCGAGCAGTATCCTTGGGAGCGGGAACGGCTGGCGAGCTAGCTAAAGGGGTTGGGTCGAAGATGGCTGGGAAGTTCCAGGGCAAGGTTGATCAAACCGCTGGGGGCCGCATGGCGTCCTCGATCCGCGCGAGCATGGAGCCGGAAGAGGATAGTGAGGTCGCGGAAGCGGATGATTCTGCTCCCTCATTCGACAGTGACAGCCTGGGCGGTAGTGAGCACCAGCAGGACCGTAGCGACGAGATCGCTCGCTTTGTGAACCGTGGCCAGCAGGACACCTAAGGAGACCTCACGATGAAACAACGCCATTTTATGGTAGCCCTGGATATGCTCCACGACGGGCGGGAGGCCTACACAGAAGCCGCTTTCGTACCTGCTGTCGAGCTATCGCTCGAGGGAGAGAGGAACCTTGGGGCAGAGATTGCCGCTTTCGTGAACCGTCCGGCCCACTCGGGCCGCGAGGAGGCACCACGCAGCACGCACACTAGCAACGATGTGGAAGCTGGAACCGGAAGAACCCCGTTTTCAGAGGCGGCGGGATTTTCCGATACTGGCTTCTGACATTATGGGAGTCATTGACCAGCGATAGCTCAGGCGGCCAATGGCCGCCTTTCCGCAAGGAGGGGGACATGGGCGAACAATCACGCCGACAAGAGCGTAAAGAGCTGGAAGGCAAGACCGTCGAGCAGGCCGGCGAGGCGCACGCAGAAAGCGGGGAGCCGGCGGTTCGGTGGCTGACTTCCGAAGAGCTGGACGAACTGCGGCGAGATATGAAAGAAGCATCTGCTTGGGCGCGGGCTGAACTGAAACGTCGAAAAACAGATAGTTAGGCTGGGCACCGAAGCCCGTATGCACAGAGCCAAACTCTCTCAGCCTTTTAGTTCTGATCTGTGCTGTGGCAGCCGCTAGCGTGCATAATTGTCAAATGCATTCATGCTAAAAACCTATAACTAACTGACCGAAAAGGGAACTTTTGAGGGTATGCTGGTCTACAACGCCACCAAGCAGCAGTTCATCGACGATGTACGAGCCAACGTCATCACCGACGCCATCGAGAACGAGGTGGCACGCAGGCTGAACCGCAACTCGCCGCGCAGTGAGGTGACGTCGTGGGAGAACTCCCTGCGCTTCATGATGAGCGCGCTGCTGGACGAGGCGATTCCTGCGTCGGCGGGGGTGGCCATCGAATACAACATCCCGCTGACCAATCGCCGCGTGGACTTCATCCTGACCGGCAAGAACCACCAGCGGGACGATGCGGCGGTTATCGTGGAACTGAAACAGTGGCAGTCCGTCGAGGTGACGAAGAAGGACGCCATCGTGCGCACCCAGCTGGGCGGCGGCGTGCGCGAGACCAACCATCCGTCGTATCAGGCGTGGTCCTATGGCGCGCTGATCGAGGACTACAACGAGACGGTACGCTCTGAGTCGATCCGCCTGGTGCCCTGCGCCTACCTGCACAACATGAAGCAGGGGGACGCCATCAATGATCCCTTCTACGAGCACCACACGCGCCGTGCGCCGGTCTTCATCTCGCAGGATGCCTTGAAGCTCTCGGAATTCCTCAGCCAGCACATCAAGTACGGCGACAGCAACGACATCATGTATCGCATCGAGCACGGTGTGATCAAACCGAGCAAGAACCTGGCGGATGCCCTGGCCTCGATGATGCAGGGCAACGCCGAGTTCCTGATGATCGACGACCAGAAGCTGGTCTATGAAACTGCCATCGATCTTGCGCATCGTGCGGCCAGCGGGAGCAAACAGTGCCTGATCGTCAAAGGCGGACCGGGCACCGGCAAGTCGGTGGTGGCCATCAACCTGCTGGTGGAGCTGACGAAGCGTGAGATGATGACGCAGTACGTCTCGCGTAACTCGGCCCCGCGTGAGGTCTTCAAGAAGAAGCTGACCGGCACGCGCAAGAAGACGCATATCGACAACTTGTTCAAGGGCTCGGGCAGCTACGTCAATGCCGAGCCGGATACCTTCCATACCCTGATCGTCGACGAGGCGCACCGCCTGAACGAGAAGTCGGGCATGTATCAGAACCTGGGCGAGAGCCAGATCAAAGAGGTGATCGGCGCGTCACGCTTCTCGATCTTCTTCATCGATGAAGCGCAGCGCGTGACGCTGAAGGACGTCGGTACGGTCGAGGAGATCCGGCGGCGGGCAGCCGAGGGCGGCGCCGATGTCCACGAACTTGAGCTGGCGTCACAGTTTCGCTGCAACGGCTCGGATGGCTATCTGGCATGGCTCGATCATGCCCTTCAGATTCGCACCACGGCCAACACTGACCTGGAAGATATCGACTACGACTTTCAGGTGTTCGATGACCCGAGTGCCCTGCGTCGGGCGATTCTTGAGAAGAACCGCAAGGCCAACAAGGCACGCATGGTGGCCGGCTACTGCTGGCCCTGGGCCAGCAAGAGGGATAAGCACGCCATGGACATCGTGTTTCCCGAACATGGCTTCGCCGCCCAGTGGAACCTCGATGACGACGGCATGCTGTGGGCGATCGCAGATGGATCAGCAGAGCAGGTCGGCTGCATCCACACCTGCCAGGGGCTCGAGTTCGACTACGTTGGCGTCATCATCGGCGACGACTTCGTGATTCGTGACGGCCGCGTGGTGACGGACGCGGCCAAGCGGGCAGGGCAGGACCGCTCGGTGCATGGCTACAAGAAACTGCTCAAGGAGCAGCCCGAGCATGCCCGTGCCCTGGCGGACCAGATCATCAAGAACACCTATCGCACGCTGATGACACGGGGCCAGAAGGGTTGTTATATCTATGCCACGGACCCCGAGACCAGAGAATACTTCGCGGCCTTCGCTCGTTCGCAGGCAGCCACCGAGCATACCGATCTGGCTGAAGAGGCCGAGACGCTGGATGGCTTGCATCTTCCCATCGTGACGCGTGATGAGGTCGTGCCGTTCGAGCGCCATGTGCCCGTGTACGACCTGAGCATCGCTGCCGGCGAGTTCAGCGAGATGCAGATCGCCGACGCTGAACACTGGGTCGAGCTGCCGGACTTCATGCGTGCGAGCCCCGACCTGTTCGTCAGCCGGGTAGTGGGGGAGTCGATGAACCGGCGCATCCCCAATGGCGCCTGGTGCCTGTTCCGTGCCAACCCCGGTGGCACGCGGCAAGGCAAGGTCGTCGTGGTGCAGCATCGCGCCATCGAGGACCCGGACCACGGCGGAAGCTTCACGGTGAAGCTGTATCAGAGCGAGAAGGTCGAGGAGTACGGCGAGTTCGTGAACCAGCGCATCGTGCTGAAGCCCCAGACCAACGCCTTCGGTTACAAGGACATCGTGCTCGAGGACGAGCTTGAGGATCTGAAGGTCATCGGCGAATTCCTCTCCGTGCTGTGAGCGAGTGGGCGGCCGGATCGCCGCCTATGCCGATGCTGGCTGGATAGCGAGCGGCAGAGCAGGCATGCTCACCGCTATCCGATACCGCAGAACCAGGTGAGCCCTAGATGTCAGACCCGTTCAAGCAGCTCCGCGACGCCATGGACCAGTTCGCCACCGAGCGCGACTGGGACCAGTTCCATTCGCCCAAGAACCTGGCCATGGCGCTGACGGTGGAGGCAGCTGAGCTGCAGGAGTGCTTTCAGTGGCTGACCGAGGCGCAGTCCAGGGAGCTGGACGAGCAGCAACTGGCCGCCGTGCGCGACGAAATTGCCGATGTTCAGCTCTATCTGATCCGGCTGGCGGGCAAGCTGGACGTGGATATCGAAGCGGCATGCCGGGCGAAGATGGAGAAGAATGCTAAGAAATATCCCGCCGACCAAGTGAAGGGAAGTGCGAAAAAATACACGCACTATCAGGATTGACGTGATGTGTGGCCGCTTTGCCCCCTACAGCGGCCTTCTCTGCTAGCTTCGTCCCTCAAGCTACCTCCCGCTGAATTCGGCCTCAAGCAAGGCCGGAGACTCAGCTTTTGGTTTAAAATTTACTCTAAAAACGGCCATTAATGGCGAATTTGTGCTTGAAGATAAACCAATGTGGTTTATTCTTCACTCTGAAGACGGAATTCAAGGCCGATTTTGTACGTGAAAATAAACCAGCTGCTGCACAAGATCCCGTATGGCGCCGTGGTGACGACCGCCTGGCTGGCGTCACACGGCGTCACCTCAGATCAGGCGCGTAAGCTGGCCAGCAGTGGCTGGCTGCAGCGTGTGGGGCACGGCGCCTACTGCCAATCGGGGGAGCCTCTTACCTGGGAGAGCGCTGTTTTCGCCTTACAGACGAGCGACGACACGGGCTTACCACCGCTTTGGCCGGGTGGCCAGACGGCCCTGGCACTGCATGGCTTTGCCCACTATCTGCCCATGGGGGAAAGCACGACGCACCTGTATGGCAAGGAAGCCGTTCGGCTGCCCCGGTGGTTGAGTGACGCCGAGTGGGCAGGGCGGATGGTGCTCCACTCTGAAAAGGGCCTGCCGGTGCAGCTTCCCGGTAGTTTCACGGACTACGCGCCGGATGGCAGGGCCTTCAGCTTGCAGATATCGACCCCAGAGCGAGCGGTCCTGGAGTGGATCGCCGTGACGCCGAATGAGCTGCTGTTCAGCAGTGAGCTGGTCGACACCTTCGGCGGCCTCAATACGCTGCGTCCGCGTCGGCTGCAGGCATTGCTGGAGGGATGCCGTTCGGTAAGAACCAAGCGGGCCTTCCTGGTGCTGGCTCGCCACGCCGGGCATGCCTGGTACGGTCGTCTGGCACCAGACCGACTGGACCTCGGCAGAGGCAAGCGACAGCTCTGCCAGGGCGGCAAGCTGGACAGGGAATATCACGTGACGGTGCCGGAGGCGTTCCTGAATGCCGATTGAAGCTCGCTACCACGAACAGGTCAGGCTGCTGGTCTCGCTGCTGCCATTCCTCAATGACGAGCCGTGCTTCGCCCTTAAGGGTGGCACGGCCATCAACCTCTTCGTGCAGCCATTACCTCGCCTATCGGTCGATATCGACCTGGCCTACTTGCCGCTGGAGCCCCGTGACGAGGCCCTTCGAAGCTGTCGCGAGGCGCTGCAGCGACTGGCAGAGACTTTTAGCGCCCGACTGCCAGGCGTGCGAGCCGAGCTTCAGGATAATCGCCGAGACGAGCTGAGGATCCTGGTACGCCGAGGGCGTAGCCAGGTGAAGGTCGAAGTATCGCCGGTACTGCGTGGCACTCTGCATCCGCCTCAAGAGCGCGATGTCGCTGAAGTCGTGGAAGACAGTTACGGCTTTGCGGCGGTGCACGTGGTGTCACTGCCGGACCTGTATGGCGGCAAGATCTGCGCCGCGCTGGATCGCCAGCACCCCCGGGACCTTTTCGATGTAAAGCTGCTGCTGAACCAGGGCGGCCTGGATCGCAGCGTATTCGAAGGCTTTCTGGTCTATCTGCTGGGGCACCCCAGGCCCTTGAACGAAGTGATCAACCCACGGTTGAAACCGTTGGACGACGTCTACCGACAGGAGTTTGTAGGGATGGCCAGGGTTGACCTTCCATTGCATGAACTGGAGGACGTCCGGCACGAACTTCTGACGCGGCTGGGCCAGCTGATGACGGATGAAGACGTTCGCTTCCTTCTGTCCTTCAAGCAGGGGGCGCCTGACTGGACGCTGTTTCCGCTGACGGGCGTCGATCAACTGCCCGCCGTGCGCTGGAAGCTCGCTAACATCCAGAAGATGGGGGCTGACAAGCATCGTCAGTCTCTGGCGCTCTTGGAGCAGGCTCTGGGTAGTCTTCGGAGATAATGCCCAATATCCCTGCGACGTACCGTCTTAAGTAGACTTCTCCTTATATCCTTTAAACGCTACGCTGTTACGCATAATTACGCTACGCGCAGGGGATGACATGGCGAACAGCAGGGAAGCTCTGTTCCAGTGGAACATCACCAAGGCCATGTCTGTCGGCGGCTGGGAGTACGTCAGCTGGCTGGAATTGCCCCACTATCGCCTCATCAAGCGTGAGGAGGAACGCCTGCTCCTGGAAGTGTCCGGGGCGGGCTACGGCCTTACCTCGGTCAACGATGCCCGCTCTGGAAAGCCCCACGACCCTGAGAGGCAGCGCCTGGACGAGATCATCGACCGGCTCAACGACCTCTACGGCGCCGAGGTCAGCGACGACGACAAGCTGCACTTCGCCATTAGCATCGTCGACCGCATCGAGCGTGACGCAGCGGTGATGACCCAGGTGCGCAACCACAGCGAAGACCAAGTTATGCACGGCCTCTTCCAGAAGAGTGTCACCGACGCCATGCTTGACGCCCTCAGCGGCCGCTAGAAGCTAACCATGCCATTGTTGGAGGACGAAGAGCCTTATGGACTCTTATGGTAGAAGACAAGAAATGTGGCTCTTCCTCTGTTTTTATATAGTCAATATTAGTTAGGTAGTGGTTTAGCTAAAAGCTCAATTAAGGAGAAGAATGAAAAATGGTTTTAGTTAGTGATTTAGGTTGTAGTGATGCGGTCACCGACGAGCTTTTTAATAAACAAAATTTGGTGGAGTGGCTGGGTGGCTGCTTTGCGCATAAGAATCGGGTGGCATATGTCCATGCTGGATATTTATGCAAGCTAGTCAATCTTGATGACTCCAATCTAGTTCTTCACCCTTCGGATCCAGGATCAGAAGAAAAGGCTCTGCTAAAAAAGCTAGTCAGCAAGAAGTTGCTCTTTAGCGTCGAAGTCACTAGTGAGTCGCTTAAAGAAGCTCGGGTTGCCGATAGAAAGTGGTCTTATGAACTAGTAGGAACCAAGCAATACGTGGATTCGCTGATTGCTACACGTGAGGGACTATTAGGTAGGACTGCAGGAAGAGGGCCAGAAATTTCCAAGGCAACAGCTCAGAAGGTGTGGGCTGACGCAGGTGGGCGGTGCATGTTCCAAGGTTGTAGTAAAGATTTGTCAGAGATATCTCTTTGGACAAAAAGTGCTCGGGTTGGATATCTAGCGCACATCGTTGCTTCTGATCCCGAAGGGCCTAGGGGTACCCAAGAGGACTCCCACCGGCTCGCAAACTATCCAGATAACATCATGTTGATGTGTGATGAGCATCATCGGTTGATCGACTCGTTTGCACCCGAGTATTATACTGCAGAACTCCTTAATGAGATGCGCCAAGTCCACCGGGATATGGTAAAGAAATACTTGGACTCTTTAGCATTTCCCCCTACTAGGGCTGTGACTTTGCATGCTAATCTGGCAAACGTGCCGACCTACTTTCATGACTCTGAGTTAATTGAAGCCATAGTTGCAATGAGGCGAGCGATGTTGCCTGGAGTCATTCACTATGTTCGCCGGAAATCGCAGCGAGACGAGCGTCATTTTCCAGACTTTTGGGTTCAGTATTTGAGAGAGCATGAGAGCCAGATAAGGCAGCTTGTTTCGGGGTTTGATTCTAGTAATGGATCAGTAACTGAGAATCTGGCTGTATTCCCGCTGCACCACATCCCGACGCTTGTTCTAGCAGGGCGAGTGATGGGTGAAGCACAGGCCATTCAGGTTTTTCAGTACGATAAACAGCGGATGACATGGGCTTGGAACCCGCAGGCTAAGGCTCATCCACAGGGCACCTTTAAGACTGAATCACTGCCGACAGAATCAGCAGAAGAAGTACTTATTACGCTTGAGCTAACGGCACAGGTTGATGAGGAAGCGTTACCATCTAACCTCAAAGCTGATATCAGCTCTGGGCTCCTGACTTGGATTCGCGTGACAACTTCGGAGACAGGTTTTAACTGCATTGGGCATCCAGAGGACCTTGATTGTTTCGCAGAAGCTGCCCGTAAAGCAATTATCCATGCTCAGGATGTGATGAGGGTGAAAAAGGTACATTTAATTGCTGTAAGCCCCGCGAGTACCGTATTCCGTTTCGGACAGATGTTACAGGCTGGCAATCATCCTGAGTATCTCGTCTATGATCGAGCTGGCCGTGACTACGATTTTTCTCCAGCTTTGTCAATTACTAGCCATAACGTCTCGGCTACTGATGGGAAGCAGGTCTTTACCATCCCACTTCGATAAACAGATTAAAAGAGTTATATAATATGAATGCTACCAAAAGCGCAGGACTCGTGATTAATGCTGAGCTTTCAGAACCCACTCGACTAACAAAGTCACTTGAATCGTTTGAAGCCCTTCGGGAGGGCTACATTACCAACGATCACGATAGGCTGATTGAATATGGTTACTGGGCTAAAGCCCTCAATGAAGCGAATTTGCATATTGCTGTGCGTGAAGACGAAATTTCAGCTGCCACTGATGCATACGATCAGGTGGCAAGTCATTTAGCCAGGAACCTCTCTTGGCCTCCCGAAGCGATTTCAATTTTGACGCAAGGTTCTGTGAGCACTAAAACACTTATTCGCTCACCTAATGGCAGTGAAAAATTTGATATTGATGCTGTATGTCAAGTAGATATATCGCGCGTTGAGACCAGTGATCCAATGAGTTTTTTTGAGTCTATCGGACAGGCTTTAGAAGAGCTAGAGGCTCAAGCCAAAAGACGCTGTTGGAAGATCCCTTTTATACGTCAGCCTTTTTATCTCGAGTTCACACCATCTGTACCTTTGAGTAGCATACCCCCGCAGACCTTTCAGTCCATGGCGCCGCGCTATCGCGCTTCACGATACGAAGAGACTGCGCTTGCCGTCGTTGATACTCCGACAAAAAGTTGGAAAACCTCTAACCCGGCTGGCATGTGTCAATGGGTAGAGGACACGGCAAAGCGCTCTCTTATTCGGTTGATTGCGGTGGAGAAGTATGCAAATGACCGAGCAGATGCCAGCGTTGCTCCGGTTCCAGATCAGAACGTGGAAATCACAGATACGCTTCGAGTTGCCATACGTTTGTTCAAACGTCACCGAGATATGTGTGTGAGGCGTAGCATTATTGAAGCGGATACGAAGCCTATCTCCATCATTATCGTGACTCTACTTACTAGTTGTTATGAGGGGTTGGCAGACTTAAATCGATCATTTGAACATCCAGTGGAGCTGCTAGATGAGCTTGCTGCTCTTATGCCTCACCTCGTTATGAAACGTGATGGTAAGTACCGAGTAGATAATCCGACGGTCGAAGGAGAGAATTTTGCCGAGAAATGGAATGACGATGATGGTAGACGACACAGATCTTTCATTACTTGGTGTGATGCGCTATCGGCTGATCTCAAAACAATTCTTTCTCTGAAAGACCCCCAAGCGATTTCTAAACGAGTGCGAGAAGTTTTCGGGATTCCTGCTCCAACTGGTAGCGGAAATGGTCTCACTCCTATCCAGCCGCCAGCACCTAAAGCAACTCCAGCGAGTAGTGGTCTGGCTTGTGTAAAGGGTGAGTAATGGCGCTAAATATTAATTTCTTATGTAATGAATTTCCGGACTTACAACCTTCATCTGTAAGCCGGGAGGGAGGATGCACTGCTTATCAGTTGAAGCTTCCTTTTTTTCAGCAAGGTAGAGAGTTTAAGTGGGCTGAGATGCGATTGCCCAAGGGGTTTCCTGAACATGGAAAAGCATTTATTCAGCTATCTCCTGATGCTGTCTTGCGTGTGCCACATCTCGACAGAGGTGGACTGCTTTGCATAGAGGGTGATCCTGGCCCTGGCCTTGGTTACTCTGCAGAAGATCGGATCTTATTTCTACTGCATGCCTATCAGGAGCGATTCCTGAAACCTTGGATTAATGGTGACCTGGATGGAAATTTCGAGGATGAAGCACTCAATTATTGGGCGATAAAGGTGGCTAAAGAATGTTCAAGTACCGATCCGGTGAGAGGTGTATGGACAGTTGATCCAGCTCCAACCAAAGCGCGATTAAGGGGTGGGTTACTCTTGATACCGAACCGGATTATTATTGCTGCAGACGAACAACTTCGCATCACTAATCGTTTAGTGCAAGCCATGGGACCTCTAGCAAAGCAACGTGTTCGGGTGTTAGTGGCGGACATTCCCATTTCACATGTTTTCACGCCCTCGACTTGGCCGCGTTCAATGTCTGAATTAGAACGCATTCTTAAGGGTAGGCTACCTCCTGAAGAGTATTCGAGGCTACAGTGTAGCCGAAGCCGTAGAGGGCGAGGCGTCTATCGAGTGGTTCTTTTAAGAAATGCTGATATTGCCTTCGCCTATTTGCTTCCAGGTGGTCCACCAACGACTCTCGACGTATATCGAGGGAAGAAAGATTTCCCTTCTCCTTATAAAGCTCTACCACTCTTGACTTCTCGCTTGGATCCAGAGTGGACCGTTGGGAGAGATCAGCACCCCGAGGTTAATGATCGTCAAGCTAAACACGTTCTTGTTTTAGGCGCAGGTGCTCTAGGAAGCCCGTCTATTAACCATCTCGCCAAGGCAGGAGTTGGGCGGATATCCATTGTAGATGATGACACCATGTTTTCTGCGAACATTGGGAGGCACCTCCTTGGTGCTGAATCAATCGGGCAGTACAAGGTGGATGCCATTGCTCGGCGGATCAACTCTTCTTACCCAGCTACAGAAGTTATTCCCTATGCGAGGAGCACAGAACAGTGGTTAAAGAAAAACACTCTGGCAGATGTAGACGTAGTGCTTGATCTCACTGGCGAGCCTGATGTAAGGGTGCAGATTGAACAAGCCCGATTACGTGATCCATGCCCCTTGCTGATTGGCTGGATGGAACCTTATGTAGCAGCCGCGCATGCATGCATGTTGCCTGCTGGTCAGAGATGGTTACAAGGAGCTCAAGATCCTTTGTCTTGTCTTGAAGCAGTGGTATGGCCAAGTGAAGTAATGCGACAAGAGCCAGGGTGCAGTAGCCGTTTCCAAAGCTATACCGCCGCCGCAGCAGAGCATGCGATTGCTCTGGTGGCTGAGTGCGCGCTGGAAATGATCGACAACTCAACTGGAGATATCTTCGACCCAACGGTGCGGAGTTGGGTACGTGGGCAAAGTTTTTTAGACAGACATTGGGCTGGCCTCACACATAAGGAGTGGGCAAAAGCTGCTTGTGATTACGATGGCCTGATCATGAATAGGATGTTCCCTTGAACAGAATCTTTTTCTATCCTGATAATACCAGGTACGTCCTGTTTACTGAGAAAACTCTGTCCCACATGTATGCACATATCCAAAGAAAGCCATGGCAAAAAGAAGCTGGTGGAGAAGTTTATAGTTCAGACCCTGAATCTAATAGTCTCATTATCCACTCCGCGACTGGGCCCAGTGTCGCTGATATTAGACGGAGGTGTTCCTGGAATCCTGATGTAAAAGCATCCGATAGGAATCGGCAGATTGAATTTTCTCGTAACAGGCATGTGGTTGGTTTATGGCACACGCACCCAGAGATCAATCCATCCCCTTCAGCCGTGGACCAAAAGACGACATGGGACTATCTAGAATCATTTGAGGGCGACAGGTCTCGTTATTTTATGGTGATAATTGGAAATCATGGTCGTGTACCTAGAATGGCTGTATGGGTGGCCTCGTATAAGCCATATCGTGAATGGGTGAGGCTTTGTGAAGCTAGCAGTCATTAGTCAGGTTTATAGTCTTAAAAGACAATCATGGTTTATGGGTTATCAGTCTGGCAGTGTAAGCTTCCATAAGCCATTGGTTTTATGGTTGTTGTGTGATTTTCCTTATTAGACGGAAAATCTCGGCCTGATACTGAGCATCATGAAGAGCATTGTGATCCGGCTTTAACGTGGGGTTTAGTCTATCAGATATTTGGCTGGAGCGGGTGTTTTTCCAGTTCGAACCAGTTGCTCCCATGTAGAGCGCCTTAATATCTAACGCAGTAAAGCCGAAGGGGTTGGAGTGGAGGTAGCGGTGGAAGTAATAGTTGACGAAAGACCAGTCGAATGGTGCATTGAAGCCGACAAATACAGGTAGGTTTTCCGTGCCGGCGACTTTCTCGATCCAGTGTTGGAACTTTGTCATCGCAACTTTGGGCTGTAGCCCCTCAACTCTTAGGTTCTCTAGAGAAAGTCCTGTCACCGCTAGTGCATCAGGATCTGCATTTTTCGATATTGGCTTCAACTTACAAGAAAATACCTGGTCAGATGCATCGACATTACATGCTCCTATTGTAAGCATGCTGTACTCGCCAGGAATTGGGCCTGAAGTCTCGATGTCGATTGAAATATAAACTTCGTTCTTTTCTGTCATGCTGGGAAGATGCTCAGTAGGTGAGTGGGGTAACTATATTTTATAGTTTCTTGGTGTCCTGTTCTTCATCTAGGTAAATAATTTTCCTTTAATTGTTTAAGGGGTGTAAGCTTTATATGTCATAGAAATTTTAATATTGACTTCATCATCTATACTTTACGATAGTAAAAAGCTCTTGACTAGATATGAGCATTTACCCTGCCACACACTCAGCCCGCGATTGGTGGCTCCCAAACGGTACACCAGCGGTACACACACCAGCTTCCTGTGCTATCCTTAATCTTCGCTAACCTACTGATTCATAAGAACTGTACCTTACGCTCGATTACGGTTGCTTTTCCTTGTGTGTCAGTAACTTATTGTTTTATAAGCGAACTCATAATCCCCTAGTCTGATCCCAAAGGTTTCAGCCGACCAGTATCCTCCAGTCTTATCCCCCTCCAGCCAAGCCCCCATACTTCCCCTTGAAATACAATAACGGCCGCGCGGTCGCACCAACATCCAGATTCAGTCCTTTCACTTCCCCGATCACGATCAGGTGATCACCTGCGGGGTGTTCAGCGTGAATCTTGCAGTCGAGCCAGTGCAGGCTGTCATTGATCACCGGATTGCCGAGAGGGGAAAGCTGCCAGTCGATGCCTTGCCATTTATCCGCGCCACGCATGGCGAACTGGTTAGAGACATGGCTTTGCTCGCTGGAGAGAATGTTGACGGCGAAGCGCTCAGCCTGGCGAATCTTCGGGTAGCTGAAGGAACTGGCCTTGACGCTGAAGGAGACCAGAGGCGGGTTCATCGAGACGCTGTAGAACGACTGGCAGGTAAAGCCGATCGGCTCATCGTCGACCTGGGTGGTAATGATAGTGATGCCGGAGGCGAAGTGGCCGAGGGCTTCACGGAAACTGGCGGGGTCGATGGTGGTGTCAGCTTTGGTTTCAATATCGGAGAGTGACATGGCAGGTCCTTCAATGGTGGGGAGGTGGTAACAATCAGCCGTGGGGGAGGGGCTGCAGCGATGGCGCGGGACTGGGTGCTGAGTGACAAGAGTGAGAGTGATGAAAAAATGGCCGTCGTGAATCCTTCACGATGGCCATTTTTGTTTGCGGCGGTATCAGCCGCAGCTGCTTCCACTCTCGAGCACTATCGTCGGGCCAACTCGGGTCGCAACTCGCTTGGCGCTATCTGTCAGTGCTGTGTCTTGCCCCGCGCTGTACTTTGGCCAGTTCAGAGTTTCGCCAAGCGATCAGCGCTGCGCTTCGAGTTCCTTGCGTACGATGGCGGCGCCGGCGCTCAGTGCCTGCAGCTTGCCGCGGGCGACTTCACGAGAGAGCGGGGCCATGCCGCAGTTGGTGCAGGGGTAGAGCTTGTCGGCATCCACGAACTTAAGCGCCTTGCGCAGGGTCTCGGCGACTTCTTCCGGTGTCTCGATGGTGTTGTTGGCGACATCGATGGCGCCGACCATGACCTTCTTGCCACGGATCAGCTCGATCAGCTCCATCGGCACGTGGGAGTTGTGGCATTCCAGCGAGACGATATCGATGTTGGATTGCTGAAGCTTGGGGAAGGCTTCTTCGTACTGGCGCCATTCGGAGCCCAGGGTGTTCTTCCAGTCGGTGTTGGCCTTGATGCCGTAGCCGTAACAGATATGGATGGCGGTCTCGCACTTGAGGCCTTCGATCGCACGCTCCAGCGTGGCGATACCCCATTCATTCACCTCATCGAAGAACACGTTGAAGGCCGGTTCATCGAACTGGATGATGTCGACGCCTGCCGCTTCGAGTTCCTTGGCTTCCTCGTTGAGGATCTTGGCGAACTCCCACGCCAGCTTCTCGCGGCTCTTGTAATGGCCATCGAAGAGGGTGTCGACCATGGTCATCGGGCCAGGCAGTGCCCACTTGATCGGTTGATCGGTCTGCGAGCGCAGGAACTTGGCATCCTCGACGAACACCGGCTTCTGGCGGGAGACCGGGCCGACCACGGACGGCACGCTGGCCTCGTAGCGATCACGGATCTTGACGGTTTCGCGCTTCTCGAAATCCACACCATTCAGGTGTTCGATAAAGGTGGTGACGAAGTGCTGACGCGATTGCTCGCCATCGCTGACGATGTCGATCCCGGCGTGCTGCTGCTCCTGCAGGGAGACGCGCAGGGCATCCTGCTTGCCCGCGACCAGTGCCTCACCTTCGAGTTTCCAGGGGGACCAGAGGACCTCCGGTTCGGCGAGCCAGGACGGTTTCGGCAGGCTGCCAGCGGTGGAGGTCGGGAGTAATCTCGTCATGATGAATAACCTTGTCCTTGGAATGGTTCAGATAGCGAAAGTCGTTCGTCGATCAGCGCGCTGTTTGCGGATCAGTGAGCTGACCGATGATGGAGTTATCGGTTGGCGGACCAGTTGGCTGACCACTGCTCGAGCAGGCTCTGGTAGGGCTTGATGAAGCTCTCTTCCACGAACTTGCCCTGCTCGATGGCGAGCTGGCTGCGCTCTTCGCGGTCGTACACGATGCGCGTCAGTGAATGGTCTTGCTGCTTCAGGCTCGCCTGATAGGATTTACCGGCCACGGAATTGGCGTTGTAGACCTCGGGACGATAGATCTTCTGGAAGGTGTCCATGGTGCTGATGGTGCTGATCAGTTCCAGATTGCTGTAATCGTTGAGCAGGTCGCCGGTGTGGTAGAAGGCCAGCGGCGCAACGCTGCCCGGCGGCATGAAGTAACGCACCTTCAGGCCCATCTTGCTGAAGTAGGCATCGGTCAGGGAGTCATCGTCCTGGCGATATTCCACCCCGAGGATCGGGTGCACATTCTCGGTCTGCTGGTAGGTCTTGGTGGTCGAGACGCTGATGCAGATGATCGGCGGCTTCTTGAAACATTCCTTGTAGGCAGCAGAGCCCACGAAGGCCTGGAACAGGTTGCCGTGCAGCTCGCCGAATTGCTCCGGCACGCTGAAGGAGTCCTTGCCCTTGTTGTGCTCCAGCAGACGCACGCTGAAGTCATAATCGCGCACGTAGGACGAGAAGTTGTTACCGGTCACGCCGTCAATGCGCTGATTCGTCTGGTGATCGACGATGGTGGTCTGCAGGATCTCGATGATCGGCAGGGCGTTGTCGGAACGCGCGGCATCGAGATTCAGCTCGACAGAGATGATGTCCAGCTCGACGGAGTAACGGTCGCCCTTGGGGTTGTCCCAGTTGGCCAGCGCATTGAATCGGTTGTTGATCATGTTCAGCGTGCTGCGCAGGTTCTGCTGACGGCTCTCACCACGCGCCAGGTTGGCGAAGTTGGTGGTCAGGCGGGTGTTTTCCGCCGGAACGTAGTTCTCGTCGAAGCGCAGACTGTTGATGCTGAAACCGAATTCGTTGCTCATGGCGTTCACCCTGATCCTGAGAGAGAAAATTCACTGTGTCGTCGACATCTTCCCGTGATCTTTCAGGCGTCTCGTGAGCGGGTTGCTCTCTGTGAGAACGCATCCATGCCGGGAGAGGCACGCTGCTCGCCATCACGTTCCGTGTGAAGGCTCTGGCGGCGGTGAAGTGCAGCGCCATGGGAAGTCTTCATCAACGATCTGATGCAGGTGAGTATCTAGTGCCTGTCTCCATGACACAAACTGGATTTTTTAATGTTCAAGTTGAGTTAAATTCATGATGAGGGCGGGCGTCATTTCGCGCGTTGTGAAAGCCGGCGAATCGAGCGGGGATAGGCGGGCTCAGCAAGCACGCAACGTGAGCCGCAGAGACGTTGACGTGAGGAGTGGGGAAGAAGGGTAAGAAGGGAAAGAGGGGTAAGGGGGAAAGAATGGAGAAACACACACAGGCCCGAACTTCCGCTCGGGCCTGTGTGTGGCAAGCACCTGACGCTTCAGAGCACGACACCCTCATGCACTCTTCACGTTCTCCATACTCGGCCATGAAGATGCGGCTGGCTCATGAGGCGAGTGGCTGATGATTGGGCGCTACCAGGCCATGGCGGCGCATGCGGCGGTAGATGGTGGGGCGCGAGACGCCGAGTTGGCGGGCGACCTGGCTGACGTTCCAGTCCGTGTGGCGCAACAGCTCGAGCAGTTCGTTGGCGTCCGCATCAGTCCCCGCATCAGCCCCTGCAGACGCGGGCGCTGGAGAGGCCGGGTTCGAGGAAGCGCCGGATGCGAAGGGGGAGGCAGCGGCAAGCGGACTGGCAGCCCCGCGGGTGCTGCCGGTGTGGGTCTGGCAGACCTCCGGCAGATCATGCAGGGTGATTTCATCGCCTTCCGCGGTGGCCATCGCGAAGGCAATCGCATTGCGCAGTTGGCGGATATTGCCCGGCCAGTGATGACTCAGCAGCGCACTGATGGCATCGGCGCGCAGGTGGAGTGACTGTTCGCGTTCGGCTTGCAGTTCCGCATGCAGCTTGCGAATGAGGTAGTGACGGTCGGCGCGCTCACGCAGTGCAGGTAGCAGGAGTTCGGCGCCGTTGAGTCGGTAGTAGAGGTCTTCGCGGAATTGCCCGCTGGCGATCAGCTCCGTGACATCACGATGCGTGGCAGTGATAACGCGAATATCCACCTTGATGGGCGTCTCGGCCCCCAGTGGCGACACCTCCCGTTCGGCGAGCACGCGCAGTAGACGCGACTGGAGCGGCAGCGGCATGTCACCGATCTCATCCAGAAACAGCGTGCCGCCGTCTGCCTGTTGGATCAGGCCGCGCATGCCCTTGGGCCTTCCTCCCGTGAACGCGCCCGGCAGATAGCCGAAGAGTTCACTTTCAATCAGCGATTCCGGGATGGCGGCGCAGTTCACCGCCACGAAGGGCGACTTGGCGCGTGGCCCGCTGTCATGCAGTGCTCGCGCCAACACTTCCTTGCCGGTACCCGTCTCGCCACGAATCAGGATGCTCACGTTTTCATGGCGCATGCGGCGCGCCAGCTTGAGCAGCCGGTGCATGGAAGGGTCATCTCCCGCGAGCTGGTCCAGCTCGGGCACCGGGTCATCCTGCTGACTGACAGTGGGGAGGGCCCGCACCGGATAACCGCGTGGCTCGATCAGCGTCACGAAGACGATGGCGTCATCCGCCCGCAGACGGAAGGCGCGAATCTGATCCCGGCTGGCGTGCGGAATGCTCAACAGCTCATTGAGCTCCCCATCGAACAGCTGCGTGACGGCGGGCAGGGTGGAGACCGTCCACGGCGGCCAGCGCGCCAGATGCGCATCGATCAGGCGCCGGCCTTCGTGGTTGGCGGCGATCACCTTGCCATCTTCCTGAATGGCAAACAGGCCACGACCATTCAGGTGTACGAATTCCCGCGCGGTATCGAAGCGCAGGATCAGGCAATCCCGATAGCGATGCAGGAAGTAGGCATCCTCGATCATGCGGGCATGCAGGGTGACGAGGGAGAGCGCAAAGGTCTGGCTCTCCTGCGGGCGGGGCGACTTCAGCGCCGAGATGTCGAGGGCGGCGATCACACGGCCCTGGGGATCGGTGATGGGGGCTGCGGTGCAGGTCAGGTCGATGTGGGTGGCATCGAAGTGCTCACGCTGATGGCAGGTGACGGCTGCGCCATCGTGCAGACAGGTGCCCGCCGCCGAGGTGCCGGCATAGCGCTCGTTCCAGTCCGAGCCGAGATAGAGGCCCGCGCGCCGCAGCTCACTCAACTGATCACGCTGACCGCGAAAATCCACCGCGATGCCGCGTTGATCGGTGAGGATCAGCGCATAGCCATGTTGTGCGATCTGACTATAGAGCCGCTCCACCCCGGCACGCGCCACATGCAACAGCTCATCCGCCGATTCCTGATGATCGCGCAGCGCCTGCTGGGTGAGAACGCGGACCGGGCGAGGGCGGCTAGGGTCCAGCTGATATTCCTCCAGACAGCGCTGCCAGGAACGACGGATGACGTCGCGCTGCGTCTCAGGGAAGACGTCGCGGCCTTCGCCCAGCTGCATCAGGGTCTGGATATGCTGCCGCTTGTCGGGCTGCATCGTTTCGAGTTGGCGGATCATGGCTGCCTCGGCGCTGGCCGTCTCGGGACGGCTCTTTTGATAGTGGCTACGGCTCTTTTGATTGTGGCTATGGCTCTTGTGCCGGTGGCGATGGCAATCGCAATTGTCACAACAGCGTCCATAGCAAAAGCGGCGTGTGCTCCTTCAAGCGTATGCGGTGTGACGGGAGCGTCAATCACCCTGTCCTGCATCCTTGGTCGGGGCGTTACAGGTGTAACGCCCCGTGTCAGGCGTACAGCGTACAGTTGTCACGAGGAAGGTGGAGAGCCCGGCGAGGCGAGGAGGGTGGTGATTCGGTAGTGGCGAATTTTTGTCATTCACGACAAGTGCTTACGAGCTTTGTCAGTCGTGCATGACGAAGCTGGCATGCTTGATGCCTTGTATGGAAGGCGTGACTACAACATCCAATAACACGCGGAGAGACGCCATGACCGCACGCACGCCAACTCAGATTGCTCAGCAATGGCTCGATGATTTCGAGTCCTCCCTGACTCAGCGCGATATCGCCCGGGTTCTCTCGTTGTTTGGCGAGGAATGCTACTGGCGCGATTTGATCGCCTTCACCTGGAATCTCAAGACGTCGGAGGGCAAGGACGAGATCCAGTCGATGCTCGCGGCGACCCTCGAGCATGTCGCTCCCTCTCGCTGGCAGCTGGATGGCGAGGCCAGTGAGGCCGGCGGCATCGTCGAGGCCTGGTTCACCTTCGAGACCGCCGATGCACGCGGCAAGGGCTTGTTGCGCCTGAAGGAAGGGCGCTGCTGGACGCTGTTGACCGCCATGCGCGAACTCAAGGAATTTCCCGAGCCGCTGGGCATGCAGCGCCCCAAGGGCGCCGAGCATGGTGCCAACAAGCAGCGTGAGACCTGGCTTGAGTCGCGTCAGCGCGAAGAGGCCGAGCTGGGCTACGAGCGCCAGCCGTATTGCGTGATCATCGGTGGCGGTCAGGGCGGCATCGGGTTGGCCGCGCGGCTCAGACAGATGGATGTGCCAACCATCGTGATCGACAAGAATCCGCGTGCGGGCGATGCCTGGCGCAATCGCTACAAGTCCCTGTGTCTGCACGATCCGGTGTGGTACGACCACATGCCCTACATCCCCTTCCCGGCAAACTGGCCGGTGTTCGCGCCCAAGGACAAGGTCGCGGACTGGCTGGAGATGTACACCAAGATCATGGAGCTCAATTACTGGAACTCCACGGCCTGCGAGAGTGCGCACTTCGATGAGGCGAGCGGCGAGTGGGTGGTCGAGGTGGTACGCGACGGCAAGCCCGTGACCCTGCGGCCCAAGCAGCTGGTGCTGGCCACGGGCATGTCGGGCATGCCCAACGTGCCACACTTCCCGGGGGCCGAGACCTTCGAAGGCGAGCAGCAGCACTCCAGCCAGCACCCGGGGCCGGATGCCTATCGTGGCAAGAAGGTGGTCGTGGTGGGCGCCAACAATTCCGCTCACGATATCTGCGCCGCGCTGTGGGAGCACGATGCAGATGTGACCATGCTGCAGCGCTCCTCCACGCATGTGGTGAAGTCCAACTCGCTGATGGAAGAGGCGCTGGGGCCGCTCTATTCCGAGCAGGCGGTGCAAAACGGCATCGATCACCACAAGGCGGACCTGATCTTTGCCTCGATTCCCTACCGGATACTGCCTGACTTCCAGCGCCCGATCTTCGAGGCGATCCGCAAGCGCGACGCCGACTACTACCGTCGGCTGGAGGCGGCAGGCTTCCTGCTCGATTTCGGCGATGACGACTCGGGCCTGTTCCTGAAATACCTGCGCCGCGGCTCCGGCTACTACATCGATGTGGGCGCCTGTGATCTGGTCGCCAATGGTGACATCAAGCTGCGCAGTGGCGTCGGCATCGAGCGCATCAATCCGCGCTCGGTCATCTTGACCGATGGCTCGGAATTGCCCGCTGATCTGATCGTCTATGCCACCGGCTACGGCTCGATGAATGGCTGGGCGGCACGCATCATCTCGCAGGACGTCGCCGACAAGGTCGGCAAATGCTGGGGCATGGGCTCCGATACGCTCAAGGACCCCGGGCCCTGGGAGGGCGAGCTGCGCAACATGTGGAAGCCGACCCAGCAGCAGGCGTTATGGTTCCACGGCGGCAACCTGCACCAGTCCCGCCACTATTCCCAGTATCTGGCGCTGCAGCTCAAGGCGCGGCTCGAGGGTATCCCGACGCCGGTCTACGGCCTTCAGGAAGTCCACCACCTGAGCTGAGGCCAGTGGCGCTGGACCGTGTGCCAGCGTCATGGCAGCAGCGCAGCATTTGCAGATTTCAGTGAGAGATTCAGGAGACGACTCATGCAACTGAACGACAAGATTGCACTGGTGACAGGTGGTGGGCGCGGTATTGGCCAGGGGATCGCGCTGGCATTGGCCAAGGCGGGCGCGGATGTCGTGGTGGCGGATCTGGATCTCGCCATCGCCCGCGAGACGGCGGCAAAAGTGGAGGCACTGGGTAGACGGTGTCTGGCGCTACAGGTCGATGTCGCGGATGCGGCGTCCGTGCGGCGCTTGATTGAAGAGGCAGAGGTCGGACTCGGCCCGCTCGATATCGCCGTCAACAATGCCGGCATCATCGGCATCCATTCCATCGATGCGCTGACGGTGGAGGAGTGGGACCGCGTCATGAACGTCAATGCGCGAGGTACCTTCTTGTGTACTCAGGCCGAGGTCGCCGTGATGCGCTCACGCCGCGTCGGGCGGATCATCAACGTGGCCTCGATGGCCGGCAAGGTCGGCTTTCCTGATCTGTCGCACTACTGTGCCTCGAAGTTCGCGGTCATCGGCTTTACCAATGCCGTCGCCAAGGAAGTGGCAGCGGAAGGCATCACCGTCAACGCGATCTGCCCGGGCGTGGTGGGCACCGGCATGTGGCGGGGCGAGAGTGGGCTCTCGGCACGCTGGAGTCAGGAAGGCGAAAGCGAGCCCGCTGCATGGGAGCGCCTGCAGAAGAGCCTGCTGCCCCAGGGAGTCGCCCAGACACCTGAGGACATGGGGCAGCTGGTGGTCTACCTCGCCCAGGCCGAACACGTGACAGGGCAGGCCATCGCCGTCGATGGTGGCTTCACGCTGTAAGCTAGCGCTGATCATGGTTCGATACATGATGACAGCACGAGACAGGCCACCTTCGCTAATGGAAGGCGGCCTGATTGTCGTGACGGCTCCTGACTTCTGTCACTTGAAGGCTTTATGACCCTCGCTCATGGGGCGGTCTACTCTGCAACCGCGTAGGCTCATGCGGTTATCTGTCAGCGTGTTAGTGCCCCCGTAGTACGTCATCGCTCAAGCACTTAGGGCGAATCGAGCAGGTGCGTACCAGAGGGTCGAGTGATCAAACGTCAAGGGATCAGGCGGCGTTCCTTCATGGCCTCAAGGTGCTGAATGAGACTCTGGGGTGAGTGGCGACACATTTCTGCAAAGCCGGCTTGGCGAGCCTTCGTCAAATCAAAGACAGCGTCCTCTTCGACATGGAAGATGAAATCTCCGAAGCCACCTTGGGCAATCTTGTCGATATCTGTCTCGGCAAGTCCTTGGCGCTCTGCAAGCGTCTTCCAAGTGCCTGACACGGCAGCGAGACGTGTCTCCAACGAAATAGGTTGAGGCTCGCCGGTCTCAAGCCCAAACCAGTTGGCGATCTCTGGCCAGACGTGGCGCCACCGAATCTGATCACCATTGGTGACGTTATAGGGCCCTTGCTGGTTCTCTGCGATGGCCCACAGGGCGGCTTTGCCCACCAGATCGGCATCGCAGATGTTCAGCAAGATATCGTAGGCACGCGCCGTACCGGGAAATTGCATGGCAACACCGAGCTCCCGGCAAAGCGTGCCATAGAGACCGATAAGGTTACCGAGGTTCATGGCTGAACCCAGGGAATGGCCTATCACGATGTCGGGACGCAATGCGGTCCAACGAATTCCCTTGCCTTCGAGTTCGCGAGCCAGATCTTCATGCTCGAAATACAGGTTGGGGGGGAAATGCCGGCTGTCCTCTTCTCGAGCCGGTGTTTTGTAGACCCCGAGGTGAGCACCGTAGACCTTCCCGCCCTGTACGAAGACCTGGTGCTCGATTGACGCTTGGGATTCTTCAAGCACCTGGAAGAGGTGCCGCATCATGTCGCCATTCTGTTGTGCTTCAGTGGCAGGGTCCGGATCCGGTTTCAAGGCGGCGTAAAATACGTGCGTCACGCTGCTCAGTACATCACTTGCATCTCGCAAAGAGGCAATATCCAAGAGATCGGCGCTGATGTGGTGTCCGCTTCCCGGACCCTCTGAGGAGCGAGAGAGTGTCGTGACTCGCCATCCTGCCTCTTCAAAGGCCAATGTTGCTGCACGGCCGATGACGCCACTGGCACCAGCGACTAATAGGTGATGTTGGCTCATGAGACTCTCCTGTCCTGTGGCGCATGATCATGGGAGGGGTCGCCCATGACGTCGGCCCTGACAGTGGCATTGTTTGTTTTGCTAATAAATGCTCGACTGATGAATTCATCCTTCACTATATGGTGAATAATGGATCGCTTGGCGTTAATGAAACTTTTTGTGGATATCTGTGAGCGTGGGTCAATGGCGGCGGTGGCCCGTCAGCGAGGCCAGTCCCCGTCATTGGTCACCCAAGCCTTACAGAAGCTTGAGCAGCAGGTCGGGGCCAAGCTTATCGTCAGAACAACGCGTGCCATGCATTTGACGGCGGAAGGCGAACAATTTCGAGACGACAGCGAAAGGATCCTGGCCGAGTATGACAAGGCTCTTGAGCGGATCTCGGGCACAGGGTCGCTGAGTGGCACCATCAGGCTGACGGCGACCAATGATTTTGGCCGCACGCGCCTACCACGGCTGATCGATCAGTTCCTGATACAGCACCCGGAAGTAAAATTTGAACTCGTGCTATCCGATGGAGTGTTGGACCTGGTCGATGAACGATTTGATCTGGCCATTCGTCATGGGCCGATGGCGGACTCAAGCTTGACGTCACGACGTCTCGTCAGTACCCATCGTGTTGTGTGTGCGGCATCTGCTTATTGGCAGGACGCAGGGCGCCCCCAACACCCATAAGAGCTGTCATCCCACCAGTGCATGGTGCTCGCTCGCCCAGGAGCGCCCCAGAACCATTGGGAGTTCCAGGAGGCAGGGCAGGTATTTTCCGTGACGGTGGCGGGGAACCGAATGGCCAGCGATGGTGGCGCGTTGCGCGAGTGGGCGATCGCAGGGGCTGGAGTGATATTTAAATCGATGGTGGATGTGGCAGAGGATATTGAGGTCGGACGACTGGAAGTTGTGCTGAATGACTATCGGATTCCTGAAGTGAATCTGTACGCCGTGTTTCCGGAAGGCAGATATGCAAGTCGACGGATCAGTACCTTCATCGAATTTCTTCACGACAAGCTTGGCAGTGAGAGAGAGGCCTCACACTGCCAGAGTCGTGCATCCAGCTCTCGCGCTTGAGGGCTGCCGGGGAGTGGCAAGGGCAAAGAACGACCCACATCATGTCTATGGCAGGCTGGGCCTCGGATGGCCAATCCGGT
>NZ_JBVBEE010000007.1:0-178387 GCF_056493605.1 Cobetia sp. BL01 | reverse complement strand
TTGATGGATTAAGTATAACTCAGCCACATACCCCCTATCGCTGTGAATGCTGCATAACATCGATGGTCGCGCTCGCTGCCTTCTCCAGAATATCGGCTCGGGGACGCCAGCTTCCGAAACTTCTCCATCAAAATAATCTAAAATTCGGCGTCCTGCCATCAGCGGACACTCAGCTGGCCTTCTTTCCTGCATCATCACCATGCCTTGTCAGCATTCCCCACCATCAAAAGCGCCCCGCTCAGGCATCAGGCTGAGCGGGGCGCTGCTTGTCATGCATCAACTACAGATAAGAGGGATCAGAACGGATACTGACGTGGCTCGACCTGCAGACTGACCCATTGATCGGTGGTGAATTCCTCCAGCACCCAGTCGCCATTGAAGCGCCCAAGGCCTGAATTCTTCTCGCCGCCAAAGGGCGCGCGTGGATCATCATTCACCGGCATGTCATTGACGTGCACCATGCCCGCCTCGACCTTAAGCGCGAAGCGCTCGCCGCGTGCGATATCCGCGGTGAAGACGGAGGCCGAGAGGCCATATTCGGTGCCATTGGCAAGTTCCAGCGCATGCGCTTCATCACGGGCTTTCTGGATGCCGACCACCGGGCCGAAGATCTCGTTCTGCGCCAGGCTCATGTCATTGGTGACATCGGTGAACACATGCGGCGGCACCAGCTGACCCTGCGCCTCGCCCTCAAGCATCACCTTGGCGCCCTCGCCCTTGGCCGTCTCGATCATCTCGAGCAGACCATTACGCTGCTTGGCATTGATGATCGGCCCGATGACGGTATCGTCCTGGGCGGGGTTGCCGACCTTCAGCTCACGGGCACGCGCCACGAAGCGATCGACGAAGGCGTCATGGACCGACGCATCGACGATGATGCGGTTGATGGCCATGCAGATCTGCCCTTGATGCAGGAACTTGCCGACCAGCGCGGCGTCCACCGCCTGCTCGATGTTCGCATCGTCAAGCACCACGAAGGGGCTGTTGCCGCCCAGCTCCAAGGCAACCTGCTTGAGATGATCACCACCGACGGCGCGACTACCGATACCCTTGCCCACCTGGGTGGAACCAGTGAAGGAGATCAGCCTCGGTACCTCGTGATCCACGAAGGCATCGCCGATCTCGCTGCCGGCACCGACCACCACGCTCAAGACGCCGGCAGGCAGCCCCGCCTCCTCGAACAATCTGGCCAGCAGCAGGCCGCCGGTCAGCGGGGTATCACTGGCCGGCTTGATGACGACGCTGTTGCCGAGTGCCAGTGCCGGCGCCAGGGAACGTTGGGTCAGATGCAGCGGGAAATTCCACGGGCTGATGATGCCGATGACACCCAGCGGCTTGCGGAAGACACGGCTCTCCTTGCCCGGTACCTGAGCCTCCATCACCATCCCGGCCACGCGATTGGCCATCGCGGCGGACTCCAGCGTGATCGCACGGGCCGCCGCCAGTTCCGCCTGAGCCTTGAGGCGGGTACTGCCCGACTCACGCACCAGCCAGCCGAGCAACTCCTCGCGTCGCTCGTCCATCAGCTCCACCACCTTGTGCATCACGCCAGCGCGCTCGCTCGCCGGTGTTAGAGCCCAGTCAGGCTGGACATCACGCGCCCTGCGATAGCTGGCATCGAGATCCTCGGCATTGGCCATGGGAATCGAGAGCAGCGAGCTCTGATCGAAGGGATCCACCACCTCAAGCGTCCTGCCGGCTCGGCCGTTACGCCATTCTCCGGCGAGGGGTAGCTGCTCGAGGTTCTGATAGTCGCGGGACATGAGTCACTCCGTATCATGAGTATGATCAGGACATGGCGGTGCCGGAGCAAAACCCAACCGTTGCATCACAGCTGTGCCAGAATGGCACCTGCAACTGACCAGACCGTCCTTAACCGAGTGGAATGAGAGTCACTGGATGAGCCCCGAAGATCTGCAGAAACTGACGACCCGCCAGATGCCCTATGGCAAGTACGCCGGACGCTTGATTGCCGACCTGCCCGGCGATTACCTGGGCTGGTTTGCGCGCAAGGGATTTCCGCAAGGCGAGATAGGTCGCTTGCTGGCGCTGATGCACGAGATAGATCACAACGGGTTGAATGCCCTGTTGGAGCCGCTGCGACGTCGCTGACATGCAGAAGATGAGGTTCACGACAGGCGGCCGCTGGCCTCCAGTTGATCGAACATGTCGTGCAGCGTCGTCTCGAGGGGCCGGTAGATCAGCCCCAGCTGCTCACGGCTGCGGGTATTGTCGAACACGAAGGCATGCCCCACGTTGCGTGAGACGATCTTGCGGGTCACCGCCCTGTTGGCCAGCGGACCCGCCAGCCACACCAGCCATCTGGGCAGCTGGCGAATGGGAATCGCATATTGCGGGCCGGCGTGATGACTCAACAGGCGCCCCAGCGCGATGAAGCTTGAGGAGTGCCCGGCGACCAGATGACGCCCGGTGGCCGTGGGCAAGAATCCCGCCGCTAGATGCGCCTCGGCGACATCCCGCACATCCACCACGCCCATGCCGTAATCCGGCGCGCCTATCCTGAGCGTGCCGTCACATAGCTGCGTCATCAGGCTGAAGGATTCGCCGTGCGTGTCATCGCTGATCGCGGGGCCGAGCACCAGCGAGGGATTGATCACCACCAGCCGCCAGCGCGACTGCTGCTCGGCGATCTGCCAGGCGGCCTGTTCCGCCAGCGTCTTGGAGTGGGAGTAGGCCTGGTGTGTCAGCGACGCCGTAGTATTCCAGACACTCTCGTCGAAACAGCCACGCGGGGTGTCCAGCGCATCGGCATTGTCACTGTAGATGGCAGCACAACTGCTGGTCAGCACCACGCGTTCGACACTGCTCTGACGATTGGCTTCCTGGAGCACGTTACGCGTGCCCTCCACTGCTGGCCGCACCAGATCTCGCTGTGCATCCTCGACACTGACGACAAAAGGCGAGGCGGTGTGAAAGACCACCGCACACCCCGCCATCGCCTCGGCGTAAGAGCCCTGCTCGAGCAGATCACTGGCGAAGACGCGCAGCTTGCCCGACATGCTGTCTTCCAGTGCCTTGAGTGCCGCCAGACGCTCGGTGTTACCTGGATCCCGCACGGCGGCATGCACTGTCAGACCCTCCTGCAGCAAGCGACGGATCAGCTGTCCCGCCACATACCCCGTCGCTCCTGTCACCAGAACGGGGTGCGACCTGTCCAGATGAGCCAATGCGGCTAGCGTATTGTCATTGAGCGGCATGGAGAAGCCTCAGGGAAGGGGAAAACAGCGGGAATCGCTCTCTGCCTGGGAGCCCCCTCTCAAGCGGACAGCTTGACGAACCAGGTCCACAGGCCGCCGAGAATCAGCGACTCGGCAGCAAAGCGGAACAGATGACGCATGTCGATGCCATCCAGCATCAACCCCATCAGGCGTGCCGTCATGATGCCGGCGATACCCGCCACGGCGAGTGTCACCAGCACCGGCAACACTCCCAGACCGATCGGCGGATACATCAGCAGGTACCCTACCGCGATGACCCAGCCCCAGCGAATCCGACGCGAGATCGCCGCACCCGTTTGTCTGGGCACGGTCAAGGGCGTGTCATCCGGGCCCTTGAAGCGATTGACCAGCTCCGGCACTGCCGCAAGCAGCACCCCCGCCGCCAGCACGAAGCCCCCCAGAATCTGCAATACCATCATCATCGTGCCATCTTCCCTTGTCCGGTAATCAATGGCGCACATGCTACCAAGACTGTGCGGGCTTTGCCTGACCGGAATACGCGCCCTCACAAATCCTCGAGAATGGCCAAGGGCTATCTGCACCCATTCTTTCCTCCGGGCACCTTCCCATATGCGGCACGCTGATCTATCATCGCACCATCGTCATTTCGACAAGTCTCGACATATGGACAAGATGATATGAATGATACTGACAGCCTTCCCGACCCGCAGGCCACGCTGGACACCTTCGCGGCGCTATCCCAGGCCACGCGTCTGGACACGTTTCGCCTTCTGGTACGCCATGAGCCAGAGGGACTACCGGCCGGCGAGATCGCCCGTCATCTCGAGGTGCCGCACAACACGCTCTCGACCCATCTGGGCGTGTTGAGTCGCGCGGGGCTGATCCACTCCCAGCGCGAGGGCCGTTCGCTGATCTACCGCGCCAACCTCGAGCACATGCTCGCCACCGTGCAGTTTCTGGTACGCGACTGCTGCGCGGGCTCCTCGGTGGTCTGCGATCCGTTGCTGGCCTCGTTCACCCCGCCCAGCTGCGGTGACGCCCACACTCCCGGTACGTCGCAGGAGCCCGGAAACGATGACTGAATCCACTCGCTCTTCCCACACGATCACGATCTACCACAACCCGGCCTGCGGCACGTCACGCAATGTGCTGGCCATGCTCAAGGCTTCCGGTGAGACACCGGAAGTCATCGAGTATCTGGTCACACCCCCGACGCGCGAGACGCTGGAAGCATTGATCGACGCCATGGGCGATGGACCGCGCCCGCTGCTGCGCCGCAAGGGTACGCCGTATGACGAGCTCAATCTGGATGACCCGTCCATGAGCGATGCCGAGCTGATCGACGCCATGATCGCCCACCCGATCCTGATCAATCGCCCCATCGTGGTGACGCCCGAAGCCACGCGCCTGTGCCGCCCGTCGGAGACGGTACTGGAGCTTCTGGACAATCCGGTCGCGCACTACACCAAGGAAGACGGCGACGTCGTCCACGCCCCAAGGACTTGACCCATGAACGCACACACTTCCACCCACTCTCACCTGCCGACAGGCGACACCATGACAGACGCGATGAAAGCGGCATTGGCCGATCTGCCCAATATCGACGCCGAACACTGGCGCCCGCTGGAGATCGACCGTCTGGTCGGCCCCGGTGCGCCGCGTCATGCACCGCGCATTCTGGTGCTGTACGGCTCCCTGCGTGAGCGTTCCTTCTCGCGCTTTGCCGCCGAGGAAGCGGCGCGCCTGTTGACCGCATTCGGCGCGGAAGTCCGCCTTTACTCGCCGGCGGGCCTGCCGCTGCCGGATGACTGCGATGCCGATCACCCCAAGGTGCAGGAGCTGCGCGAGCTGGCTCAGTGGTCCGAGGGCATGCTCTGGGCCAGCCCTGAACGTCATGGCGCGATGACCTCGATCATGAAGGCGCAGATCGACTGGATTCCGCTGTCACTGGGCGGCGTACGTCCTACCCAGGGCAAGACGCTGGCCATCCTTCAGGTCAGCGGCGGCAGCCAGAGCTTCAACAGCGTCAACCAGATGCGCATTCTGGGGCGCTGGATGCGCATGCTGACCATCCCCAACCAGTCATCCGTGCCCAAGGCCTTCAATGAATTCGATGAAAACGGCCGCATGCGCATGTCACCGCTGTATCTGCGCATCGTCGATGTCTGTGAAGAGCTGATGAAGTTCACCTGGATGAACCGCGAGCGCAGTGACTATCTGACCGAGCGCTATTCCGAGCGTGTCGAGAGTGCCGAAGAGGTCTCGAAACGCGTCAATCAGAGCACGATCTGACGCTGTCCGTGTTCGCACACGTCGTGCTTCTCTTGCTCTTCCCCCTCGACAAGGAGACGTCATGCTTGCCTTGGCAATCTTCGTCATCACGCTGGCACTGGTGATCTGGCAACCACGCGGTCTGGGCATCGGCACCAGTGCACTGGGCGGCGCCGTGATCGCACTGGTCTGCGGCGTGGTCACGCTGCCGGACGTACTGGTGGTGTGGGACATCGTCTGGGACGCCACCTTCACCTTCGTGGCGCTGATCATCATCTCGCTGATTCTCGATGAAGTGGGCTTCTTCAGCTGGGCGGCACTGCATATCGCACGCTGGGGCGGCGGCAACGGACGCAGGCTGTTCCCGCTCATCGTGCTACTAGGCGCGGTGATCGCGGCCTTCTTCGCCAATGATGGCGCGGCCCTTTTGCTGACACCGATCGTGATCGCGATTCTGGTACGCCTGGAATTCTCGGCGGCGGCCTCGCTGGCCTTCATCATCGCCACCGGGTTCGTGGCGGATTCCACCAGCCTGCCGCTGGTGATCTCGAATCTGGTCAACATCGTCAGTGCCAACTACTTCGATATCTCCTTCACGCATTACGCCGCCGTGATGGTGCCGGTCGATCTGATCGCGCTGGCCGCCACGCTGATCGTGCTGTGGCTGATGTTCCGCAAGGAACTACCGTCACACTATGCGCTGGAGAAACTCGAGGCACCCTCGAGCGCCATCAAGGACCCCCAGGTCTTCCGCGCGGCCTTCCCGCTGCTGGGGGTGCTGCTGGTGTCCTACTTCGTGACCGCGCCCTTGGGCATTCCGCTCGCCGTCGTCACCGGCAGCGCCGCGCTGATGCTGCTGGCCATCGCCGGCCGCTGGCTGGGCAGCGGTGATGCCGTGATCGAACTCGGCCCGGTACTGCGCGGTGCACCATGGCAGATCGTGCTGTTCTCGGTGGGCATGTATCTGGTGGTCTACGGGCTGGGCAATGCCGGCCTGACCGATCACGCCAGCGACATCCTCGCCTGGCTTGCCAGCCAGGGCAGTCTGATCGCCACCCTCGGTACCGGCGTGCTGGCTGCCGTCACCGCCTCGGTGATGAACAACATGCCGGCCACGCTGATCGGCGCGCTGGCCATCGACCACCTCACCGCGCAGCAGGTCAGTGACGCGACGCGTGAGCTGATGATCTATGCCAACGTGATCGGCAATGATCTGGGCCCCAAGTTCACCCCGATCGGCAGTCTCGCCACACTGCTGTGGCTGCATGTGCTCGATCAGAAAGGCCATCACATCAGTTGGGGCCAGTACATCAAGGTCGGTCTGGTGCTGACCCCGCCGGTACTGATCGCCACCCTGCTCGGCCTGTGGGCCTGGCTGGGCGTGCTCAATGGCTGACGGCCCGCCATCTCCTGGCCAAGGGCCATGGCTTAGATCGCGACCCATGCCGTCATGACATGGGCACTTGCACAAGAAAGCCCCGCCGCATCCCGGCGGGGCTTTTGCGTTGCGTGCGTCATTGCCCGAGATAGAGATGTCCGCCGTCAGAGCTGGCGGCGGCTGACGATGACTCCACTGTCGGCCGCTCCACCCTCGGCGGCGATCTGCGCGCGCATCCAGTCGCAGAATTGCTGCACGTGTCTGGCAGGCTGCGGGTGATGGAACAGCCAGTAGGCACGCTGGCGGTTGGCGGCCATCTCGAACAGGCATTCCAGGGTGCCGTCCTCAAGCTCCTTGCGGATCAGGCGTGGCGGACACAGCGCGACCCCCTGCCCCGCGACCACCGCAGCACTCAGCAGACTGAAGTCTTGATAGAGATCGCCCTTGTCGAGTTGGGAGGGATACAGCCCGCAGTTGTTGAACCAGTCATGCCAGGGCTGGCGCGACTGGTCGTGGATCAGCTCCAGCTTCAACAGGTCCGCCGGCTGGGACGGGCGGCGGTGATGCTCCAGATACAGCGGACTGGCCACCGGCTGGGTAGCCCCCGAGAACAAGCGGAACGCCTGTGATGCCTTGTCCGGGAGTTCGTCCTGCCAGGTGATCATCACATCGACCTCCGGCAGCAGTCCCCGCGCACTGACGCCGGCATATTGCAGGCTGACCGCGATATCAGGGCATTGCTCGCGAAAGCTGTTGAGCCGCGGGATCAGCCAGCGCACCGCCACTGAAGGAAGACAGCTGACGCGCAGCTGGCGCCGCTGATGCACGCCTTGTGGGTCGACCTCGAATTCGGCCACCGACTGCTCGATTCTGGCAAAGCCGGCCTGCAGGCCATCGGCCAGTCGACGCCCGGCATGTGACAGCACCACGCCGCGTCCAGCCCGCTCCAACAGACTGACCTCCAGCGTGGCCTCCAGGCGGCGGATCTGGTGACTCACCGCCGATTGGGTGATGTTGAGCTCATCCGCAGCCGCAGTAATGCTTCCCAGGCGTGACACGACCTCGAAAGCATTGAGCGATGACAGACTGGGTCGCATGGGTTGTCCTTGATGACTGGCCTGGCCGGGTGCCAGAACTGGGTGCCGAGTGCCTGTGCCAAGCGCTGTGCCGAGTACTTGCGAGCAGCGCCCTGATAGCAGCGCCCTGATAGCAGCGCCCTGATAGAAGAAAGGCGTCAACCAGCACATGACGGCTACCCATGACATTGAGTCATATGTTAAACGAAAAATGATCAGTTTTCTGCAATCCACCTCATGGTTAAGGTGACGGTGTCAGTGCTATTGCCAGCTCCCCGCGGCTTGTTCCGTGCAAGCCTGCTGCAACACGACATCACTGGTGAACAATAACAAGACGCCTCGGCGTCACCATGAGGTCTCCTAGGATGAACTTACCTGTCCTGCTGTCGTTCGGGCTCTATCTGCTGCTGATGCTTGGCATCGGCATCTACTTCTATCGCATCACCCACAATCTGTCGGATTACATCCTCGGGGGACGCGGCTTGCCGCCAAGCGTCGCGGCCTTGAGTGCCGGCGCTTCCGATCTCAGCGGCTGGGCCCTGATGGGCCTGCCCGGCGCCATCTTCAGTGGTGGCCTCTCGCAAGCCTGGATCGCGGTATGGACCCTGGTCGGCGTCTACCTGAACTGGACCCTGGTCGCCGAGCGACTGCGCGTGTTCACCGAAGCGGCCGGCAATGCGCTGACGGTGCCGGATTATCTGGAAGCGCGTTTCGAAGACCGCTCGCGCGTACTGCGCACTCTGTCATCCGTGGTCATGCTGGTGTTCTTCACCTTCTATGTCTCGGCGGGCCTGGTCGGTGGTGCCGTGCTGTTCGAAGGTCTCTTCGACATCGATTACCGCGTCGCACTGTGGTTGGGCGCGCTGGTCATCGTCGGCTATACCTTCCTCGGTGGCTTCCTCGCCGCTTCGTGGACCGACCTCATCCAGGGCCTGATGATGGCCGCCTCGCTGTGTGCCGTGGCTGCCATGACGGCGGTGGCGCTGTTCGGCGATGGCGCAGCCGCCCCGGCAGCGGCGCAGGATGTCGCCCCCATCGGTGGTCTAATGGAAGGCGTGACCTTCCTGGGCATGCTGTCGCTGGCCGGCTGGGCGATCGGCTACTGTGGCCAGCCACACGTCGTGGTGCGTTTCATGGCCGTGCGCAAGCGTGAAGATATCAAGGTGTCACGTCATATCGCCCTGCTGTGGTCCGCCATCACCATGGCAGCTGCGGTAGCAGTGGGCGTGCTGGGTTACTACTGGTTCGGCGGTGAGCTGGGTGGCGGTCTCACGGACAGCGAGCGTGTCTTCATCTCCCTGAGCCAGATCATGCTCAACCCCTGGGTGGCAGGCTTCATTCTGGCCGGCGTCCTGGCCGCGATCATGAGTACCGTCGATTCCCAGCTGCTGGTCTGCTCCAGCGCCATCGCCGAAGACATCTACCGTGGCTTGATTCGCCCCAAGGCGACGCAGAAGGAGCTGGTCTGGCTGAGCCGTGCCAGCGTGATCGGCATCGCACTGCTCGCCACCGTGATGGGCAGCGAGCGTGACAGCAGCATCCTGGGCCTGGTGTCCTACGCCTGGGGTGGGTTCGGCGCCGCCTTCGGTCCCGTCATCCTGCTGTCACTGTTCTGGCGTGGCATGACCCGCAATGGCGCCATCGCCGGCCTGCTGGTCGGTGCCCTTACCGTCGCGATCTGGAAGCCGCTGAGCGGCGGCCCGCTGGAGATATTCGACATGTTCGAGGTCGTACCCGGCTTCCTGTTCGCCCTGATCGCCGTCGGCATCGTCAGCCGCATGAACGCAGAACCTGCCGCCAGCGCCTGCTTCGACCGTCTGATGAAGCACTGGCGCCGCGAACAGGCCTGACCCCGCGCAGGGGGACCGAGAAACTTCCCTGTGCCCTGCAGATACCGCCACTGCCGGCCATCACACTTGCCGGCAGTGCACGAAAGCCCCGACCGGGCAGCGAATTCCAGGCAGTCCGGCCTGGTCATCAGACCCAATTTCGATTTACGAGGAGTCCTGTCATGAGTGATGTACCTGCCGCCTATCAAGCCAGCAAGGGATCGATTCTGGACGTCGATCGCGACTTCTACGACAGCCTCACCGAAGGCAAGGCCGAGCGCACACTGGTCGCGACCCATACCGTGCCGCTGCGCGATGGACTGGCATGGGAAGTGCCGGCGGGCCGCGTGCTGCGCATCAAGATCACCGAAGGCTCACAGGTCGGTGATTTCAACATGTGGAATCTGCACAATCCGCGTGAACGCATGTGGGCGTCTCGCACCCGCCAGCTGCAGCGTGCGCATGTCAGCACCTATGATCGCCTGTGGTCCACACTGCCCTACCTGCGCCCGATGGCGACCATCATCGATGACACCCTCGCCGACTATGGTGTCGATGCAGAAGGCGGTCGCGTGCATGACCTGCTGGGCACGCGCTGCGACCCCTACGTCAATCGCCTGCTGACCGGCGAGGACTTCGATCACCACTGCCACTCCAATCTGGTCCGCGCGGTGGAGCCCTGGGGCCTGACCGAATTCGATATCCACGATGTGCTCAACATCTTCCAGTGCACCGGCCTCAACAACGAAGACAAGTACTTCATGAAGGCCTGCCCGGCTCGCAAGGGCGATTACCTGGAGTTCTTTGCCGAGACGGACCTGCTGTGCGCGATGTCCTGCTGCCCGGGTGGCGATCTGTCTGTGGACCTGTGGGGCCCTGATGCGCGTGACCCGCTCGAGACCTGCAACCCGCTCGGTGTGGAGATCTACCGGCTGGAAGGCGATGTTCTCGCAGGCTGGGAGTCGCCCAAGGTCGCGGCTTACGCCGGTAATCACGGCCGCCAGCACCCCACCACCGACTGGGCCGCCATCAAGCGTGAGCGCTGCTGCTGAGGCGGCTTTTGGCACGCTGATCGCGTTTAGCGAATACTGATGTAACAAAGCCCCCTGCCGAGAGTCTCGACAGGGGGCTTTGACGTTTCGTGAACGGGCATCGCCGCCTCAGCCTCGGCTTGTCTGCTCATACAAACGCCGATGTTCGGCGTGCAGCGATGTCCATAGCGGCGCCATGCGGGCAATCAGACGAGGATCGAACTGCTTGCCGGATTCCTCGCTGAACAATCCGACCAGACGCTTCAACGACCAGCCCGGCTTGTAGGCGCGCGGCGAGGCCAGAGCATCGAAGACATCCATCATCGCGGCCACCTGACAATGCAGTGGCAAGGCCTCCCCGGCGGACCCGGCAGGATAGCCCTTGCCATTCCAGCCCTCGTGATGGGTGATCGCCACTTGGCTGGCCAACGCTCTCAGGGGGCCGCGTAGAGAAAACAGCAGGCGCCCGCCATGACCGGCATGATCGCGCATCGTGACGCGCTCCTCATCACTGAGCGCACGCGGGGCATTCAGAAGCTCCGTCGAGATACCGACCTTGCCGATATCATGCAACAAGGCCGCGCTATGCAGGTCATGCAGTGGCACCTTGCGCTGAGCGGACGGCAACAGCCTTGCGTAGAGAAATATCGTCAGCCCCGCCACCCGCCAGGAATGCGCCAGGGTATCGCCATGATGACGCTGAAGGAGACGCGCCAGGGCCAGAACTCCGGGTTCGAGCGACTTCGCCCCAGGGGGCGGCTTTGAGAGGTAATCCGGCAAGCAGGCATCACTGGCGGGCGCGAATCGCGTCGCGCACAGGGCATTTTTCATGGGGGCTCCCTGTTCAATCTGCCTATCAAGGGTCGTGAGTCATCAGGGGGCTCATGATCGATGCGCCAGATAGGGTCGCATCAGCCCAGAATGACGAACGCCTATTTGTCGTTCGTTTTTTGGATTTGTGTTTCACTTCCGTCTCGCAAGCTCGGGCCTTCGTATCCGCTTCGAAGACCAGCTCTTCCAAGACCCTACACTTGCTAAAAAGGGCTTGCTAAAAAGGACTTGATAGAAAGTACTTGATAAAAAGTGCCTAGTGAATATTAGGCGATAATAATGACGTGCCTCAATGTTTCCTTCATCAAATCTTTACCTTATTCGTATTGCAGCATGACGCATACAGCGCTCAGAGACGCGCGCATATCATCTCGCGAACCATTCCAGCAGATGCTCGATCAAGCGCACCGTACGCAGCGGACGATGGCGCTCACGATGATAGATCAATGACAACGGTACATCCGCCGGCTGCCATTCACTCAGCAATTCCTGCAGCTCCCCTCGCGCAAGGGCGGATTCACAGTAGAGCCTTGGCACGCGAATGATGCCGTTGCCGGCAATGGCACCACTGACCAGCACATGCCCGTTGCGGCACTCAAGCTGACCACCGACATCCACCTGCAACTCTCGAGGCTCTGCCCCGCGCGCGGTGAAGGACCAGCGCGAGACCGAGCCGACCAGGCAGCGGTGATCCACCAGCTCACCAGGCGCATTCGGGGCGCCATGACGGGCGAGATAGTCTGGGCTGGCCACCACCACGTAGGGCAATGTCATCAACGGACGCGCGATGAAATCGGCATCCTCGAGGGCGCCCATGCGCAGCGCGATATCGAAATCATCACGAATCAGATTCACGCGATGACTGCTGAAATCCAGCTCCACCTGCACTTGCGGCCACGTCTGCATGAAGGCATGCACGGCGGGCGCCAGTAGCCGCTCACCGATCGGCCCGCCGACGCTGTTGATGCGCAGCCTCCCGCGCATGGCGTTACGCTCTTCACGCACCAGCGTCACGATCTGCGCCATGTCGCCCAGCGCACTACGACATTGCGCGTGGAGAAGATGACCACTCTCGGTGAGCCGCAACGAGCGAGTGGAACGCTGCATCAAAGTCACGCCCAGCAGCTTCTCCAGCGCGGTGACCTGCTTGGACACCTGTGAACGCGATACGCCCAACGTCTCGGCGGCCCGGGTGAAACTGCCGTGATCCGCTGTCATGACAAAGGCACGGATATCGGCAAGGGGAAGCGAGTCGAGCATGTGAAGCTCTCCGGACAGTAGTGACATCGAATGAAGGAAGAGACCCTCGAGACGTCAGTCTATCAGCCAATCCGATTGAATCAGCGGCAGGACCCGATACGTCAGGCCCCGATGTCGAGTCGTCGCAACGCATCAGGGGCGCATTGGAGCGCCCCTGGTCCACGACAGTTGCCTGTCGTCCCCTCTTCATAAAGAGCAATCAGCTCATAAAGAGCAATCAGCTCATAAAGAGCAATCAGCGGTGTTACCAGCCCACGCTGGCCGACAGGGTGATTTCCATCGGATCGCCTACCAGTACGCGCGTGTCACCACCGCTGCCGTAGTAATAGGCGGTATCGAACAGATTCTTCGCATTGAGCTTGAATTCGGTGTCCGGACCGAAGAAGTCATGACGCCAGCCGACGAAGGCATCCGCGACGGTGTAGGCATCCATCGAGAAGCTGTTGTCGTCGTCACCTTCACGCTCACCGACGTAGCGCACGCCACCGCCGACACGCCACTCGCCGTAGGACGGATCAATCGCCAGATCATGTGCCAGATAGAGGCTGGCCGCGTTGAGCGCCGCATTCGGCAGACGATTGCCCTCGGTGCCTTCGGTATCCTCCAGCACTTCGGTATCGGTGTAGGCATAGCTGAACAGCAAGGAAGTACGATCCGTCAGGGCGCCTTCGAGGCTGAACTCCAGGCCTTGCGAGCCGGCTTCACCGATGGTGCGCGTGGTGCCGTTGTCCGTCACCGCCACGTTTTCCTTGCGGATCTGGTAGAGCGCCACGGACGTCGCCAGACGCGGATTCCACTGACGCTTGTAACCGATCTCATAGCCCTTGCCGAGCTCAGGGTCGAGGCTCTCGCCACTGTCGCTGTCGCTGCCGTTGGGCACAAAGGATTCGCTGTAGCTGAGGTACGCGGAGCTGGCATCGTCGATGCGATACAGCAGGTTCGCGGAGGGCAGGAACAGGTCATCGCTGTAATCGGGGTCAGACACGAAATCCTCGCCCTGCCCGCTCTGCTGATCAAACCAGGTGTAGCGCCCGCCAAGGCCCAGAATCCACTTGTCACTCAGATACCAGCGGTCGCTGACATAGACCCCGATGGCCTGACTCTCGTCGAGACGATTGCTGCGCGAGGTGTTGATGTCGTCGGAGGTCACCTGGGCCAGCTGGCCATGATTCACGTCGGTGACGGTGGAGACCGTGACGGAGTCGCCGAAATAGCGCTCATCCAGATAGTCGCGGGTGGTCTCATAATCGGCACCGATGACCAGCTGGTGACGCTGCCCCGCTATCTCGACATCACCCATGGCGTCCAGCGCCGTGTAGTGCTCGCTGCGTTCATAGCCCTGGTTCTCTTCGGCGTGCACGGTCACATCACCGCTATCGCTGACATTCGTGACGTTGGCGCGCGCATCGCTGTACTGACGACGCGTCCAGCCATAGGTCAGCTTCATGTCCCAGTTGTCGGTGACTTCCTGCTTCCACCAGGCATTGACGGACTCGTCATGGCCATAGACGCGGTTCCAGGATTCATCGAAACGCGTGCCACGCGTGACGTTGGCGGCGCTGCCGTTGTAGAAGACGGTGCCACGATCGATATCCAGCTCGTAGTCCTGATACTCGTAGCTGATCTGGGCGCTGCTGTGCTCGCCCTCCCAACGCAAGGACGGGGCGATGGTGGTGCGGCGGTCATTGCCGTACTCGCGCCAGGAGTCTTCATCCTCATGCGAGAGGATGAAGCGATAGGCCAGGCCGGTATCCTCGATGGGACCGGTGGTGTCCAGGGTGGTATTGCCACCGCCGAAGGAGCTGACTTCACCGCTGATCTCGGTGTGCGTCTCGTACTGCGGACGCTTGGTGACCATGTTGATCACGCCGCCGGGGTTCTGCTGGCCCTGGAAGAGCGATGACGGCCCCTTGAGGACTTCGACGCGGTCCACCGTCGCCGTGGTGTAGGTACGGCGCGGCTGACGGATGCCATCGATCAGCATCGAGCCATCGCTGTTGCTGCCGAAGCCTCGCTTGACGAAGCCGTCTTCGGTGCCCCCCAGCGTATTGCCCAGCTGAATGCCAGCCACCGGCTGCAGCGACTCTTCCAGGTCATCGAGATTGAAGTCGTGCATGACCTGCCGGGTCACCACATTGATGGTGCGGGCCTGCTCGAGAAACTCCACCGACTGCTTGTTGGCAAGGCTTGAGGCCTCTGCACGGTAACTGCCCGGCGCCACTTCCGATTCCCGCTGGCCGGTGACCACCATCACCGAGCTTGCGACTGCCGAGGCGTCCTGTGCCGACTCACCTGCCGCCAGTGTGGTACTCGGCAATGCCATGAGGCTGAAGACCAGACAGGAAAATGGCCCCTTGCTCTTGCTGACGGTGCTCTTGCTGACGGTATTCTTGTTGACGACGTGGTTGCGAGAATGACTTGGCACCTGGAACCCTTCTATGTGATGTGCCAGCGTCCTGCTGAATCAACATCTCGCCCTGTATTCGACAGAGCATGGCCATGACTGACGCCCCCTGCGCCAGCAAATTGAGCGCGAATGATAATCTTTAGCATAAAGTGTCGCAACGTTATCTCGAGAATCCACCCAGCAGGTGGCCGAAATCATCGCCATTGGTCATGATGAAAGCAGTCTCTTGCGCTCAAGGGTAAGATGACGCTCCTCATTGAGGAGCACTCGTGGGTCGCCGAGCCATCAAAGGGGGTGACGAGCGGGACAATGCTGCAGGACATTGACACAGGGAGAATGATCGCTCTACCCTGTAGAGGTAGAACAAACGCTCTCCCTGAAATCTTCGACGATGGTCCTTCCATGATTCAGCACGACATCGCCGCTCGCCTGGAAGCCCTCTTCAGCCAGCGTGGCTTCGCAGAACCCAGTGTGTCAGAGCTCAAGGCTGCCTCTGGCGTGAGCCTACGCACCCTCTACCGACATTTTCCTTCCAAGGAAAGCATGGTCATCGGTGCCCTCCAGCATCGCCATGAGCGCTACCTCGCCTTTCTTGAGGACGAGGTGCCCAGCGATGGCGCCGCTGCGCTCAGTCATCTTTACCGACGACTGGGCCACTGGATGAAGCACGAAGCCCCCAATGGCTGCATGTCGATCAATGCGTTGGCGGCCTTTCCTGACAATCGTGACGTCAGTGATGCCGTCACCCGTCACAAGCGGGAAACCCTCCATTGGCTTGGCACGCGCAGTCGCCGCGAAGATCTCGCCAACGAATTGTTCCTGATTCATGAAGGGGCATCCTCGGCCTGGCTAGTACTGGGCGACACAGCGATCGAAGCGGCACTATCCACCACCCTCACCCTCCTGGGAGAACCTCGCAAATGAGCACTGTATCCACACGCCATGACACCATGCACGGTATCTATCTGACCGGCCACGGCGGCCCGGAGGTGCTGGAAGTGCTGGAAGTGCGCGACGACATCCCCCGTCCGGTTCCCGGCCCGCGCGACGTACTGGTGCGCGTCGGGGCTGCTGGCGTCAACAACACCGACATCAACACACGCCTGGCGTGGTACTCCAAGGGCGATGGCGGCTTCGCCGAATACACCAAGGTGGCAGCACGCCATGCACACCCCATCAAGAGCGCACTGAGCGATGTGGAACTGGCCTCATTCCCATGTTCCTACTCCACCGCCGAGAACCTGCTGACACGCACGCAGCTTGCCAAGGGGGATCGCGTGTTGATCACCGGCGCCTCAGGGGGGGGGCGGCTCTGCAGCCGTTCAGCTCGCCAAGGCACGTGGTGCTCATGTGATCGCCATCACCAGCGCTGCCAAGGCAGAGTCGCTGCCCAGGCCGTCTTCCAGCAGAAAGGTCATGTGGGCAAGGTCGTGCTCAAGGTTTGCCAGGACTGAGTCAGTTTCCTCAGGGACTGATGGCCAGAATGCAAAAGGGCTACCCGATGGGTAGCCCTTTTTGATTGCCAGACAGCGGCAACTTCACAAGACATTAGACATTGTGTCTTGAGGGTCAGTCGGCGCGCTTGTCTTCGGTATTGGTGTCGAAGTCACTCGCCGAGTGGCGTTCGATCAGCTGCTCATGCGGCTCCCCCCAGAAACGATTGACCATGCGACCACGCTTGACCGCAGGACGCTCGGCAATCGACTTGGCCCAGCGCTGCACATGGGGATAGTCCTGCACGGAAAGGAACTCGGCAGCGTAGTAGAGCTTGCCCTCGGCAAGCGCGCCATACCAGGCATAGATGGCGATGTCCGCGATGCTGTATTCATCACCCGCGATGTAGGCATTGTCAGCCAACTGACGATCCAGCACGTCCAATTGACGCTTGGTCTCCATCGCGAAACGGTTGATCGGATACTCCATCTTCTCCGGGGCGTAGGCATAGAAGTGGCCAAAGCCTCCACCCAGATACGGCGCGGAGCCCATCTGCCAGAACAGCCAGTTCATGACCTCGACCCGCTTGGCCGGCTCCTTGGGGATGAGCGCGCCGAACTTGTCCGCAAGATGCAGCAGGATGGAACCGGACTCGAAGACACGCACAGGCGTGTCGCCACTTCTATCCATCAGCGCGGGAATCTTCGAATTGGGATTGATCGCGACGAAGTCACTGCCGAACTGATCGCCGTCACCGATGCGGATCGGCCAGGCATCATATTCCGCACCGGAATGTCCGAGCGCCAGCAGCTCCTCGAACATGATGGTGGCCTTCACACCGTTCGGTGTCGCCATGGAGTAGAGCTGGAAGGGATGCTCCCCGACCGGCAGCTCCTGGTCATGCGTCGGTCCGGCAATAGGCCGATTGGTGCTGGCAAACTTGCCGCCACTTTCACTTTCCCATGTCCAGACCTTGGGTGGCTGATAGCTGTCGCTCATACCCTTGACTCCTTGGCATCCTGTTGAAGCTTCAAGACTGCGATGGCGTCAGAAACGTCGCTGTTGTGGCGCTCTGACTCGGTAGCCCAGTTATGACGGTCAGACGCTTGTGACACAAGGGGATGAAACGACGAAAGTTTGTTGGTAACATGCCACCAGTTTTTGGGGAGTAGCCCGCTCTCGTTACCCAACGAGAGTCTCGGTTGTCAACATGGTCGGCAGGCATTGCCGTGGCACCGAGGACCCACCTATCCAGATCATGCCCACGATCGGTCAGGACAAGGTTCGGCGAGACCAATGACAGTCAGACGCTTCCGGCCGGTGGTGTCTCGCTGTTATTGACTCGTAACCGGCCTGGAACTTCCTGACACATGCCTTTGCTATCGACATTCCTGCTCGCCTTTTCCATGTCCTGCGACGCCTTCGCTGCTGCCTTGTGCAAGGGTGCGGCCATTCGACGGCCGTCCCTGAAAGATGCCCTGCGCATCGGCCTCATCTTTGGCGTCATCGAAGCCATCACCCCCATGATCGGGTGGCTGATCGGTCGCTCATTGGCCGTCTACGTCGAACAGTGGGACCACTGGATCGCCTTCGCTCTGCTGTTGCTGCTCGGTCTCCACATGATTCATGAGGGGCTCTCCAAGGACGAGGAAGATGAGGATTGCAGCACGCCGCAATCGTTGCCCCGCCTGATGCTGACTGGCCTTTCCACCAGCATCGATGCCATGGCCGTCGGTGCCGGGCTTGCCTTTGCTGGCGTGAATATCATCACCACTGCGCTGGCGATCGGCACCGCCACCTTCGTGATGGCCACCACCGGTGTGATGCTCGGGGGCGTATTGGGCAAGATGGTCGGCAAGCGCGCGGAAATCATCGGTGGCCTGGTGTTGATCGGCATCGGCACGACCATCCTGCTGGAACACACCGGCTATCTTGGCTAAGGCTTTCCCCAGCAGGCCAGAGCCTCCAGCAAGGGGGCTCTGGCCCGACCAGTCCCTGCCCCTGGCGATGGATGCATCTCCGCGTTCCGCCAAGGGTCCCTTGAAAACCCTGACAATGGCGTCATTCAAGAGGGACATGTGGCGTATCGCACATCTTGATATCCAACAGGGGAGCCAGATTGCATGTATACACGCAAGCTTCATCCAGGTAGTGAATTTCCGGCCATCCAGGTCCAGCGCCACAATGGCGAAACCCTGACGCTCGGCAAGCCCTAGGGCGAGCATGATTGGCAACTGGTGGTCGTCTATCGCGGCAAGCATTGCCCGATCTGCACCAAGTTCCTCAACAAGCTGACGGAATATCGTGAGCGCTTCAGCGCACAAGGCGTGGATCTCGTCTCCGTCTCTGCCGACAGCCAGCAGCAGCTGAACGAGCACCTCGAATCTCTGGATCTCAATTTCCCGATTGCCGGTGGCCTGACGGTAGAGCAGATGGAAACGCTGGGGCTGTTCATCTCCACGCCACGCAGCGAGAAGGAAACCGATCACGATTTCCCGGAGCCGGCCTTCTTCATCGTCAATGGCGAAGGCAAGGTCCAGATCGAAGAAGTCGCCAATGCGCCCTTCGTACGTCCTGACCTGGACACGCTCATCGGGGGTATCGAGTTCATCTGCAAGCCGGACAACCACTACCCGATTCGCGGCACCCGCGATTACGGCTGAACCTTTCAGGGTTCAGGTCGCGCAGGAAAGACGCCCCGCAGCCTTGGTGCTGCGGGGCGGCTTTGTATCAGGGCCTTCAAACCTGCCCTGTATCGTTGATCACTCTTTCCTCTTTCTTTCGGCTTCCTTTCGCCACTCTCTCCTTCCCCCTCCCTTCTTTGATCATCCCGCTCTTACCTCAATCTGTCCTTGCCTCACTCCGCCTGACAAGCCAGAAACGCACCTCGAATAGAAAGCACGAAAAAATCTTGATCCCGTGACATCCAGACGGGAAAGGCCAGCGTTATGAGCAGTGCAAGGGAGACAACGACACACCTGCAACCGCTAGCTGAACCTTATCTGTCTACGGAGTCGTCAAGATGAAAACAATCGCCTGTATCTCTGGTATTTTCGCTGCCCTCGCAATGAGCCCGATGGCTCAAGCCATGGAAATTCCCGAAAGCGTCACGGTGCCGAAAGGCAATGACGTCGCCATGGAAACCGTTGGCGTCGGCAAGATCAAATGGGCCTGTGAAGCAAAGGATGATGGCACCATGGGCTGGGTCTTCAAGGGTCCGGATGCCGCGCTGAATGATGCTGATGGCAAGCAGGTCGGCAAATACTATGGTCCGCCCGCCACCTGGGAATCCATGGATGGCTCCAAGATCACCGGCACACAGCTGGCGGTAGAGCCCAACGGCAAGGGCAATATTCCGCTGCAGCTGGTCGAGGCCAATCCGGCCGAAGGTGAAGGACATATGCAGGGCGTCACCTATGTGCAGCGCCTCAATACCCAGGGCGGTGCCGCACCTGACATGGCCTGTGATGAAGCTCACAAGGACAAGGTCGAAATCGTGATGTACCAGGCCGATTATCTGTTCTACAAGGCCATGTAATCTCCAACCTTGAATAAGATGGACTCACCACTCGATGTCGTGTGACAAAACGCATTGACACAGGGAAGGTGCGATTATGAAAAGCCCCGACATGCAGAAGCATGTCGGGGCTTTGTCGTCATCAATCCCGACAGAAGATGGATGATTGCGCCTGGATTTTTTGATCAATCCCGTCTGGCGACAACGGCGCCATGGCGAAGACAGACAGTCTCCCATTCAAGTGCAAAAGCCGTGAGTCTGATTCTCCCGGGCAGTGAGAAAGCTTCTGAGCCGGCGAGCTGCCGTCAGACCAGCGCCAGCATCGTATAGGGCGCTTCACAGGAATGGCGCTCGTCGCGTTCATCCACACTGCCCAGCTCGTGGTTGCGATCATTGTCATAGACCACGAACAGCCGTTCGCGATCCAGTACCGCAAGCCCCTCCGCCTTGTGCTCGAACTCCAGCACGCGACCATCCTCATGCGTCACCAGCGTCGGGGATTTGCCTGCATGGAAGTCAGCCAGCGACAGCACCCACAGATAGCCCCCAATCACCTCTTCACTGCCCTGCTCGGTCTCGAAGCTGGTCACCAGATAGAGGCGTGCGTGATAGGGGTCATATTCCAGGCTCGAAAGACCACACTCGTGATTCACGCCCTCATATTCGGCGGGATCAAAGGCATAGACGTCGTGAAGGTCCTCGATGAACTCGATATTGTCACTGTCGGTCATCGCATAGCGCGCCCCGATGACGCGACGCACGTACGCGAAGTCATCATGCGAGTTGCCTTGTTCGCGCACCCCGAACAGGATCAGCCCATCGCCCTTGTCACTCGGGACGACCGCCAGCCCTTCTATCTTGTAGTACGGCTTGCCAATGGCCGCTTCCAGCTTCTGACGAAATTCCAGTGAGCCCTCGACCCCATCACGTGGGTCCGGGTCGACCACCTGCACCTTGTCCGGCTCACCCAGCGGCCAGATCAACAGGTGATTGTAGGCATTCAGGGCATGGCTCTCGCTGTCGATGCGATCAAACCCGGTGGTTGCCAACATGTGACGGCCATCGGTGGTCAGCGCGAAGTCTTCATACTTGACCGCCTGACGAATCAGCGGGGTGGTCAGATACTCAAGCTGACGGTCATCTGGCCCACTGGAGTCCAGCGGCAATGAGAAGACGGCTGAACGCCCCTCACCCGGAATCGGCTTGTCACTCGCCATCAACAATCGCTCACCGTCATAGGCCACGGCGGATATCTCGGCATTCACCAGCTTGCCATCCTCATCCTTCAAGCCTGCCGGAAAACAATGGATCGTGCCCTGTTGCGTGATACGTACCTTCGCCATCCGTTGCTCCTCGAAACGAAACATCATGACAATGGGACAGGCCAGGCTGGATTGAGTTCGGGGCGAATACTGCAAGCTTGAGAGGACATGGCCCGGCAGCAATCAATGCATCACATTGCGAATGAAGCGCAGCATGTCAGTGCCGGTGTTGCGGTAGGCATAAGCCTGGTCACTGGGATAGACATGAAAATCGCCGGCGCGAATGACGATGTCCTCGCGTTCCAGCGTCAATGTCAGCTCTCCCTGGGTGACCACCAGCATCTCGTGCCAGCCGGCATCATCCGGGGCGGAGTCGTAACGCTCGCCGGGGGCCAGAGTCCAGCTCCATAACTCGACTTCCTGTGTGGCCGGCTTGCTGGCCAGCAGTACGGCTCGGCTCTCAGGTGCCTTCCCGACCCAGGCCACCTCATTGATACGTGCCGAATCCTCGCTTTCCGGGGGCTGCACCAGCGCGTAGAAGAGCACCCCGAGCGCCTCGGCGAGCTTGTCGAGCGTGCCGAGGCTCACATTGACGTCACCCTTCTCGATGTTCACCAGCATCCGCCGACTGATCTCGGCCTGATCCGCGAGTGCCTGCTGGCTCAGCTCGGCCGCCAGCCGCAGGCGACGGACGTTGGCCGCGACGTGAACCAGTACATCAGGTCTCTGATTTTCGTTGTGCAATATAATGCGCATCCGTACAATCTTGCCGACGACGAGGAAGTGGGGGCATAACGCCCGGCCCGCCTCCTCCCTTGCTACCTCACTGCCCACGAATCATGCCGCATGTGTTGCTGACTGACCATGCCCATCACCCACTGGATCACTCAAGGAGACCCCCATGTCCATTGCTGTCGCAGCCTCCTCTTCTCGTCTGTGGCCCGTCGCCATGTTGCTGGTCGCCATGTGCTCGATCCAGAGCGGTGCTTCGCTGGCCACTTCCCTGTTCCCGATGATCGGTGCCGCTGGCGCGACGGCGATTCGTCTGATCATCGCCTCCGTTCTGCTGCTGGCCATTCTGCGCCCATGGCGCAAGGCAGTGACACGCAAGGCCTGGAAGTCCATCACCCTCTATGGCGTGGCGCTGGGCGTGATGAACCTGCTGTTCTACCAGGCCCTCAAGACGGTGCCGCTGGGTATCGCCGTGGCACTGGAATTCACCGGCCCGCTGGCCGTGGCATTGTTGAGCTCGCGTCGTTGGCTCGACCTGGGCTGGGTCGCGCTGGCCATCATCGGACTGGTACTGCTGTTGTTGCTGGGCGAGGACACCGCTGCGCCGATCGACCCCGTCGGTGCCGCCTTCGCCCTCGGCGCCGGCGTGTGCTGGGCGCTCTACATCCTGTTCGGCCAGAAGGCCGGGGCAGGCAACGGTACTCAGAGTGCTGCGTTGGGCATCACGATCGCGGCGGTGGTGGTCGCACCCATCGGCGTGATGGAGGCGGGCAGCGCCATGTTCTCACTCGAGATATTGCCGCTGGCCTTGGCCGTCGCCGTGCTCTCGACCGCCCTGCCCTATACGCTCGAGATGATCGCTCTACCGCGCCTGCCCACTCATACCTTCGGCACCCTGATGAGTCTGGAGCCGGCCGTGGCGGCGCTGTCCGGGCTACTGTTCCTCGGCCAGACACTGGGCCTACTTCAATGGCTTGCCATTGGACTGGTGATCACCGCCTCGGTTGGCACGACGCTGACCGGTCGGCGCACGGACGTCTTCGACGCCCCGATACCGGACTGAACAACGTGTGAGTCATGGTCGTTTCTCATGGCCCAGCGTGGTATATCGTTCTTTCCTTCATCACGTCCCATGAAAGCAGGAGGCAGCCGATGACCTTGCAGCGTTCACCGTCCTCACCCCCCACCGCCCTGCGCGCCACCGTGCAGATGGGAATCTGGTTCGGGCTGAGCTTTCTCACTGCCGCCATCGGTGCACTGGCTTCGGTAGATGCCAAGGCCTTCTACGCAAGCCTCACTCAGCCCGCCTGGGCACCTCCGGCAGGCGCCTTCGGACCGGTCTGGACGGCGCTCTTTGTAATGATGGCACTCGCCGCCTGGCGGGTCGCGCGCGACGGCCTGCATGCCAGCAACGGTTTCCGCTCGCGCCATCGTCTGGCGCTCGGACTCTTCGTGGTGCAACTGATCGTCAATGCCCTGTGGAGCTGGCTGTTCTTTGCCTGGCATCTCGGTCAGGCGGCCTTCATCGATGTGCTGGTGCTGTGGACGCTGATCGCCGTCACCCTGTTCACCTTCTGGCGCATCAATCGCTTCGCCGGGCTGTTGATGCTGCCCTATCTGGCATGGGTGACGCTGGCCAGTGCGCTGACCTGGTCCGTCTGGCAAGCCAATCCCGCCTTGCTGGGGAGCTGAGCGCTGCGCACCGTGAGCCTCTCGCCCTGACGAACACACCAGATACGCCAACGCCCGGCCGACACTCTGCAGGAGTCTCGGCCGGGCGTTGGCGTATGAAGCACTGTCTTTTGAATCGTCCTCTTGCTGTCGCGACCCTGCCGCCATGGGCTTTGATGAGTGATCAGAGCTGCTGACGCGCCTTCAAGCGACCTTCCTCCACCACCAGCACGCGATCCGCGACCTTGCGCAGCAGCGCCGCATCATGACTGACCAGCACCAGCGCCGTACCCTGCTCCCGCACCATCTTCACCATGCAGGCGATCACCTCCTGCTGGACCAGCGGATCGAGACGTGAGGTCGGCTCATCGGCGAACACGAAGCGCGGCTTGATCAGCATCAGGCGCAACAGCGCAAAACGTTGCAGCTCGCCACCCGAGACCTGCCCCGGCAGACGCGAGAGCAATTCCGGCGCCAGACTCAGTTGCGCCATCAGCTGCGCAAGCTGGCTGTCATCGAGACGATGGCGTGCGCTGAGATCCTTCAGCAGGCGGCCCAGTGTCCGGCGTGGCGGGAAGGTCGCCACGGGGTCCTGATAGAGCTTCTGATACTCAAGCATCTCGGCGCTGCGCACCACTTTCCCTGAATACGGAGCCAGCAGGCCGAGCAGCGCATCCCCCAGCGATGACTTGCCGCAACCTGACGCGCCCTGGATGCCGATGATCTCACCGCCCTTCACGCTGAGCTCCACGTCACGCAGCAGCGAGGTGCCCCCGCGCGCGATGGTCAGATTCTCGGCACGGAGGATGGTCTCGCCTGCCGCCTTGCCATCACGGCTTGCACTGTCCGCTGCCGGCTTGAAGGCGGCCTCCGGCCAGGCCTGCGGCGCGGCATTCACCAGGCGCTGGGTATAGGCATGTGTCGGCGCGGCCAGCACGTCACGCGTCGCGCCCTGCTCGATCACTTCGCCCTTGCGTACCACCATCAGGCGGCCGCCGATCTGGTGCGCCAGCGCCATGTCATGGGTGATGACCATCAAGCCGGCACGCGGTGTCTCGGCCAGTGACTTGAGCAGCAGCTCGCCGATCTCGCTGACGCGGGCGGCGTCCAGCCCCTTGGTCGGCTCGTCGGCGATCAACAGCGGCGCGCCGCCGGCGCGGGCGGCCACGAAGGCCACACGTTGCGCCATGCCACCGGACAGCTTGCCCGGCAGCTGCTCCCCGGCGGCAGCGACACCCAACTGCTCCAGATCACTGCGCGCGGCCGCATGAGAGGCCTGCGCCGAACGCCCTGCGACCAGACGATATGCCTCACCGACCTGATGAATCACCTTCATCAGCGGGTCCAGCGCCAGCCAGGGCTCTTGGGGCAATACCGCCAGGCGGCGACCCCAGAGCGGGCGACGATTCTCTGGCGTGTGCAGAGGATATTGCTCGCCGTCGAGCCACAGGCTGCCGGAGGCCACAAGCTCCGGAGGCAGCGTGCCCAGCAGGGCCTGAGCCAGCAGACTCTTGCCGGACCCCGTCTCACCGATCACCACTAGTGGCTCTCCCGGCTTGAGCGCAAGCGAGACAGGCGCCAGCAGCGCCGCCTGCACGCCGCGGACCCGCACGCTCACTTCCTCTGCACTCAGCACCACATCATCCGCCGTTGCCCCATGCCGCGTGTGAGAGGCAGGCGTGGTCATTGTCGCGACATTCATGGGCGCGCTCCTTCGAGGGTGTCTGCGGCGGTTGACGTTCTGGCCTTGCTGCCGGACATCAGCAACAGCCCCAGCAACAGCAGGAAGGTGACCAGCACCGGCGTCAGCAGCGCGAACGGCGCTTCACGCCAATACGGCAACAGCTCGACCATCATGGTGCCCAGCTCCGGCGTGGGCTCCGGAATGCCGACGTGCACGAAGCCCAGCGCGGCAATCGCCATCAGGGCGTTGGCCATGCCGAAGGCTATCGCCGTCATCATCACTGGCGCCATTTCCGGCCACAGGTGATGGCGAAAACGGTACCAGGCTCCGAAGCCCAGCAGACGACTGGCCTCAACGCCGGGACTCGCCAGCACGCTGCGACCGGTGGCGCGGGCCAGGCGGAAGAATTCCACCCACAGCACCAGCGACAGGCCCAACCACAATGCCAGTGGCGTCGACGGCAGGATGACGCTGACCATCAGCACCAGCAGCAACCCCGGCAATGCCAGCAGGCTGTCTGCCACCAGGCTCAACAGGCGCTCGGCCCAGCCACCGCGTCCCGCGGCCAGCAGACCCAGCGAGATGCCTGAAAACGCGGCCAGAATCACCGCCCCTGCGGCAATGGAAAGCGACAGCCCGAGCGCCGCCACCAGACGGTGATACAGAGAGCGCCCAAGGTGGTCATAGCCCAGCGGGGCGCTGGTGATCACCTCACCGGCGTCAGTGACACCGACGGCATCCGCGCCCTGCAGCGCACGATAGAGATGCTGCTCCAGCGGGTCTCCCGGTATCACCAGATTGCCCAGCAGAGCCAACAGCACGAGGCTCGCGACCAGCGCGGCCCCGATCACCCGGCGCAATGGCCAGTCAAGACATGGACGACGCACGGCATCCACGCGCTGCGGCGCAGCCCCTTCCACCACCTGATTCATTTCACACCCCGTGGGTCCAGTTGGCGACCCAGCAGATCGACCAGCAGATTGACCAGGACAAAGCCGACGCCCAGCACCAGGGCGGTGCCCTGCACCATCGGCACATCGCGCGAGAAGATGGCGTGGACCAGCGCATGGCCGATGCCCGGCCAGCCGAAGATGCTCTCGATCACCACCACCCCTTCCACCAGGGTCACGAACTGCAGCCCCAGATAGGTCACCAGCGGCAAGGCCACATGGCGCAGGCCGTGACGCCAGAAGGTCTGGGCGTTGCTGAGGCCCTTCCAGCGTGCGAAATCATGGAAGGCCGTCTGGGTGATAGCAGCCATGGCATCGCGTGCCAGGCGTGCCGATACCGCTGCCAGCCCGAGCGCCAGCGTCATCGCCGGCAGGATGAAGTGCTGCGGCTCACCATGACCGGCGGCCGGCAGCAGCCCCATCTCCACGGAGGTCAGCAGGATCAGCACCAGCGCCAGCAAAAACTGCGGTGTGGCACGCAGCAGACTGCAGACGGCCAGCAGGCTACGGTCCAGCCAGCCACCGGCACGCAGACCGGCCAGCAGCCCCAGCGGCGGGCCGATCAACAGCGAGATGCCCAGCGCCGCGCCGGCGAGTGACAGGGAGTTGCCCAGCTGATGACGAATCTCCACCCACACCGATTCCCCGGAAATCAATGAAGTGCCCAGCTCCAGGCGCAGGATATCGCCCAGCCAGTAGAGGAAGTGCAAGCCGCCTTGTGCCTCGAGGCCCAGCTCGGCGCGCACCGAGGCCGCAGCGGCCGCATCCAGCGCGTCATAGCCATAGCGACCGGCCGCGATACGCCAGGCGGCATCGCCGGGCAGACTCTGCATCATCAGATAGCTGGCGCCGCCGACCATCAGCATCACCATCAATAGCTGCAACAGACGTGAAGGGAGATTCATGGTGCCCACCGCAATTCTGAAAGGCCGAAACTACGCTCCCAGGGGTCTACCTGAGCGCGTTGCAGTCGATGGGAGATCGCCAGGTTCTGGTAGTACCAGGCGATGGGGATCACGGGTAATGCCTGCTGGATCACGCCACTGGCCTGCGCTCGCGGGTCCTCACCTTCGGGCGTGGGGCCGTAGCCCTCGCGTGCCATGCGCTCAAGCTCTGCGGTGAAGTCCGCATCGAACCAGCCCATCGCGCCCCAGTCGCCACCGGGGGCTTCAGGCGTTCCCGCGTAATCGCTCAGCACGTTGCCGATGGGGTCCGGCACCATGGCCAGATTGCGCGCGAACAGCGCCATGTCGAGGCTGCCGTCATGATGACCGGCCGGAATCGCCGAGAAATTGGTGATATCGAGGCGCGTCTGGATGCCGATGGCGTGGAACTGACGCTCCAGCACCGTGGCGACCAGCGGTAGCTCCGGACGGTCCGAGAAGGTGATCAGGCTGATCGCGAGGCGCTGACCGTCCTTTTGACGAACGCCATCCTCGCCGACGGTCCAGCCAGCGGCGTCCAGCAATGCACGCGCTTCAAAGACATCCTGATGGAGCTCGGGCAGCGCGGGGTCATGCCAGCCTTCCACCATCGGCGGGAACAGCTGGCTGGCCCCGCGCGGATATCGCAGCACGACCTGCGCGATGGCGGTGCGATCGATCGCCAGGCTCAAGGCACGCCGCACATCAGGGTCCTGGAAGGCCGGATGATTGGCGTTGACCTTCAACAGCATCGTGCGCGGCGTCGCGGCCGCCGCCAGGGTCACGCGCGGCGACTGGGAGAGACGCTGACGACTGGCGGGGTCCAGCCCGTAGGTGAAGTCGGCATCTCCGCTCTCGGCGATCAATGCCCTGCCCTCGGCGCGACTGACCGCCTGATAGCGCGCCTGGCGCACCTCGGGCTGCTCGCCCCAGTAGTCCTCGAAGGCGGTGACTTCGAGGCTCAAGGGCGGCGTCATGCGCAGCATGCGATAAGGGCCGGTACCAATGACCTGCTGGGCAGTGCCTGACTCATCGAAGGACGCCGGTGCCAGAATCTGCTGGCGATAATCGGCCAGATAGGCGGGCAACGCGGCGAAGGGCTCGCTGAGGGCAATCACCAGCGTATGGTCATCTGCGGCGACGATCCGCTCGATTGGCACTGACTTCAAGATGCCCGGCTTGGCACGGGCGATCTCGAGACTCTGACGCGCGACTTCGGCATCCAGACGGCTGCCATCATGGAACTGCACGCCGGAGCGCAGCGTGAAGCGCCACTCCAGGCCGTCATCCGAGACCTTCCAATCGATCGCCAACCCCGGCTGAAGCTCTCCCGTGGCATCCACCTCGACCAATGCCTCGACGACCTGCATGCGCTGGAAAAGGATACCGCTGAGCAGCGGGTCCGCTCCCTTGATGTCAAAGGGCGCGACGATCTCCAGACGACGCGACGTCGCCTGCTCATCGCCCGAAGACTGAGCGGATGCCTTGACGGCCTGAGGCATGCCAAGACCGAGCACCATGAGCGTCATTCCCAGCCAGCACGTGATCTGCTCAGCCACGGGCCGGGAATGCCTTGCAGACCTGGAAGGATCAGCCGACACGGGAGCTGTCAGAGAGCGGAAAAGCGACTTGTACCATCGCCGTTCAGCGTCAGGAGGCCTGAGCCTGCTCAGAGGGTGGACCATCGTCATTGCGCATCCTGTCAAAAAGACATGTTCGCTGCCGTCAGACAGCGCGGGAAAAGCGCAATGTTATAGTATAACGAACCAGCTTTGGCAATCCCGAGCGGCATCTGGTACTGGACAGGCATTCACTTGTCAGGCTGTCCTGAAAACCTGAAGATAGTGCGCTTGAATTAGCACTCACTAACTGACTGGATGGTCGGCCTGCAGAAATTGCAACGTGACGGATGCTACTCCCTGACATAACTCTCAAAAGAATCGGAAGGATCATGGATGATCTCAGCATTTCCCCCATCTACGACACACCTGCCAACCGCTACCTGAATGCAGCGGCGCACCGGCTGAGTTGTGGCAACATGCTCGCGACCTACAAGCGTCATGGTTTCCATTGGGATGCAGAGCAATTCGAGGAAAAATGGCAGGAAAACAAGAACTTCGCCGTGCGCCTCAATGGCGAATGGATCGGCTTCATCAGCCTCAAGTCGCTGAACGACATGGTGTATCTGCGTGACCTGCAGCTGGTGGCCCAGTGGCAGGGACGCGGTATCGGCTCCACCTGTCTGAGCTGGTTGATCGATTGCCTCAGCAAGCGTCAGCCCCACGACACCCTCCTGCGGCTTCGGGCCTTCTCCGACAGCCCGGCCATCGCCCTGTATGAACGCCATGGGTTCGTGAGACTCGAGGAGCCCTTCACCCCGACGCGCGCGGGAGGCATCATCGCCATGCAGCGCAAGGTCAAGACGGGGGCCAGGGCCATGACAACCAGTGAGATGTCTTCGCCCCCTCTTCGCCATGACGCCATGGCAGAAAGCTCGGCAGCGTCTCTGCAATGACAAAAAAACCGCCCGGTCTCATGACCGGGCGGTTTTGTTTGCTCTCTGGGATGGCGCCCGTCACCCCGCTTGGGCATCGGGGCTGGCCATCTCTCAGCGCGCCAGGAAATCCAGGATATAGCGCACGGTTTCTTCGGGCTTCTCGTCAGTGACCCAGTGACCGGCGTCCTTCACCCAGATCAGCTCGGCACCCGGGATGGCATCTGTGAGCATCGGGGCGTAATCCGGCTTCTGGAAGTTGTCCTTGTCGCCCCACAGCACCAGAGTCTTGATCTCGATATTCTTGAGCTCACCGGCGATGGCCTGGGTGTACTCCTTGTTGAGACGACGCATGTTGCGGAAGAAGGCTGCCTTGCCTTGCTCGCTGTTCCACTGGGACACGTAGCGCTCGACCATCTCTTCGGTCGCCACCGCCGGATCATGCACACCACTGGGCATGAAGCCGCGCATGGTGCTGATGAATTCCTCGACGCTGGTCGCTTCCTCGACGCCCGGCTCCAGCAGCTGCTTGAACTCCGGAATCGGCCAGGAATCGAAGCACACGCTGTCGATCAGCACCTGGCGACGAACGCGCTCGGGGTGGTTGACCGCCATCAGCTGACCGATACCCCCACCGATATCATGCGAGACGACATCCGCACTCGCCACACCCAGCGCATCCATCAGCTTGATGAAGATGCGTGTCTGGGCATTGATGGAAACATCAGCACCCACCGGCATGTCCGACTCGCCATAGTTGAGCATGTCCGGTGCGATGACCCGGTAATGTCTGGCCAATTCCGGCATCACATCGCGCCACATCAGCTTGTTGGTCGGAATGCCGTGAATCAACAACAGCGGCTGACCTTCCCCCATTTCCTTGTAGGCAATGCGGTGACCTTCGATCATCGCATAACGGGTTTCCAGGGCTTCCATTGTCACATTGTCGTGGCTCATTGCTGACCTCCTTGCTTGCTCGATTCTCAATCACGGCCTCGGCGATCTCGATTGCCGAGCCTTGTGCGCCGTGAATGTGGAGCCACCGTACGTATTCTTGAGCAATCACTCAACCTCTTTTTTGATCAATCACTCAAAATACGTTTCAATAGCCGCAATCTTCAAAGGGAAAGCCCAATGGCCCGTGTCATCAACCGTAGTCTGCTCGATCTTCGCCGCCTGACCATCAATCTGGTGACCTACCCCGAGGGCCACAGCGTGATGCGCCATAACGACCCGATGGGTAGCGGCAGCTACTACAAGCTCAATATCGTGCTCAAGAAACCCCGCCAGGGCGGTGTCTTCGAGACCGATGGCAGCATTTTTTGCCTCACGGACCGCGTGGTGTTCTTCCGCCCCGACCTTCACGAACACAGCGTCAGCCGCATCGAGCGCGGCAAACGTGTGCTGCTGAGCATCGCCTTGCACGCGCCTTGGCGGTGATCCGCAGTGAGACTGCGCTCGAGAGTATTGAAGTGAAAGCGGATAGTAAAACAGATGGCGGGTAGCGCCTGGCGACAAAAAACGCCAGTCAGCAATCGCTGACTGGCGTTTTTTCCCACCTGAATCCAGGCCAATAACTACGTGCTCAACAATGAGCTGCCTCGGCTATCGCATCCGGTCCAGCCCGACGCGATAGCGGGCAAAGCCCATCTCGTCCTGATCTACCAGCGTCATCGGATAGACCGCCTGGGCATCGATGAACTGCTGCGCATCCTCGCCGGGGGCGGTGGTGAAGCGAATGTCCAGCGGGGTGTCCGTGTCGATCGCGGCCAGACGCCAGTTGTGATCCGCCGCAGGGTCCACCGCGCCCTGCTGCTGCGTCTGTCGCGAGATGTACTGGGCCAGAATGCTGCGATTCTCGTCCGGTGACGCGAAGGCGACATGCGACTCTCCGGTGCCGGGGAAGTCCTCGCCGTAGGCGCGATAGTTGTTGGTCGCGAGCAGGAAGACATCGTCGTCCTTGACCGGCTCGCCCTCGTAGGCAAGCCCCTGGATACGGTGGGTATCGGAGTCGATCAGCGCGCAATTGCCGTCATAACGCGCCGGCTGCGTGACATCCACCTGATACTCGACGCCGTCGATCACATCGAAGTTGTAGCTGCGGAAACCTTCCCAGTTGATCAGGGGCTGGGGCGTGGCGAGATTCGGGTCAATGCGATGGAACTGCCCGGCACTGCACTCTAGCCATTCCCGCACTTCCTTGCCGGTAACCTTGAGCGCCACCAGCGTATTCGGATAGAGATAGAGGTCGGCGGCATTGCGGAAGCTCAGCTCGCCGGCCTCCATCTCGGTGAACTGGGTCGGGTCATTGTGACGGCCACCGACCTTGAACGGCGCGGCTGCCGAGAGAATCGGCAAACCTTCCAGGTCCGGGTCGCCTTCGACGAAGCGTTTGACGTAATCAGCCTGGGCACGATTGACGATCTGGATCGTCGGGTCGTCCTGCACCAGCGCCAGATAGCTCTTCATCGCCGCACTGGCGCGACCGATGCTGCGGTTGACGTACTCCCGCGTGGCGCCGTGCTCATGCTCGACCAACGCCGCCAGTTCGGCATCTTCCCCCACCTGCGCCTCGCCACCCACCTGAATCGGGCGTGCCTCTGTCTGGCCACTTACCACCCGCCACTGGCCCGAGTCATTGCTCAGTTCGAGATCCATCACGCCCACATGGCTGCCCCAATGCCCCGGCATCATCGCCGGCACCCCATTGAGGGTGCCCTTGGCGATATCGGCCCCCGGCACCTCAGCAAATTCCTCGCTGGGGAAGACCGCATGGGCATGCCCGAAGGCGATGCCATCGATGCCTTCCACCTGCGAAAGGTAATACACCGAATTCTCGGCCATCACCCGGTAAGGGTCAGTCGAGATGCCGGAGTGTGGGATGGCGATCACCACATCCGCGCCCGCCCGGCGCATCTCGGGTACCCAGCGCCTGGCGCTCTCGGTGATGTCCTCGGCCGTCAGGCGGCCCTTGAGGTGCTTGCGATCCCAGGTCATCACCTGCGGCGGCGCAAAGCCGATATAGCCGACCTTCACTGTCTGAGCGTTGCCCTCACTGTCGGTGAAGGCATGGGGGGTGATCTGATAAGGCGTGAAGTACGGCTCGCCGGTCGTGGCGTCCAGCAGATTGGCGTTCACATAGGGGAACTGCGCGCCGGAAAGCGCCCGTTCGAGATACTCGAGCCCGTAATTGAACTCATGATTGCCGATGTTGCCGACATCGTAATCCAGCTGATTCATGACCTTGTAGGCCGGGAAGACATCACCCTCCTCGAGACCTTCCGCCGCCATGTAATCGCCCATCGGGCTGCCCTGAATGAGATCTCCGTTGTCCAGCAGCACGCTGTTGACCACCTCGGAACGCGCCTGCTGGATCAGGCTCGCCGCCCGCACCAGGCCGATGCGCACGCTGGGACGATCCTTGTAATAGTCGTAATCCATCACGTTGGCGTGGATGTCGGTGGTCTCGATCACGCGCAGTGACAGCGTCGCGGCATTGGCTGGCTGAGCGATCATCACGATACCCCCAATGCTGGCCAGACCGAGGATGGCTGCCCGCAGGCGACGCATTGCACACGGACGCCGAGTGTTCCCCGCAGCCTCTTTGGTACCAGAGGCCGGCTGACCTTTCCTTCCGGATGATGCATTCGCCATCTCTCACTTCCTTGTCATGGGGGGATGTTCCTGTAGCCCTTCAGGGCAACGCTCCATTATTCAGATGCCGACGCCTCAGGCAACTGGCGGTCCCTGCCCGCCAGCCAGCCGATCCCCGCCATCAGCACACTGAGGGAGGCACACACCATCAATGCCAGCTGCCAGTCACCCTGCCGATCGTAGAGCGCCCCGATCAACGGCGGCCCCATGGCCGCGAGCAGATAGCCCAGGGTCTGCGCCATGCTCGACAGCGACGCCGATTGCATGGCATCGCGCGCTCTGAGCCCCATGAACGACAGGGCGAGAATGAAGCTGGCACCGGAGCCCGCGCCCAGCAACAGCACCCACACCAGCGCCCACCCCGGCATCAGCCACAGCCCGATGAACCCTGCCAGCGACATGCAGGGCGTCGCGAAGGCGATCAGGCGTTGATCCTTCAGGCGCGGCATCAGAGGCACCAGAATCAGCCCCGGCAAGGCTGAGGCCAACTGCAGCAGGCCATGCAACGATCCCGCCTTTTCCGGGGAAAAGCCGTTGTCCGCCAGCATGCTCGGCAGCCAGCTGTTGACGGTATAGAACAGCAGCGAATTGATCCCCATGAACAGCGTCACCTGCCAGGCCAGTGGCGAGCGCCACACGGCTGCCTGACGCACCGGACCCGCGGCACCCTTCTCGACTTCCTTCGCCGCCGGCAGGGAGCGATGTGACAACTGTGGCCACCACATCACCATCGTCATCAATGGCAGGATGACCACGATGAGCATCGCGAATTGCCAGCCATCCGGACTGTCCTGCGCCAGCGGCACCATCACCGCCGAGGCGATGGCGGCCATGATGCCCATGGTCAGCACATAGCAGGAGGTCAGCAGCGCGATGTGTCGGGGAAAGCTGCGTTTGACCAGACTGGGCAACAGCACATTGCCCACCGCGATGCCCGCCCCGATCAAGGCGATCCCCACATAGAGCGCCAGCGTGTTGCCCTGCACCCGCAGCACGATGCCGGCGGCGATCGCCAGCAAGGCAAGGAAGACACTGCGCTCAAGCCCCACATGACGTGCGAGACGGGGTACCCAGGGGGACACCACGACGAACGCCAACAGCGGCAGAATCATCAGCAACCCTGCCGCCGTGGCATTGAAGCCCAGCGCCGCCTGCAGCCGCTCAAGCAACGGTGCGATACTGGTAAAGGGCGCACGCAGATTCATGGCAATCATCAGGATGCCGGCGATCAACACGGCAGGATGGCTCAATCGCCGAACAGGAGAAGAGTGGCAGAGTTCAGTCATGAGACGCTCGCAGCGAACTTGGAACGGACAGATAGCGGGACGACACATCAGAGGTGAATTCCCGCGCAGATTAACGATAGCGTAATCGCCAATATCGCTGCAGAATTGAGCCATCATGACATCAGATACCTGAAATCGGACAATCTGCGAGCCGACATGCCAGCCACCTCCTCTAGGACCTCCGCGACGCCGATTTCCCTTGCCACGCGAGACGCAACCTCATCGTCGGGAGTCGCCAGCGGTCACTCCTCCGTGCCCTTCTCCAGCAGCGTCTGCGAACATGACCCGGACATCTACGAGATTCCGGCCAGCGCCCTGCATGTGGATACCGGACAACAGGTGATGGAAGTCCCGATCCACCAGCATCGCAAGGGACAGCTGGTCATCGCCCTGCATGGCGTCGTGACCAGCCGCGTGCCGGAAGGGCTGTGGATGGTGCCGCCGCACAGCGGCGTCTGGATTCCCGGCAACCTGCCCCACAGCAACCACCTGACCCGTGGCGGCCGCGTGTGCCACCTGTTCATCGAGCCCGGAGCGCTTGAGATGCCGAGCCACAGCTGTACGCTGTCGATCTCGCCCCTGTTGCGTGAGCTGGTGCTGCGTCTGGCGGAGCTGCCCCAGCCATATCCTGAACAGGGGCCGACAGCGCGGCTGGTCGATGTCCTGCTGGAAGAACTGGCCTGCATGCCCAGCGAACGTCTGCATCTGCCCTTGCCTGAAGACCCGCGGCTGACCCGCATCAGCGATGCCCTGATCAAGACACCGGATGATCGGCGCACCCTGGCCGAGTGGGCGAGCGAACTGGCGATGAGCGAACGCACCCTCGCCCGGCTTATCCAGCGTGACACCGGCTTGAGCTTCAGCCGCTGGCGCCAGCAACTGCACCTGGTGGTGGCGATTCGCCTGCTGGCCGAAGGCATGAGCGTGCAGCGCGTCTCGGAAGACGTCGGCTATCAGTCAGTCAACGCCTTCATCAGCATGTTCAAGAAACTGCTCGGGACCACGCCCGCGCGCTACCTGCAGGAGCGCGAGCAACGCCGCTCGGGCAGTGAGCGGCCTCAAGAAGTGACTTGAGGGTCAGATTCATCCTCCCGTTACCCCAGTTCAGATACCTTCCCCTGTTCCTCATTTTCCCTTTTCCTTTTTACCGACGAGACATTGCATGAACCGCATCAACCCCGAGAAACTGTTGCAGAGCAAATGGACCGCCGTGACCCCCAGGAATCGTGAGCGACATTTCATCGTCACGCGCGTGATTCGTGATGATCAGGATGAGCATGTGGTCGAGGTCGTGTTGCAGGCGGTGCTGACACATCGCGATCACGTGCTGGGCTGGCGTGAGCTGAAGCAGGACGATGTCTGGCAGATGGGCTGGAAATGATTTCCTGAAATGAGCATCGCTGAACGCACAAACGCCGCTCATGAGCGGCGTTTGTGCGTGAACCTGCACGAAATTGAGCGAAAGACTGTGCATGGCCGAAGTCGCGCCTCAGACGATGACCTCCCCTTCCAGCTGATCACACAGTGTCGCCATGCGCTGCACGGCTTCCAGCAGGGTGTCATCCGGCACGGTGAGGGCAACACGTACCAGTGGCCTTCCGCAGTCGCCGAAGACACTGCCGGGCATTACCGCGACCTGCTGCCGTTCCAGCAGCCGCCAGGCGAACTGCTCACCGTCCAGGCCGGTGCGTGAGACATCGACCATCAGGAACATGCCACCCTGGGGCAGGCTGGAGGACAGCTGCGGGATGGCCGCCAGCGCCTCATGGACCAGACGCGCGCGGCGCCCGAGTGATTCGCGAAGACGCTCGGTGGTATCGAAATCCCCGCGCAGCGCGGCCTCGGTCATGTCGGCGATGAAGGGCTGGTTGCCGAACAGCATGGTCTCCGAGACAGGCAACAGCCGGCGGCAGAATTCCGCTGAGCCGATGGCCCAGCCACTGCGAAAGCCGGTGGCAGCATGGCTCTTGGAGATGGAGGACACCACCACGGTGCGCTCACGCAGTGCCTCGATCTCAAGCGGCGAGACGAATTCGCCCGCGAAGATCAGCGCTTCATAGACCTCATCACAGACGATCCACAGGTCATGCTCGCGACACAGCTCACCGATGCGCTCGAGCGTCGCACGGTCCATCACCGCACCCGTCGGATTGTGCGGCGTATTGAGCAGCAATACGCGACTCTGCGGCGTGATGGCCGCGGCCAGATCTTCCGGCTGCAACACGAAGCCATGCTCCATGCGCAGCGGTACCGGCTGCAGGTCACCGCCGGCACCCCGGATCACGCCCTCATAGGTGGCGTAATAGGGGTCGCCGGTCAGTACGCCGCATCCTTCTTCCACCAGCGCCAGCATCACCGCGAACAGCGCCGTCTGAGTGCCGGGGAAACACAGCACGTTGTCTGCGCTGATCTCGGGCATGCGCGCTGAGTAGCGCTCGGCCAATGCCGCGACCAGCCCCGGTTCGCCACGGCCATCGGAGTAGCGGGTACGCCCGGCGCGCAGCGCCTCGACACAGCGCTCGACCAGCGCCGGGTGTGTGGCGATATCCGGTTCTCCGATGGTCAGCTCGATGATCGGTTCTCCCGCCAGAATTCGCTGACGAGCGGCACTGTGGACGGCCCATTTGTCACCGCCCAGATCGCTCAATCGTTCGGTGATGGTGGCGTAGCGCATGCTCAACTCCTGTGAGGTGGGGGTGTTGTTGTCATCTCGACATGCTCAAGCAAGGTGCCGTGAGGCAGGCGCAGGATGCCCTCTGCCGCTCGCATGGCGATCCCGGGCAATCGCTCGACGGCATAGAGGCCATGTTCCAGCCCACCTTCCAGCCACAGACCATCGATCAGGCCATTGAGGGCGATCGCCTGCTCCTCACAGATAGCGTCATCAGCGGGCTGATCATTGGCGCTCAGAACGGGTTGGATCAGTAACCGCAGCAGATCGAGAAACTCGCGATAGGTTTCCTGATGGACCGCCGAGTAGGTGGCATCGTGACGTACCCGACCGATGAAGGTCGCCCACAGGGAGACCTTGTGGGCGGCCAGATTGGGCTGCGTGAGACTCGCCGCGATGAAGCGTGCCAGACGACACGCCGAGGATTCATCACTGACCGGGCTGGCATCGGCGATATCGGAGGTCAGCTGGCCCATCATGTAGGCATAGGCGGCCCGCACCATGTCATCCTTGGTGCCGAAGTGGTGGCGAATCAGCCCGGGTGAGACACCGGCCGCCTCCGCCACGCGGCGCACGCTGGCGCCGGCCAGACCATGCTGCGCGACACAGCTCAGCGTGGCTTCCAGCAGGTCGCGACGACGCTGATCCTGGGAAAGGCGCTGAAACACCTTGCGACTCATCTGGGCCCCTCTCCTTCACTCAACGCCGGGATTGCCGCACTTGCCTCACTCTCACGTGACAGCGGCCACGCATCGAGGGAAGGCTTATCGACGATAGTCACTGCCAAGGCTCTCCAGCAGACGCAGGTGGGAATCCCATTCCAGTGCCAGATCGCCATCCTCATGGATGGCCATGTCGTACTGGTCGACCACATGCGCACAGATCTCGGGCGAGAGACGGCGCACCGGCTGGCCCATGGACAGGGTCGCGACCTGAATCTCGCAGCTGCGCTCGAGGTAGAACATGTTGTTGAACATCTCGGCAGCAGAGGCACCGGTGGTCAGCAGGCCATGATTGCGCAGGATCAGCGCCGGATTGTCGCCAAGGCTTGCCACGATGCGTTCGCGCTCATCCAGATCCAGCGCGATGCCTTCGTAGTCGTGGTAGGAGACGCGACCATGGAACTGCAGGGCGATCTGATTCAGCGGCAGCAGTCCTTCTTCCAGGCTCGATACCGCCACGCCGGCGCGCGTATGGGTATGCATGATCCAGCTGGCAGAGTGGCTTGCCGCATGAATCGCCGAGTGAATGGTGAAACCGGCTGGATTGACCCGCGCGGCGCTGTCATCGACCTTCTCGCCGTTGACGTCGATCTTGACCAGCGAGGATGCGGTGATCTCCTCCCAGCGCCAACCATAGGGATTGATCAGGAAGTGCCCTTCCTCACCCGGCACTCGCGCCGTGATGTGGGTATAGATCAGGTCGGTCATGCGGTAGTGCGCCGCCAACCGATAGCAGGCTGCCAGATCAAGGCGTGCCTGCCATTCCGCGTCACTCATGGTCGATGCCTGCATGTCGCTGTCTCCTGTGATCAAGATGTCGCTGTCTGGGGTCGAGAAAGGCTCCGCAGAGCCCTGAAAAGCCTTGACGCCTCCACCTTCCGGTCCTCAATAGCCGAGGGCCACAATAGCCAAGGTCCTCAATAGACCAGGGCCTCAATAGCCGCGCTGGCGATCCACGCCCAACGTGAGCGGCAGGCCATCGCGCAACTCGCGCGCCGTGGCCACCACCTGCTCGGCGACCACCTCGGGGAGCGAGTCACTGGCGACATGCGGCGTGATGCGCAGGCGCGCGTCTTGCCACCAGCGATGATTGGGCGCCAATGGCTCCTCGCGGAAGACGTCCAGCGTCGCGCCCGCCAGCTGACCGGACGCCAGTGCCGCATCGAGATCGGCTTCCACCAGGTGCTCGCCGCGGCCGATCTGCACAAGCCAGGCCCCCGGCCGCAGCTGGGCGAACAGGGTCGCATTCAGCACATTCTCGGTGACCGGAGTCAGCGGCAGGATGTTGATCAGGTAATCCGCCCCCTGAGCCGCGGCCATCACCGCATTGTTGCCCGTCAGATAGCACACGCCTTGCACTGCTGCGACAGGTTCACTGCGACAGGCGACCGTCACCGAGAATCCCAGTGCCGACAGCGAAGTGACCACCGCGCGCCCCATGCTGCCGTGGCCCAGCACCGCCACCTGCGCCTTCTCGGGCGCACGCATCGGCAAGGGCTGCCACTCACGGCGCGTGGCATTGTCTGCCATGACGGCAAACTCGCGCTCTTGATGCAGCACTTCATGCGCGGCAAACCCGGCCATCAGAAATGCCTGATGCGGATCTCGTACCCGTGCCACCTGAACCTCATCTGACAGCCCCGGATGACTGAGCAGAGCATCCACCCCCGCCGCGATCGACATGGCAAGCATGAGATTGGGGTACGGCGCGAAGGCGTCTTCTCCCGGCTGCCAGCAGATGGCGAACGCGACCTCCGTGGGGTCTTCGATCTCATGCGGGTTCTGCAGCACGACATCCTCGCCCAGCTGGCGCAGCGCCTCACCGTAGAGGCTGTCCAGGTCCAGGGATTCACTCAGGTAGACACCCAGAATCGGGGCTTGGCTTGGCATTGGCTCTCCTTGTGTCACGACTGGCAGCGAATGGGTTGCGGTGGATCTTCCGCCACTATTGCACACTCGTATAATTACTGCCAGCCGTCCTGTACTCCCCCGAGCCTTCATCGCCCTGCTGGCGCAGCGCCGCCTTGAGCCACAAGGAGAGGCGCAAACGCCTCTCCACTCTCCTCCCTCAAATCGAGGCTTCGCGCCGCCAGGAGGATTGAGCAAAGGGGATTGAGCAAACAAGAACGCCCGCGATCATCGAGCAAGGGCTCATGAACGCGGGCGTCAGTCATCGATGTCCTTTCACGGACTTCAGTCCTGCTGATTCTCCAGCAATGACTTCAGACCATGCGGCTGGCAACGCAGATACTGGGGCGAAACCTTGACGGTATCTCCCAGCGCGGCGGCCGCATGCCAGGGCCAGCGCGGGTCATAGAGAATGCCGCGCGCCAGGGCGATGGCATCGGCACGCTCTGTCACCAGCAGGTCTTCCGCCTGCTGTGGCTCGGTGATCAAGCCCACCGCGATGACGGGCATGACCACCTGAGCCTTCAAGGCCTCGGCGTGCGGGACTTGATAGTTGGGCTCCACCGGAATCTGCTGCTGCTCGCTGAGCCCGCCGCTTGAGACATGCAGATAGTGGCAGCCACGGCGGTCAAGCGCCTTGGCGAGTTCGATGCTCTGTGCGAGATCCCAGCCGCCCTCGACCCAGTCCGTCGCGCTGATCCGGATGCCCAGCATGACCTCGTCAGGAATCGCGGCGCGAACGGCGTCGAACACCTCAAGCGTCAGCCGCATGCGATTCTCCAGTGAACCGCCATAGTCGTCCTCGCGCTGATTGCTCAACGGTGACAGGAATTGATGCAGCAGATAACCATGCGCCGCGTGCAGCTCGATCCCGTCGAGACCGATCTCGACGGCACGCCGGGCCGCTTCCACGAAGGCGTCGATGGTCTGGGCGATCTGCTCGGCGCTCATCGCCTCGGGAAGCGGCCCCCCTTCACTGAAGGGAATCGCGCTGGGTGCCAGAGTCTGCCAGCCGTTGGGTTGTCCCGGAGCAATGGCAGTTCCGCCCTCCCAGGGCTTCTCGCATGAGGCCTTGCGGCCCGCGTGACCGATCTGCACGGCCAACGGCATCGGCGAATAACGACGGATACGCTCGACGACACCTTGCATCGCGTCACGCGTTGCCTCGTCAAAGAGCCCCACATCGCCATGGGTGATACGCCCTTCGGGGGAGACGGCACTGGCCTCGAAGATCAGCAGGCCGGCACCTGACTGGGCCAGATTGCCGAGATGCTGGTCATGCCAGGCTTGCATCCGGCCATCCTGGGCGGAGTACTGGCACATCGGTGCAATGATGATGCGATTGTCCAGCGTGAGCGGGCCGAGCTTCAGCGGGGAAAACAGTGTGGACATGGATATCCTCCAGACACGTGCAGGAACAGGTTGGGCAAGGCTCATGAGCGGACATGACAGGGGGAGCGGGTACCATCTCCCCCGGCAAACCATTGCGGATACAGTTCAGGCACAATGCGGGCGAGAGGCAGGAGTCACAAGTAAAGGATGGCATCAGGGCCGGCAACGCTGAGTTGCCCAGGCTTCACGCAGGCTCTCTCAGGCGCGCTACTTCAGGCATGCTCTTTCAGCACGTTCTCTCACGCGTCACGCGATCAATGTCAGCGTGCGTGTCCACACCTTCGGTGGCCGGTCCTTCGATGGCCAGTCTCTCGATGGCCAGTACCTCGGAGACCAGCAGACGCCCGACATCGGCAATCGCGGCGTCACGCACCGCACGCTCGGCCTCGCTCTCGGTCAGATAGACCGCCACGATCAACGGGGCGTGATTCGGCGGCCAGATGATGGCGATATCATTGTTGGTGCCATGCCCCCCGCCCCCGGTCTTGTCAGCGATCTGCCAGTCATCCGGCAAGGCGGCACGCAGCTTGTCACTTCCCGTGGTATTGGCCAGCATCCAGCCCTGCAACGTGAGACGCGACGCCTCGCTCAGCGCCTCCCCCAGCAGCAGCCGCTGAAGGGTGGACGCCATCGCGTCGGGGGTGGTGGTATCACGGGGGTCACCCGGAGTGGCCTCATTGAGCGCCGTTTCACGACGATCCAGACGTGTGCTGTCATCCTTCAGAGTCCGCAGATAATTCGTCAGCCCGACAGGCCCACCGATGGCATCGAGAATCAGGTTGCCGGCGGTATTGTCGCTGGTGGTGATGGTGGCGCGGCACAACGCCGCCAGTGTCATGCCATCGCCCTCCACCTGACGTTCAGTGACGGGGGAGTAGGTCACGAGATCCGCCGGGCGAATCTCCACCTTGCGTGACAGCGACTCCTGGCGGGCATCCACCCGCGAGAGCAGATTGCCGCATGCCAGCACCTTGAAGGTGCTGCTCATGGGGAAACGCTCATCACCCCGCCAGCTGACACGTCTGCCATCGGCAGTATCCAGTACCGTCACACCAAGGCGCGCGCCGACCCGCTGCTCTATTTTCTGCAGATTGGCGACCACAAGCCCCTCACGCTCCGCCTCGGAAGCGACCACGGACGCTGCGTGAGCCGGACTGATCATCAGCCATGACAGACAGGACGCCAGCATCGCGTCACGCCCACGACGCAGGACTCTTGCCCTTGCCGCGCCTTGGGGCCTGGCCGGATCGCGCGGCGTTGTCGGGCGCCGACCATCGGCTGAGGCGCTACAGGCAAATCTCATGGGTCCATCACCTTTCATGGGGGCGCTACCTGACACCTCAGGCCGCGCAGTCAACGTGTCCGTCTGCAGACGTCGTGCAGCAGGTTGGTTGCATCATTGCCATGATGCTATGGCACAGGCGTCCTCGACAGATAGACGTATCGCCAATGGTGAACCCCCCATCCATCGGAGACAATAAGCCCAGCATCCCCTTGGCGATGTCCCTGAACCTCGAACGATCCGCCTTCTCTCCTTGGATGGAGTTCTGCATGACCATCACCTGCATCAATGATCTGCAACGCTTGGCGAAACGCCGTGTGCCGAAGATGTTCTACGACTATGCCGACTCCGGCTCATGGACGGAAACCACCTATCGCGCCAACGAGGCTGATTTTGCCGCCATCGGACTGCGTCAACGGGTGATGGTCGACATGGACAATCGCACCCTGCGCACGCAGATGCTGGGAGAGGATGTGGCCATGCCGGTGGCGATCGCGCCCACTGGCCTCACCGGCATGCAGCATGCCGATGGCGAGATGCTGGCCGCGCGCGCGGCGAGTGACTTCGGCGTGCCCTTCACGCTCTCGACCATGAGCATCTGCTCCATCGAGGATGTCGCATCCGTCAGCACACGCCCCTTCTGGTTCCAGCTCTACGTGATGCGCGACAAGGATTACATCGGGCGGCTGATCGATCGCGCCAAGGCGGCGGAATGTTCCGCGCTGGTGCTCACCGCTGACCTGCAGATCATCGGCCAGCGCCACAAGGACCTGATCAATGGCCTGAGCGTCCCTCCTCGCCCCACCGTGGCCACCGCGCTAAACCTGGCGACCAAGTGGCGCTGGTGCGCCGGCATGCTGAAGACGAAGCGCCACAGCTTCGGCAACATCGCCGGTCACGTGAAGGACGCCGACAACCTCAGCTCCCTGTCGAAATGGACCGCCAGTCAGTTCGACCCCAGCCTGAGCTGGGATGACATCAAATGGATCAAGGATCGCTGGGGCGGCAAGTTGATCATCAAGGGCATCATGGAGCCGGAGGATGCCGAGATGGCCGTTCAGGCAGGCGCCGATGCCGTGATCGTCTCCAACCACGGTGGACGTCAGCTCGATGGTGCGGCCTCCTCCATCTCCGCTCTGCCGGACATTCTCGCGGCGGTCGGCGACAGGACAGAGGTCCACATGGATGGCGGGATTCGCTCTGGCCAGGATGTGCTCAAGGCGGTGGCGATGGGCGCCAAGGGCGTCTATCTGGGACGCGCCTTCCTGTATGGACTCGGCGCCATGGGCGAGCAAGGCGTGACGAAGACCCTAGAGATCATCCACAAGGAGCTCGACACGACGCTGGCCCTGTGCGGACTGCGGGATATCCACGACGTGGACACGCGAATTCTCAGGCCCGGCACCTATCCGGTGGCCAGTTCACAGACCAGAAGCTCGTGAGAAACACGAGCCTTTGATGACGACGACGGCCGACATGCGCCGGTGGAATCAACCACGGCACATGTCGGCCTGTCATCCTGTGCACGCTGCCCTCTCGGGCCAGCGCACCGGCTTGCCTCAATGCACCTTGAGTCGCGGCCCCATGGCGTGGCGCAACACATCACTGACCACCTCGGCTGAGCCCTTGAGCGGCCCCAGCAGCAGGAACTGATGCTGACGCTGCAGTCCTTGGTAGGCCGCGCGTGCAAAGCGCCCTCTCACCTGCAGATCCTCATGCCCATCGTTGCCTTGTGCGTTACTCAGCTTGGCGCTGAGCTTGCCACCGAGCTCACCGACGCTGCCCGCCCTGGCCAGCGACAACAGCGTGCCGCGATCCTTGAACTCGAAGACCTGAGCCGCCTCGCCCTGCTGGCGACGCGGCAGTTCTTCCGCCAGGAACTTGGCCTGTTCGCTGGCCACCTGTGCCGTGGGTGGCAAGGGTGCCTCATCGATGCAGGCACAGTCGCCCAGCGCGTAGATGGCTTCCTGCTCAAGGCATTGCAGTCCGGGCGTCACCTTCCATTGACGCTTCTTGTTGCTGGCCAGACCTTCGACCTCCTCGACGATGGCAGGCCCCACACGCCCCGCCGCCCAGACCACCAGGTCTGCCTCGCGAGTCACGGACTCGTCACCTTCGCTGATCTCGACGCTGCCGGGTGATACCTTGGCGACCTGACGAGACAGTTCGATATTGATGCCCTGTGCCTCGAGTCGCTGATGGATCGCCTCGCGCAGTTCCTCGGAGACCCCCGGCATGAAGGTCTCGGTGGCCTCGAGGATCGTGATCTCGACCCGCGAGTCCTTCGGCGCAGGCGCATCATGTCTGCCACGCGCCTCATGCAGATAGGCGGCGAGCTCGACACCGGTGGCACCCGAGCCGACGATCACCACCTGATACGGCCGCCCCGGAGACTCTTGAGCACCATCCTTGGCACCATCCTGGGGGGCTGACGCGCTTGAATCCCCTGTCGATGCTGTTTCCCTTGCCACATGGTTGGCCAGCAAGCCACGCGAGAAGCGCTCGGCAATACGTTCGGCGTCTTCGGGCGAGTCAAGCAGACAGGCATGCTTCAGCACGCCCTCGACGCCCATGTCAGGTGTCACCCCTCCCAAGGCCAGTACCAGCTGGCGATAACCTCTGACGCGGACCGGCACCTCGGCGGTCGCGTCATCTTCCCTGCCCGGTATCGCCGCAAGGGTGATCTGGCGTTGTTCAGGGTCCACGCCTTCGAGGGCGCCGCACTCGAAGCGAAATCCCCACTGCTCCGCCAGACCGGCATACCCCAACTCATCGACCTGGCGCCGTCCGAGGCCCGCCGCGATCTCATGCAGGCGCGGCTTCCACACGTGACTGGTGTCGCGATCGATCAGCAACACGTCCTTGTGGCCTGCCTTGGCCAGGCGAACCGCCAGTTCCAGTCCGCCGGCACCGCCACCGACGATAACGATATCGGCGTCACGCGTTCGCTGAGAATCATGCGTTTCCATAGGGCCTCCTTTCGCGGGGTCGAATAGAGAAACCTTATGTCAGACCAGGCGCTTTTCAAGACTGCCACCCGGAACTTCGCCAATGCGCAGCCTTTGATGCGACGCGTCATGCCCTTGATCGAATTCGCGACGCTCACGTGCGCATTGCGGGTTTGACAGCGCTCGAGTCCGCGACTAAAGCTTATTTATACGAATAAATATGAATGACTCGCCTCCGCTCAGGACATCGCATGCCGACATCGCCTCCACCACTGATCACGTCACGCACCAGCAATGGCTCTGGCGCTCCCAAACGCCAGAAACTGGCCGAGCTGATCAGCGATGACCTGAGGCGCAGCATCGTGCGTGACGGGTTGAGCGAAGGTGACCGGCTACCCAACGAGAAGGCGCTGATGGCCCAGTACGGCTGCGCCAAGGGCACGCTGCGTGAAGCCCTCAAGATTCTGGAAGTCGAAGGCTTGATCACGCTGAAGACGGGCCCCAATGGCGGCGCCGTGCTGAATGCGCCGAGCATGGAGCCCGCCAGTCGCATGCTGAGAAGCTTCCTGCACTTCAAGACGCTCAATGGCGCCCAGGTCTATCAGCTGCGCCGGCTGCTGGAAGTCGAGATGGCGGTATCGGTGGTGGGCCTGCTCAGCGAAGAGGATCTGGTCGCGCTCGAGCACAATGTCAGTGACTGCAGTTGCCATCAGCCACAGGGCGAGGACCAGCGTCGCCAGCGTTTTCTGGAAATCGAGTTCCATCAGGTACTGGCGCGCGCCTGTCCCAACCCGCTGCTCAGCTTCATGTGCCAGTTCCTCAACGACATGCTGCACGAGCTTGTCGTCATCAAGAAGGCCTATCTCCCGGAGCGCAAGCAGTTCGATGCCGCCAATCAGCATTACCACACCGGCCTGATCACGGCGTTCCGCCAGCAGGATCACGAACAGGTCCGTCAGCTCATGACGGAGCACATGCAGGATGCCGAGCACCATATGACGGCCCTCGAGGTGGAAATGGCCGACCAGCTGCTCGTCACTCCGGCGCAGCTGATGGCCGACAGCAGAGCCTGAAACCGCACGACACATCACAAGAACAATATTCACGAGAGGAAGGAAATCGATGACCACTGCCCAGATGGATACCTCCCCCGTCAGCACCCTGAGCGAGCTGCGCACCGACAGTGATCGCCTGTGGCAATCCCTGATGACCCTGGCCGAGCTGGGCGCCACGCCCAAGGGCGGCGTCAACCGCCAGGCGTTGACCGAACTGGACCGCCAGGCGCGCGACCTCTTCATTCAATGGTGCAAGGCCGAAGGCTGCACGATCCGTATCGATGCCATCGGCAACATCTTTGCGCGCCGCGCCGGCACCGATCCGGACGCCCCGGCGGTGATGACCGGCAGCCACATCGATACCCAGCCCACGGGCGGCAAGTTCGATGGCTGCTTCGGGGTGATGGCGGGACTGGAAGTGCTGCGCAGCCTCAACCAGCACGACATCAAGACCCGCTGCCCGGTGGAGGTGGTGGTCTGGACCAACGAGGAAGGCTGTCGCTTTGCGCCCTGCATGATGGGGTCCGGTGTGCATACCGGCCAGTTGTCATTGCACGAGATGCTGGCTCAGAAGGACACGGATGGCGTGACCGCCGGCGAAGCGCTGGATGCCATCGGCTATCGGGGCAGCGATGAGATCCCCCGCGAGAACGTGCGCGCCTTCTTCGAGAGCCATATCGAGCAGGGCCCGATCCTGGAAGATGAAGAGACCACCATCGGCGTGGTGATGGGTGCGCTGGGCCAACGCTGGTTCGATCTGTCGCTGACCGGCCAGGAAGCCCATGCGGGCCCCACGCCCATGTCGCTGCGCCAGGACGCCATGCTCGGCGCGGCCGAGATCACCGTCGCCGTCAATCGCATCGCCATCGAGCATGCACCGCACGGTCGCGGCACCGTGGGGGTGATGCAGGTCCATCCGGGCTCTCGCAACGTCATCCCGGGTCAGGTCAACATGACCATCGACCTGCGCTCGCTGGAGCCCGACTCCCTCACCGCGATGGTCGCCGAACTCAAGGAAGTCGTCGAAGCCGTCAGCCAACGTCACCGTCTGGCCTTCGAGCTCACCCCTACCGCCGACTTCGTCCCCGAGCACTTCGCCGACAACTGCGTGAACGCGGTGCGCAATGCCGCCAGCCAGCTCGGCTACTCGCATCTCGACATAGTCAGCGGTGCCGGTCACGACGCCATCTTCATGGGCCGTATCGCTCCCGCCGGCATGATCTTCGTCCCCTGCGAAGGCGGTATCAGCCACAACGAGATCGAGAATGCCGCCCCCAAGGACCTGCACGCCGGCTGCAACGTGCTCTTCCACGCCATGCTCGATCAGGCCGAGATCGTCAGCTGAGGCGTGATTTCCCTTGCACAGGATGACAAGACGCCCCGCTCGAGAGGTCATCGAGCGGGGCGTCTTGTGTCTGGCGCTGTGCATGGCCAATCCGTGCGACCCGCCATGAGTCGCTATTGAAGAGACCGCTTCCAGAGACTCTCGATGCTGTCCATCTCCGCCGGACCGAAGAGTGCCTCGGGCTCGCCGCGGTACCAGGCCCAGAGCTGATCCCCGAAGTCGAAGTGCCACCATTCGCTGGGCAGGTTGGTGAAACCGGCCTGGGCCATGACGTGATAGAGCAGCCGCCGGTTGTCGCGTGCCGCAGCCTGGGGCGTGTCTGCGCCAGGCGGATGACGTTCGAAATAGTCCGCGTGGGACTCAGGTGTCGCCTCATCGAACAGCGTCCCCATCTCGAGCAGCAAGCCATCGGCATCGCAGATCGTGACATCCACGGCACCGCCGGTGAGGTGCGGGCTCGGCGCGTCAGGATCACGACTGGGCAAGGAGACGAACTCCCGCGTACGCGCCAGCAGCTGGGCCTCGCAAAGCGAGGGGTCATGCGTCTTGAGCGACTGATACAGCGTCTCGAACAGATACTGCTGTACCCGCCAGGGTCGCCAGCCATCCATCACCACCAGCGACAGCCCTTCCGGCAAGGCGCGTGCGGCCTGCAGCAGGCGCTGATACACCGCACGCCGCACCAGACATTCATTGACCGCCCCGGGAATGCCGAGGCGTGCGTAGGCGGGATAGACCTTCAGGCATGACGGCCCGAGGCTGGTGGGCACCAGAGGACTGTCACAGCCCTTCACGGGGATGCAGGTCACCTGCGACCAATCCGGCTCGTCATGACTCGGGATGGCAGGAGGCGTAAAAGTCAGTGATGACGTCATGAGGTGTTATCCAGACAGGGTCGGCAACCACAGAGTTAAGGGCGGGAAGACGATCAGCATCAGCAGTACCGCGACCGCCACCAGCACGAAGGGCCAGATGGTGCGAAACAGTGAGGTGATCTCGAGCTTGCTGACCGCGGCGGCCACGAAGACGCAGGCCCCCATCGGCGGCGTGATCAGCGCGATGGTGATATTGAGCGTGATGATGACACCCAGATGCACGGGGTCGATGCCGGCGGCCATGGCCACGGGCACGAAGATCGGTGTCAGCAGCATCAGCGCCGAGACCTCTTCCATGAACATGCCGGTGACGAAGGTGATGGCACTGAGCAGCAACAGGATCAGGATCGGGCTGTCGATGTAGGGCGTCAGCAAGGCCACGAACTGATTGGGCACCTGGGCATAGGACAGCAGCCAGCTGACGATGGACGACACCGCCATGATCACGAAGATGGCACTGGTCAGACGCGCCGTATCCTTGATGGCACCCCATACCTCGACAAGCTTGAGCGGCCCCTGGCACAACCCGCAGAGCAGCACGTAAGCGACGATCAAGGCGCCGGATTCCGTCGGGGTCACGATGCCCAGCACGATACCGGAGACGATGATCACCGGCGCGACCAGTGCCGGCAGCGCGCCGATGATTGCCGAGATCACTTCACTGCGTGCCGGTGCCTGACCGCGCGCCTGCAGGCCATGGCGACGGGCATACCAGGCGTTCATCGCCATGAACGCCACCGCCAATACCAGTCCGGGCACGACCCCGGCCAGGAACAGGCTGCCCACGGAGGTATTGGTCAGCGAGGCGTAGAGGATCATGAAGATGCTGGGCGGAATGATCGGGCCGATCAACGAGCTGCCTGCGGTCAGGCCTGCGGCGAAGGACGTCGAATAGCCTTCCTTGCGCATGGCGGGCACCAGCAGCGAGCCGAGCGCGGAGGTATCGGCGACCGCCGAGCCATTGACGCCGGCGAAGAAGACGCTGGAGACGACGTTCACGTGGCCCATGCCACCGCGCAGATGCCCGACCATCAGCCGCGCCAGGCGCATGAGGCGCTCGGTCAGGCCACTGATGTTCATCAGGTTGCCGGCAAGGATGAACAGCGGAATCGCCATCAGCGAGAAGGCATTGATGCCACCGAAGAACTGCTGTGGTCCGAGACGTTCCAGCATCGAGATATCGATGAACAGAAATCCGGTCACGGCGGTGGCGAGCAGGGAGAGAAACAGCGGCAGGCCCAGCAGGACGTGCACCACGAAGATGGCCAGCATTGCCCAGATCATGTGCGCGGCCCTCCTGTCTTGTCATCATGCGCCGGAAGGTCGGCGGCCTCCTCGTCCGGTGCGATCTCCAGTGTCTGGGATCTCAGCGGCCGTGGGCCATGCAACAGCACCTGGGCCGTGATCAACGCGAAACCGATCGGCATCGACAGCATCGGCACGCTGCGGCTGATGCCCAGCCCCATGGTGCGGAACATGCTCGCCGACATGGCGTAGTGCCAGGTCATCCAGGTCGCGCCGGCCATCAATACGAGCGTCAGCCACCATTGGTAATGGATCAGCCCCCTGGCCATGCGCGGAGGCAGACGCCGTTCCAGCAGCGCCACGCGCATGTGTGCCCCTTCTGCCCAGACGACGCCGATCGCCAGCATGACACTGGCGATGATGAGATAGCGGGTCAGCTCATCGACCCAGATGGGCGCGCCGCCCAGTACATAGCGCATCACCACGCCGTAGAGCATGATCAGCACCGTGGAAGCCAGCAGCATCGCCGCGAGCGCCAGCGTCACGCGGCCACAGGCATGCAGCAGGCCTTCCCTGAAGGAAGACAGTCGTGAAGGAGTCATGGAAGTCATTTACCGCAATCCACCAGAAAGGAGGGAGAATCAAAGCCCCGATGCCCGGACGACATTGCCCGGGCAACGGGGGAACTGCACCATCAGCTCATCAGGCCCAGGGCTCTCTCACGTCGAGAGGCGCTGACGTCGAGAGGCGCCCGGGCACTTCGCTGTGGAAACCGCGCGCCTCACATGCCCCTCATGAAGAGAGACCGGCATCCTTCATCGCGGTATCGATCAGCTCTGGTGCGATGTCCTGACTCTTGAGCCACTCGAGGTAGGCTGGCTGGCCCTTGCTGCGGAACGCCTCGAGGTCTGCCTCGCTCGGGCGGATCACTTCCATGCCCTGCTCTTCAAGCAAGGCGATGCGTGACTCGACCTGGCTCTGGTTGTCCTGACGGGCCTGGGCATTGGCTTCCTTGACTGACTCGAGCAGTGCGGTGCGCTCTTCGTCAGACAGGCTCTCGAGCAGCTGACCATTGGCGACCAGGAACTGATCCGAGTATTGGATGTTGGCCAGCGTCAGGTACTTCTGCACTTCCTGCAGACTGCCCAGCAGGATGTACATAGGCGGGTTCATCTGACCATCCGCCACCCCGGTGCGCAGCGCCATGTAGACTTCCGTCCACGGAATCGGCGTACCCGAGGCGCCGAAGGCCTCATAGAGCGCTACCTGGCTCGGGTCCATGGCGCGGAAGCGAAGCCCCTCGAAGTCATCGGGGCTGGTGATCGGACGCTTGTCGTTGGTAAAGGCCAGAAAGCCCCCCTCCTCCACGACGGCCAGAATCTCGGCGCCATTGGCGCGCTCGCTGAACAGCTTCTGCACCTGCTGCCAGTACTGACCTTCATCGAAGAAACGGCGGGCATCCTCAAAGCCGTCGAACATGAACGGCGTGGCGCTGACATAGACTTCCGGCACGATGGGGGCCATGCCCGCGAAGGAGGCGATGTTCAGACTCGGCGAGCTGATCACCTGCTCCATGCGTTCCTGCTCTTCACCCAGCATGCTGTTGGGATAGAGCTTGAGTTCCAGCTCGCCATCGGTCTTCTCTTCCACCAGTGTCTTCAGGTTGCTGGCAAAGACGTGCACGGCATTCTTGTCGGCATCCGGTGCACCGTTGTAGCTGAGGTTGATGCTCTGGGCCTGCACGCTGGCCGCCAGCAGGCTGAGCGCCAGAGTGGAACCGGTAAGCGTCTTGCGCAGCAGAGATGTCTTGGACAAGGTCATGTGGATTCCCTTTTGTTGTTGTAGATATCTGTTGTATGCGGCGGAGAAGCGCCGTTCTGGGGTATGGCACTGTGGCCAGCCAAATATCGAGCGTTGCTCCCACACGTCGAAAGTAGCGTTGTCGCTGTAGACTAATCAATCATGCAGGTGTTGTTTTTTCGTCCACACCTACTGGACCAGACAAGCCCAAATCTGGCTTGGCGTTCCCACAGACCTGACGCACCCAAAGACCAGGATGGCCCCGCAAACCGGAGTTTTCGGGGCCATTTCAATGACACGGCGAGGCTGTGCTGATCGAAGCAGGGCTTGACGAGGCGCTACATCGTCAGTGGGCATGCTCCCCCTTGAGATCACTGCGCCAACCCATACCGGACTCTTCCATCAGGCGTTCATGTACGCCCTCGATATTGAGACCGACCCACTCCTCATACTGAGCCAGATCCCTGTACTCGGAGAGATCGACCTCCTGCTGGATCTGCTCCAGTGACTTGCCGGCGAGAATGCCCTCCGTCACCTGAGAATACAGTGACTCCAGATAGGTCAGGTAGCGTTCGACATCGGCGTGATCACCGATCTCGGCATGCCCGCCAACGAAGGTATCGAAGTCATATTCCAGCACTTCACGCGTCGAGTTGATCATGCCCTGGATGTCATAGCTCCAGAGCTTCTGCCACGGCATGCGTCCGATGACGATCCAGTCGACCACGAACATCGTGGTGTGGTCCTTGAAGTACATGCTGATCGACCCGCGCCCGTCATTCGGGCCGTGATACCGCAGCTGGACTTCCTTGCCGCCCAGTCGCAAGGTCATTTCATCCTCGAAGACGAGATCCGGCGGTACGGCCTTCGCCCGGGTATTGGCGATATCCTGAGCTGCCAGCCGGTGCGCGATGAAGGTGGTATCCGGCGTGTCGAAGACCTCGCCGCCATAGATGTGATCACTGTGGTTGTGGCTATACACCACATAGCGAACCGGAGTGTCGAAGCGCTGCTTGATCTCGTTGTTCAACCAGCTCGCCGCAGCGTGATTCATCGGGTCCGTCACCAGCGCGCCCTGATCGGTGATCATGAACACGGAGCGGTGGCGATCATCGATGAAGCGATAGAGCCCCTCTCCGAGAGGTTCTATCTCATAGGCCTGGGCCTGCAGACTGAAAGGAAGCGCTGCCAGCGCCAGTAGTGTCTTGAGGGGGCTCAGCATCGGAGGAAATCCTCGCATCAGGTGTTGTTGTCGTGAGATATCACTATGCCCAGACTCTGATACGAGAAGCCGTCAAGACTGGATGCGCCGAGGATTGACCCACTCGCGGCGCTGTCCAGCGGGTGTCACTTGCCGAGCAGGCGCGGCGCGTCTGCGGTGAAGAACCGCAATCCCTGCTGCAGGTGGGTAAGGCAGGCCTCGACGGCCACCGTCATCTCACGCCCGCGCCGCGTACACATCTGCGCGCGGGTCTGTGCCAGGGCCGGATGCTGCATCGGCAGCAGGCAGATATCGCCACGCCGCAACTCCTCCACCACGCTGAGCTCGGGCATGAAGGTGACACCGATTCCCGAGCGCACGAAGTTCTTGAGCACCGAGACGGAATTGGTGCGCAATTGCGCACGCAGTGAGACCCGCTCCTGCTGCGCCGCCTGATTCACCATCTGGCGCATGCCGGTGCACTCGTCGATCAATGCCAGTGGCCAATCCGCCACCTGTGCGAGCGTCAATGGCTTGCCGATCTCGAGCAGCGGATGTGCCGCCGGCACGATCAGGTCCAACGGCTGGCAGGTCTCCACATGACAGCAGAGAATCGGGTCTACCGGCGGGGCGTAGAGAAGCGCGATATCCACCTCGAAGTCGCGCAACAGCTCGGTCGCCTCATTCACCCCCGCCATGCGCACCACGACCTCGATGCCAGGATGGCGGGCCATGAAGCTCTGCAAGGGCAGCGAGATCAGATCGGCGATGAAGCCCTCGCCCACCGCGATTCGCACTTCACCGCTACGCAGCCCCTGCAGGGCACTCAGCTGCGAGAGCGCTGCGGCCTCCGCCGCCTGCTGACGATGGAAATGATCCAGCAGCAACACCCCGGCCTGGGTCGCACGCATGCCCGTCTCGCTGCGCTCGCACAGCGCGACACCCACCTCTTCTTCCAGCTGCTTGATCTGGCGGCTGACGGCGGAAGGGTCGAGATTCAAGTGTCTGGCCGCGCGGCGCAATGAACCTCGTCGGATGATTTCATTCAGCGCCGTCAACGCCTTGGGATTGAGCATGGAGACAGTACCCGCCAGCAGCAGTGGAGGAAGAGGCAAGACTCGGATCACTCAGGATATCCCTGCAGTTCAAGCGACTCCAGAGGCCCATATCGTGAAGTGATCGACAACGAAAAAGGAGCCGCTTGGGCGGCTCCTTGTAGTTCGACGTGATCAGCAGTTGCCTTTCTTGGCCTGCCCGGGCGGACAGAAGTCGCCGCCTCCACGCTTGTGGTCATGGTGTCCATCACCGATCTCGATAATGGGTTCGGCATCGATCCGCGCCGGTGTATAACTGCACCCTGCCATTACAAGGGCGCTCAACATCACCAGGCTGACAAGTCGCATACTAGTCTTCATCATCATTCCTTTTCATGAAAATCAACCATCTCTTGATGCCTCACATCGTACCGGAACACAAGCAACAGAGAACGCAATTTCTCAGCGAATGATAGTGTGGGCCCAGGGGTGCATCATCCATTGAGACAGGATCTGGCCATGTTCGATTTCAAGGAAGTGGAAGCCTTCGTGTGGATCACCCGCTTGGGATCGTTCCGGCTGGCCGCCCAGCACCTGCATCTGACCCAGCCCTCGATTTCCGAACGTATCAACAAGCTGGAAACCACTCTGGAAACCCGTCTGCTGGAGCGCACTCGCCGACCGGTACAGCCGACGCTCAAGGGGCGCGAATTCTATCGCCACGCCGAGGCGCTGCTGGAAGCGCGCCAGAAAGCGCTATCCATGATGGAGTTAAATACGCCCTTCCAGGGCGTGCTGCGACTGGGTGTCGTCGAGACCGTCGCCCATAGCTGGCTGCCCGGCTTTCTGGCCGAACTGGCGCGCCGCTACCCGGACCTCACCCTGGAACTCGAGGTCGATAGCTCCCCGGGACTCGCCGCCATGCTCACCGCCGGCGATATCGACCTCGCCTTTCTGATGGGGCCGGTAACGGCAGAGAGTGTGCTCAATCGGTTTCTCTGCAGCTACACGATGGGCTTCGTGATCAGCCCCGCGCTGGGCTTCACCGAAGACAACTTCTCCTTGCGACGCTTGAATGCTCTGCCGCTGATCTCATTTGCCCGCAACAGCCGGCCGCACCATGAACTTGGCTCCATGCTGCATCAGATGGGACTCGATGACGTGAAGCTGCATTGTTCAAGCTCGCTATGGACCATCGTGCGCATGACGCTGGATGGCCTCGGCGTCGGCGCCATCCCGCCGCGCATCGTCGCCGAGGAAATCCGCCAGGGCACCCTGCTCAGCCTGCCCTGCGACCTCCCCGAACTGACCTTCACCGCCTCCTGGCCGACCCACATGGAAAGCGCCCTCGCCGAAGGGGTCTGCGAGCTTGCCATCGAGATAGCCCGCCAGGATCAGGAGGCTCATTCACGCCTGTCCTGAGCATCGCTGTCTGCCCACGACGCTCTCGTATTCCTCATGTTCCTGTTCCTGCTCCCGCTGTTCCTGTCTCGCTCACATCTCACGGGCCTGCGACGGGCCATTTCACACACCACATGAAAGGAATTTCCGATGTATTGACTCGATAAAAATCGATTGGATTTATCCGGGTGCGCTTCTTATGGTGAAGACAGACAACAACAACTTCACAAGAAGCCCCCACGATGCCCCAGACACTTCTCAGTGCCGCGTCGTCCCCCTGCGAGGCGCGCGAGCAGATCCGCAGCGGTCATTGAGCCAGCCACACCAGCGGTATCGCTGCAGGCTTTGCCCAGACCAACCTGATCATTCTGCCAGCCGAGGCTGCCGGCGAATTTCTGCAATTCTGCCAGGCCAATCCCAAGGCCTGCCCGTTGCTGGATGTCACGGCCGTCGGTTCTCCCGTCCCGACAGGGCTCGGTGAGAACATCGACCTGCGTCATGACTTGCCCGCCTATCACATCTACCGTCACGGCAAGCGTGAAGAAACGCGCACGGATATCGCCGCCCTGTGGCAGGACGATTTCGTGGCGTTTTCCATCGGTTGCTCGTTCTCGTTTGAAGAAGCGCTGCTCAACGAAGGCGTCGAGGTTCGCCATGCGCGCCTGAAGCGCAACGTGCCGATGTATCGCACCAACATTCCGCTGATCAATGCCGGACGTTTCCACGGCAATCTGGTGGTGTCCCTGCGCCCGATGTCGGCGGCGCATGCCATTCGCGCCATCCAGATCACCACTGACATGCCCCGCGTACACGGCGCGCCCGTCCATCTGGGTGACCCCGCCTTGATCGGCATTTCCGATATCAACACCCCCGACTTCGGCGATGCACCTACGCTTGAGACAGACGACCTGCCGGTGTTCTGGGCCTGTGGCGTCACGCCACAACTGGCGCTGGAGAATGCGCGCCTGCCGTTGGCCATCGCACACAGCCCGGGCCACATGCTGATCACCGATATCCCCAATCATCGCCTCAAATACGGATGACTGCTTGTGGGAGCCACGGACCTGCTCCGCAACAGACAAGACCGTCAGATTCTTTCGATAACACCAGATGCACAACAACAATGGTGACTCCCATGAAGACACGTTTTGCCCTCTCCACCCTTGGTCTCGCGCTCGCCGCTACCGGTAGCGCCAATGCTGCCGACACCCTCAACGTGGTAGGTAGCTGGAGCAGCCTTGAGCTCAACCGTCAGTTCGAGAAGCCCTTCTGGAGCGAGACGTTGCCAGCTGCCAGCAGCGGTGAGCTCAGCACCCAGGTGACCACCTTAGACCAGATGGGCATTCCCGGCTCCGACGTCTATCGCTACCTGGGCGATGGCGTCTTCGATGTCGGCATGACCGTGGCGGATTACACCGTGTCGGACGCGCCGGAACTCGAAGGCCTGGATCTGCCGATGATGGCTCCGACGGCCGAGGAGGCCCATAAGGTTGCCGAAGCCTTCCGCCCACTGGCCGAATCCGCCATGAACAAGCGCTTCAACAGCCATGTACTGGCGATCGTGCCGTATCCGGCCCAGGTACTGTTCTGCAATACCCCGATCGAAGGGCTAGATGGTTTGAAGGACAAGAAGGTACGTGCCAGTGGCCGCTCCACCGGTGAGTTCATCGAGGCGCTGGGCGCGCAGAGCCTCAACATCGCCTTCAACGAGGTGCCGGGCTCCCTGGAACGTGGCGTGATCGACTGCGCCGTCACCGGTTCGCTCTCCGGCTACAGCGCCGGCTGGCACGAAGTCTCCAGCCACCTGATGCCGCTGCCGCTGGGCGGCTGGGATTACGTGATCACCGCCATCAATCAGGACAAGTGGCAGAGCCTGAGAGCTGATAGCCAGACGCTGATCCAGCAACAGGTGGACAGCGAATTCACCGCGCCGGTGTGGGAAAACGCGCGTGGCGAGACCGCGCGTGGCGTGGCCTGTCTGACTGGCGAAGGCGATTGCCCGCTGGGCAAGAGCGCCGACATGACGCTGGTCGACTTCAGCGATGACGATGCCAAACGCGCACGTGCGGCGCTTGAAGACACCGTCCTGCCTGCCTGGGCGGCACGTGTCGATGCAGAGACGCGCACGGCCTGGAACGAGAGTGTCGGCAAGGTCGTCGGCCTGACCGCCACCGCGGAGTGATCCAACGGCCCCTGCTCGCGAAGGGCTGTTCGCGAGCAGGGGCCGATAGCCCCGCCCTGCCCGGACACGGCAGACATGCTCCCCAGAGACACGGCGCTGAACGCCCGCACCTCGCCTGATTGGCACGGATCAGCGTCGTTCACCGCCCCAGCAGGACCAGACTCATGAACTCCTTCCTTCACGCACTCGATATCCTCGTGTCCCTGACACGTGCGATATCGCGCCACGCCGCACGCCTGATGGGCCTGTTGCTGCTGGCCGTCGTGGTCTTCATCGGCGCGGAAATCCTCATGCGCCAACTGTTCAATCATCCGCTGCCCGGCGTGCACGAATATGCCGGCTATGTGCTGGCGATGCTCTCGGCGTGGGGTCTGTCCCACACCCTGATGGAGCGTGCCCACATCCGTATCGATGTCGTGCATGGCAAGCTGCCGGCCTTCTCGCGCCACACCCTGGATATCCTCGCGATGCTGGCGCTGAACCTGGTGGCCTGGGTGATCCTGATCAATGCCTGGCCGGTGCTCGGCAAGTCGTTGAGCAACGGCTCCACCGCCAATACCCCGCTGGCGACGCCGCTGTGGATTCCGCAGCTGCTGTGGCTGTCCGGTTACGCCTGGTTCGCGATCACCACCAGCGTGCTGGGACTGCGCGTTCTCGTTGCCGCCTGTCTGCGTGATACCACCACGCTGGAGACACTGGCCGGCCCCGATCACGGAGAAAGCGAAGGGGCTCTGGCCCAGGCGGCCTCCACGACCAAGGAGACACGCTGATGTTGGGCTTTCTTTCGGTAGGTATCCTCACCCTGCTGCTGGCCGGCATTCCCGTTGCGGTCACCCTCTTCCTGCTCGCCTTCGGGATCGACCAGTTCTATTCCTTCTTCCCGCTGACCAAGGCGCTGGGCCAGAACCTGTGGTCTGCCACGGACTCCTTCCTGCTGATCGCGATTCCGCTGTTCGTGCTGATGGGCGAGATCATCGTGCGCGCCGGCATCGCCGAGAAGGCTTACCGCGCCATGGACCACTGGCTGTCGTGGCTGCCGGGCGGTCTGCTGCACGCCAACATCACCACCTCGGCGCTGTTCTCGGCGACCTCCGGCTCCTCGGTAGCCACAGCGGCGACGGTCTCGACCGTGGCACTCCCCCAGGGCAAGAAGCTCGGCTACGACCCCAAGCTGTTCTGCGGCAGCATCGCCGCGGGCGGCACCCTCGGCATCCTGATCCCGCCGTCGATCAACCTGATCGTCTATGGCTTCCTGACCGAGACCTCCATCCCGAAGCTGTTCATGGCCGGTCTGGTACCGGGCCTCGGCCTGGCAGCGCTGTTCATGCTGGCCTCGCTGCTGCTGTGTGTCTGGAAGCCATCGCTGGGCGGCCCGCGCAAGAGCGCGAGCTGGAGCACCCGCCTCAAGAGCCTGTCGTTCCTGCTGCCGCTGCTGGTGCTGTTCATCGTCATCGTCGGCTCCATCTATCTTGGCTGGGCGACGCCCACCGAAGCCGCCGCCATCGGCGTGCTGGCCTCACTGGGTCTCGCCGCCATCAACCGCTCGCTGAACCTCTCGATGATCAGCCGCGCGCTGGACGGCACCGTCAAGACCACCTCGATGATCCTGTTCATCATCATGGCGGCCTCCTTCCTCAACTTTGCGCTGGCGTCCTCCGGCATGGTCCAGCAGGTCACCGGCCTGCTCGAAGCCTATGACCTGGGTCCCTTCGCGCTGCTGATGGCGGTGATCGCGCTGTTCATCGTGCTCGGCTTCTTCATCGAGACCCTGTCGCTGATGGTCATCACCATTCCCATCGTCACCCCGCTGATCGTCGCGGCCGGTTACGACAAGGTGTGGTTCGGCATCGTGATGATCCTGTTCGTCGAGCTGGCGCTGATCACCCCGCCAGTCGGCTTGAATCTCTACATCGTGCAGGCCTCACGGCGTGGCGAAGCCTTCGCCGACGTCATCATCGGCACCCTGCCGTATCTGGGCGCGATGCTGGTGATGGCAGCGCTGCTGGTGGCCTTCCCGCAGATCGCGCTGTGGCTGCCTTCGGCACTGTAAACCTGCTCTAGCCTGGCACCTGCTGGCAAGCCGGCAGGTGTCATTGGCGCCACACCGTTCATTCAAGAATTTTTCAAAGAACAACGACAACCCCGATAACGGAGCGATAAACCATGCTGACCTTTACCCATGACAACGGCGAATTCACCCTTGATATCCAGCGCGTCGCGATTGCCGGCTGGGCCGGACGCGACCAGGAAGGCGTGCAGCACCATATCGACGAGCTCAAGCTGCTGGGTGTGGCACCGCCCTCCCAGACTCCGCTGTTCTACCGCGTGAGCCGCGAGACGCTGACCCAGGCCTCTCAGGTCGCGATGCTCGGCGGCGAAGGCTCCGGTGAGGTCGAGACCTGTCTGGTCAGCGACGCCGAGGGCACTCTGTGGGTGACGATTGCCTCGGATCACACCGACCGCAAGCTCGAAGCCGTCGGCGTCGCCGAATCCAAGCAGCTGTGCGCCAAGCCGATTGCCCGCCACGCCTGGAAGCTCAGTGAGGTCATCGATCACTGGGACAGCCTCGAGATCGAGAGCGAGATCGAGGACGCCGGCAAGACCGTGCGCTACCAGCAGGGCACCCTCGCCGAGCTGCTGCCGGTCGCCACTCTGATGGAGCGCCTGCCCGCCGCCATCGCCAAGGATGGCAGCCTGGCCCCCAACAGCGTGCTGCTGTGCGGTACCGTGCCGGCGATCGGTGGCATCCGCCCCAGCCCGAGCTTTACCATGCGCCTGATCGACCCGCAGACGGGTCGTCGCATCGAGCACCGTTACGAGGTGGAAGAACTTGAGGTGGTGGCATGAGTGATGAAGGCATGAGCGCTGAGCGCGTGAAGATGGACAACGCCCGTGAATTCTGGGCGCGCTCGCCCCGCCAGCGTACGTTGACTCAGCTGCTGGCCGCCTATCAGGCAGGCAGTTTCGGTCCCGAGCAGACTGCCACGGTGCTTGCCGAGCGCCATCAGGCCCTGGGCGAGACCGCCAGCCACAGCATCATCAGCCGCGATGACGCGGTCATGAGCGCGCAGGCAGCGGCCCAGCAGCAACCCAAGGCGGCTGCGACGTCGTTGCCGCTGGGAGGGGTCCCTGTCTCGATCAAGGATCTCTTCGATGAGGCCGGCATGACGACGCTGGCAGGCTCGCGCGCACTGGCAGATAGTCACCCAGCCGACCAGGACGCTCCGGCGCTGAGCCGCCTGAAAGCCGCCGGCATTCTGCACGCCGGTCGCACCAGCATGAGCGAGTTCGCGTTTTCTGGTCTTGGCCTCAACCCGCACGTCGGCACGCCGCCCAACCCCTTCGATGGCAAGCGCATCACCGGCGGTTCGACCTCCGGCGGTGCGGCCTCCGTCGCCTTCGGGCTGGCCGCGGCGACCCTGGGCAGCGATACCGGCGGCTCGCTGCGGATTCCGGCGGCCTTCTGTGGGCTGACGGGCTTCAAGCCGTCACAGGCCAGCGTGCCGGGAGATGGCGCCTTTCCGCTGTCACCGAGCCTGGACTGTATCGGCCCCATCGCGCCCAGCGTCGCCTGCTGTCGCACGCTGTGGGAAGTCCTGAGCGGTGAGGTCGCTGACCCGACGCCCCTCACTCGCCCGCTGACGCTGCTGGTGCCGGAGAGCGAGCTGGTCAGTGAAGTGGACGCCGATGTAGCCGCCGACTTCGCCGCCCTGCTGGAACGACTCGAGGGGCTGGGTGTTCGCCTCCAGCGTGCGCCGGTCGAGGCCATCGAGGCCGCTTACGCCATCAATCAGCGCGGCGGCCTGGTCATTCCGGAAGCGGCCGCCGTGCATCACGAACTGCTGGCTGCCCATGAAGATCAGTATGATCCGCTGATCGCCGAACGCTTGAATGGCGGGCGTGACATCACGGCCAGCGAGTATCTGGCGCGCCTGTGGCCGCGCACCGCCATCCAGCAACGCTTCGCCCAGCAGGTGCAGGATGTCGATGCGGTGCTGATGCCGACCGTGGCCATGCGTGCCCCGCGTCGTGACCTGCTGGAGCAGGATGGCGCGCTGTTTGCCCAGCTCAACAAGCGTGCGCTGCGCAACACCAGCGTCTTCAACTATCTGGATGCCAGCTCGATCTCGATTCCCGCGCCGGCACCACAGAACGAGGAACCGCTGGGCCTGATGCTGTCACGCCCCCAGGGCCAGGATGTGGCGCTGCTGCGCGTCGCCCAGGCGCTGGAGACACTGCTGGCCTGATGATGCTGTCCCGGCTGACCGCAAGACGAAAAAAAGGGGCCTCCATCTGGAGGCCCCTTTTCCATGACACGGTTTTCATTGTGCGATGCCATGGCGTGGTCAGTGGACTGTCAGTCCAGGCGGCATCACTGATTGAGAATGATCGCCGTGATCACACCGGTCGCGACGGCCGTCAGAACGTAGCGGCCATCCACATTCAACCAGCGATGCCCTTCCGGCGGCCGGGACAGGTGGTGTGCCTTCCAGTCACTTACCCAGTAACGCTTGTTGCCGTAATAATCGCGCGAGACGTGGTCGCCCCGCTTCCAGTGCTGGGGCCCAGCGGAATGATGCCCCGCACGGGCCTTGCCGTGTCCTTGCGCTGCATGTTGCTGCTTGGCCTGGTGCTTCTGACCTTGCTGATTGCCTTGATGGTTGCCTTGCTGATTACCTTGCTGATTACCTTGAGAGTGCTTGCGTTGCTGCTGATGCTGGCCTTGCCCACGATCATCACGATCATCAGGAGCCGCCTGCGCGACGGAGGCGCTCATCAGGGCAATCACCATGCTGCAGACTGTCAGGGTGCGGTTGCGCATCTTCGATCTCCTCGTCATGCCCGGGCACGTTCAACACCGGGAATTAGAAAACACTGTTCCTTAATTTTGATGACTTACGCTGCACTCTGCAAGTCTGCGCAGATTTCTTCACGTTTCCCGACAATGTGACCGAATTTGTCGCCAAGATACCCACAGATGTCGCGACTTACCGACAGAGGTACCACGCAACACGACGAGATCCTGTTACGGGTGCCATGTCAGAAGTGCGGTTCACGGCCCAAGCAGTATCTCTTCAATGGTGCCGCTCTGAATATCCGTCAGGACGAATCCGCTGCGAAGCTGGAGCCAGCGCTGACCTGCGCTAGGTTCGGGTAGCTGATGTCGCTGCCAGTCCTCCACCCAGAGCGCCTTGTCAGATGCCAAGGCATCGGGCAACTGACCGCCACGTCTGAGCAGAGGCCCAGGTGACGCTGCCTTCGCATCGGACTTTCCTGCCGGAGGAGTCTCCGGGGCGGCCTTGTCCGCAACGGCCTTGGTCGGGACAGCCTTGTCCGCAACCGCCTTGTCCGCCTGCGCTTCTACAGCCTGGCGTTGTTTCTGAATCTGCTTCAGCTCATGCATCTGCTCGGCCTGAACGCGTTCAGCCTTGGCCTGCCCTTCTAGCGCTTCGTGCTTCTTCTTGAGCTGCTCTTCATGACTCTTGCCGTCATCCGCGGCCTCGGCCTGCACCACCGAGGCACCCAACAACGCCAACGCCAGAGTCAGCCCCGTCAATGACCACCTGTTCATGTCTTGTCTCCTCGTCAGGCTGTATGCCTCTGGCGCCCTGAGCCCGGCTCAGACAACCATGAGTGGTCCCGGGAAGCGATGTGTCAGGCCCCCTGTTCTCCCCTCTCAGCATAACGCGTCAGCAGCGCAATGTGCGGTCGGATAACTCTCATCGGAACGATCTTTTATATGCCTGACAAGCACTTGACGCCAGATATCGCCCATCTGACCCAGATGAGAGGTGATCCCCGGGATCTCGGCAACGTACTGCCGCCACCGTCTCGACTCACCCCGTGAGGCGGTCAGGGAGCCAAGGGTTGCCGTGTACGATGGCCTGCGCACCTTCATGCGCCAGCGATGCCCGGCGCTCGTCGCTGACCAGGATATTGGCAGCCCCTCTCCCAGACACAGGCGTGCGACCTGTTGCCCGGCCGCACGCCTTTCACTTCACCGCCTCAGCAGTGGGTTCGATCAGAAGCCTTCAAGCACGATCTTGCCCCTGGCCTTGCCGCTTTCCAGCAAGGCATGTGCGCGCTTGAGATTTTCGGCATTGATGGTGCCGAAGGTCTCCGTTGCCGTGGAGGTGATCTTGCCAGTGTCCAGCAGGCCCGCCACCTTGGTGAGGATCTCGCCCTGACGCGCGATATCAGCGGTGGTGAACAGTGAGCGAGTGAACATCAGCTCCCAGTGGATGGACACGGCCTTGCCCTTGAACGGCACCACATCGAGGGTCTGCGGATCATCGATCATGCCGAAACGCCCCTGCGGCGCGATCAACTCAGCCACTTGCGGTGCGTAGTGCTCGGAGAAATTGGTCGAGAACACGAAGGCCGGTGCACCGATGCCCAATGCCTCGATCTGCGCCGGCAACGGCTGGCTGTGGTCGATGACGTGATGCGCGCCCAGCGACGTGACCCACGCTTGGGTTTCTGGACGTGACGCGGTGGCAATGATGGTCAGATCCGTCAGTGCGCGCAGCAGCTGGATGGTGATGGAGCCCACGCCACCAGCCCCGCCGATGATCAGGATGGCACGTGCAGCGCCGGGTACCGGCTCGGTGACACGCAGGCGATCGAAGAGCATCTCGAAGCCGGTCAGCGTGGTCAGCGGCAGCGCAGCCGCCTCATGGACCTCAACGGACCTGGGCGCATGACCGACGATGCGCTCATCCACCAGATGGAATTCGCTGTTGGTACCGGCGCGGGTGATATCGCCGGCATACCAGACCTTGTCACCTGCGGCGAAGGAAGTGACCTTGTCACCGACGGCGACGACTTCCCCTACGGCGTCCCACCCGATGACGGCAGCTTCGCCTGCGGCCGGCTCGCGGCTTTCGCGGATCTTGTAGTCCACCGGGTTGACCGAGACAGCGGCAACCTTGACCAGCAGGTCGTGACCGGTGGCGACCGGTGTGTCCAATTCGATATCGACCAGGGCATCATCACGATCGATGGAACCGGCAGTGTAGTAACCAATGGCTTTCATCAAAGTCTCTCCTGAGATCATGTCAGTTACGGCAGCGCTGAATGGCTTTGCCGTGAAGCGATGACACCATGCTAACTCCATGGGCTGAGCGTAAAAACGACCCATATCCGCAAAGTTAATCCGGATAAAGCGGATAATGAGCAGCGAGTTTGCGGGTTGCCTCCAGGGAGACGCCAGCGGGTCGTCGGCTACAGAGGCAAGAGGCGACAACGCAGGACGGTCATCAGACACGTCCTGCGTTGGGGAAATACGCTGACAGGCAAGACAGGGCGAAGGACTGGCCAGACAAGCCCTTCGCCTGCCGCAAGCAGAGCCTGTCAGTTGGCGGGTGTCAGCTTGAGCAGGTAGTAATGCTTGTCGCTGCCATCGACACCCTGATTGAGCGCCGGGTGAGCATTCAGCTGATTGGTGGTGAGGTAGAGGCTGCCATCGGGCGCGAAGGCGAAGCCATCCGGCCAGCGCAGACGCTCATCATCCTGGGCAATGACCGACATGCCTTCGGGAGAAGAGAAGGTCAGCGCATTGTGCTCTACGTCACCGGCGATGATGCCGCCGCGACTGGCGTCGAAGATGAAGCCATCATTGGGACGCTTGGTGGCGTAATGCGTGATGGCGCGCGACAGCTCCGCCTCCGTGGCAGTGTCATCGGCCAGCTCAGCCGCCGGCAGACGATAGATATCACTGCCATTCACGCCACCGAAATACACGACGTCTTCTGCCGGGTCGAAGGCGATGGCGTTCAATCCCAGGTACCAGGGCTTCGGCTCGCCACTCTGCTCTCCCTCGCCATCACCATCGCCCTTGGCCGCCATCAGACGCCCATTAATGACCATGTCATGCGCCACCGGCATCAGCCTTTCATCGCTCTGCAGCACACGGCGCGTCTTGCCACTGGCGATATCCACCACCACGAAGGCCGGTTTCATGTGGGAGGCGGGGGCAGTGAAGGTCATGTCCGCGATATAGATCTTGCCGCGCCTTTCATCGATGACGAAATCCTGTAGGAAGGAGATCGGCAGCACGCTGTCTCCCCCAAGCGGGATCACCTTCTTGAGCGAATCACTGCGGGTATCCCAGCCCACCAGCTTGGGCGCACTGTCCTGACTGCCCATGTCGAGCATCCACACCACGCCCTGACGATCGGAATGTACGCCGATGATTGACGCGATGCCGACCTCACCTTCTGCCGGGCCATCGGCCCAATCCAGAGTCGGGAATGGCACACGCTTGCCGTCCTGGGTGATCTCGACCACGCGCAGTGCCGGTGCATCGAGTGGCTGCTGGGACATGATCAGGCGGCCATCCGGCGTGAAGGTGATATTGCCGGGGCGGGTGTCCGAGTACTCGGCAAAGGTACTGAGGGTCGCGTGGCTCCAGGCACTGGCTGCGGCGCTCTGGTGGTTGTCGGCGGAGGCTTCAGCCGTTGTGGCATCAGCCTGCACGGCAGAGGCAGCGCTGACGCCCAGCGAGGCGATGAAGATGGCAGTCTTGAGGCGAGAAAACGGCATGGGGGCTCCTAGCCCGCCGGTTGGCGCTGTGCGCCGGGCCGGCAGGGTCGATGAAGATGAGATAGAGAGACTGGACGATGACGTGGTCATCGCCCGGGGGTTATAGAGATTCAGACGTGACGAATCAGGCGCGACGGCGCAGTTCATCTTCCAGTTCACTGAGACGCGGATTGCCGATGTAGAGCTGAGAGAGATCCTTGAGCGCCGCGGCGCCAATACGCGGACGTGCGTCCTTGCGCACCACCAGGGTGGCGTCATCTCGGGTACCCAGAAGCCCCTTGGGCTCCTTGAGGGCGCGAATCCGGTAGCGATGATGCAGGAACTGCGGATGCCACAGCGGCACCACGACCCAACGCCCCTCGGCGACGGCGGCTTCGTAGCGATCAAAGCACTCCGCTTCGCTACCGGTGCGGAAGACATACCCGGCTGCGCCCAGGCCGTACTGCTTGATGATCTCGGCCGAGAAGCGGCTGATGCCGGCACCGGGATTGATGCCCTGGATCAAGGGTTCCATCTTGCTCAGCGCCGGTTCCCGCAGCAGGTCCGTGACGCTTGCCACGGCACTTTCCGGCACATGATCCGGCCCCCCCAGATGCAATAGGGTTCATATAGGACGGTGATCTTGTCGACATCGTGCAGCATCGGTGCCAGATAGGCCTCATGGCTCGACGGCAGCCAAGCAGAGGCCAGAATGTCGATCTCCCCTCGCCCCAGCATCGCGAAGGCCGCTTCGTGCGGCGCACTGGTGAAGGTGACGTCATGACCGTGACTTTCGAGAATACGGGCCACTTCCCAGGCACTGGCTTCGTGACAGGACAGCGCGATATGGCCGATGCGGATAGGGTCTGTCATGGCAGCCTCGAGTGGGTGGGCGTTGCAGGGGGAGAAAGCGAGCAAGTCAGGCGTTGCCGCCATGAAAAGCCAGGACCCACACCTCAGGCGAAAGCCGTCATCTCTTGCAAGGTGAACTCAGTGACCGCGCCTTCTGTCGCTGCCACGTACTCTTCCAGATGCGGTGCCTGCATGTGCTGCTGCCACAGTTCACGCGAGACCCAGTTCTCGTGAAAGGTGCCGGATTCTCGTTGTTCTGATGCAGGGTGTAAGTGAGGCAGCCTTCTTCAGCGCGGGTGATCGGCACCAGCTTGAGAAGCGCCGCCTTGACCTTCTCGATCTGGTCCGGCTTGGCGTGGATATTGGCGATGATGGTCAACTGGGACATGGCAGGAACTCCGTGAAGTGTCAGGAAGGCTTGAGTTGCTCAAGCGATGTGATCATCCTAGTCACAAGCCTTGTCCGTATAAACATCCCCTTTTCGCAAAGATAATTCGGAAAAACCGCACAATGCTACTGGACAACATCGCGCTGTTTCTGACCATCGTCGAGAAAGGCAGCCTGACCGCCGCGGGGCGCGAGACGGGACTGTCGCCGACGACGGTATCGGAGCGTCTGGCTTCACTGGAGGCGCACTACGGGGTGGTGCTGCTCAACCGCACCACACGTGCCATCAGCCTGACCGAAGAGGGCCGCACGCTGATGGAAGAAGCCCGTGGTCTGCTCGACAGTGCCTCGGAGCTTGAGACCCGTATCCGCCTGGGTGCCCAGACACTCACCGGTCGAATTCGCATCAGCGCACCGAGCGATCTGGGTCGCAACGCCCTGTCACGCGCCATCACCGAATTTCAGCGTCAGCACCCCACCATCGAGATAGAGCTGCTGCTGTCGGACAGTTACATCGATATCGTCAGTCAGGGGATCGATCTTGCCCTGCGTTTCGGCACCATCATGGACAGCACGCTGCGCGTGCGTCATCTGGGCCAGAAACGCCGCCTGCTGTGTGCCTCTCCCGCCTATCTGGCGCAGCACCCCGCGCCACTGACGCCGGCCGATCTCAAGCACCACAACTGTCTGGTGATGCGCTTTGGCAAGAGCCTCGACAATGAATGGCACTTCGGCAACCACAAGGTGCCGCAGATCGTCACCGTCAGCGGCAATCGCATCGCCAATGATGGGGAACTGGTGCGCCAATGGTGTCTGGAAGGGTTTGGTATCGCCCTGAAATCGGAAGTCGACGTGGCGGACGACTTGCGCGAGGGTCGCCTCGTGGAGCTGCTGCCGGAGCACGCTGCCCCGCCCTCACCGCTTCAGCTGCTGTTCCCGCCCGCCCGCGCTCAGCCACGCCGCATGCAGGCCTTCGCCCAGCATCTGGTCGAGACCTTTTCGGACCACTGATCTGCCAATGCCCGTCCGGCTCGCCCATTCTCCTCATGACGTGCCGGGCAGAACGCACTTCCCGGCGAGAGACGGTAAGCGTTCGGGCATCACCGCTTGCGAGTGATCACGCAGTATGCTGCCAATGATGGGGCAGAAGTTCGTGCACTTGGCTAGCCTTTTGGGTCGGCAGCCTTTCCAACACATTCTTCAGGTAGGTATAGGGCTCATGGCCGTTCAGCTTGGCACACTGAATGAGGCTCATGATGGTGGCAGCACGCTGGCCACTGCGCAGAGATCCGGCGAACAGCCAGTTTGAACGCCCCAGCGCCCAGGGGCGAATCAGATTCTCCACCCGGTTGTTATCGATCGGCAACGCGCCGTCATCCAGGTAGCGCGTCAACGCCGCCCAGCGCTTCAGGCTGTAATCCAACGCTTTCGCCGTCGCCGAACCATTCGGGACCTTCTCGCGATGCGCCAGCATCCAGCGATGTAGCGTATCGGCGATGGGCTTTGCTTTCGTCTCCCGCAGCCGTTGACGCTCTTCCGCACTGAGTGACTGTACCTCACGCTCCACCTGGTATAGCTGACCGATCAGTTCGATAGCCTGCCCGGCGATCTGGCTCTTGCCAGCGACGTGCAGATCGACAAATTTACGGCGGGCATGGGCCATGCAACCGATCTCGGTAACACCGTTGGCGAAGCTCTGCTTGTAGCCGCTGTAGTCGTCACAGACCAGCTTGCCCCGCCACTTCCCGAGGAAGTCGCGGGCATGTTGTCCGCCACGTCCCTCGCTGAAGTCGTAGATTACGGCCTTCAACCCGGCATACGGGGTGGTGGCGTAGGCCCAGAGATAGGCGCGGTGCGTCTTCTTCTTGCCAGGGGCCAGCATCGGTACCGGCGTTTCGTCGGCATGCAGCACCGGCTCGTTGAGCAACACTTCACGCAGTGCATCGATCAGCGGCTGAAGTCGCACCCCGCAGGTGCCGACCCACTCGGCCAGGGTGGAGCGGGGAATCGCTACGCCGGCGCGGGCGAAGATCTGCTCCTGGCGATAGAGTGGCAGGTGATCAGCATATTTGGCGATCAGCACCTGGGCCAGCAAGCCGGCGGTGGGGATGCCCTTGTCAATGATCTGCGTCGGCATCGGTGCCTGGGTCAGTGTCTCGCATTGGTCGCAGACCCACTTGCCACGGATATGCCGCTCGACGTGGAACACGCCCGGCGTGTAATCCAACTTCTCACTGATTTCCTCGCCGATCCGCCTCAGCTGACAACCACACCGGCAGTGATCATTCTCCGGATCATGATGAATCTCGGTGCGCGGTAGCTCGGGAGGTAAGGGCGTGCGCTTGGGCGTCTTCCTTGCCACTGGCGTGTCAGCAGTGAGGTGGAGCTCTTCCAGCTCGGTCTCGATGGCAGCAATGTCGGCGTCCACCCCTTCCTCCAGCAGGCTGATCTGCAGGACATTGAGCTGCTCGCTGCGCTTGCCGAAGGCGTGGCGCTTGAGCAATGCCATTTCATAGGTCAGCTTTTGATTGACCTGCTCGCTGTGGCGTAGCGCTTTCTCCTTTTCCTCCACCTGCGTCATCAGCGTTGCCGCCAAGTGGCGGAGCTGATCGGGAGAGAGTTGAGTCAGGTCGGGGGGCGTCGTCATTCCGCCAGTATGCCAGCCCGCCGAAGGCAGTGGGATTGGCGCATCAGCGAATAGCGGGCCGGGAGGTTCTGTGCCGTACCTGGCCTGGCGTGTCAGACGACAGAGATGACGCCGTCGGTGCCGAGACGCTGCCAGGGTAGGCCCTGCACCAGTGCCATGGCCTGCTCGGGGCAGAGCTCGACGCAATCGCCATGCCGGTTGCCAGCCCAGTGGAACTTGCCCTGGTTCAGGCGCCTGGCGCACAGCCAGATGCCCAGACCATCGTGGACCAGCACCTTCATGCGGTTGCCACGCCGGTTGGCGAACAGATAAGCACAGTGCGGGCGAGCCGCGCCGAAGACCTTCACCACTCGGGCCAACGCAGTGTCCGGACCGGCCCGCATATCCAGGGGGGCGGTAGCCAGCCAGATTTCGTCGATGCGGATCATACGAGCAGCTCCCGAACCAGAGATCGACAGGTGTCGGCCTCCGAGGCAGGCCACTCGATGACCATCGGGCCGTTGGGGTGCGGGATGGTGAGGCGAATAGGGTCCGCCACCTGATGCTGGGGAGTGGCCGGTGACAACTCGCGAGTCATGGGCACCGGTACAAATGCCGGTATTTCTGGCACAGCCGTTTGCTGACGGGTGGTACGGATCCAATTGTGGACCAGGTTAGCATTCAGGCTGTGCTCCAACGCCACTCCGGCAACGGAGGCACCGGGTTGCTGACACGCTTCGACGATCCTGGCCTTGAACGCGGCAGTGAAGCGGCGACGCTTGCGAGGAACTTCCAACACGCTTGATTCCATCATGATAAGTGTCCACTTATTGATAGGTGGACATCTAACGTGACGAAATTCAGGACTCTGCGGTAGATGGGATCACCGGTCGCTTACGAGAGACGACTCCTTCGCGGCCTTGGGGATCCCCCCGCGAAAAAGCCCCCGCCAGCCTGAGGCTGACGGGGACTGGGTGTCACATGACTCCCCCGAACCCAGGGGATCAGATCACTTGAACTTGTCTTCGTAGCTGGACTTGGCAGAGCTGACCTTGTCACTTGCCTTGGTCTTGGCAGAGCTGACCTTGTCACTTGTCATGGCCTTGGCAGAGCTGGCCTTGTCACTTGCCTTGTGCTTGGCAGAGCTGACCTTGGAAGAGGCACTGTCAGTCCGGGAAGTCACCTTGGAACTGGCGTTGTCCTTGGCTGTGGTGTACTGGGGCTTGGCACTGTCCTTCGCCGCATCAGTGTAGGAATTTGCCATTGCCACTGAGGAGCCAGCCATGCCCATTACCATGAGTGCTGCAATCGTCATCCTGCGCATCGTACCTACTCCTCTCTACTCGCGAAATGTCCCCTTCCTGATCCGAAGGCCAAGGTCCTGGGAGACAGGGTGGTGGCACACTAACTCCTTGATATTTATGTTCGCAAGCCAGTCAGGCTCGCTTGACGAATGCTTGCATCTTGTCGAGGCGAGCGTATGAAACACGCGACGTCAACGTCTGATCACGCACACCAGAGGCACATCGCCTGCCGCGCCAGACGGGCGTGGATCTCAAGGAGCGTGCCCGGCATGCAAAGACCCCCTGCAACCGGAGGCTCAGGGGGTCTTGTCAACAGCGGGCAACTGCCCGACTCAAGCCGTGCCGAGCAAAAGCGTCATGCCATCAGTGGCGCTCGTTCTTGAGCACGTCAGCATAGTTCTTCTTCTGATAGCGGGAATTGGTATCGCTCGCCTTGTTGCTCGCCTTGTCGCTCACCTTGGACTTGGCATCGTGAGCCTTGCTGGCAACGTGAGAGGACTTGTCAGCCACCTGCCCGGAAGCAGCCGCCTTGTGGGATTGGGCAGAGGTCCTGACGCTGTCCTTGTACTGGGTGTACTGGGACTTGGCAGCGTGGCCATCATCAGCCGGGTTGCCGGCCATCGCTACGCTGGAACCGGCCATGCTGGCCACCATGAGTGCCGCGATCGTCAATGTGCGCATCGTGTCTACCTCATTGTCTTGCAGGAATACCGGCTCAAGAGGTCACACCTCAAGGCATACAATGAGTGCACACTAACGTGTTGATATTGCAGCCAGCAATTGCCCAACCGGGATATGACGATTCCTTTCACGTTACTCGCAGGCTGTAGCCAACTCGAGACGAGCGTGTCTCATCAGGCACCTGTCCCACCCTTGCCCGCCTCATGGCTTTACGCTGCTCCGCGATCCCCAAAGCGGTAAAGATTCATCAGTGAATCATTGTCTTCATTTCATGGACGCTAACACCGATCGACGTGTCGATCAGGCTTGACCCAGCGCCAGAAAAACATTGTTATTTACTTGAGAAGAAAATTAAGTCACTGACAGGAAATAACCGAATTAAAAACACGTCAGTGAATGAGGTTCTTCATATCACAACAACAATGCCTTTCTGCCGACATCGGAGCCCAGAATGCCTCACGCGACCTGCACCTCAGACGATCATTTCATCCTCACCATCAGTTGCCCGGCGACGTCCGGCATCGTGGCGGCCATCACCACCTTCCTGACCACTCACGAGTGCTACATCAGTGAGCTGGCGCAGTACGATGATGAGGACAAGGGGCAGTTCTTCCTGCGCGCACGCTTCCGTTTCAACACGGGCATCGAAGGCGATATCGAGCGTATGCGTCAGGCCTTCGAGGACGTGGCGGCGCCCTTCGAGATGCAGTGGCAGATCCACGGTGGCAAGGACAAGATGCCGGTGCTGATCATGGTCTCCAAGTTCGACCATTGCCTGGATGATCTGCTCTACCACTATCGCAAGGGTGAGCTGGACATGCAGATCACCGCGGTCGTCTCCAACCACCTGGACCTGCGCCCGATGGTCGAGCGCGAAGGCATCCGCTTCGTCTACCTGCCGATCACCAAGGACACCAAGGCGCGCCAGGAAGCGGCCTTGATGGACATCGTCGAGGAAACCGGCACTCAGCTGGTGGTACTGGCGCGCTACATGCAGATTCTCTCCGATGAGCTGTGCCAGAAGCTGGCCGGGCGCGCCATCAACATCCACCACTCCTTCCTGCCCGGCTTCAAGGGCGCCAAGCCCTACCACCAGGCACACGCCCGCGGGGTCAAGCTGATCGGCGCCACCGCCCACTACGTCACGGCAGACCTCGACGAAGGGCCGATCATCGATCAGGCCGTACAGCGAGTCGAGCACAACTTCGCCCCGGATGACCTGGTTGCCGCCGGCCGCAATACCGAGACCCAGGCGCTGACCAATGCCGTGCGCTATCACATCGAACACCGCGTCTTCCTCGCCAATGATCGCACCGTGATTTTCAAGTAAGGCGTCAAATAAGTCTTCAAGCAAGGCGTCACACAAGCCTTCAAGACAGACCACGTGTGAATCATCGGCCGTCACCCAAGGGAGGAAGCGCAGTCATGAATACCCAAGCGACACCCACCGCGATCGCGGACGAGACACTCGCACAGCCCAGCGCCGCCGTGATCGATGGCAAGGCCGCCTCGACGCGACTGCTGGAGGAAGTCACGGCAGAGGTCGCAAGCCTCGCACGACAGGGCGTGATACCGGGGCTTGCCGTCGTGCTGGTCGGCGAGGACCCGGCAAGTCAGGTGTATGTGCGCAACAAGCTCAAGCGTACCGTCGAGTGTGGCATGCAGTCCTTCGAGCACATCCTGCCCAGCGAGACCCGCGAGGCCGAGCTGCTGGCGCTGGTAGCGAAGCTCAATGCCGACACTGATGTGCATGGCATCCTCGTCCAGCTGCCGCTGCCGGCCCATATTCAGGAAGACGCGGTGCTGGAGGCCATCGACCCCGCCAAGGACGTCGACGGCTTCCATCGCATGAACGTCGGGGCGCTGGTCCAAGGGGCCGATGCCCTGGCGCCCTGCACGCCCACCGGCTGCATGCGCCTGCTGCGTGACACCTTTGCCGAGCGCGGTGGGGATCTTTCTGGCCTGCATGCGGTGATCATCGGGCGCTCCAACATCGTCGGCAAGCCGATGGCCAGCCTGCTGCTGGCCGCCAACTGCAGCGTCACCCAGCTGCACTCGCGCAGTCAGAATCCTGCCGCGCTCTGTCGTCAGGCTGACATCGTGGTGGCCGCGGTCGGGCGCCCGAACATGATCGGCGCCGACTGGATCAAGCCCGGCGCCGTGGTCATCGATGTGGGCATCAATCGCATCGCGCAGTCCGCCGAGCAAAGCCCTACCGGCAAGGCGCGCACGCGACTGGTCGGGGATGTGGACTTCGCTGCGGTCAGCAAGATCGCGGGTGCCATCACGCCTGTCCCGGGGGGCGTCGGCCCGATGACCATCGCCTGCCTGCTTGCCAACACCCTGACTGCCGCGCGTCGCCAGTCGGCCTGAACCACTAGAGGTACGCCTGCGCGTACCGGGAGTGAATGATGCCCTTTTCTCTGCTCAAGTACGGCCTGTCCTCCGAGTATCCGGCCGAAGTCGACCTCCCACCGCCCACGGAGCTGAAGTCCCGCTACGACGTGGTCATCATCGGCGGCGGCGGGCACGGCCTGGCCACCGCCTACTATTTGGCCAAGTATCACGGCATCACCAATATCGCCGTGCTGGAAAAGGCCTACCTGGGCAGCGGCAACACCGCGCGCAACACCGCGGTGATTCGCTCCAACTATCTGACCCCGAAAGGCGTGCGCTTCTACAGCGAATCGGTGCGCATGTTCCAGGGACTGTCCAACGAGTTCGACTACAACATCATGTACTCGGAACGCGGCCAACTGACCCTAGCGCATACCGACTCCACTGTGCGGGCCTTCCGCCAGCGCGCCGAGGTCAACACCCACTTCGGTGGGCGCACCGAGATGCTGGATCGCCAGCAGATCCGCGAGCTGGTACCGAGCCTGAACCTGGACCCCGGCCACCTGCCGGTCATGGCGGGCCTGTGGCATATCGATGGTGCCACTGCGCGGCACGATGCCGTCGCCTGGGGCTATGCGAAGGAGGCCGCCAAGCGCGGCGTCGAGATCCACCAGCTCACCGAGGTGCAGGACCTCGTGATCGAAGGCGGCAAGATCCGCGCGGTGAAGACCAATCGCGGCACCGTGCAGTGCGGCTGCGTGGTGCAGGCGGTGGCCGGGCACAGCTCAGTGCTCGCCAGCAAGGCCGGCTTCACCATGCCCATCATCAGCTATCCGCTGCAGGCGATGGTCACCCAGCCGTTCAAGCCGTTTCTCGATCCGCTCGTCAGCTCCTCGGCCCTGCACTGCTACGTGCAGCAGACCAGCCGTGGCGAGGTGGTGTTCGGCGGTGGCTCCGACCCCTACCCGCTCTACAACACCCGCTCGACGCTGGACCTCAAGGAGAGCCTGATCGCCGCGGCGCTGGAGATGTTCCCCTTCCTGTCCCAGGCCCGCCTGATGCGCCAATGGGCAGGCACAACCGACATGACCCCGGACTACAGCCCGATCATGGGCGAAAGCCCCGTCGAGAATTACTACCTGGATGCCGGCTGGGGCACCTGGGGCTTCAAGGCGACGCCGATCTGCGGCAAGACCATGGCCGAGCTGGTCGCCTCCGGCGGCAAGACCCCGGACCTGATCGCCCCCTTCGCGCTGGAACGCTTCGCGCGCTTCCGTCAGGTCAACGAGATGGGCGCGACTGCCGCCAGCCACTGACGCCTCGCGATGGCTCGACCTACAAGGCTCGATGACTGCCCGGGAATGCGCACCCCACGCTGGATGTACAAGAACAACGGTCAAGGATTTCCGCGATGAAGATCATGCCCTGCCCACTCAATGGGCCCCGAAATATCAGCGAATTCGTGTATGGCGGCGAGCTTGCCGACATGCCAGACCCCGATACCTGCAGTGATCGCGAGTGGGCCGACTACGTCTTCTTCAGCGACAACACCGCCGGTGTCGTCACCGAATGGTGGATGCACGCCGCCTCCAGCTACTGGTTTCTCGCCGAGCGTCACACCGTGACCGACGAGATCCTGCGCACCTTCGATCCCTCCGAGCGCTTCACCCAGCGCGTGGAGTTTCCACTGCACACCACGGATAGCTCGGGAGAACGCGCATGAACGCCAGAGTCCCCATGACCCGAGGCGCACGTCTGCCGGCCCCGCTGGGGCGTCTGATCGACCGTGACACGCCGGTGACCTTCAGCTTCGATGGCGTGAGCTACCAGGGCTTTGCCGGCGACACCATCGCCAGTGCCCTGGCCGCCAATGGCCGCTGGCTGCTGTCGCGCTCCTTCAAGTATCACCGCCCGCGCGGCGCTCTGACCTTTGCCGGCCAGGATGCCAACACCTTGGTGCAGTTGCCGGATGAGCCCAACGTGCTGGGTGATGAGCGCCAGATCAGTCCGGGGCTCGAGGTCACTGCCCAGAACGTCACTGGCAGTCTGGACAATGACCGCGACATGCGACTGGGCAAGTTCTCGAAATTCATGCCGGTAGGCTTCTATTACCGTGCCTTCTACAAGCCCAAGGGCGTCTGGAAGTACTGGGAGCCGCTGATTCGCCGCAAGGCCGGGCTCGGGACGCTGAATCTGGACGTGCGCGGCGAGTATCACGACAAGGCCTATCTGTTCCACGACGTGGTGGTGGTGGGCGCCGGCCCGGCGGGCATGACGGCGGCGCTTGGGGCTGCCGAGGGTGGCGCCAGCGTGCTGCTGGTCGAACAGGTCCGTCTGCTCGGCGGCGCCTTGACCTATGCGCGCTTCGACGCCGAAGGCCATGAGGCCAACCAGACACTGCAGACGCTGAGCGCGGCCGTCACGGCGCATCTGCGCATCGACGTGATGACCGAGGCGACCTGCAATGCCTGGTTCACCGACAACTACCTGCCGGTGATCCGCGGCAAGCGCCTCTACAAGGTGCGCGCCAAGGAATGCATTCTCGCCAGCGGCGCCTTCGATCAACCGGTGGTATTTCGCAACAACGACCTGCCGGGCATCATGCTCGCCAGTGCCGCCCAGCGCCTGATGCAGCACTATGGCGTGTTGCCGGGCAAGCAAGGCGTGGTGATCACCGGCAGCGATGATGGCTATCTGGCGGCACTGGACCTGATGGAGCACGGCGTCAACATCGTCGCCCTGCTCGACATGCGCGCCCAGCCCGATGAGGCAAGCCTTGCCGATGCGGTGCGCCACTGCGGCATCGCCCTGAAGCTCGAGCACGCCATCTTCGAGGCGCAGGCGGAGAAGTCGCTGCATCACGTCACGGGCGTCGAGGTACGCAAGATCATCGCGCGCGGCGAACTGGCCACCGAGGGAGAGGTGATCCCCTGTGATCTGGTCTGCATGACGGCGGGCTACATGCCGGTCTACCAGCTGGCCTGTCAGGCGGGCGCCAAGCTCTCCTATCTGGATGACGATGCGCGTTTCAGCCTCAGCGGCCTGCCGAAACATTTGCACATGGCAGGCTCCGCCAATGGCCTCTATCACCTCAAGGACGTGATCGCCGATGGTCAGCGTGCCGCGAGCGCCGCCCTGAACGGGCTTGCCGCGGCAGGCAAGGTCGTGGATGCCACGCTTGAGGCGAATGAGCCTGCGGCCGTCACGCCGTCACGCCCCTTCCGTCAGCATGGCTGGCCGCTGTTCGCGCACCCCAAGGGCAAGGAGTTCGTCGATCTGGATGAAGACCTGCAGATTCGCGACATCCTCAATGCCACCCGCCATGGCTATCGCGACATCCAGCTGGTCAAGCGCTTCTCGACACTGGGCATGGGTCCGTCCCAGGGCCGTCACTCGGCACTGCCGGCCGCGCGTCTGGTCGCCGAAGCCACCCAGCGCAGCGTCAGCGAGACCGGCGTGACCACCGCGCGCCCGCCCTTCGTGGCCGAACCGCTGCCGCTGCTGGCCGGTCGCAGCTTCGACCCCTACCGCCAGACACCGATGCATCAGCGCCATCTGGCTCTCGGTGCCAGCATGATGCCGGCCGGCCACTGGGCGCGCCCGGCCTTCTATGGCCGCCCGGAGGAGCGCAATGACGCCATGCAGACCGAAGCGTTGGCCGTGCGCAACGGCGTGGGCCTGATCGATGTCTCGACCCTCGGTGGCATCGAGCTGCGCGGGCCGGATGCCGCCGAGCTGCTCAACCGCCTCTACACCTTCGCCTTCCTCAAGCAGCCGGTGGGTCGCACACGTTACGCCACCATGGCCAACGAGCAAGGCGTGATCATCGACGATGGCGTCTCGTGCCGCCTCGGTGAGGAACACTTCTATGTCACCGCCACCACCAGCGGCGTGGACCGTGTCTACCAGCAGATGCTGAAGTGGAATGCCCAGTGGCGACTCGATGTCGATATCACCAACGTCACCGCCGCTTACTGCGCCGTCAATCTCGCCGGGCCCAAGGCCCGCGAGGTGCTGAGCAAGGTGTGTCGCGACATCGACCTGAGCCCCCAGGCCTTCCCCTATCTGGAGCTGCGCACCGGCCATCTCGAGACCGAGCTGCTGGGCACGCAGGGCAGGATTCCCGCCCGCCTGCTGCGGGTCGGCTTCGTCGGTGAACTGGGCTACGAGATCCACGTGCCGAGCCGTTTCGGCGAAGCGCTGTGGGACCTGCTGATGCTGGCAGGCGAGCAGGCCGACATCCGCCCCTTCGGCGTCGAGGCCCAGCGTCTGCTACGTCTGGAAAAAGGCCACATCATCATCGGGCAGGATACCGATGGCATGAGCCATCCCGGCGAGATCGGCCTTGAGTGGGCAGTCAGCCACAAGAAGCCCTTCTGTGTCGGCCGTCGTGCGATCGAGATTCTTGCCGCCCAGCCCCAGACCCGCAAGCTGGTCGGCTTCATGCTGCCCAAGGACAGCCCGCAACCGCTGGAAGGTCAGCTGGTGCTCAGCGGCGGGGAACAGAGCGCCGACGCCGCCAAGCCCGGTGGCGACATCACCGGCAACGTGACCTCGTGTGAATACAGCGCGACGCTGGGTGCCATCATCGGCCTGGCCTACGCTGGAATCGACAGCAGTACGCCCGGCAGCAAGATCACCATCCGCACCCAGGGCGACGTACTGGTCCAGGCCGAGGTCGTGGCACTGCCCTTCTTTGATCCCAAGTCTGCCCGCCAGGAGCTGTGAAATGACGACATCAATGACGGACCACCTGGATGGCGCCACGGCATTGGCGCGCTGTGCACTGCCGGCAAGCCTCACTGGCGCGTCGACAACCGACGCATCAAGTGATTCGGTGACGGCAACCGTTCTCAGCCACTGCGCACTCGCCGACATGAGCGCTCTGGGACGCGCAGGCGTTCGCGGCCGCGAGGCCGCCGACTGGCTGGCCTCGCTGGACTTCACGGTACCGGATACGCCCAATACGGCAAGGCTCCAGACGAATGGCAGCTGGCTGGTCAGGCTGTCAGTGGGCGAGTTTCTGCAACTGACGCCGGCCATCACTCCCGATGCGGGCGTGGCCGAGCTGCCACTCATCGCGCAGGCGGATGACGCACTGGCCCGGGGCAGGCGCGTGCATTCCCTCCCACGGCGGGATTCCCACGCCTGGTTCAGCCTGAGTGGCAGCAGCGTACCGTCGCTGATGGCCAAGCTGTGCGGGATGGACCTGCGCAGTGAGGCCTTCCCGCCCGGGAGCGTCGCGCAGACGTCAGTGGCACGCACCAACGCGATCATCGTCAACGTGGGAAGCCATCAGTGCCCCTGCTTCCACCTGCTGTTCGACATCGCCTCCAGCCACTATCAGTGGGGCGTCATGCTCGATGCCATGCGCGAATACTCGGGGCAGACCGTGACAGCCGCTGCCCTGCTGGCCCATCATCACGGCTAGCGATTGCGACGCAACCTTGGCATCCGCTCGCGCATGCCTCTCACGCTGTCACCCGCTCCCCGTCGTCGTCTGAGTTCCAGGCAGCGACGGGGAGACTGCGTTTCACCTACGGCTCGCCATACGCAGCAAAAGGAACCAGGTATGCCCGATTCCCACGCCTCGCTCCCTTCCGGGCAGGATGTCGTGACCGATGACCCATCGCTCTCGACCGCGCCTGCTCGCGAGAATGATTACACCGTGCCTGCGCTGTTTCGCGGGCTGAGAATCCTCGAGATGTTCAGCAGCAGGCGCAAGGTGCTGACCACCAATGACTTCGCCGAGGAACTGGGCACCACCAATTCGGCCATCTACCGTATCGTCATCACCCTCACCGACATGGGCTATCTCAAGAAGATCGCTCGCAACACCTATGAACTGGGGCCACAGGTCATCTCGCTGGGCTTCAGCTATCTGGCCAGTCGGGATCTGGTCGAGGTAGTGGCGCCCCACCTGGACACCCTGCGCGATCAGACCACCATGTCATGTCACCTGAGCGTTCGTGAGGGCACGGATGCCATCTATCTCTACCGCGCCTTCGCCGCACAGCGCATGTCGGTCAACATCCCCATCGGCTCCCGTCTGCCGTGTCATGTCAGTGCCATGGGGCGCATCCTGCTCACGGTGCTGGGCGAGGATGAACTGCAGCAGCTCTATCGTCAGATCCGTCTGGATGACTACCCACCGCCGGCGCCCCAGAACCTGCCGGCCTTGAAGGATGCCATCGAGGAAGCCCGCCGCCAGGGATGGGTGGAAAGTCGCTCCGACTACGCCACTGCCATCGCCACGGGGCTTTATGACCATACCGGTCATCTGGTGGGCGCCATCAATATCTCGGGCCCCGATGCGATGATGGCCGACGAGCGCCGGCGCCTGCTGTTGCGCGGCGCGCTGATGGACTGCGCCCGCCATATCAATCATGAGCTGGGGGGACTGCACCGCCGCTGACAGGCAGTTTCCGTCTGGTCGCTGCTTGTTCATCCCGGGACGTCCATCATCCCTCTTGTTTCCCCTCCTTTCCCTGTCCCTTGCCCACCCTTTCCCCTTACGCTCATCCTGGAACACGAGAAGGCCCGCCAATTGGCGGGCCTTCTCGGATCACACGCTGACAGGACTCACCTCACTCGGGGAATCCAGCACTTGGGGGGGGGGGGCAGACTCAACGCGCCGCCCCCTTGAGCACCGCAGCCGGAACTGCAGCGCTCGCCTTGCCGGCATGCCCGGACGCAGTGCCTTCTCCCTGTGACGGGGAGGACATGTTCACGAACTCCGGGTAGGCTCCCATGCCACATTCGTGCATGTCCATGCCTTCCAGTTCCTCTTCCTCGCTGACACGCAGGCCACCGCAGACCTTCTTGATCACCAGCAGCGCCACCAAGCTTGCGCCGAACATCCAGGCGAAGATGATCAGCGTGCCCAGGATCTGGGTGCCGAAGGCCGCATCCGGATTGGAGAACAGCACCGCCATGATGCCCCACAGGCCTGCGGAACCATGCACGGAAATCGCACCGACCGGGTCATCGATCTTGAGGCGATCAAGCCCCACTACCGACAGCACCACGATGATGCCTCCCACTGCGCCGACCAGCACCGCAAGGCCGGCAGACGGCAGCAACGGCTCGGCAGTAATCGAGACCAGACCGGCCAGGGCACCGTTCATCACCATGGTCATGTCAGTCTTGCCGAACATGGCGCGTGACAGCAGTGCCGCGGCCACCATCCCTGCCGAGGCCGCGGCATTGGTGCTGACGAAGATACGCGCCACGCTGTTGGCATCATCGAGACTGGCGATCTTGAGCATCGAGCCGCCATTGAAACCGAACCAGCCCATCCACAGGATGAACATGCCCAGCATGGCGATCGGCAGATTGGCACCCGGAATGGCACGTACCTTGCCGTCCACGCCGTAGCGCCCCTTGCGCGGACCGACCAGCAGCACCGCCGCCAATGCCGCCGCCGCGCCCGCCATGTGCACGACCACCGAGCCTGCGAAGTCCTGATACCCCATCGCATCCAGGAAACCGCCGCCCCACTTCCAGTAGCCTTCCACCGGATAGATGACCGCGACCATCACCACCGCGAAGATCAGAAACGGCCACAGACGCATGCGTTCCGCCACGGCCCCCGAGACGATGGACATGGTCGCGGCGGCAAACACCGCCTGGAAGATGAAGTCCGCCATGCTGGAGTAATAGGCCGCCCCTTCGCCAGCACTGATGTCGCTGAGGGTATTGTCAGCGCCGAGCATGAACGACAGCCCCGGAATTACGCTGCTGATGGCATTGTCACCGGGATACATCACGTTGTAGCCCACCACCAGGAACACTAGACAGGCGATGCCATAGAGCAGCGCATTCTTGGTCAGGATCTCGACGGTATTCTTGGAGCGCACCAGCCCGGATTCCAGCATCGCGAAGCCGCAGGCCATGAACATGACCAGCGCGGTACACATCAGGAAGTAGAACGTATCCAGCGCATAGCTGAGTTGGAGCACATCGATATTCACCAGCGTTTCCCCTTTGTTGTTATTCGCAAGCGCTTTCGTCAGCGGCTTGCGATCCATGCCCTATCACGCCCTCGGTGCCGAGGGCTGTATGCCGAGAGCTCTTTATCAAGAGCTCATTATCAGGAGCTCTTAGCCAGAGCGGCTTGCCCGCAACGTGGCCTAGACCGCTGCCTGCGCCGTCGCCTCGGCATTGGCCTTGGCCGCAACGCTTGCCTCGCGGGCTTCCAGCCACTCGAGCACGCTGGGCAGATAGCGCGTCAGCCCCTTGTAGTCGATCAGCTCCGCCGGCAGGGTCTTGAGCACCTTCAACAAGCGCGACTGCCAGACCGGGTTGGTACACAGGTCCTCGAGGCTGATCAGATAGGTGCGGATACCGAAGAACAGCGCATAACTGCGCGGCATGCGCACCAGCGTCTGCAGCTCGACGCGCAGATGCACATCACGACCGGCGTTTTCGGCGGTGATGGTGGTGCGATCACTGCCCCACTCGGCATAGGTCTCCGGGGAGCTGTCCATGCGCGGATGGATGGTCATGGTCCAGTTGAGGCGTCGCACCGGCCCGCCGACCTGGATGGCGCACAGGTATTTGAGCGCGCGATCGAACACGCCCATCTCATGCGCCAACGGCACCGGACCATGCCACTGCTTGAAGCTCATGCCAGCATCGAAGGCCAGTGACCAGTCCGCCGGACAGGTGATCATGCCGGCGTCCATGAAGAGGTCACCGTCGCGCTGGTCGAGCAGCGCGATATCGCCCTGCATCTGACGGCCGATATAGTCCAGTGGCGGCAGTGGCAGGCTGGCGTCATCGCCCATGCGGAAGCTCTGTTCCATCTCCAGCAGATGGTTGCGCCACACGCAGTCATCGCCGTCGCGCTCGAAACTGAAGGCCTGCGGATAGTCCCGGGCGTAGTGCGTCATCACGAATTCCAGGAAGTCCCAGGCTGCCGGCTGCATGTGCGGCATCACCAGGCAACGCTTGGGGTCCTTGGCCAGCACCCGCTCACGCTCAGCGATCTCGCTCAGATAATGCTCATCGATATCCAGCATGTGCTCGGTGATGGAACCCGGCTTGCCCGGCAAGACATGTGGCTCGATATTGACCGAGTAACGGTACTCATCTTCCGGGAACGGGAAGGGAAAACGCTGGATGGCGTAGTCGGAATTCTTGAAGGTGAACTGACCATGGAACGCCTGGTCATCTCGCGGGGAAAATTGCATGTTCCTGCTCCTTGGGGGTCCATCTCGCGAAAGACGGTTTCAGAGATCCAGCACCAGCCGCTGGCTGCGTGCCCGGGAAACGCAGGGCATCACGCAGCGCTGACTGGCCCGCTCCTGTTCATCGAGGAAGGCGTCACGGTGTTCCGCCTCCCCCTCCAGCATCTCGACCCGACACTGTCCGCAGACCCCGCCGCGACACAGGCTCGTCACCTCGACACCGCTGCGCTCCAGCGCTTCCAGCAGGGATTCCTGGGCACCGACCGCCACTTCCACGCCGCTGCCACGCGCCACGGCCATGAAGGGAGTCCCCGGCTCCGGGGCGGCAAAGACCTCGTGATGGATGCGCGCGAGACTCCAGTGCAGCTCGCGCGCCGCGTCCTTCACGGCATCGATCATGGCCTGCGGGCCGCAGAGATAGACGTGAGTGCCGGCGGGCTGACGCGCCAGCAGGGCCTTGAGATTCGGACGCTCGAGACGGTGCTGGGTGATGTTGCCACTCGCCAGATAGGGCGCGGCCTCCGGGAAGCGGGCGACGTCGAGGTCCTGGCTGCGCAGGTGCAGCTCCCAGCTGCCGCCACGACTCTCCAGCTCCGGCAGGTAAGAGAGAAACGGCGTGATGCCGATGCCGCCTGCCAGCATCAGGTGGTGACGCGCCTGCCAGTGCGGCAGAAAGAGGTTGGCCGGCGGGCTGAGCTCCAGCTCGTCCCCGACCTTGACGCGGGAATGGATGGCTTCGGAGCCCCCACGCGAGACCGGCTGACGACGCACCGCGATGCAGTACTGCGAGGGATCATCCGGCGGGCTGATCAATGAATAGGCGTTGCGACACACCCGCCCTTCTCCCGGAATGCCCAGCACCACATGACTGCCCGGCGAGAACGGCGTGAAGGGTGAGGCCTCATCGGCAGGCACCAGAGTGAGACGGCGCACGCTGCTGCTGAGCTGATCGACCGCGGCGACCCGCGCCTTCATGAAGCGAGACATGGTGCCACCTCCTCCTGTGGGGGAATCTCTCCCGGCGCTTCCGCATCGATTCGCACGCCCATGTAGGCGCCGAGACGCTTGGAAAAATGATCACGCACTTCCAGCATCAGGCCGCAGCCATCACAGGCTGACGGCGAGTGAATGACGTGCTCACTGACCTGCTGGCAGTGCACGCAGAACACATGCCGCCCCAAGGCAGCCACCGGCAGCATCACCATGTCATCCAGCAACAGCCCCTGCTGCTGAGCCAGATTGGCGACCTGCCACACGAAATGCTCACTGCCGATGATGACCAGACACCCCGCCGCGCCTACCTCGCCGATGGCACCCGCCAGCGCATCGCAGGCTAGGGGGCGATCATCGACGTCGTACCAGCGATGCAGGCGGGCGCTGTCGGCGGGCCCCGTGGGCAACGCCTCTGTTGCCGGAGTGGATTGCGAGGTGCCTCCCACCTCGCGGCTACCGAGCTGCCCCAGCAGCGTACTGATCAGCTGACAATGCATTTGCAGTTGCTGACGGGCGTTGCCCGCCGCCTCTCCAGTGCCTGGCAGGCTCTCGGGAGACTGGCACGCCACCAGATACCGTTGGGCATCGGGCAGCGCCTCGATGCGTGGATAGTGTTGCCGACTTCGAATCCCGGCAGTGACAGAGGATGATTGCGGGCTTTTCATGACACGACCCTGCTCTGAGAAATTGTCCTTGTTGTAATGCCGCCGTCTTGACGATGACGTGCATCCGACTACCACTCCATTTCATGAGCATATTTCGTGCCATTGATGGCAAAATCATTGCTCCACATAGCCGACATAATTACCTGAAACCCCCACTTCACATATGAACAATCAATAGAGATATTCACGCACCAAAACAGAACACAAAACTCATTAAAAACGGCTTACATTCACCATTATTGCCCTGACCAAACCTCACCTCATAAGCCAATCTCTACGCCTGACATATTTCTCATTTAATATCTTCAAGATGCTGAAATAATGGAAAAACTTTATCTTGGTAGAATCACGATCCCACAATCCACACGACACTACATGCTTCTCCACCGTCAGCATTCTGATGCACTTTCGCTTGCATGATATTGGCCTTTTTCCTTGATTGTACTCACCACCAAAGAAAGCGCCTCACCGAAGAGTGAGGCGCTTTGATGACTCAATATCGCCAGGTCATATTTCTACATAAACCGGAGAAGACTTCCCGTATCGTGACAACTTTCCCGGACAACACTCCAGCGAGCTTGCTGACAAAAGACTCCGCACCTTTACCATCACAATCATGCGTAATGTCAGCCATGCCCAAACACGCTCATGCACAATGGAGATCGTGTCATCAGTAACCGCCCTGTCCCGGCACCCAGTTGGTGCCCGCCAACGGAACACGTGCCATGGCGGCCGCTTCCACATTCAGGGCGACCAGATCTTCCGGCTCCAGATGATGCAGGTGTGACTTGCCACAGGCGCGTGCCAATGTCTGAGCTTCCAACGTCAGCACGCGCAGGTAGTTGGCCAGGCGCTTGCCGGCCGCGACCGGGTCTAGTCGCTGGCTCAGCTCCGGGTCCTGGGTGGAGATACCGGCCGGGCACTTGCCATCCTGGAAGTCATCATAGAAACCGGCGGCGGACCCCAGCTTCTGATACTCCCCGGCGTAACGCGGATGGTTGTCGCCCAGCGCGATCAAGGCGGCGGTACCGATCGCCACGGCGTCGGCACCCAGCGCGATCGCCTTGGCCACATCGGCGCCGTTGCGAATCCCGCCGGAGACGATCAGCTGTACCTCACGGTGCAGGCCCATCTCCTGCAGTGCCTGCGTGGCCTGGGGGATGGCGGCCATGGTCGGGATACCGACATGCTCGATGAAGACATCCTGGGTGGCGGCGGTGCCGCCCTGCATGCCATCCAGCACGATGACATCCGCACCTGCCTTCACCGCCAGCTTGACGTCATAGTAGGTACGGGTCGCACCGATCTTGACGTAGATCGGCACCTGCCAGTCGGTAATCTCGCGTAGCTCGGCAATCTTGATCGCCAGGTCATCCGGGCCGGTCCAGTCCGGGTGGCGACAGGCGCTGCGCTGGTCGATGCCCTGCGGCAGCGTGCGCATGCCCGCGACTCGCTCGGAAATCTTCTGGCCCAGCAGCATGCCGCCCCCGCCGGGCTTGGCGCCCTGGCCGAGCACGACTTCGATGGCATCGGCCTTGCGCAGGTCGTCCGGGTTCATGCCGTAACGCGACGGCAGATACTGGTAGACGAGGCGCGAGGACTGGCCGCGCTCTTCCGGGGTCATGCCGCCATCGCCGGTGGTGGTGGAGGTGCCGATTTCCGAGGCACCACGCCCCAGCGCTTCCTTGGCCTGGGCGGACAGGGCACCGAAGCTCATGCCGGCGATGGTCACCGGCGTGCTGATCACCACCGGCTTCCTGGCATGGCGCGTGCCGAGCACGACTTCGGTCTCGCACTTCTCGCGATAGCCTTCCAGCGGATAGCGCGACATGCTGGCGCCGAGGAACAGCAGGTCATCGAAATGCGGCACCTTGCGCTTGGCGCCCCAGCCACGGATATCGTAGATACCCGTCTCTGCCGCGCGCTGGATCTCGTGAATGACATCGCGGCCGAAGGTGGCGGATTCGCGCAGTGCCGGGTTGTAAGGCTGTGTCTGAGTTTCGTCAGTCATGTTGGGCATCCTGATCAGTAGGCTGAGGCGTTGTCGACCTTGAAGTGATAGAGCTGACGCGCAGACCCGTAACGCGTGAAGCTGGCCGGGTCTTCGTCAATGCCGGCACTCGCCAGCAGCTCACCCAGCTCTTCCAGGTGCTCGGCACGCATGTCCTTGGCGATGCAGTCCGCGCCCAGCGATGCGACCGTGCCCTTCACGTAGAGTCGCGCTTCATAGAGCGAATCACCGAGACCTTCGCCAGCATCACCGCATACCACCATGCGTCCTGCCTGTCCCATGAAGGCACTCATCGCGCCGATGTTGCCCTTGACGACGATATCGACACCCTTCATCGAGATACCGCAACGCGCCGAGGCGTTGCCTTCGATGACCAGCAGCCCGCCATGTGCCGTGGCGCCCGCAGCCTGGGAGGCATCGCCCTTGACCCGCACACAGCCGGACATCATGTTTTCCGCCACACCCACCCCGGTGTTGCCGTGGATGGTGATGCTGGCCTTCTGATTCATGCCCGCGCAGTAGTAGCCCGCGTGGCCATCGATATCGACACTGATGTCATCATTAATACCGCAGGCGATGTTGTGAGCGCCGTCGGAGTTGACCACTCGCCATTCGCGCGCCTCCTTGAGGATGTCGGCATCGTGCAGGGCCTGGTTCAGAGCGCGCAGCCCATCAACGGCCAGATCGTGAGTCTTCATCATTACGCAGCCTCCGTACGGGCGGTGTCATTTTCCCACAGGTACAAGCGGCCGGGTTCCGGCTCCCACACGCGGGCATCCTTGATGCCCGGCAAACTGGCCAGGGCGCGGTATTCCGAGGCCATGGCCACGTAATCATCGGTCTCGGCGATCACGGCAGGCTTGCAGGCGATCGGGTCACGCACCACGGCGAAGCCATCACGGGTGCCGATGGTGAAGGTGAAGAAGCCATCAAGGTCCTTCAGGGCGCCGGTGATCGCGGCTTCCAGACTGTCGCCCTGCTCCAGACGCCAGGTCAGGTAGCCAGCGGCGACTTCGGAATCGTTGTCGGTCTCGAAGCTGATGCCCTCACGCTTGAGCTTGGTGCGCAGCCAGTTATGGTTGGACAGCGAGCCATTGTGGACCAGGCACAGATCACGCCCGGTGGAGAACGGGTGGCTGCCCTGCAGGGTCACGGCGCTTTCGGTCGCCATGCGGGTATGGCCGATGATGTGGCTGCCCTGCATGCCCTTGAGGCCATAGAGGCTGGCGATATGGGCCGGCAGGCCCACTGCCTTGAGGATCTCGATGCTCTGCCCCACGCTCAATACGCGAATCTGCGGGGCACTGTCGGCAAGCCAGCTACGCACGGCGCTCTCTTCCCCGGCGATCTTGAATACCGCGACACTGGCATTGCTGAACCAGTCCGCCACCGTGCCGACCTGCTCGTCCAGGCCCTTGGCGATCGCCTCCCAATCCTCATCGACACCATCGCTCTGCAGCGTCAGCTTGATGCCAGCGTCAAATTCGTCGCCATAGATGGCGAAGCCGGCGCTGTCCGGGCCGCGATCCGTCATCGCGATCAACATCGGCTCGAACAGCTCCCCCAGGCGCGATTCCAGCGCCGGGTTCTTGAGATAAAGCCCTACGATTCCACACATGGTGATGTCCTCTCACGGGCAGGAGGCGTCTCCTGCCTGGTGTCTTGAGCGTGGTGGTGACAGTGGCGACCCTCGTCTGACACGACCCGCGAGATCCGCGAGCGCCGCCGGATGAGATCAGAAGAATTCGGCGTAGCGCTGGACTTCCCAGGCACTGACCTGCGCGTTGTAATCCCGCCATTCCTCGCGCTTGAGGCGCATGAACTCGGCGCAGATCCCCTCGCCCAGGCTCTCGCGCAAAATGCTGTCCGCCTCGAGCGCATCGATGGCCAGGGCCAGATTCTGCGGCAGCGTCTCGATGCCTTTCTCGGCGCATTCGCTCGGGGTCAGCGAGTAGAGATTGATGTTGTGGGGCGTGCCCGGATCCAGCTTGCGTGCCACGCCATCCAGCCCCGCGGCGATGATGGCGGCGTGCACGAGATAGGGGTTGCAGCCGGCGTCCGGCAGGCGGAACTCGAGGCGACCATAGGGCACACGCACCATGGCCGAGCGGTTGTTGTCCCCGTAGGCGACGAAGACCGGCGCCCAGGTCGCGCCGCTGGTGCTGCCACCCCCGACCAGACGCTTGTAGGAATTGACGGTCGGCGCGGCAAAGGCACACAGCGCCGGGGCATGTGCCAGCAATCCGCCGAGGAAGTGGTACGCCAGCGGTGACAGGCCCATGCCCTGGGTGTCGGAGTCATCGCCGAAAAGGTTGCGGCCGGTGTCATCACACACGGACAGGTGGAAGTGCATGCCATTGCCCGGGCGGTCCGCCAGCGGCTTGGGCATGAAGGAGCACACCATGCCCAGGTCATTGGCGATCTCGCCGGCGGCCATGCGCACGAAGGTGAAGCGGTCTGCCGAGGTCAGCGCATCGCTGTAGGTGTAGTTGATCTCGAACTGGCCATTGGCGTCCTCGTGATCGATCTGATAGACGTCGAAGTCCACCGCCTGCAACGATTCGACCAGACGCTCGAGGAATTCACGCGAACGCGACAGGCCCTTGTAGTCGTAGCAGGGCTTGGCGAGGGTATCGCTCTCATCCACCGGCAACAGCTCACCCGCTTCCCCCCGGCGGAACAGTGAGAATTCCGGCTCCAGCCCAGTATTGAGCGTCCAGCCCTTCTCCTTCAGGCGCTCCAGCTGCTTGAGCAGTACCACACGGCTGTCGTTGGCGAACGGTTCCCCATTGACATAGCCATCACAGGCCATGCGCGCATAGCCCGGCTGCCACGGTACCAGGCACAGCGAGTCCAGATCGCCACGCGCCATGAAGTCCGGCCCCTCCGGCGACATGCCGAGACCACTGACGGCGAAGCCGGCAAAGCCCGCGCCCTTCTCGACCACATCCATCAGGCAATTGGCCGGCACGGACTTGGTCTTGGCAGCGCCATGAATATCCACGAACTGCGCCAGCAAGTAGCGAATATCGTGATCCTTGATGAACTGTTGCGCCTTTTCGGGTGACATCTGGGTTTCCTCTGAGAGCGGACCGGGTTCCATCTCCCTCGACACTGTCTGCCACCCCGGGAAACCTGACCCCTTGTGGTGACTCGCCACGTCAAGATAGCGGATGAAACGAGTTTTTGTGATTCCTGCTGGTCAACTTTATTTCCCCCAAAGAAAAGCATGCAGCATGCCATTTCGCCAGCTGCCACCCAGAACCTTTCATCAACCTCCTGTTTTGCATGGAAATTTATTTTCCGAACTTGTTTTACCCCACAGAAAACGCCAAGTGATCCTGATTAAATTCCTGCCCGTTTCTCGAAATAGGCATCATTTCGGTGCCCAAAGCTCCCCTCTTCGCACCAGCATGACGCAAAGCGCTGATATTCACGCCCGAATTCGTGCTGCCAATCGCCGTCTGACTCGCTCAAGGGTTGCCGTGGCCATGGCCTTTGACGGAATTGGCAAGCCCCTTGCTTAACCATGAAGAATGTTTCTTTCCTTTCAAGAATGGACGCTCATGCGATCAGGCAAGGCAAGCAGCAGGCACAAGCCCTTGTGAAGCGCCTGAAGAGGCGCCTGAAGAGGCGAAAGAACAACAACACCTCCTGCGGCGAATGCGCGTCTTGCGCGCCATCTTCGCCAGCACCAGCAGGACTACGGCACCACCCACTTACGCTAGGCAGCACGACTCACAGGAGAAAGGGACGCATGGCGAATTCATGGCGCATCTCGGCACTGGCCGAACAACACCGCAAGCTGGGCGCGGAGCTTGAAGACTGGAATGGCATGGGCACCGCCTGGAATTACGCCGTCTCGGACACGGCCGATGACCACGAGACCATCCGCACCCGCGCCGGTCTGATGGATGTCTCGGGACTCAAGAAGATCCACTGCAATGGCCCGCACGCCCAGGCCGTGCTGGATTACGTCACCACGCGGGACATGTCCAAGCTGTATCCGGGCAAATCGGTGTATGCCAGCGTCTTGAATGAGGCCGGCAAGTTCGTCGACGACTGCATCGTCTATTGCCTGGCGCCGAACTCCTACCTCGTGGTGCACGGTACGGGCACCGCGAATGAAATGCTGGCCAAGAGTGCCCTGGGGCGCGCCGTCAGCCTGACCTTCGATGACGACATGCATGACATGTCACTGCAGGGGCCGGTCGCGGTGGATTTTCTGGAGCGTCACGTGCCGGGCATCCGTGAGCTGCGTTACTTCCACCATCTGCAGACCCAGCTGTTCGGCTACCACGTGATGATCTCGCGCACCGGCTACACCGGCGAGCGTGGCTACGAGATCTTCTGCAAGGCCAAGGACGCTCCCTCTCTGTGGGAACAGATTCTCGAAGATGGCGCCGACATGGGCATCAAGCCGTGCAGCTTTGGCACCCTTGACTGGCTGCGGGTCGAGAGCCACCTGCTGTTCTACCCGGCGGACAATTCCGAAACCTACCCGTATCCCGACCAGCCGGTGGGCGATACCCTGTGGGAGCTGGGCCTGGACTTCACCGTCTCGCCGGGCAAGACCGAATTCCGTGGCGCCAGCGAACACTTCGCGCTGCAGGGCAAGGAGCGCGTCAAGGTCTATGGCGTGCTGCTGGACTCGAAAGACGTCGCCCAGATTGGTAACAAGATCTACGCCGACGGCAAGTGCGTCGGTGTCATCACTCAGGGCATGTACTCGCGCCTGAGCGATCGCTCCATGGCGCTGGCACGTCTCGAACCCGGCTATGCCGAGCATGGCACCCCGCTGACCCTCAAGACCGGCACTGACGGAGAGACCAGCCTCTCGGCCATCAGCCATTCCCTGCCCTTCGATGACCCGGAAAAGGCCAAGCGACTGGCTCGCGGCTGAGCACACGCACCATGTTGGGCACTGCAAGACCTGCAGTGACAACCGGGTGATGTGGCAGGACGCATTGCGAACGCAAGACGCAAGAGGCCTCCTCGACGTGACGTCGAGGAGGCCTCTTGCCTCACACCCAGTCCAGGTGATTGAGCAGGACTCTCGAAAGGTACTCCCGCCCCCTTGGCAGACATCAAGGATGAGGGTTGACGGCAAAGTTGGTAATGTCACGCCATACCCCGCTCGCGAGCCGATGCGCGGCATGCCTCACAAGGGCATGCCGCGTCCTCGCCGGCCATCCCCTTCCCATTGCCACCCTCTCCGCTACAGGAGTCATCATGCCGCGAAAATCCCCCGCTCCCTCCGAGAAGTCGGAACAGGACAGCTCCGACACTCTGCCCCGTGAACCAGCGACCGACCCCGCTGCGCAGTCAGAGAGGAAAGACACCATCACGGCGGCAGCTGACGAGACGCGTCTCGGACTTGAGCAGCACATCGCACGCGCGCTCAAGCAGCAGCGCGTCTCGCAGGGCTACAAGATTTCTGACGTCTCGCGTATCGCCGGTGTCAGTCAGGGCATGATCAGCAAGGTGGAGAACGCCCAAGTGTCCACCAGTCTCGATACCCTAAACAAGCTGTGCAATGCCTTGAGCCTGCCGATCTCGAAGCTGTTCAGCGATTACGATGTCAATGGGCGTGGTGCCCAGCACATCAAGGCCGGGCAAGGCATGCAGGTGGTACGCACCGGCACGGAAGTCGGCCATGCCTATCAACTGTTGAGCTACAAACAAGGCCCCAAGAAGCGCTACGAACCCTTCCTGATCACCATGGATGATGCCAGCGAAGTCTTCCCCAACTTCTGTCATGCCGGGCATGAATTCATCTATCTGCTGTCAGGACATCTCACCTATCGCCACGGTGACAAGTTCTATGAGATGGGCCCCGGCGATAGCCTGGCCTTCGATGCCGGCGTTCCGCATGGCCCCGAGAAGTTGAACGAGGTGCCGATTCAGCTGCTGTCGATCATTCACTACGACGACAACGAATAGGTCATCCGCTTCACCGCGCCTGATGACCCCGACAGTCTCCCCGCCCCTGGATGGCCCACTTTCCCTGGTGCTGGTTCATGACCGGCCCTCCTTAGTAGATGGCGCTTTCCGTGTCGGTGTCGCCTGGCGCAGGGCGTCCAGCTCGGTCAGATAACGCTCCAGCACCAGATTGGGTGCGCGGCTCTTGCGCGTGATGGCGCTGTAATAGGTGACATAGGAGTTGGCCACCGGGCTGAGCGCCTGCATCTGGCCATCGCGCACCCAGCGCTCGGCATAGTGGGTGGGCAGATAGCCGAGATAACGCCCGGAGAGCACCAGAAAGGCGATGCCCTCGCGGTCGGTCGCCGAGGCGGATGCCCTGAGTGGCTCATGCAGCGCCTTGATCGTGGGTGTCTGCGCGTAGGCAGGCAGCACGGCATCATGCTGGCGTATTTCCTCCTGCCCCACCGGGCGTCCGCGCGCGCGAGTGTCGCCTTCCCGGGGCTCGCGAAACAGCACATGGCCCCGCGCGCAGTAAAGGCAGGAGGTTTCCTCGTAGAGCGAACGATACTCGAGTCCCGGCAGCGTCTTGAGCGTCGGGATCACGCCGGTATGCAATCGCCCATCCAGTACGGCGCGCTCGATCTCATTGGGCGGGATCATGCGGATGTTGATCTTCACTTCCGGACCGTGCTTCTTGAGTGCGCTCAGGGCGTGAGTGATGTGCATCTCCGGCATAGTGACCAGGTTGTCGGTGATGCCGATGTTCAGCTCGCCCTTGAGCCAGGCGTGCAGTCCGTTGATGCGCGTGCGAAAGCCTTCCGCCGCTGCCAGCATCTGCATCGCGGCTTCATGGACGTCTCTTCCCTCATTGGTGAGCGCAAAACCACTGCGACCCCGCTGGCAGAGCTTGAGGCCAAGCCGCGTCTCCAGGTCACTCATCGCCATGCTGATGGCGGAGCGACTGATATTGAGCTCGATCTCGGCCGCCGAGAAGCCGCCGCACTCCACCACCTTGCGAAAGATGCGCAGCAAGCGCAGATCGGCATCGCCAAGCTGTCCTCTCATGCCGTCCTTGCGCATGGTCTGCCCTCCTGAGTTCCACGATATGGAAAGTTAAGTAAATGCTTTCCTGAAGATAAAGACAACGGCATTTATCTTATCAAAAGGGCTTTCTAATCTAGCCAGACAGGAGCCGAGATCCAACAACAACAGCACTCTTCGGGAGACATCATGACCGCCTTCGACACATCCCCTTCCGCCCAGGCAGGATTGAGCAAGGAACAACTTGACGCCTACTGGATGCCCTACACGGCCAATCGGCAGTTCAAGCAGGACCCACGCATCATCACCAAGGCGCAGGGTGCCTACTTCACGGATTCCCGGGGACGCCAGATCTTCGATGGCCTGTCGGGTCTCTGGACCTGCGGTGCCGGCCATTGCCGCCCGGAGATCGCCGAAGCGGTCAGCGCACAGCTGCGCGAGCTGGATTACGCGCCATCCTTCCAGTACGGCCACCCCAAGGCCTTCGAGCTGGCACATCGCATCACAGGACTGATGCCCGAGGGGCTGGATCACGTCTTCTTTACCGGATCAGGTTCCGAAAGCGCCGATACCTCACTGAAGATCGCGCGCGCCTACTGGCGCAAGAAAGGCAAGCCGACCAAGACCAAGCTGATCGGTCGCAGCAAGGGCTATCACGGTGTCAACTTCGGGGGCTTCAGCGTCGGCGGCATCGGCGCCAACCGCACGCTCTATGGCCAGGGGGTCGATGCCGACCATCTGCCGCATACCCTGCTCAAGGAAAATGTCTTCACCCCCGGCATGCCCCAGACCGGTGCCGAGCGCGCCGATGAGCTGCTGGAGCTGATCGCGCTGCATGATGCCTCCAACATCGCGGCCGTCATCGTCGAGCCGATGGCAGGTTCCGCCGGCGTGCTGCCGCCGCCAGTGGGCTACCTCAAGCGACTGCGCGAGCTGTGTGACCAGCACGATATCCTGTTGATCTTCGATGAGGTCATCACCGGCTTCGGGCGCATGGGCGCCATGAGCGGCGCCGAGGAATTCGGTGTCACACCGGACATCCTCAATGTCGCCAAGCAGCTTACCAATGGCGCGGTGCCGATGGGTGCCGTGGTCGTCAAGGGCGATATCTACCAGACCTTCATGGACAACGGCGGCGCCGATTACATGATGGAGATTCCCCACGGCTACACCTACTCCGGTCACCCGGTGGCGTGTGCCGCGGCACTGGCGGCTCTCGACGTGCTCGAGAATGACCAGCTCATCCCCCGTGTCCGTGAACTGAGCCCGGTGTTCGAGAAGAAGCTGCACGAGCTCAAGGGCACTCGCTACATCAGTGACATTCGCAACTACGGCCTGGCCGGTGCTCTGCAGGTCGAGGCCTATCCCGGCGAGCCGGCGCGGCGTCCCTACGAGATCGCCATGCATTGCTGGAAGGCCGGCTTCTATGTGCGTTACGGCGGCGACACCATCCAGCTGGGCCTGCCGTTCATCACCGAGCACGATGAACTGGACCGTCTGATCAATGCCCTGGGCGATGCCTTCGCCGCACAGGACTGATGATCGACGCTTAAGACTGACAATCACGTTCAGGACTGACGATCACGTTCGGACTGGCGAGCGACGCCAGCCCCATCACTGCCCTTTTTCTTGCAAGTCATCTCATGGAGCCCACAACAATGAAAACGCTCGGTCACCTCATCAACGGCAACCTCGATCACAGCGAAGGCCGTACCCAGGACATCTTCAATCCCTCCACCGGTGAGGTCGGCGGTCAGGTGCGCCTGGCCAGCAAGGCGACCGTCGAGGAAGCCATCGCGGCCGCCGCCGCCGCCTTCCCGGAATGGCGCAACACGCCGCCGATCAAGCGCGCCCGAGTGATGTTCCGCTTCAAGCAGCTGCTGGAAGAGCACGCCGACGAGATCGCCCGCCTGATCGGCCAGGAACACGGCAAGATCTGTCACGATGCGCTGGGGGAACTCCAGCGCGGCATCGAGAATGTCGAATATGCCTGCAGCGCTCCGGAATTGCTCAAGGGTGAGCACAGCCGCAATACCGGTCCGGGCATCGACTCCTGGAGCGAATTCCAGCCACTGGGCGTCGTTGCCGGCATCACGCCGTTCAACTTCCCGGCCATGGTGCCGCTGTGGATGTACCCGATGGCGATCGCCTGCGGCAACACCTTCGTCCTCAAGCCCTCCGAGCGCGACCCGACCTCCACGCTGTTCATCGCCGAGCTGCTGATGGAGGCTGGCCTGCCGGCCGGCGTCATGAATGTCGTCAATGGCGACAAGGAAGCCGTCGATACGCTGCTGGATGACCCTCGCGTACAGGCGGTCAGCTTCGTGGGCTCCACGCCGATCGCCGAGTACATCTACAGCCGCGCCGCCGCCAACGGCAAGCGCTGTCAGGCCCTCGGTGGTGCCAAGAACCACGCCATCGTGATGCCGGACGCCGACATGGAATACGTGGCCAACTCACTGAATGGCGCCGCCTTCGGTTCCTCCGGTGAGCGCTGCATGGCGCTGTCCGTCGCGGTGGCCGTGGGCGATGACGCCGCCGACAAGCTGATCGCGCAGATGAAGCAGCAGATGGAAGGCCTTAAGGTCGGTATCTACAGCGACAAGGGCAATGATTTCGGCCCGCTGATCACCGCGGCGCATCGCGACAAGGTGGTGGGCTACATCGATAGCGCCGAGCAGCAAGGCGCAAAGGTGGTGGTCGATGGCCGCAATCCGCAGGTCGAAGGCGGCGAGAACGGCTTCTTCGTCGGCGGCACCCTAATTGATGGTGTCACCCCGGAGATGACCTGCTATCAGGAAGAGATCTTCGGCCCGGTGCTGCTGGTCGTGCGCGCCGATTCGATGGAAGCCGCCATGCAGCTGATCAATGATCACGAATACGGCAACGGCACCTGCATCTATACCCGAGATGGCGAAGCCGCCCGCTACTTCAGTGATCACATCCAGGTCGGCATGGTCGGCATCAACGTGCCGCTGCCGGTGCCGGTCGCCTATCACAGCTTCGGTGGCTGGAAGCGCTCGCTGTTCGGCGATCTGTCCGCCTACGGCCCGGACGCGGTGCGCTTCTATACTCGCCGCAAGACCATCACCCAGCGCTGGCCTTCCGCCGGTCTGCGTGAAGGCGCCCAGTTCGCCTTCCCGTCCTGATCGATCGCCTTCCCGGCCTGATCCACGGATCATTGCCTGGTGACAACTGCGCCGGACAGCCCTGCTGTCCGGCGCTTTGGTGTGCGCATCACGCGAGATCATGCCGGCAGTCAGCCGCCGCCCCTTGCAGTGGCCAGAAACGACTCCACATAGTCAGGACATCTCATCACGAGAATCCCTGCCACAACTGCGGTCAACACCGTCACAAGGAGCCAGGATGATCTGGGTAATCGCCACCGTTACCGCCAAGGAAGGTCACGTTCAGGATGTCTTCAATGAACTCTGCGCCGTCGCGCCCACCGTGCGCGAGGAAGATGGCTGCCACGCCTACCACCCGTGCCTGGACTCCGAGCGCGCCGCCGACAAGGACAACGACCCACGCCCCGACACCATCACCGTGGTAGAAGCCTGGGAATCCCATGATGCCCTGCAGGCCCATCGCGAGACGGAACATATGCAGCGCTTCCGCGACAATGCCAGTGACTGGATTGCCGATGGCGATATCCGCATTCTGAGCCCGGCGGGATGAAGACGCCCCTCAGTGACGTGCTCTGCACTGAAAACATCATCTTGCCGCTCCCTTTCAGGGGGCGGTTTTTTTGACTCATCGGCCAGAAAGGTGCCGTACAACCGTCGAGACAGCCTTCCCTTTTTCCTTGTTTTCCTCTCGCCCTCTCCTTGCACTCTTCTCGCCCTCTCTTCGTACTCCTCTCGCGCCCTCCTCGTCATCACAGTATTCATGAGAACTGGCCGAACGCTGAGCAATAATAGACAAACAACCTTTAAAACAGCCACTTGCGTGAAATCATTAAAGATCCAGCAACATGAAACCCCACGATTAGGCAGAGCGAATCCTTAAATGATCCGAGAGGTATCACCAGGAAAATAAGGGGGATTCGCACATCTCAATGATATTAAATGACAGACTTTGACGTCCTGAAACACCAAGAATTACACTTGATTTATATTGAACGAAGATTCAATAAATCGCTAGATATCTCTGGGCATGACGCCATCTTTATGGACCTGGAGTTTAGATAATACTTGATAGCGATCTGCTGGAATCTGTCAAGGGTGGACATGTCGCAAACCAGACACTAAGGTATGCAGCCTTCATTAACTCAATCTTAACGCTCACCGAAAGCACCAGGACTCGCGACCCACTGGATCACCAGTATTTTCGAAAGACTGTCGAAACCTCGACATTATCGATAAGAGAGGGAATCCATGACGCAGCATTACGCTGATGAGGGCAAGTGCATGCCACGACGCCCGCCACCCCGCACTTTCTTCCCTGGAAAGTGCTGACACCTCGTAGCTCGCAAGTGTGACAGGGTCTGCCTGTTCACCAGACGAAGACGCTTTGGACACGACAACCATCTCAAGGCAAGACGGCTCAGAACCTTCCTTTCATGACTCTCATCACCGCACTCCTGAACAGCTCGCTGCTCAGGTCAACAGGTGTTCTGTCATCCATTGGAGGCTCCGTACTTGAACAACGACTCTCTCTATCAATTCTCGACCATTACCGTTCTTCTCCTGCTGATCGCCTTCTATGGCGGTACCTACCTGATCACTCTCACCATTCGCAAGAAAAAGGAAGATGCTGACGAGTTCATGGTGTCCAACCACCGTGTCGGCTTCGGCATGGGCGCTGCCAGCATGACCGCCACCTGGATCTGGGCCGCCTCCTTCTATACCGCTGCCACCTCCGGCTATACCTATGGCGTGTCAGGCCCGATCCACTATGGATTCTGGGGCGCGCTGATGATCCTGTTCATCTATCCCTTCGGCCGCCGCTTCCGCAAGCTGGCCCCCAACGCCCATACGCTGGGCGAGCTGATCCATGCACGCCACGGTTCGAGCAGCCAGCTGATTCTGGCCTTCTCCAACGTGCTGGGCAGCGTCATCAGCCTGATGGTCAACTTCACGGCCGCCGGTGCGCTTGTCTCGGTGCTGTCGCCGCTGTCCTTCCAGACAGGCGTCATCCTGGCGGGGGTCGGGGTGCTCTACTATACGCTCTGGTCGGGCTTCCGCGCCTCGGTATTGACGGATTTCGCCCAGCTGGTGGCACTGATGGCCATCGCCATCGTCATCATTCCGGCCGTGTTCTTTGCCATGGGGGGCCCTTCGGAGCTGGTGGAAGGGCTCAAGCATGTCACGCCGCAACAGGCCGACTTCTTCTCGACTGATGCCATCCTCAATCAGGGGGCGCCCTTCTTCGTGGCCGTGCTGGCGTATGCCATCGGCAATCAGACGATTTCCCAGCGCCTGTTCGCGGTCAATGAAGATCACATCAAGCCGACCTTCATCACGGCTACCGTCGGCTACGGTGCCATCGTGATCGGTCTGGGGATGATCGGTCTGATGGCGCTGACCCTCGGGGTCGAGCCGCTCAATGGCGACATGAACAACCTGATTCCGCAGATGGTGTCGGAGTACCTGCCGCCCTTCTTCATCGCCCTGTTCTTCATCCTGGTGATCGGCTCGCTGTCCTCCACCGCTGACTCCGATCTCTCGGCACTCTCGCCACTCTCGGCGATCATGATGGCAGACGTCTACGGCAAGAACATCGCCCGTGGCAAGGCCGACCCTCGCCGCATGTTGCTGGTCGGTCGTCTGACGATGATCATCGCCACCGTGCTGGGGATCGTCTTCGCCAGCTTCTCTTTGGATATTCTGGTGATGCTGGTCTTCGTCGGCGCACTCTGGGGCGCCATCGTCTTCCCGGTGATCGCCAGCTGCTTCTGTGATCGCATCACCAACCTGGCCTTCACCAGTTCCGTCCTGGTCGCCATGGTGGTGTTCTGCATGGCACGCTTCGAAGTGGGTGCCGCTGGAGGGTATCAGTGGGCTGATCTTCGAGCTGCTCGCCAGCATCGGCGGCGGCGTCATCATCGGCCTGATGGTCTTCGGCTTTCTCGGTCGCATCGCCGGACTGGTCGCCGGCGTGCTGGCCATGCTGGCCATGGTCGCCTTCGCGACCGGCGAACTGCGTGACTACACCGTGCTGCTGGCCTCGCTCACGGCCTACGGCACCAGCACCCTGGTCTGCGTGATCATGAGTCTCGCCAGCCGCCAGCCGCGCTTTGACTTCACCACCATCACCGACAAGGTCGGCCATTACGACGAGTCCCTGACCTGATCGGGATGCTTGCCACAAGCGCCCCGGCGGCCCTTGGCGTCGCCGGGGACTTTCCTACTGCACATTTCAGGAGACACACACCCATGACATTCCTGTTTGCCGCCTATGTCCTCATCTGGCCATTGCTGACCCTTGGCGTACTCGCCGTGATCTGCGGCGCCGTGGTGCGTGACAGTCGTCGCGCTCGCCAGGAGCACCGCGAGCTGGTCTGACCTTGCCTACACATAGAACAGCTACGGAAAGGCCCGCCCCGAGATGCTCGAGGCGGGCCTTTCCGTAGCTGTCGGGTCAACCGGATCCACTCAGGCCACCCGATGGGCAAATGTCATGACCAGCAGACTCAGCAGTCGGTGGGCGATGACGGTTGGCGCTCGCCAGGCACGAGCATATCATCGTCGCAACGCAGGATGACCGCGACACGAGGACGAACCACATGGACATGATGAGCAGCATGAAAGGACTCGCCGGCGGCGTCCTGATCGGTCTCTCGGCAGTGATGCTGATGGCCTTTCTGGGACGTATCGCCGGTATCAGTGGCATCACGCGGAGCGCGCTGCTGGAATCAGGCCCGGACCGCCGCTGGCGTATCGCCTTCGTGCTCGGGTTGATCAGCGGCCCGCTGCTCCTTGTGCTGTTCAATCTTGACTGGGGCAATGTGGCCGAGGGCACGGATGCGCTGATCGGCGATCCCACCAGCGGGGTGCTGAGCATGATGTTCGCCGGCCTGCTGGTGGGCATGGGAACAGGCATCGGCGGCGGCTGTACCAGTGGCCACGGCGTCTGCGGCATCGCGCGTCTCTCCCCGCGCTCGCTGGTGGCCACGGGGGTGTTCGTGGCCATCGCCATGCTGACGGTCTTCGTGACCCGACATCTGCTGGGAGAGTCACCATGAAAGCTGTCACCGGCTTCATCACCGGGCTGGTCTTCAGCCTCGGCCTGACACTCAGCGGCATGACCGACCCCGCGCGTGTCGTCGGCTTTCTCGACGTGGCCGGAGACTGGGACCCCACGCTGATCTTCGTGCTTGGCGGGGCAGTCATCACCACCTTCCTCGGTTATCGCCTCGCCTGGCGACGCAGCACTCCCCTGTTGGGTGAGCGCTTCCAACTGCCTACGCGCCGCGATATCGATGGCCGCCTGCTGCTCGGCGCGGCCCTGTTCGGTACCGGATGGGGCCTGAGCGGATACTGCCCCGGGCCTGCCATCGTCTCCAGCAGCGCCATGAGTCTGCCATTGGCGGGTTTTCTACTGACGATGCTACTGGGCTGGTGGCTGGCCACGCGCCTGACTCGCACTCACTGATCCGAGCGCCACGCAAGAGAAAATCCTTGCATGAGAAACGCCCGCCGAATGGCGGGCGTTTCTCATGTAAGGCGAGTCACCACGACCACACGACGCCCTTTCTCTCAAGGGACCTCATTGCGATGATCTCGCTGATCAACAGCCCCGTGGGTCGTGTGCTGGATGAAGTCACATCCACATGAAGCGTCGAAAAGCCAAAAAAAGCCCGCCAATGGCGGGCAGGGAATGTCGGGACAGGACATTCAGGACAGGAAAGCGTTTGAGCAAGGGTTCTGCCATTGACGACGAGTGCGGTCTTGCGTTCGGGTCAAAACACTTGCTCAAGCGTTCTTCTCTCTCACGAGTTGTTCTCTGGAGCACTGACCATCAGGAGACAACGTGATGGTCAGTGGGTCCATTCAGCAACTGATAGAGGTAGGTCGATGGCATATCGGCGTCCTTGGCTGTCTTGCAGAGTCGGGGACTATTGCGTTGCCGCGAGCGGTTACGCGCTCTCGTTCAAGGCATGTTCGACGCGTGTGGCAGAGACACTCTTGCCGGCATCGTTGGCGTAATCCGCCGAATCGCTTGCCAGTGCACGGGTGGTGCCCTGGATGCCGGCGTTGCTGATGGATGTCTGGACGCGGCTGGCAGCGACACTCATGCCGGTTTTCACGACATCATCATGGTGCAGTGTGGCTTGGTGAGTGACCGGCTGTGCCTGACCCATGATCACGCGATCACTGAGGGTGGCACGTACGCGGGCATCGGCTTCGCTGTCATTGGCAGAGGCCAGGCCAGTGGCGGCAACGGACAATGCGGCAATGGCGAATAGAGACTTGAGAGATTGCATGGGGGTTCTCCTATTGAAAAAGGTCATGTCAGTGCAGACAACTGGCCTGCAAGCGCCTGACGCAGACATCGGGCGTCTCAGACGTTGACGTCGCTCACGGCGTGACGAACACGGGTGCCGGCAACGCTATCGCCTGAATCATTGGCGACATCGAATTCCTGCAGGTGGATGGAGCGGTCATGTCCACGGATCTCGTCGTCACCGGAGGCAATCTGGAAACGGCCTGCAGAAGTGCTCATGCCGGTTTCCGCGAAGGTCGCCTGGCCTGTCGGTGCCTGCTGAGCGGCACCATGGATGACACTTTCACTGACGTTGTGCTGGACACGCTGGGCGGCCGGGCTGTCATCAGCCGCAAAGGTGGCGGTGCTCACGGTGGCGAGAGCGGCGGCGGCGATCAGGGTCTTGATAGTGTTCATGATGATTTCCTCGATGAAGATGATGTGATGATCAGGCCTGGAAATGCAGGCCAGGGATAACGGTCAATCAGACGTTGCTGTCGCTCAGGGCGTGCTGAACGCGGGTAGCGGCGACACTCTTGCCAGCGTCATTGTCGAAGGCCTGTTCACGGCTGGCGGTAGCGCTGCCGTGCCCTTCAATGGACGACTGGGTCAGGGCAGTCTCGACACGACCTGCCGCGACGCTCTTGCCGGTTTCCGCGAAGGTGGCCTGAGCCGTCGGGGCCTGCTGGGCGGTGCCGACGACGACGTCCTGGCTGACGGACTGCTGGACACGCTGGGCAGCCGGGCTGTCATCCGCCGCGAAGGTGGCGGTGCTCACGGTGGCGAGAGCGGCGGCGGCGATCAGGGTCTTGATAGTGTTCATGATGATTTCCTCGATGAAGATGAAGTGATGATCAGACCTGGAATGCAGGTCGGGGATGACGGTCAATCAGACGTTGCTGTCGCTAAGGGCGTGCTGAACGCGGGTAGCGGCGACACTCTTGCCAGCGTCATTGTCGAAGGCCTGTTCACGGCTGGCGGTAGCGCTGCCGTGCCCTTCAATGGAGGACTGGGTCAGGGCGGTCTCGACACGACCTGCCGCGACGCTCTTGCCGGTTTCCGCGAAGGTGGCCTGAGCCGTCGGTGCCTGCTGGGCGGTGCCGACGACGACGTCCTGGCTGACAGACTGCTGGACACGCTGGGCGGCCGGACTGTCATCCGCCGCGAAGGTGGCGGTGCTGACGGTGGCGAGAGCGGCGGCGGCGATCAGGGTCTTGATAGTGTTCATGATGATTTCCTCGATGAAGATGAAGTGATGATCAGTCTTGGAAATGCAGGTCAGGGATGATGGTCAATCAGACGTTGCTGTCGCTCAGGGCGTGCTGAACGCGGGTCGCGGCGACGCTCTTGCCAGCGTCATTGTCGAAGACCTGTTCACGACTGGCGTTAGCGCTGCCTTGCCCTTCAATGGAGGACTGGGTCAGGGCGGTCTCGACACGACCTGCCGCGACGCTCTTGCCGGTTTCCGCGAAGGTGGCCTGTGCCGTCGGGGCCTGCTGGGCGGTGCCGACGACGACGTCCTGGCTGACGGACTGCTGGACACGCTGGGCGGCCGGGCTGTCATCAGCCGCGAAGGTGGCGGTGCTGACGGTGGCGAGAGCGGCGGCGGCGATCAGAGTCTTGAGATTCAGAGTTTTCATTGGGTTTTCCTTTCTATGTCCTGGGCAATATTGCCCTTGTGATGTCGTATGCAGTCTTGGCTGCATCCGTCTAGCTTGTTAACAGACTAATGATTATTGCGCTATCACACTAGCCGTGCTGCTGGCAGCTCACTGTTTCCATCAAAGAACCAGATTGCGTTGCCTGGGCATTGCCCTGCTCCTGAGGAGTGTTGGTGAACCTCAAGAGGTACAACCTTCAACCCTCTTCTGCATCACTTCTGTACAACCTTGAAGGTGCGGACATCCCATGATCGAGAGCGGATCAAATGCTTGGCACTGTCCAGGACACTGCCGTATGACGTTTAAACTTTGGTCGCAATCATCAGAAAGACATTCATCAGCAACTTGTCCTCTTACCCTGCTGAAACCCTCACCGTTGTGCTTGATGAGTATTACGCTTGAGCAAACGGGTTGGATGCATGCCATCTTCAAAAAAGTCGCAGGCGTCTTGACAGGTGCCTGCCGTCGACCAGATCCAGACTGCCGTTTCATGCCATGTGGAGTGAGCGCATTGTGGACGAATCCCGCATCGGCACATATCCCCCCACTGGAACAGCATTGATTCCACTGACGAACCAATAAAAGCCTGTATTGAACGTCTGGTCAGGCAGCAGTCTACGACTTTGGTAATAACCGCAGCGTTATCAATCGCTTACGAAACCCTCTGATGTTGTCCTCGGATCGCCCACTTGAGGCATGCCCTCACCTTTGCGCTACCGACGTTTCGTGACAGCCGGCAAAAAGGCATCGTCAGACACGAAAACGCGGGGCAATCCAAGGATTGCCCCGCGTTCAGTCAGCTAGCGTTGCGCGTATCTCAATAGCCCGGGTATTTCTCCCAGACCCACCGCTCGTCCTTGCCACCCCCGTCGGTATAGAGCTCCCAGCGAGCGCAATCGTGCAGGTCCTGGGCGACCTCGCCGATGACCTCTCGCAGTTCAAGCGGCTCCAGCCAATCAGCAGGTATCGCCTCTTCTCCCCATTGCGCCCCGAGCAGGTTGCCCGTGATGGCCCCCGTGGAATCCGAATCCCCATCATGATTGACCGCGATCTGGATCGCGGAGCGGAAATCCCGCGCGGTGAGTGCGCAATACACGGACATCGCCAGGGCCTCTTCCGCGATCCATCCCAACCCCAGCATCCTGACAGCCACCTGCGGCGCAGTGTCGGACTCGGCAAGCTCGCAGGCTTGCTTCAGGGCCTGCATGGTCTCTTCGCAGCCTGATTTGCGCTCGAGAATGCGCATGGCGTGCGCAAGTGCCTGTGCCATCGAGTCACCCGCCACCAGGCATTGGGTCATCACCGCCAGCACGCCGCCCGTCAGCTGACCGGTCACGTGGCCATGGGTCAGCGCGCAGACCTCTTCCCCGAGCGCGAAGCACATCTCATGGGAGGCCCCCATCACATGCGCGAACAAGCCGACGGGTGCCACGCGCATCACACCCCCACAGCCCTTGCTGTCGTTCTGCGCGGTGTCACTGTAGGTGCGCACCTGCTTGAGCGCGGACAGACACGTCATGCCCGGGGCGCGGCGCGAATGCAGTGCCGGCTGCTTGATCAACCAGCCACTGTCCAGCCATTCCTGTTCCGTTGCCTTTTGCTTGCGTTCCCCTTGGGTGTACAGCCAACGTTCATAGGCACTGTTGACCAGGCTACCTTGCGTCGTGATGCCTCTCAGACAGCCGCGCACGTGGCTACGCAACAGACCCTCGGCGGTAAACAGTGTCATCTGCGTATCATCGGTAATCCGCCCCAGCCCGCCATAGGCCGGTGCGTAATCGCGTATTCCTTCACTTCCGAAGCGCGCCTGGATCTCCTCGTGCGACAGGAACTCCACTGCCGCCCCCAGCGCATCTCCCACCGCACCACCCAACAGGCAACCCCGAAACCGCGATATCGTCTCAAGCGTCATGTCCCTTTCCCCTTCAATGGCCATCAAGATGGCATCAACGACCCTCAACACGGCTTACGCTAGCAGCAACGGCACCTTTGCGGAAAAACGCCCACATCCGGTGGTGCACATAATCAGGCAGAACTGGATAGGCCCCCAGTATCGGTGAGCACTGAGGATGACAGCGACGACGATGGACACCTTATATAGAAGAACGGCCGCCCAGGGGCGGCCGTTCTTCTTGCGGCAGTCATGACCTCATGCCCTCATGACGTCCTGCCGCGTGCCTGTCAGCGATGACTCGGCTGCTCGGCGCAGGCAAATTCTCAGGAGGCAAGCTCGAGGATGTCGTCATACAGCGCCCGGGAGAGTGTGACGCCCTCCTCCAGATGCTTCTGGCGAGCCTGATAGCGACGCTCGGAGGAAAGACGCGCGCCCTGCTGCTTGACCAGGTCGAACAGCCGTTCAGAGCGCAGCATGTGCTGCTGGGGGCTGCCCCCCGTGAGACGCGCCGGGTCCATCGCGATGATCATCTCCCCATGATACGGCAGGCTGCCCTTGCCTTGATCATGCTCGCTGGATTCGATACTGAGCATGTCACCGATCAGCGGCCCTGCGATCAGCTCGATCATGATCGCCAGCGCAGAGCCCTTGTGCTCACCGAACGGCAGCATCGCGCCATGATCCAGCACCTCGGCCGGGTCACGGGACGGCGTACCGTCTCGATCAACCCCCCAGCCCAGCGGAATCTCGTCCCCCTGACGACGATGCAGCTCGATATCGCCACGTGCGATGGCACTGGTCGCGAAGTCGAACACGTAGGGATTGCCATCCCCGCGCGGCCAGCCGAAGGCAATGGGGTTGGTGCCCAGCAGGGGCTGGCTGCCTCCATGCGGCGCCATGTACGACTGGGTCGGGTTGCAGGCGATGGCTACCAGCCCTTCCCGCGTCAGCCGCTCGATCTCGACCCACAATGCCGTGCCATGCACGCAATGGTTGATGGCCAGAATGGCAATCCCATTGGCTCTCGCCTTGCTGAGCAACTCAGGCACGCCCTGCTGGAAGGCCAGCGATGAGAAACCACCCTTGGCATCCACCTTGACGACGGAGGGCGCCGTATCCTCGACCACCGGCACGGCGTCCGGCACCACTCCTCCATTGTTCAGCGTGGCCACGAACCCCATCAGGCGATAGAGCCCATGGGAGCGACAGCCATCCATCTCGGCCGCGACCAGCGCATCACTCATGGCCTCGACATTCGATTCGCTGAAGCCATGGCGTGTCAGCACCTTGTGGCATAGCGAGGTGAGCGCCTCTCGATCGAGATTGATGTCCATTTCAGTATCTTCGTGCTTTGCATCACTCATGCGAACGCGTTCCTTTTCGATAAGGCGACCATCATTTCCAGGACGGCCCGCTGATGGCATCAGGCAACCACAGCGCAAGCCCCGGGAATGTGAGAATCAACGCCAGTACCACCAGCTGCAGGACGATGAAAGGCACGACCCCCTTGTACATGTGCTTGAGCGTCACTTCGGCAGGCGTGATGGCGCGTAGATAGAAGATGGAGGGGGCAAGCGGCGGGGTCAGATAGCTCGTCTGCATCACGATGAGGAAGGCCACGCAGAACCAGATCTCATCAAACCCGAGCAGACCGATGACCGGCATGGCCACGGGGATGACGATCAGCACCACCGAGATCATGTCGAGCACGAAACCGGCCAGGAAGGCGATCAGCAGGATGGCACCGAGAATGAACCATGGGCTCATGCCGGTATCCAGCAGCAGCGACTGAACGGTCGCCATGCCACCGGAGGCGAAGAAGACACCGGCGAACATGTTGCCACCCAGCACGATCAGCAGAATCATGGCGGTGATGTTGAGCGTGCGTATCGCGGCATTCCACAGGATGGACAGCGTGAGGTTGCGATAGCCCAGCGCCAGCAAGACAGAGCCTAGTGCACCACAGGCTGCCGCTTCCGTCGGCGTGGCGATGCCCATCAGAATCGTGCCCAACACCACCATGATCAGACTCATGGTCGGCAGCAATGCACTCAGGGTGATGGTGAGCAGCTTGCCCCAGCCCGGATGTTGCTCATCTTCTTTCAGTCGCGGCGCAAGCGCAGGCTTCAGGGCGCAGACCACGACGATATAGACGAGGAACAACAGCGCCATCAGAAGCCCCGGAATCAGCAGACCACTGAACAGTGACCCGACGGAGACACCCGCGACAGGCCCGAGAATGACCACGGTAATGGAAGGCGGAATCGCCGTGCCCAATGAGCCACTGGCGCAGATGGTGCCGGAGATGAGTGACTTGTCATACTGATGCTTGAGCATGACCGGCACTGCCAGCATGCCGATCACTGCCTCGGTCGCCCCGACGACGCCGCTGGCAGCCGCGAAGATGGTCCCCATGATGACCGCACCGACCCCCAGCCCACCCGGCAACCGGCGCGTCCACAGATGGATGGCACCGAACAGCCGCTCGGCGATGCCGGAATTCTCGAGCATCGCGCCCATGAAGATGAACAATGGTACGGCCGCCAGAATGGAGTTGGACGCCGTGTCTTCGATCTTGGTCAACAACTGATAGGCAGCGGCATCACCGAACTGGGCGACGCCGAAGACCGTCGCGACGACGATCATCGAGAAGGCGATCGGGAAGCCGAGCACGATCAGCGCGATGAGGGCCGGGAACATGATCAGGGCAAGGAAATCGCTCATGAGGACACCTCCGCGCCATGATCATGGCCCAGCAACGTGCTCCAGAGTTTGAACATCTCCGCGATCACCTGCAGCGTCAGATAGACAAAGCCCAGCCACCACACCCCGAAGACTGGCCAGATCACCGGATTCCAGGCCGAGCGACCAGAGCGCTCATTGCTGGAGAAGGCCTCGATCGCATAGAACGAAAGCTCCCAGACCAGCCAGCCCAGTACGGGGAGCAATACGCCATAACAGGCCAGATGCACCCCGGCTTTCAGACGTGGCGAAAAATTCTGACTCAACACATCCACACTGACGTGCTGGCCCACGCGAAGTGCATTCGCCATGCCAAACATGAAGATGGCGCCCATCACCATGTAGCTGACCTCGAACGCCCACAGGGTGGGCCTTCCCAGCACATAGCGACTGAAGACCTCATAGACCAGCGCAAGCACCAGCGGCAGTATCAGGACAGCCCCCAGATACCCCGCCCAACGGGTTTGACGCTCAATGGCATCGACTATTTTCATGACAACCTACCGAATGACAGCCAGGGGGAAGCACAGGCAAGGGCCTTGCCTGTGCCGGAAACGTCAGTTCCTGCGGGGTTCAGCGCCCCATTTCCCCGATCGGCAGACGGTAATCCTGCCAGGTGGTCATGCTGTCCTTGAAGGCACGTTGTGACTCGAGCACGCGCGCGAACCACTCGTTCTCACCCGCCTTCTCATCTTCCCAGGCACGTGTCTCTTCGTAGATGGCATCGATGAAGGATTGATCCAGCTGCACGATTTCGTTGGGCCCCTCTTCCAGCTCCTTGAAGGCCTTGAGGTCGGCATAGGAGCTGTCGAGCCAGGATTCGAACACGCTCAACTTGCCGGCAAGACGCAACTGACTCTGCTGGGCTTCGCTCAGGCCATCCCAGGCATCGACATTCACTTCGCACTCGAGGATGCCACCGGACTGGTGGACGCCGGGCAGGATGACGTACTGCGCCACGTCCTGGAAGCCGGTCGGCTTGTTGAGCTCCGGGCTGCCCCACTCCGCGGCATCGATGACGCCACGATCCAGCGCCGTGTAGATGTCACTGCCCGCCATCACCACGGTAGAGGCCCCCAGGCGCGAGGCGATTTCCGCCCAGGCACCGGATGTTCTCAGTCTCAGTCCCTGGAAGTCTTCCAGCGTCTGTACCTTCTTGCTTGAGTGCAGGAATATCTCGGTGCCCAGGGTGGAGCACGGGAAGGCCACGACTCCGAAGACTTCACGACGGAACGCTTCATAGAGCTCGACACCGCCACCCTCGTACATCCACAACATGAACTCTTCCGGCGTCAGGCCACTGGAGTGCCCAGCCAACAGCGCCGCCGTCGGGTCAGTCCCGTAGTCATAGTTGATGTAGTTGTGGCTGACCTGCGCGACACCGGACTTCACGGTATTGGTCACGCGCAGCGCGCCACCCAGCGTACCGCCCGGGAACACCTGAATGCTCACGTCACCATTGGTCAGCTCATTGGCATAATCGGCAAACGTCTTGGCATCTCGCTCAAGCCAGGGGCCGCCCCCCCAGGGGGTTGCCATCTTCCACTCGATATCGGCGGCCTGGGTGGTCGAGGTGACCAGCAGACCGGCTGCGATGCCCATGCCGAGCACATTTTTCGTGAGGCTATGCATTCTTGTTTTCCTCGTATTGTTCCAGTCGAAGGTGATTCCGTCTCTGAGCGTCTTGCACCGCAGTACGGGCATCCCCCATCTCACGATGCCCGCGATCACACATTCTCTCGCTGGAAGACCTCCACCGGGCGCGACATGACGTCTACGAAGGCGAGCAGATCCACCACCAGCAATTTCACTTCAGGAACCAGAGTTGCATATACGCAACATTGCGTCAAATGTGAATATTGGCTCGACATTTTGCACGAGGAAGCTCTAAATGAACCCTATCAAGACCTACGAGCACGCCGCTTCCCCATGACTCGGCACGCGGTGGCAAGCGCTTTTCAGCCGACAGGCGCTGCGCACTGACAACGCTCAAGGACCCGACAATTGCAGACGATCACGATGGAGCACGCTGACATGACATCTCACCAGGAAACGCCGATCGCTCTGAAGCATAGAGAACGCAAGGCAGGCGCCATTGGTGACAACCTCAAGGCGCTACGCAAGGAGAAGGGACTGACCATCGCGGCCGTGGCCAGCGCGTCAGGAATCTCGGCGGCCAGCGTGTCGAGAATCGAGAATGGACGTATCTCACCGACCTTCGAGGCGATCGTGAATCTCGCCAAGGGCCTGAAGGTGGATGTCAGCGAGCTGTTCTATCACACGGAAGACACGTCATTTCGGGGGTGGCTCGCCCTGACGCGAGCGCAGGAGGGAGACGTCATCGAGACGCCCAACTACCGGTATCGGCCGCTTTGCAACAATGTGGCGTCCAAGGAGTACATGGTATTGGAGACCACGGTGCTCAATCGCAGTCTCGAGGAATTCGGCGGCCTGCAGAAACACTCCGGCCAGGAACAGATCATCGTGACCAGCGGCGAGGTGACCGTCTGGACCGAGCTTTACGACCCCATCCATCTCAAGGTCGGCGATAGCCTGGCCTTCGACAGCACCCTCGGACACGCCATCACTTACAACGGCGACACCCCGGCGACCATGACCTGGGTATGCAGCGCCTACGCCTGAAGCCACTGCCGGCAAACGGCGCATGCAAAAAGGGCCTCATGAGAGGCCCTTTTCTTGAAGCTGGCTTGAGCAGCCGAGAACAACGATCCGAGTGATCAGCGATTGAGAATGATGGCAGTGATCGCGCCACCCGCCACAGCTGCCAGCACATAACGCCCATCGATGTTCAACCACCGATGTCCGCGCGGCGGCTTGGACAGGTGACGGTGATGCCAGTCCTTTACCCAATAACGCTGATCGGAATAATAGTGACGCGGCAGGTGGTCGCCACGACGCCAATGATGATCACGGCGCGCCTCGTGGCGGCGTTCTTGATGCTTGTGATGTTTCTTGTAGTGCTTCTTGTGATGGTGCTTGTCGTGATGACCATGTCCATGGCCATGACCACGATCATGCGGCCCGGCCTGCGCCAGGGGAGCGCCCATCAGGGAAACGATCATCATCAGAATGGTCAGTGTGCGTGTTCGCATGGCTGGCCTCCTCGCAGTGCCCCGCCGCCCTGTCGGCGCCGGGTGTCAATAAGGGCATTTCCTGATTAGGAAACAGTGTTGCATAACCTTATCGACATCCCGAGGAGGCCGCAAGATGTCTCAATTTTCCCGATCTTTGTCGTTATTTTGTGCATATTACGTCGCCTGGTGACGAAGTTGATGTCGCTTCTACCCAACACCCTGCTGCCTTGCACCATCTCTCTCGGTGAGCGGTCACGGTACCGCCATGCCTGTCTTGCGCACTTCGCTCGCTCCTCCATTGCCTCCCCCATTGCCTCCTCAGTGCCCGAGTACCTGCCAGAAAATCGATAGCGAGTCATGCACCACATTGGTTCACCCAAACCATGCTCGACTCGATCTCTCATCACCTTCTCTATAGGCAGGTTTCGCCAGGACACCAGGTTTCCATCGCCGGACAGAGCGTGAGAACGGAAAAATCCACTTTGCTGAATCGTGTCATTGACACCGACATTTCCCCGTAACCCCACGTTTCATGCGGCCTTCAGCCCCAACGAGACCAGAATCTCCGAGATCACCCGAGGACATAGCCCAAAGTTCAAGCACGCGGGCTTTGCGTTTTGATGACCATTCATCGATCATTTGCACCACACCTGAGTCATTTGATCGATAAAAGACGATCTACCCCTGTCATCGCCGATAGGAACGCCAAGGCGGCTGCGTGACACCTCGGGTAGGAGCAGCAAGACAAGCCGTAAAAAAACAGGAGCCAATCATGGCCAGTACTGCGCCAGATTTGGATCGGCAGATCGCCCATATGGACGACGAGCTACTGCCGGTACCACGTCACAAACTGCACCGGTGGCCGCACTTTGCCGGTCTCTATGCCGCCGAGCACGTTGCCGCGACCGAGTTCGTCATCGGTGCCACCTTCGTGGCACTCGGTGCCGGTATCTGGGATATCCTGCTGGGCCTGCTGATCGGTAATGGCCTCGCAGTGCTCAGCTTCTGGTTGATCACGACGCCAATCGCGATCGAGACCCGTCTGAGCCTCTTCACCTATCTTCACCGTATTGCCGGTGATTCGATGTCACGGCTCTACAACTGGGCCAACGTGATCATATTCACCGCCATCTCGGCGGCCATGATCACCGTTTCCGCCACGGCGGTCAGGCTGCTGTTCGACATTCCGGCCCAGACCCAGTCCTACCCCACCAGCTTCGAGTTCATCCTGCTGGCACTGGCCGTTGCCGCCATCGTGGTACTGGTTGCCGTCTATGGCTTCAATGCCCTGACCGAATTCGCCAGCATCTGTGCTCCCTGGCTGATGTTGATGTTCACCGTCGGCGGCATGGTGCTGCTGCCGGAACTGACCGAATCCGTCACCGGCGAGACCACTCTTGACAGCTTCGCCACCTTGATCGAAGTCGGTGGCAGTACGGTATTCACCGGAGTCAACTCGCAAGGTGAAGCCGGAATCGGCATCTGGGAAGTCATCGGCTTCGCCTGGGCGGCCAACACCTTCTCTCACTTCGGTCTGATCGACATGGCGCTGCTGCGCTATGCCAAGCGCATGCGCTCCGGCCTTGCGACCAGCACCGGCATGATGTTCGGCCACTATATCGCCTGGATCTCCGCCGGCCTGATGGGCGCGGCCACCGCAGCCGTCGCCGGTATCAGCATCGATGTACTGGAACCGGGCGAAGTGGCGTTGCACGCCCTTGGCGCCGCTGGCTTCGTGATCGTGGTCGTCGCAGGCTGGACCACCGCCAACGCCAACCTGTACCGCGCAGGCCTTGCCGCCCAGTCGGCGATGCCGAACCTGTCGCGCAACAAGGCGACGCTGGCCGTGGGTATCTGCGTTGCCGTGCTCAGCTGCTTCCCGTTCGTCTATCGCAGCATGCTGCCGCTGCTGACCTATGCGGGTCTGGTGCTGGTGCCGGTCGGCGGGATCATCTTCGCTGAGCATCACCTGTTCCCGAAACTCGGCTTCAGCCGTTACTGGGCGCGCTACAAGGGCGTGAAGCACAACACGCCGGCACTGGCGACCTGGGCGCTGTCACTGATCTTCGGCTTTGGCCTCGAGATGGTCGACGTGATCCCGTTCTACTACCTGTTCCTGCCGACCTGGTTCGTCTCCATCATCCTCTACACCCTGATGGCCAGATCTGCCGGTGCTGCCGCCTCCTACCCGAAAGCCGAAGCGGCCGAGCGGGAATTCCAGGAGCGTGTCGAAGCCCTGCACGCCAAGCAGGCCGAGACCACCAACCATGCACCGGTCAAGGACACTTCGGGTTTGACCAAGGCCATCAGGGCCGTCTGGATGGTGCTGGGCCTGGCGGTGCCGATGGTCCTCGCACTGCGCGTGCTATTCGGTAGCCCGGACCTGGCCAGCTACGAAGCGAATCGTGAGATGTTCTATGACGTGACCATCTGGTCGACGATCATCTACTTCATCTTCGCGTACTGGGAGCTGCAGCGCAGCAAGGCGCTGTTCAACAAGCAGTCCCCGAAGCAAGCGGCCACCGCTAGCTGAGTCGGCAGGGGCTCGCCCCCTGCCATGCCAGCGGCGAAGGAAGCCTGAATCACACGGTTACCTTCGCCGCTGGCCGTTACGACCTACCCTTTCTTTACCCATCTCGACTCGACCGCGACACGCGGCAGGAGACCTCCCCATGACCCGTCTCTCCAATGCCAGTCTGACTCAGCTGGACGCCAAGGTAGCCACTCCGAACTATGACCGCACTGCGGTCAGCGCCGGTATCGTCCACTTCGGCGTGGGCGGTTTCCATCGTGCGCACCAGGCCATGTACCTCGACGAGCTGATGAATCAGGGCAAGGCGCTGGACTGGGGCATCGTCGGCGTCGGCGTGATGCCGGGCGACCGCCGCATGCAGGAAGCCCTGGCCTCGCAGGACCACCTCTACACCGTGGTACTCAAGCACCCCGACGGCAACTATGAGCCGCGCGTGGTGGGGTCCATCATCGATTACCGCTTTGCCCCGGACTCCCCGGATGCCGTCATCGAGCTGATGGCCGACCCGGCAATCCGCATCGTCTCGCTGACCGTCACCGAAGGTGGCTACAACTTCCACCCGGTCACCGGCGAATTCAATCTCGAGAACGCCGACGTCCAGCACGACCTGGCCAACCCGGGGGAGGCCAAGACCAGCTTCGGCCTGATCACCGAAGCCCTGGCACGTCGTCGCGAGCGTGGCGTCGCCCCGTTCACCGTGATGTCCTGTGACAACATCGAAGGCAACGGCAACGTCGCTCACAAGATGTTCACTGCCTACGCGCGTGCGCGTGATGCAGAACTGGCGGCATGGATCGAAGCCGAAGTACCCTTCCCCAACTCCATGGTCGACCGCATCACGCCGGTGACCACGCCGGCTGACATCGAAGAGCTGTCCTCACGTTTCGGCGTAGAAGACGCCTGGCCGGTGGTCTGCGAGCCCTTCACCCAGTGGGTGCTGGAAGACCACTTCGCCAATGGCCGCCCGGCCTTTGAAGATGCCGGCGTGCAGCCGGTGGAAGATGTCGAGCCCTATGAGCTGATGAAGCTGCGTCTGCTCAACGCCGGTCACCAAGCGCTGTGCTACTTCGGCTACCTGGCCGGCTATCGCTACGCCCATGAAGCCTGCAACGACCCGCTGATCGTCGACTTCCTGCTCGGCTACATGAATGAGGAAGCTCGTTCGACGCTGGCCCAGCTGCCGGGTATCGATCTCGACGCCCATTGCCGCACGCTGATCGAGCGTTTCGCCAACCCGGAAGTCAAGGACACCCTCGCGCGTCTGTGCGCCGAGACCTCCGACCGCATTCCGAAGTTCCTGATCCCGGTGGCACACGCACAGCTCAAGACCGACGGCGAACTGCGTCGTACCGCAGCCGTCGTGGCCAGCTGGGCACGTTATGCAGAAGGCGTGGATGAGCAAGGCGAGACCATCGACGTGGTCGATCCGCTGAAGGACGAGCTGATGGAGCGTGCCAGCCGTCAGCGCGAAGAGCCGACTGCCTTCCTGGACAACCGTGAACTGTTCGGTGATCTGGTCGATCAGCCGCGCTTCCGCGACGCCTACCTGGTAGCGCTGAAGAGCCTGCACGACAACGGCGCGCGCGCCACGCTGGAAATGCTGGTGGCAGACGCCAAGTAAGCTTCACGCGAAGTGAATTGGCCTGTGGGGGATGACGAGACTGCCATCCCCCACAAGCGCCAGCAGAAAGACAAAAGCGAGACAGGCAGCCGCCTGTCTTGCTTTTTTGTGGGCTTGGGCCTCAGGTCATTGCCACAGCTTTAGCATGACCACCATATCGATACCGAACTCAAGACCCACCTGGCATCGCGAACCACTGGTGAACATTGCAGCCATTGGTCTAGCACCGAGAACAGTTCACCATGAAGTCCTCAAGCAAGGCGCAGAAAAGGCCGGGCTTTTCATGATGCGCGTTGTGACCAGCCCCGGGGATCACCGCCAGCTGTGCTTCGGGAATTCCTTGAAAAAGCGCTAGCTCCTGAGAGATGGGATATGCGCGATCCTTGTCACCCCAGATTACCAACGTTGGCATTTCATGCGTTTCGAGATAGCCAACACCTCTCCACTCCTCCATTGCTGCAAGACCGCCAAGCACAGTCACGGTTCGCGCTTTTCTCGCAATGGCAAGCGACGTCTCGTACCAGACATCCTTACTGCCTTGTACATACCAGTTCGACACGATGAAAGAGACTGTCCCATCGGTACCATTGTCCGAGATCTTGCGACGAGACTCATGAATGGGCTCAAAACGCCCAGGTAGCTCTCCCTCTGGCCCCGTTCCGTAAAGAACCAATGCCGCAATACGCTCGGGGATAAGATGTGCCATCTCCTGAACGATCATTCCTCCCATCGAATGCCCCAGTAGGCGAAACCGCTCTACTCCCATACTATCTAACTCGGAAATGACCCAGTGTGCGAACTCCGTAATACTATGGATGGATGGCTCATGGCTACGTTTGCCAAACCCAGGCAGATCAATGGCGATTAGACGCCGCCTCGAGGCCAGTTGCTCATCGACTGAGCACCAATATTCACTGCTGCTGAGAAACCCATGAACCAGTACCAAGGGAACTTCATCGTTGGTAACCCGAACGTCATGCGTCATTTCATCACCTCAGGCAACCAAAGCGCGATATCAGGAATGACCAGTAGTCCTATTACGAGCAATACCAGCGCAGCAATGAATGGTAGTGACCCCATCACGACATCCCAGACAGTTACATCATCTTTTGCCAAGCCCTGTATCACGTACAGGTTCAGCCCTACTGGAGGAGTCAATACAGCGATCTCCATGATGACCGTATAGACGACACCGAACCAGATCAGATCGAACCCTGCTGCGTGGATCAACGGGAAGATGGTGGGCAGGGTAATAAATGTCATGGACACCGGCTCGAGGAACATCCCCAAGATAATATACACAACGATCACTACCGCTAGAATGACATAGGGGGAGAGCTCCATCGCGGTAATCATGGCCGTCAATTCATCTGGAATTCGATAGTATGTCACCACGAAACCAAATAACGTTCCTGCCGACAATAACAGCCCCAGATACCCCATGGTCAACATGGTGCGCTTCAGTGCCTCTACAAATCCGACAAAAGTCAGCCCTCCAAAGCAGGCCGTAAGCACACAGGTCACGACGGCAGCTACCGCAGCGGCTTCCGTGGGTGTCGCCATGCCAGTATAGATAGACGCGATCACGATGAACCCGATCAAGCCAATGGTCGTCAATGTAATGACAATACGCTTCTTGGGTAACTTTTCCGCGCCATCTGCGCTGGGGACATGCTCTCGCTTCACTCGAGACCAGACAAAGACGATGACGACAAACAGGGAGGTGAGAATGATGCCCGGGACAATGCCCGCGATAAAAAGGTTGCCAATCGACTGATCCGTGACGATGCCGTAATAGATCATGATCAAGCTAGGGGGAAGCAATACACTCAGGGTACCGCCAGCCGCCAGAATACCGCTCGCCAGACGCCGGTCGTACTGCAGCCTCAGCATTTCAGAAAGCGCTACTCCGCCAATGGTCAGAGACCCTACCATGCTGGAGCCTGATACTGCGCCAAACCCGGCACAGGCGCCGATACTTCCGTAAGCAGCCGACCCTCGTACATTCACTCCACTATGCAAAAAATGGTAGAGATCAGCACCGATTCTCGATCGGCCTATCAGCTCTCCCAGAAAAACGAATAGCGGAATCGCCAACAGAATATAATTGACCCAGACACCCCAAAGCTGAAGCTCACTGCTGATGATAGAGCTATGAAAGCTTTGAATGCTCCAGAGAAATGGTAGCGCAGCGCCCGCGAGCGCGAAGGGAATGGGGACACCGATGCTGACCAACCCCATCAAGAGTACAAACAGACCGATACCTACCGTATACCATTCCATATTCACCTCCCACTCCGGTAGTTTTCAGCCCGAGCGTCCTGATTGAAATGCTGAATGATTCGATGAGCGACGCAACAGCAGAAGGCCACCATCGCAAGCAGTACAGGCATCCAGAAGAACACTTTCGGCCACAGCAGGATTTCAGAAGCCGCGCCGGATTCAAGAGTACGCAAGGTGGCAGACCAGGAGACGAACATCAGCCAGAGACCAATCAATGCAATGATCAGCAGGTTGAAGGCTTGCACCCAATGACGTACACGGTGAGGCAGCACATCCAATAGCATGGTGACCTTGGGATAAGCATCACGCCGGAAGGCATACGCCAGGCCCGCAAAGGCAACAGGAAAGAGAAGCAAAGCTGTGGCCTCGGTGACCATTCTATCGGGCGCGCCCAGCACATAACGTGTAAACACCCCCCAGCTCATCCATATGGCTTGCAGCAATATGATGCTGCCACCGCCCAGAGCGCAGACCAGTGCAGCCCGATCCAGCAGTAATTCAGCACGAGAGACAGTGTTGTTTGACATACCTATTCCTCCCATCGGCCAAGATGGTGAGCTCTTGCAGAAAGTCCTGGCGTTACTTGTCATGCTTTTGACAGCAACACTGACATCCCGGCAACACAGCGTGTTCATTGACTACCGGGATATCCAGACGCGAAAGAGAAACGATCCCTAGATCAGCGAGAGTATTCTTCAAACAGGGATGTCATCTGCTTGGCCATGTCAGCACCACATGACTCTTCCACTGTCGCTGCCCACTGCTCTGCAATGGACTCGACGATCGCCTGACTCTTGTCTTCATCCAATGAGACGGCGGCCCCACCACCCTGCATGACCGCTTGTCCGACCCGTTCATTGACCCAACTCTCATAGCGGGGCTTCAACCAAGACTCTGCTTCGCTGGCAGCTTCCTGTAATGCCTGTTGCTCAGCCTCGCTCAAGTTCTCGAACTTGTCCTTGTTCATCATGTACTGCATGTTCCCGTAGAACAGGGAAGCATTGACCATATAAGGCATGACATCCCAAAGCTGCCAGGAGCTGTAAGTCGCCACTCCCATGTTGATACCATCAACGACGCCTCGCTCTGCCGACTGGAAGACTTCCTTGGGTGAAACAAATACAGGCTCTCCTCCCCAGGAAGTGATCATCAAGCTGACCAAGGGTCCGATGGAGCGAACGAGTTGACCATCCAGCTGCGTAATATCGTTCACGGGGCTCTTGAACCACCATTCCTGGTCATAGGAATAATTGGAGTTGAACACCGGCACCAGGCCGACCTCAGCCGCTTCATCACGCACCAGTTCGGTATAAGCGGCATCCAGTTCGTGCTGACGCTCCATATCTATCTGTGCAGGATAAAGTGACGTGACGCGATAACAGGGCAGTCGGTTGTCAGCTGGCACCCAGGAAATATCCGCAATCCCTCCGGCAACAGCATCAACGCCTTCACTCCAGCCATGAAGTGTCGACGATGGGAAGATCTGAATCTTGACCTCCCCCTGGGTCTTCTCTTCAACAAGCGCGGCGAATTTTTCAAACCCTTCATAGCGAACGTCCACCTTGTTGACATAGGTCGATAGACGCAACGTGGTCTCCGCATGTGCTACTTGAGCAGTCAATGCCAAGGTCGGAAGTACCAAAGCGGGAAGGGCCAGGGTCAAGACAGGAATTTTTTTCATTGGTTATCTCTTTTATTGTCGTTGTTATATCTGGGGAATATATCGATCGAGCTGTCTAGATACCTTGCAGAACAATATGCTCACGCGATTTGGCATCCAGACTCATTCAAGTTCATGGAAAATTGACCATAGTGTTGTGTCACTGCTGATAATCAGGGAATCCGAACGTATCCGGGTAGCCGAACAGCGCGACGCTCCCACCGGTATGCAGGAAGACGATGTTCTGGGCTTGCGAGAAATGGCCTTGGCGGATCAGGTCAATCAACCCTGCCATTCCCTTGCCGGAATACACGGGGTCCAGCAGGATGCCCTCATGCCTTGCCAGCAAGGTCACGGCTTCCAGCATGCTGTCGGTGGGGAGCCCGTAGCCTTCCCCTACGTAGTCACAGTTCGCCACGACCTGATCGCGAGTCACGACGCCGGTCAGCCCCAGCTTGGCCTCTGTCTTCTGAGCCAAAGCAAAGACATTGGCTTCCTGGGCCTCCCTCGGAGCACGCACCCCGATGCCAAGAACGGGGATACCCGTATGACAGGCTGCCAGCCCTGTTACCAGTCCTGCCTGAGTGCCCGCGCTTCCGGTGGCGTGCACCAGATGATCGATCTTCAGCCCCATGTCATTGGCCTGAGACAAAATCTCCAGTGCTGCATTCACATAGCCCAGGGCACCGATCTCGTTGGAGCCACCACCAGGTATGATGTAAGGGCGCTTGCCTTCACTCTTCAAACTCTCGGCAAGGCTGACCATTTCAGCTGCCATGTCGGTACCACCTGGACGTTTCTCGACCGTTGCACCGTGTAACTGGTCCAGGAAGACGTTGCCGTTATAGTTATAGGCATCACTTTCGCTTCCGGTGCGGTCCTCCAGCAGGATGTGGCACTCCAGACCAAGCTTGCAGGCAGCGGCCACTGTCTGGCGGGCATGGTTGGACTGCGTTGCCCCCTGCGTAATGACGACGTCTGCACCTTGCTCCAGGGCATCAGCCATGAGGAATTCAAGCTTGCGCGTCTTGTTGCCCCCGGTGGACAGGCCGGTGCAATCATCACGCTTTATCCAGAGGCGAGGCCCCCCAAGCAACTTGCTCAGGTTATCCATCGGTTCCAGCGGTGTAGGTAGATGACCAAGACGAACGCGTGGGTAACGCGACAGATGCATACGTGCCTCCAAACGAGAAATTTTTTGCATAAGTAGGTTCTCTTCTCGACCAACACCAAGAGGGGTAATGGGTGACGAAGCCCACTACTGCGCGGTCTGAGTTAAACTTACGCTCTCCTGATTCCTCGCGACCAATGCTAAGATGGTTGGCATCGGTTAATTTTTTGCATAGCCAGTCAAATGCTCTGCATTAGCGACCTAAAACAGTCCAGGCACCATGAAAATTGAGTGGATAGAAGATTTTCTTGTGTTGATTGAAGTCGGCACCTTCTCGCAGGCTGCCGAACGTCGACATGTGACCCAACCGGCCTTCTCACGGCGTATTCGCCAGCTGGAGGAATGGCTAGGTGTAGATCTGATTGATCGCAGCGCCCAGCGGTTGACGTTGACGGCTCATGCACAGGCTCATGAGGCTTCGCTGAGAGAATGGCTCGCCCATCTGTATGCAATGCGTAGCCGAATTCGCGCAGACTCAACCCAGGGGCAACGCGCGATACTGACCACGCAGCACACTTTGACCGTAAGCTATTTACCCCGCCTGCTTCGTCATTTTCGACAGCATGCCTCCCAAGCGCGCCTCAAGATCCAGTCTGCAGACCGAAGTGACTGCATCCGTGATTTTCAGCGCGGCAAGGCAGACCTTTTCCTGTGCAGCGAGCTCGAGGGCAGCCCGCTATATGGCGATAGCGACAGCATCGAGCGCGTCGAATTGGGTGGAGAGATGTTGATTCCCGTCTGCGCGACCGACAGTGCCGGACATCCCTTGTTCAAACCGCAGATCGACACTTCGCTACCGTTGATTGGTTACAGCCATGACAGCTTCCTCGGGGAAGTATTGGCCTCTCCCTACATGATGGACCTGCAGCGGAATTACGACGTAGATCTGGTGTGCGAGACAGCATTCACCATCGGTATACGCGAAATGGCATTGGCGGGAATGGGGGTGGGATGGCTGCCCCACGGCTTGATAGAGGGGGATCTGGAAGCGGGTAAACTGATCTCGCTGATCGAGTTACTCGGCGGCCCGGCACTTGTGGTGTGTTGCTATCGGCATAGCCGAAAGGTCAACGCCAGCGCCGATGCCTTCTGGCAGCTCATGAGTGAAGCTCCACCTTCCGTGTAACATTGGAGATGCATCAAAGACGCTCAAGGCGCATTCCTGATGTGAACAAGATCCCATCACTCATGCCAACCCAGCAACAAACAAGCGAGACAGGCAGCCGCCTGTCTCGCTTGTTTGTGCCTCCATGCCACGCCTTTCCTCACACCAGCGCGACGGTCCACAGCCCCGCCAGCATGATGACGATGCCGATCCACTTGGCGATGGCCGCTCGCTCGCGCAACCAGACCACGCCGAACATCACACCTAGCGGGATCGACAGTTGACGCATTGCAACGACGAGGCTGACCTCCGCCGTCAACGTCATAGCAACCAGCACCAGTCCATAGGTCGCCATCACCATCACGCCGGTCAGCACCATGCTGACCCGCTCACCCCGCCATAGCGCGGGCAGACGGCGACGCTCTGCTGGCAGCAACATCACCAGCAGCGCGCCCCAGGCGACGGTCATGATGGCCTGCAACACCAGGAAGACAGCCCCCGCCGAGGTGGGCGAGTAACCGACACTCACCATGATATCCAGCGCCTGCTTGTCGATCAGCGAGTAGCCGGTGGTGCCGGCTGCTGCCAGCAGCGCGAACCCCAGTGCCGGCGTCAGGTAGGTCGAGGGGCGCAGGCCCTGCGGACTGCTCAAGGGCAGCACCAACGCGCCGAGCACGATCAACCCCATCCCGACCAGATCCGACGCTGTAAGTGCCTGACTGCCCAGCAGACTCAGCGACACCAGCGGCACCAGCACCACCGGCAAGGCCCGCGCGATGGGGTACAGCACACTGACCTCGCCGCGCGCATAGGCCCAGGCTAGTCCGCCCATGTAGAGCACCTGACAGAGTCCGGTGGCCACCAGCCAGCCCCAGAATTCAGCGGGCAGCACGGCAAACGACGGCCCCAGCGCCAGCAGCGGTGCAAAGATCAGCGCACCACTACCCATGGCCAGCATGAAGAAGGCCAGCGACGGCGCCCGCCCCTTGCCGAGCAGATTCCAGCCGGCATGCAGACAGACCGAGATCAGGATGAGTCCCAGCGCCAGTGGGCTCAAGAGGCGCTCACGGCAATCGTGTGGGCTTGAGCTAGAACATGAGATTGGGCCTGAACAGGAAATTGGGCTTGAGAGTGAGCTTGCCCGTGCCTGGGGACGGGCATGCGGAAATCACGGGCTTGCAGGGCAACCTGGCGGCAATCGCCAATGAGCATATGTCCTTACCTTTCGCGGGGAGGCGCCATCCTCCAGGCCTGGTGCAAGGGCCCGGGGCTGGCGCCTGAAGTGGTGGGGTGAAGGGGTAAGCCAAAGTGGGTGAGCGAGGTGACAGGCCGTGCAGCGTCAGGCATGGCGTCGCAGCCCCGTCACCAGGCTGTCAGGGGCGCTCACCGCGCGCCAGACGCGCCTCGATCTCTATGATCACCTCGGGCAGTTGCGCGATGGTGTCGATCATGAAGTGCGGCCCGGCTGGCGCGAACTGGGCTTCGATGGCGCTGCGCCTTTCGTTGAGTTCTGCCTCTGACAGGGCCATGAACGCTGCGTGATCCAGCCCCATGGCGTTGCCGGAGCAGGTCAGCGCGACCGTCCACATGCCGGCACTGCGACCTTCCAGCAGCCCCGGCGCCGTGTCATCCACCTTCACACAGGCCGCCACGTCAGTGATGCCCAGCGCGATGACATTGGCCAGAGACTGCGCCGGAGAGGGTCGCCCCTTGGGCACTTCATCGGTGGCCACGACATGGTCCACCACCAGCCCATTGCCCTTGCCCCGTGCGACCACCTGCTCGAGCACCTCGCGGGGGTAGCCGGAGCAGGAGCCGATCTTGATGCCCTTGTCGCGCAACCCATTGATGACCTCGAGCGCGCTGGGAATCAGTGCGGAGTGCGCCCCGATCTTGTCGATCTGCAGCGGCATGAAGCGCTCATAAAGCGCCGTGACATCGGCATCACTGGGGGCGTGGCCACAGGCCGCCTCGAAACGGGCCGCGATCGCAGGGTCATCACACAGGGTGCGGATGTGTTCCCATTTGCCCATGCCCATCGGGCCGCGCGCCTCTTCCAGACTGATGGCCACGCCGATTTCCGCGAAGGCCTCGACGAAGATCTGGGTCGGCGCGAAGGAGCCGAAATCTACCAGGGTGCCGGCCCAATCGAAGATGGCAGCCTGCAGACGATCCGGGGTGTGATAATGCATGACAGTTCTCCAGTCAGTTGAGTGCGACAGCGTCAGCGCACGGGCGGGCATCGTCGACACCCAGGGTGGCCAGCGCGTCATCCACGGCGGCCAGAAGTTGATCCATCACGCGGACATCCAGCTGTCCGATGCTGCCGATGCGGAAGCTCTCCACGTCGGTGAGCTTGCCCGGGTAGATGATGAAGCCACGTGCCTTGAGCTCGGCGTAGAAACGTGAAAAGTCGAAGTACGGGTGTGCCGGGCTCAGGAAGGTGGTGATGATCGGCGACAGCCAGGCATCGTCGAGCAGGGTCGTGAAGCCGCGCTGACGCATGCCTGCCACCAGTCGCTGCATGTTGGCGCGATACCGGGCGTGGCGGCCCGCGATGCCGCCCTCCTCGGCGTGTTCCTTAAGCGCCTGGTGGAACGCCGCCACTACGTGAGTCGGCGGGGTATAACGCCATTGCCCGGTGCGCTTGAGGTACTGCCATTGATCGTGCAGGTCCAGCGACAGCGAGTGACTACGTCCCTGTGCCGCCTGCAGCGCATCACGCCGAGCGATCACGAAGCCGAACCCCGGCACCCCTTCGAAGCATTTGTTGGCCGAGGAGATCAGCGCCAGAAACGGGGTACGTTGCGCATCGATCTCCAGCGCCCCGAAGCCACTCATCGAATCGAGGATCAGCTCACGACCATGTGCTGCCACCACCTCGGCGATGGCCGCCACCGGATTGAGCATCCCGGAGCTTGTCTCGCAGTGAATCATGGCGACATGACCGATCTCGGGACTTGCCGCGAGTCTGTCGGCCACGGCCCTGGCACACGGCGCCTCGGCATCGCCCCACGCCAGTACGTCGCAGTCGCGCCCCATGCGGGTCAGTAGACTGACCAGCCGCTTGCCATAGGCGCCATTGACCAGCACCAGCGTCGTACTCGTCGGCTCGATCAGACTGCCCAGCGCCGCCTCGACCGCGAAGGTACCGCTGCCCTGCATCGGCACGCACTCATGGTGCTCACTGGCATTGGCACAGCGGAGCAACTGCTGGCAGATCTCGGCGGTCTTGGTGTTGAAGTCCTGATCCCATGAGCCCCAGTCCTTCATCATGGCGGCCTTGACGCTCGCACTGGTGGTCAAGGGCCCGGGAGTCAGCAGGTACGGTTGTTGAATACTCATTGGTATATACCAGTTAATTTGCACAAAAAAAAGACGACCAACGGCGTATCAGGTCGCCTGTCGCCAGCGTTGGGCACGGGTCAACAGCAGATGACTGACCACCGCATGCAGCAGCTTGACGCCCAGACAGGTGAAAAAGATCAGCACTGCCATGGCGGCCGCGCTGGCGAAGTGCCCGGCTTCGTCGAGATGCATCACCGCGATGGAGGCCAGTCGGGTATCGCTGTTGTAGAGAAATACCACCGCCGAGACGGTCGTCATCGCGTTCATGAACAGATAGGCCGAGATATCCAGCACTGACGGCAGGGACACCGGCAAGGTGATGCGGCAGAAGGTCTTCCAGAACGGCACCTTGAGTGAGGCATCGACCGCCTCGAATTCCGGAACAAGCTGCTTGAGCGCAGTCACCGAGGTCAGGTGGCAGACGGTATAGAAATGCACCAGGGTGTTGAGCACCAGAATCGCGAAGGTGCCGTAGATCCAGTTCAGCGGGTTGTCGGCCTTGTTGAAGTAGAAGATGTAGGACAGACCCAACACCATGCCCGGCACGGCCATCGGCATCATCGCCATGAAGTGCAGCCCCTGGCGCAGCGGACGATAACCCTGACTCTTCTCGGTCAGCCAGGCATTGAAGAAGATGACCAGCGTGCCGATCAAGGTGACCCAGAAGGCCAGCGTCAGCGAGTTGAGCCACGCGTCCCAGCCACCGCCCGCCAGCGGCTTGAAGGCGTAGTGATCCAGGGTCAGGCTCAGGTTGTAGGGCCAGAACTGCACGAGCGAGGCATAGATGGCGGTGGCGATCACGGCCAGAATCGCGGCGGCCACGCCGTAGCAGAGCAGCGCGAAGACCCAGTCACGCAGCGGGCTTGGCGTCGGCTGCCAGGGAACGGCGCGCGCCGAGAGCTGCGCGACCTGACGGCGCTGGATCCAGCGGTCCACCGCGAAGGACAGCAAGGCCGGCAACAGCAGGATGACGCTGACCACCGCGCCCATCTGGAAGTTCTGCTGCCCCACCACCTGACGATAGACATCGGTGGCCAGCACACTGAACTGCCCGCCGATGATCTTCGGCACGCCGAAATCGGTGATCGCCAGTGTGAAGGCCACGAAGGCACAGGAGATGATGCCGTAGCGCGCCCCCGGCAAGGTGATGGTCAGAAAGCTGCGCCATTTGGGCGTTCCCAGCGCATCCGCGGCTTCATAGAGACGGGCATCGCTGTTACTGAGCGCCGTCATCATGATCATCAGCGCATGCGGGAAGATCCAGAAGGTCATGCCCATCACGATGCCGATGGGGCCGTAGATGCTCTCCCCCAGCAACGCTTCCTTGAACCAGCCCTGATTGCCGAACAGATACACCAGACTGATGGCTGGCAGCAGTGACGGTGCCAGTAGCGGCAGGATGGACAGCATGCGGAAGACGCGCTTGCCCGGCATGCAGGTGCGGGTGATGCCGTACGCGCACAGGAACGCCAGACTCACCACCGTCAGGGTACTGATCAGCGCGATGCTGACGGAATTGATGATCGAGCCGACCAGCGCCGGCGTCTGCACATAGCGCGCGAAGTTGGCCAGGCCGACGAAGTCGCCGCTGCGGTCCTGCACGCTCTTGATCAGCATGGTGGCCAGCGGCAACAGCAGCCCGATGACCAGCAGCGCCAGGGCCAGCAGCAACATCAACAGACGCAAGCCGGACTCGCCTGACAGCCTTCCCGACAAGGGCAATGCACGCGCCATCATGCCTGCGCCTCCACCAGCGGGTACAGGCGGATCGCCTCGGACGGCAGACGCACACCCACCCGGGCACCGACCCGCACGCCCAGTGACTCACTGTCCTTGAGCGCCACATCCGCCGACAGTGTCTGCCCACAGCCCTCAAGCGTCAGAGTGATACGCAGGAAGGCGCCGAGAAACTCGACGTGCTCCACCTGCGCCGGCAGCCCCTCACCCACTGCGCACAGCGAGACGGCTTCCGGGCGAATGGCCAGACGCGCCTGATCCAGCCCCTCAAGATCATGCGCCGCGCATTCCAGACGCTGCTGACCCAGACGCAGAGTACTGGCGTTCTCAGGACAGCATTGCAGGAAGTTCATGCTGCCGATGAATTCGGCCACGAAGGCGCTCGCCGGCTGACGATAGATCTCGGCGGGGGTGCCGATCTGCTCGATCACACCATGGTTCATCACCACGATGCGGTCCGCCATGGCCAGGGCCTCTTCCTGGTCGTGGGTCACCATGATGGTGGTGACGCCCAGCCGAGCCTGCAGCGCCTTGATCTGACTGCGCAGATGCAGGCGTACGCGCGCATCCAGTGCTGAAAGCGGCTCATCGAGCAACAGCAGCCCCGGCTCGGTCGCCAGTGCCCGCGCCAGTGCCACGCGTTGCTGCTGGCCCCCGGACAGGGCCGCCGGATACTTGCCTTCACTGCCGGCCAGGTCCACTAGGGTGAGCAGCTCCGTCACGCGCCGGCGCATCGCGTCACGCGCATCGCGCCGATTGCGTAGCCCATAGGCCACGTTGTCGAACACCGTGAGATTGGGGAACAGCGCATAGGACTGGAAGACGATGCCGAAGTCGCGCGCCTGCGGCGGCAGCCGCGAGATGTCCTGGCCGCGCTGGTGGATGGTGCCTTCGCTCTGCGGCGCAAGCCCGGCGATGGCGCGCAGCAAGGTGGTCTTGCCACAGCCGGAGGGGCCGAGGAAGCACACGAACTCGCCTTCGCGGATCGCGAGGTCGATCTCGCTCAGGGCCGTGAACTGGCCATAGCGCTTGGTGAGGCCGCTGATCTTGAGGTGGATGCTATCTGACGACGCAGAACGCGAGATGGGTGCCTGAGGCGCTGCGTCACCCGCAGGTGCCCGGGCTGCAGGGCCGGAGGCCGCGCGAGGCGAGGCGCCGGCAGTCGCTGGCAGCGCTTGACGCGAGGCGTGATGACGCGGGGGTGCGGTCACAAGAGACATGCGAGAAACTCCCGGCCCCGGCGCAAGGCGCCGGGGCAATGACGAAGGTGGCTGGGCGTGACTTACTGACTGTCGGACTTGCCGTCGTAACGGCGCTGCTATTCGGCGAGCACTGCATCCCGCTGGTTGGCCGCCTTGGCAACGTCAGTCTCGATCATCATCTCAGTGATATTGGCCGGATAATGCTCGATCGGCTTGGCCACCCCCGGATAGGCCACGACCGCATAGCCTTCGTTGTAGAGTTCATTGGCCGGCTTGGACACTGCCCAATCCATCAGTGTCTGCGCCGCCTCACGCTTGTCGGTGCCCTTCATGATCGCCGCGGCTTCCATGTCCCAGCCCAGCCCTTCCTCGGGGAAGACCAGGTCCACCGGTGCGCCCTGTGCCTTGAGGCGCGCGCCTCGGAAGGCGAAGGACACACCGACCACGGCCTCGCCGGAACCGGCCAGGTTGCAGGGCGCGGAGCCTGAGTGGGTGTAGCGGGCGATATTGTCGTGCAGGCGGTCCATGTACTCCCAGCCGCCCTCGTCACCCCACAGCTGCAACCAGCTGGCGACATCCAGATAGCCGGTACCGGAAGAACTCGGGTTGGGCATGATCACGTGGCCCTTGAACTCGGGACGCGTGAGGTCTTCCCAAGACGTCGGCTTGGGCACTCCCAGTCGCTCACCTTCGACGGTGTTGTAGCAGAGCGAGGCGACCCAGGCGTCCATTCCGACCCAGGACGGGTCCTGGCCATCACGGTAGGCGGGGTCGACGAACTTGGTATCCAGCGCCTCGACTCCCTTGGGGGCATAACGCGACAGCATGCCTTCCTTCTCGAGCACCAGCAGGCTGGTCGCGGCCAGGCCCCACACCACATCCGCCTGCGGGTTGTCCTTCTCGGCCAGCAATCGTGCGGTGATCACGCCCGTGGAGTCGCGTACCCATTTGATGTCGATATCCGGATGCGCCTGCTGGAAGCGCTCGGCATATTTCTGCAGATCATCGGACTCCACCGCGGTATAGACGGTGAGCTCGGTGGCCGCCTGGGCATTGAGGGAAACGACTAGACCAACGGCACTGGCCAGCAAGGAACGGGTCAAGAAGGACATCGGGACTCTCCAACGCTTGGAATGAATGGCTCTCGCCATCTGGTATATACCAAGAGTATGGGCGGGCCGAATGACACCCCCGTGACAGTCAGTTGAAGGCCCAGTGAAACAGTGTTACCTCATATAGTGTCCCTGCAGCGCGGGTTCAGGGCTTGTTCTTGAGCGTGACGGTGATGCACAGCGCATTGTGCAGCCAGCGCTCTTCGTCATAGCCGATGGGACGATGCTGCTCATCGAAGGTAGCGCGACGTACGGTCAGACCGGAACTACCCATGGCGACCCCCAGCTCCCGGGCGGCCTGCTCCCCCAGCGACTCGGAGTAGAAGCGCAGCTCACGGTGGGCCAGCGTCAGGCCATAGCGCCCGCGCAGCTCCGCCCACAGTGACACCCCGAACTGGCCCTCCTCGAGCAGTCCCGGGGCACGCTCCGGCACCACCCACATCGACTCGCTGAGCACGGCGCGCTCATCCACGAAACGCCGGCGGCGAATATGATAGAGCGGTGTCTGGGCCGCCAGGCCCAGCGCTTGCGCAGCCGGTGGATAGGCCTGAACATCGGTCAGCAGCACTTCCGTCCGTGGCCGCCGCCCCTGCGCCGTCACATAGTCATTGAAGCCGGAGTCACGCGTGGGGTCGTAATCCAGCCGCGGCGGCGACACGAACCACCCACGCCGATTGCTGCGATGAATGCGCCCTTCTCCCTCCAGCTGCCCCAACGCCTGACGCAACGTCACGCGCGTGGTATCGAAGCGCTCGGCCAGCACGCGTTCCGAGGGCAATCGCCTATCTTCAAAGGCATCAGGGTCCTTCAGCTGTTCGCGCAGGCGATCGGTAAGGTGGAGGTAATACGCATCACTCATGACGAGGGGTCCTGACCAAAGATGAAGGGGTTGCCACTACCGGGTAATAACACGGCGCCGCTTGCCCCGCCGGCGAAGAAAATGCCCGGGACTCTGCGCCGCCAAACGGCTGGACGCTCCAGAAACTATCACATTCGCGTGACTCGCACTGGCCTGCCAGCTTACGTACCGCTGGCGCTGCAGGGTTTCATGACAGCCGCCTGGTTGAGCTCACAGGCGTGGATGGCGGTGGGATGACACGCTGATGTTCAAGGAGGGGGTGAACGCACAATGCGCAGCCTCTAAAGACTGCGCATCGCATGGGTAAACAGGAAACGAATGACCGGCGGGAGAACTCAGAACTCGCTGACGATATTCAGGTACTGCTGCATGTCCCCGACCATGGCCTGCTCCAAGAGCTTGCCTGTCTCGATGGCATAGGGCTGCTGGAAGTGAATGTCCCACAGGTCTGACTCCGTGCGCCAATGCTCGTATATCACCAGCGTGTCGTCCTGCCCGTCGATGGTATACAGATCAAACACGAGATTGCCCGGCTCCTCACTGCGCGTCTTCGCCACATGCGTGGTGAATTGCTGCAGCAATCGAGCGCGATATTCTTCCTTGATCTTGAAGATGAAGAAGATACTGAATACCTCATCTTCCGGCTGCACGTGCCTGGGGTTCGCCTCATGCAATGGCGCCGGGTCAGTATCGTTCAAGGGCATCACCTCGAATGGCGATGCCAACGCCGTGTCAGCCAGTTTCAGCAGGGCTTGCGCGTATGGCTGATTCACATGTGCCTGATGAGCTTCGGCGCTTGCCCAGCGCTCGTAGGCGAAGATGGTGGTGGGAGAATCCTTGGCCGCGAAGAAACGCATTTCCAGCATCTCCGGTTCAGCCGCTGAGCCCAGCTTGTTGTCAGCCAAGGCCTGCTTGAAGGTAGCGAGTTGTTCGGGCTTGACGTCAAATTTCACGATCAAGGTGAGCATGGAGATGCCCCTTATAGTCAGTGGTTGTCATAGGCCCAACGGCAAGAGCTGTTACGTCACGTGGCAGCAGGTCTGTCTCGGGAAGTGACTGACACTATCTCTCGCTGCCTGGCTGAAAAACCCGCGGCGCAGAGAAAGACTTTCAATGAAACCTTGAACGTGAATACAGCCCCTTCCTCTGCAATGCGCCGCTTGAAACAAGAGACTGCGGCCTCACGCAGATTCAGAACGAAAGATCCCGCAGGCAGGGCTACAGGATCAACGAATACAGACAACTCATCGACCAGCTCACGTCCTCATCCCAGGCCCTGCTTGCCACTCGCGGCAGAGATCAGCGCCGCCCCACATGACGTGTGACAGCCGTGAAACGCTACCGGCTTGCCATTCAAGCTGATGGTGGGATGCCCCTAGATGATGCTGCAGATGCTATGGCCATCCTTGGGACACCTTACCATGACCCCCACCACTGCCACCGGCTTGCCCTCCAACAGATAGTTGGACTGGGCATACACCACCTTGCCGCCATGTGTGGTGCTATCACCTGGCACTATAACGCCATCGCCGGAACTGAGCATCCGAGACCCTACAGCTGGGCCGCTTTGAAGACTCGCTCTCCCATGTGTCAACGTCCTCTTCCACGCCGAGTCAGCCGTTGCTTGGGCCATTGAGGGAGTCTTTTCCTCAAGCATTGGACAAGAAATACGCATGACGTAATGACAACGATTTATTTCACTTTCTGGCACCATTCAGAACACTCGGCAAATAAACACAACTCATGCCGAGTAATATTATTTATATAATACGTCATGTCTTTCATGCTGCTCTGGCACGTGTCACGCAACTGAACATCGTCGCACCCGCTCGTCCAATCATCGTTGAGGTGAATGAGAGGCAAGCTTTCCCCGCCAGGGTGTGGACATTGACATGCGCATAATTTATCGTTGCCAACGAATTTGATAACGAGAAAAAATAAAAACACCGTTTTGCCAAGCTTGGGGCTGACCAACAACTCGCATCAGCGCCCTTGCAAGGCTTGACCGATAACAAGGACGCGTATGCGATATCATTATTCCGATGAAGGCAGATGCATGCCACGCCGCCCTCCCCCAAGTTCCCGCCTGACCGGGAAGTGCCACCAACTCCGTCTTCATTGACCGAGATTGCCGATTATTGATGACGCGGCCCACGTGCTGCGCTGGATGCCATTTGCTTGAGCAAATGACGCAGAACTACGTCCACGGCTAAGAACCTTCCCCTCCTTACTCGTCGCTATCGACAACCGTTTGCCCTTAGGCGACTGCGTTGCGTAGCGCCCTGTTTCCCTACCGAGGGCCAGTTCTTGAACAACGAATCGCTATATCAATTCTCTACCCTGACTGTCGTACTGCTGCTGCTTGCCTTCTATGGCGGCACCTACCTGATGACGCTGGGGATCCGCAAGAAAAATGAAGATGCCGATGCCTTCATGGTCTCCAACCATCGCGTTGGCTTCGGCATGGGCGCGGCAAGCATGACGGCTACCTGGATCTGGGCGGCCTCCTTCTATGCCGCCGCCACCTCCGGCTATACCTATGGTGTCTCAGGGCCGATCCACTATGGCCTGTGGGGTGCACTGATGATTCTGTTCATCTACCCCTTCGGTCGCCGCTTCCGCAAGCTGGCGCCCAATGCGCATACACTGGGCGAGCTGATCCATGCGCGCCACGGCTCCTCCAGTCAGCTGATTCTGGCGCTCTCCAACCTGCTGGGTAGCGTGATCAGCCTGATGGTCAACTTCACCGCCGCCGGGGCGCTCGTCTCCGTGCTCTCACCGCTGTCCTTCCAGGCAGGCGTGATCATGGCGGGTGTGGGGGTGCTGTTCTACACCCTGTGGTCCGGCTTCCGCGCCTCGGTACTGACCGACTTCGCGCAACTGGTTGCCCTAATGGCGATCGCCATCGTGATCATTCCAGCGGTGTTCTTCGCCATGGGCGGCCCGACAGAGCTGGTCGCTGGCCTAGATAATCTGACGCCTGAGCAGGCCAACTTCTTCTCGACGGATGCCATCCTGAACCAGGGGGCGCCCTTCTTCGTCGCTGTACTGGCCTATGCGATCGGTAACCAGACCATTTCCCAGCGCCTGTTCGCCGTCAACGAAGACCACATCAAGCCGACCTTCCTCACCGCGACGCTGGGCTATGGCGCCATCGTCATCGGCCTGGGCATGATTGGCCTGATGGCACTGACACTCGGGGTGGAGCCGCTCAACGGCGACATGAACAACCTCATCCCGCAGATGGTGTCCGAGTATCTGCCGCCGTTCTTCATCGCGCTGTTCTTCATTCTGGTGATCGGCTCGCTGTCCTCTACCGCGGATTCCGACCTTTCCGCGCTATCCGCCATCATCATGGCTGATGTCTATGGCAAGAATATCGCCCGCGGCAAGCCAGACCCGAAGCGCATGCTCTTCATCGGCCGCTTGACCATGATCATCGCCACGGTGCTGGGCATCGTCTTCGCCAGCTTCTCACTGGATATCCTGGTGATGCTGGTCTTCGTCGGGGCTCTGTGGGGCGCGATCGTTTTCCCGGTCATCGCCAGCTGCTTCTGGAATCGCGTGACCAACACCGCCTTCACCACGTCGGTCATCGTCGCGATGGTGATGTTCTGCCTGGCACGCTTTGAACTGGTGCCGCTGACGGGCATGAGCGGCCTGTTCTTCGAGCTGCTCGCCAGCATCGGCGGCGGCGTGATCATCGGTCTGATGGTATTCGGCTTCCTGGGGCGTATTCTCGGCATCATCGCTGCTGTCGCCGCCATGATCGCCATGCTGATCTTCGCGACCGACTTCCTGCGTGACTACACCGTTCTGCTCGCCTCACTGACCGCTTACGGCACCAGCACTCTGGTGTGTGTGGTCATGAGCCTCGCCAGCCGCCAGGAGCGCTTCGACTTCGACACCATCACCGCACGTGTCGGCAACTATGACGAAGCACTCGACGCAGACGACCACAAGACTTCAGCGCCCAACCAGCCACAGCCGGCGGCCTGAGCCTCGCATGAAGCTGGATAACGTCTGAAGACGGACAACAGGAGACATGCCCCATGACATTGCTTTTCGCTACCTATGTACTGATATGGCCAGCACTCACCCTGGCGGTATTGACCGTCATCTGTCGCGCGGTCGCACGTGATCGTCGCATCGCACGTGAAGAAAAGCGCGAGCTGGTATGAAGCTCTTGGCGTAATGTGACGCCATGAACGCAAAAGCCCGCCTCTGGAATGTCCAGAGGCGGGCTTTTTTACAGCTTACCGAAGAATAGCCTATCTATCACACCTGCTCGACGATCCACTCATGCGCGGGGTCATTCTTGAACTTCCAGACCCGCTTGGGGCCGGCACTGTCGTTGAGACCACGCTGGCCATCAGAAAATCGAGCACATTTCCACGGGCAAGATCGAAACACTGGCAGGCGATGACGGTCTTAGCACCCTGCTCCTAGAACCATACCTCGCTCTGGACACCGAAGGCCCATTCGCCTCCCGTAAAGCCTGCACTCCCGAGGGCATCGTCTTCGGAGTAATCATTGAGCTCTTCATCCCAGTCACTCCAGGACGCGAACAAGCGAATTTCCGGACGCTTCCAGAAGCCACCGACTTCAGGCTTGAAGGTCGGTGCAATGGTGAACTTGCGATACCCGCCTTCCACGGCATTGCCTGTCGAGCCGGGGTCCAGGTCCATCCATTGATAGCTCAGCTCGTACTGCATCTCGAAATTCGTCGTCAGCTCATTGGCCAGACGCGCATTGAAGGTCGCCCAGGAATACTCATCTCCGTCGTCGTAGCGATCTTTGCTCACCTCTGCCAGAACGGCTGGTGCGAAGCGCCACTTGGGTGCGAGATAGGTCGTGCCGTAAAGCCCCAGACGAGTAGAAGTGGCGTCATCCGTCAGGTTCCCGTCAGCCCCGATGACCTTGGTCTCCGCGCCGAGCCCGCGACCATGCAGCACGGCGGCCTTGAAGCTGCCATCGGCGAGGCCAAAGAAGCTGTCGCCATGGTAGGCCAGCATGGTGTGGAAGCCGGAATCGGCCGCTTCGGCCCCCGTGTCCATGGCGCGCTCTTCATTGTCTGCCGCCGACAGGGCACTGACCATCCACTGCCAGTGGCCGACATAGTTATTCATGGTGAACGTCAGGTTGTCGGTATTGCCGCCAGTATCGGAGTCCTCTGTCGGGTATTCACTGTAACTGCGCCCGTAGACCGAGAAGTTGGCTTTCCAGTCATCGGCAAGCTGGACGTCGTAGATACCTGCGCCGGTCCCGGCGAGGAAGATGAAATCGCTGTCTAGCCAGTGGATATCGAAGTTGTCCCGATCGAAGCGCTTGCCCGCCCAGATGGAGGAGTTCTCGAAGGCGCCGGTAAAGCTCGGCAGATCGCTCAACTCCACGAAGACCTGTCGTACGTTCAGACTGGATTCGTCCGAGGTCCAGTCGTTACTGGTCTCTACTCCGTCGGCAATCATGGTGCGGTAAAGCGCCTTCGTCCCGTTGTCGTAGCGGGTCTTGTAGTTGAATACCGACTCGACGTAGGTGTCGGGCTCGTTCCCCAGCCGCCCGACCGCCCCGCCCACCGAGCCCGCCGGCGTGAGATAGGGGCCGCCTTCGATGCTCTTGCCTCCTTCGCCGATCAATAGCCCAGAGCGAGCATAGGCATTGAAGGAGAAACCTTCTTCGCCACTGGCCTGGCGCTCGACGGCCGCCAGACGCTCTTCGAGGTCCTCGGTCTGCGCGGTCACGCGCGCGGGTTGATCAGCCTCATTCGACTGGCGCTGAACGGCCATCGCGCGCTCTGCCTCGGCGGCGCGACGCTCAGCCGCTCTGGCCCGTTGTTCGGCGTCATCGATACGCTGTTCCAGCTCTGCGAGCCGCGCCTCGATATCGCCTGTCCCGTCGGCATTGGCGAGTCCACTGGTGCTCATGACCGCTATGGCAACGGCCATGACAAGTGGGGTCTTGAGCGGGTGCTGAGGGGGAGTTGTCATGTTGAAGAGAGCCTTTGTTGTTGTTGACGAATCACTCGCTTGGCGATGATCAGCGAAGTGGCGCCCGAATCATTGGCGTTGGAGGGGTTGCCACACTCACTTAATCGTTTAAGACCCTAGTGGCAATCCGGCGCTCCAGACACACGACTTATGTCGAAATTCGACCAAAGGGGAGCGATCACCGCGTAAAACTCCCATTTTTGGCGACATATCGGTGACAGTAAGACCAAAGTTCAGGTTGCGGATATCGACGCCAATCGTTTGACTGTGACTACGCCTTAATCGATTAAGAAGCCACCATCGGACGACGTTGTGACTCTCCCCCACCCAGTCGTCCGATGCGGGTCAAACAACAACAAGTGACGAGGATCCACCATGCAACGCAAGACGCTAATCGCCTCAAGCTTCGCCCTGCTGGGAGCGGCCACCACCGCCCCTGCGATGGGCGCGGACCTGACCATCTCCTGCGGTGCGGTCGGGGCCGAACTGGAATTCTGTGAACAGGGCGTCGCTGCCTGGGAAGACAAGACCGGCCATGAGGTCGATATCGTCTCCACGCCCAATTCCTCGACGGAACGCCTCTCGCTCTACCAGCAGATTCTGTCAGCGCAGTCCGGTGACATCGACGTCTTGCAGATCGATGTGGTCTGGCCGGGCCTGCTCGGCAATCACCTGCTTGATCTGCACCAGACGCTCGGCGAAAAGGCATCGCAGGGCCACTTCAAGACCATCATCGACAACAACACGGTCGATGGCCGCCTGGTGGCCATGCCCTGGTTCACGGATGCCGGGGTGCTCTACTACCGCAAGGACCTGCTGGAGAAATACGGGTTCGCACCTCCCGAGACATGGCAGGAGCTGACAGAGACTGCCACGCAGATCCAGGCAAAGGAACGCGAGGCCGGCAGCGAGAAGATGTGGGGTTACGTCTTCCAGGGGCGTGCCTATGAGGGCCTGACCTGCAATGCGCTGGAATGGGTCGCCAGCAACGACGGTGGCGCCATTGTCGATGCCGATGGCGAGATCACCGTCGACAACCCCAATACGGCCTCCGCTCTCGACCTGGCCGCCAGCTGGATCGGCGAGATCACCCCGCAGGGGGCGCTCAATTATTCCGAGGAAGAAGCCCGCGGCATCTTCCAGTCCGGCAACGCCGTCTTCATGCGCAACTGGCCCTACGCCTGGTCGCTGACCCAGAGCGATGACAGCAAGGTGGCTGGCAAGGTCGGAGTGGTCAAGCTGCCCCACGGCGCCGAGGGAGAAAGCGCGGCGGCGCTGGGCGGCTGGAACCTGGCGGTCTCGAAGTACAGCGAGACCCCCGAGCTCGCCTCGCAGCTGGTGGCCTTCCTCACCGGTGAGTCCGAGCAGAAACGCCGGGCCATCCAGGCCGCCTACAACCCGACCCTCACGGCGCTGTATCAGGACGAAGAGGTGCTCACCGCCGTGCCCTTCTTCGGCACGCTCTACGACACCTTCACCAATGCCGTGGCACGTCCGTCTGCCGTCACCGGTGACAACTACGGCCAGGTCAGTAACGCCTTCTTCAATGCGACCCACAGTGTGCTGAGCGGCGAGCAGAGCGGCGCCCAGGCCGTGGCTCAGCTGAAGGGCGAGCTGGCTCGCATCAAACGTCGTCGCTGGTAACCCGGGAGGTTTCGCATGACAACCACGCTCAATGAGTCAGTGCCGACGGACACGCCCTCGGCCCGGACCCGCAAACGCGGCACCAAGGTCAGACGCCAGCGGGTACGTGCGGCCTGGACCTATCTCGCGCCGATGCTGGTCGCGCTGGCCCTGGTGGCCGGCTGGCCACTGCTGAGAACCTTCTATCTCAGCCTGACCGATGCCTCGCTCTCGGACACGACCGGCGCCGCCTTCATCGGCTTTGAAAACTATCTCGTGAAGGACGACGGCGTCTGGTACGGCCTGCTGGCTGACCCGGTGTGGTGGAATTCCGTCTGGAACACCGTCTATTTCAGCGTCATCTCGGTGTCGTTGGAAGTCGTCTTCGGCATCATCGTGGCCCTGCTGCTCAACGCCGAATTCAAGGGGCGCATGCTGGTCCGCGCCGCGGTGCTCATCCCCTGGGCCATCCCGACCATCGTCTCCGCCAAGATGTGGGCCTGGATGCTCAATGACCAGTTCGGGATCATCAACCACCTGCTGATGGGGCTGGGGCTGATTGATGCGCCCCTGGCCTGGACGGCGGATGCCGATCTGTCGATGTGGGCCGTGATCATGGTCGATGTCTGGAAGACCATCCCCTTCGTGGCACTACTGGTACTCGCCGCGCTGCAGATGCTGCCCAAGGACTGCTATGAGGCCGCCGAGGTCGATGGCATCCACCCGGTGAAGGTGTTCTTCCGTGTCACCCTGCCATTGATCACCCCGGCCCTGCTGGTCGCTGTGATCTTCCGCCTTCTCGATGCACTGCGCGTCTTCGATGTCATCTATGTGCTGACCTCCAACTCGTCGAGCACCATGACCATGTCCATCTACGCCCGCCAGCAACTGGTGGAGTTCCAGGACGTGGGCTACGGCAGTGCCGCCTCCACGATGCTGTTCCTGATCATCGCGCTGGCCGTCGTGGTCTACCTCTACCTTGGCCGCCGCCAACTGGGAGTGGAGAAATGAATCAGACTCCGATGAACCGCTACCAGCTGACCCGACTCGCCAAGCATGTCGGCAAATGGGCCTTGATCGCCATCATCATCGTCTACGCCGTGTTCCCCTTCTATTACGCGGTGATCACCTCACTGAAACCGTCCAGTGAGCTGTTCGAGGTCAACTACTGGCTGACCTCTCTGGACTTCAGCAACTATGCCCAGATCTTTGCGCAGAAGAGCTTCCTACAGGCGATCGGCAACTCGATCCTGATCGCCTTGAGCGTCGTGTTGATCGCGCTGCTGCTGGGCATCACCGCCTCCTATGCGCTGGGGCGCGTGCGCTTTCGCGGCCGCTCCACCGTGATGCTGATCATCCTCGGGGTCTCGATGTTCCCTCAGGTCGCGGTGCTCTCCGGGCTGTTCGAGGTGATTCGCAGCCTGAATCTCTACAACAACCCCGGTGGCCTGATTCTCAGTTACACCATCTTCACGCTGCCCTTCACCGTCTGGGTACTGACGACCTTCATGCGTCAGCTGCCCATGGAACTGGAAGAGGCCGCGATCATGGACGGCGCCACACCGTGGGAGACCATCACCAAGGTCTTCCTGCCCCTGATGTGGCCGGCCATGGCCACCACCGGGTTGCTCGCCTTCATCGCGGCCTGGAACGAGTTCCTGTTCGCCTTGACCTTCACGCTGACCGACAGCGAACGCACCGTGCCGGTCGCCATCGCCCTGATCTCCGGCGGCAGCCAGCATGAGCTCCCCTGGGGCCCCATCATGGCCGCCTCCGTCACCGTCACCATACCGCTGGTCATCCTGGTGATGATCTTCCAGCGCCGCATCGTATCCGGCCTGACCGCCGGCGCCGTCAAAGGATAATTTTCATGTCATTGCTCGAAGCCCAAATGCAGACCTCCTCCAACTGGTGGCGCGGTGGCGTCATCTACCAGATCTACCCGCGCAGCTTCCTGGACAGCAACGGCGACGGGATCGGCGATCTGCCGGGCATCACCGCCAGACTCGATTACGTGGCCTCCCTGGGCGTGGATGGCATCTGGCTGTCGCCCTTCTTCACCTCTCCGATGCTCGACTTCGGGTATGACATCAGCGATTACCGTGATGTCGACCCGATGTTCGGCACCCTGGAGGACTTCAAGGCCCTGCTGGAGCGCGCTCACTCGCTCAATCTCAAGGTCATGATCGACCAGGTGATCAGCCACACCTCCGACCAGCACCCCTGGTTCCAGCAAAGCCGTCAGGACCGCACGAATGACAAGGCCGACTGGTTTGTGTGGGCAGACCCCAAGCCCGATGGCACGCCGCCCAACAACTGGCTGTCGATCTTCGGCGGCTCGGCCTGGACCTTCGATTCGCGCCGCCAGCAGTATTACCTGCATAACTTCCTGACCAGCCAGCCCGACGTGAACTTCCATCACCCGGAGGCCCGTCAGGCTCAGCTCGACAACATGCGCTTCTGGCTGGAACTCGGCGTCGATGGCTTCCGACTGGATACCGTCAACTTCTACTTCCACGATCAGGCTCTGCGCGACAATCCGCCAGTGCCAGCAGGCGAAGCCAAGACACTGGGCGCGCCGGATTCCAACCCCTATACCTGGCAGCGCCACGTCTATGACTTGAGCCGCCCGGAAAATCTCGACTTCCTGAGAGACCTACGTGCCCTGATGGATGAATACCCCGGCACCACCACGGTCGGTGAAATCGGTGACGACAAGCCGCTGGAGCGCATGGCGGAATACACCGCTGGGGGCGACAAGCTGCACATGGCCTACGGATTCGATCTGCTCAATGCGCCGCATTCCGCAGGCTATATCCGAGAAGTCATCGAGCGCTTCCAGCGCCTGGCCGGTGATGCCTGGCCATGCTGGGCCCTGTCAAACCACGACGTGGTGCGCAGCGCCACCCGTTGGGGGGCCCACGAAGACCCGGTGTCCTACCCCAAGGTCGCCCTGGCCATGGTGTTGTCACTGCGCGGCAGCGTCTGCCTCTACCAGGGTGAGGAGCTGGGCCTGCCAGAAGCCGAGGTGCCCTTCGAGCGTATTCAGGACCCTTACGGCAAGGTGCTGTGGCCGGAGTTCAAGGGCCGTGATGGCTGCCGGACCCCCATGCCCTGGCGTCAAGCGGCGCAAGGGGACTTCTCAAGTGTCGAGCCTTGGCTACCGATCGATGAGCGCCACCTGCCACTGGCCGTGGCCAACCAGGAAGACGACGCTAACTCTGTGCTTCATGCCACGCGGATTCTGCTGAACTTCCGCCGTCAGCATCCGGTCTTGCGTGAGGGGGACATTCAACTGGTCGACGTGGGGGACGAGCTTCTGGGCTTCCTGCGTGAGCATGACGGTCAGCGCATGCTGTGCCTGTTCAATCTCACAGGCACTGAACTAAGTACCGCGCTGCCGCAAGCCTACGCAGGCGGCGCGCGTCTTCTCAAGGGCACGGGTTTCACTGCCGAACTGGATGAGGCTCAGCCCCAGACAGCGCGCCTGGTACTGCCGCCCTATCAGGCTGCCTTCCTGGCACTCGACTAACCTTCTTTCGAAAGCCGGTGCCGAGCACCGGCTGGGAGTCGCAAGATGACAAGCGTAACCCTCTCCAAGATCAACAAGACCTTCGGCAGCACGCACATCATCAAGGACCTGGACCTGAAGATCGGCAGCGGAGAATTCGTGGTCTTCGTCGGGCCGTCAGGCTGTGGCAAGTCGACCTTACTGCGCCTGATCGCCGGGCTGGAATCGATCACCGAGGGTGAGATGCATATCGCCAACGATCTGGTCAATGACCTCCCCCCGCGTGAGCGCGGCGTGGGCATGGTCTTCCAGTCCTATGCCCTCTACCCGCACATGACGGTGTACGAGAACATGGCCTTCGGCCTCAAGCTTGCCAAGACCGACAAGGAAAGCGTCGAACAACGCGTGATGGAGACGGCGCGCATCCTTCAGCTCGAGGAGTTGCTGCACCGCAAGCCCAAGGCGCTTTCCGGCGGCCAGCGACAGCGCGTCGCCATGGGGCGCGCCATGGCGCGTGAGCCGAAGATCCTGTTGTTCGATGAGCCGCTCTCCAACCTGGATGCCTCACTGCGGGTGCAGATGCGCAATGAGATCGCCCGCCTGCACCACCGCCTGGGCTCCACCATGGTCTACGTCACCCACGACCAGGTCGAAGCCATGACCCTGGCCGACAAGATCGTGGTACTGCGTGATGGCCGTATCGAACAGGTCGGCAGTCCCCAGACACTTTATCAGGCACCGGCGACCCGCTTCGTGGCCGGCTTCATCGGCTCCCCGACCATGAACTTCCTGCCGGCGGAGCTATTGAGCAGCGATGCCAATAACTGTCGCATCACGACGGCCGGGATCGGCGAGCTGGGCCTGCCTCGCGATGCCGGTAGCGAGCGCGTTGGTAGCCGTCTGATGCTGGGGGTTCGTCCCGAACACCTCTGCCTGGAAGAGGCCCGTGGCGACAACGCCTTCGAGATCGTCAACGTCGAGTACCTGGGCAACGAAGTCTATGTCTATCTGGATCCGAAAGTCGGCGACAGCCTGCTGATCCACCGCAGTGAAGCCCCCAGTCAGTGGAAGATCGGCCAACGCGTCGCGCTGGTGCCGGACCTGGAGCACGTGCATCTCTTCGACAGCCAGGATCGCGCGCTGAGCCTGACCCAGCAACGCCAGGCAGCCTGACGTTCAGGGCCTGTTCTGCAGGGCTTTTTCTCGAGGGCCTGGCAGCCAGGACTGAGTGTCCAGCGCCTGCTCACGGCGCCTCAGGCCAACCGCTTCATTCTCCGCAAGGACCCCACGGGCGGGAGCCATGGTTCCCGCCCAGGAGACTCGCATGTCCACGATTCGAGACACCCAGGTGTCGGCCCACGATTGGTGGCGCGGCGCCGTCATCTATCAGATCTACCCGCGCAGCTTTCAGGACAGCAATGGCGATGGCATCGGTGATCTGCCGGGCATCCTCGAGCGCCTGGATTACATCGCCTCGCTGAATGTCGATGCGATCTGGCTATCCCCCTTCTTTACCTCGCCCATGAAGGACTTCGGCTATGACATCAGCGACTATCGCGATGTCGACCCGATGTTCGGCACCCTGGAGGACTTCGACCGTCTGGTCGAGGCAGCGCATGCGCGCGGCCTGAAAGTCATCATCGATCAGGTGCTCTCACACACCTCCGACGCCCACCCGTGGTTCGAGGAAAGCCGCCAGAGCCGCGATAACCCGCGCGCCGACTGGTATGTCTGGGCAGACCCCAGACCCGATGGCGCACCGCCCACCAACTGGCAATCGATCTTCGGGGGCTCCGCGTGGCAATGGGACACTCGCCGCTGCCAGTACTACCTGCACAACTTCCTGATCGAGCAGCCGGACCTCAACTTCCATCACCCCGAAGTCGTGACGGCCATTCTTGAAGAAGTGCGATTCTGGCTGGAGCGGGGGGTGGATGGTTTCCGCCTGGACGCCATCAACTTCTGCACACATGGTGAGCTAAAGGATAACCCGCCGCGGCGTGAGATCGCCGAGGGCTTCATTGGCGTGCGCCCGGACAACCCCTACGGCTATCAACAACATCTTCACGACAAGACCCAACCCGAGAACCTCGCCGTTCTCGAACGGCTGCGGAGTCTGCTCGATGAATACCCCGGCACCACCAGCGTTGGCGAGGTCGGCGACGATGACTCCTTGCGCGTCATGGCCGAGTACACCCGGGGCGACCAGCGGCTGCACATGGCCTATTCCTTCGATCTGCTGACCGAGAACGCCTCACCCGGCCACCTCCTGGCGACCCTACAGACGATGGAAGCGCAGATCGGGGACGGCTGGCCGTGCTGGGCGCTGGGAAATCACGATGTCACACGTCTGGCAACGCGCTGGGACGCCGAAGCCTCGCCGGCGCGCCTGCGCCTCTATCTCGCCTTCCTGCTGACCCAGCGCGGCAGCGTCTGTCTGTATCAGGGCGAAGAACTGGGGCTGAGTGAAGCCCAGCTACGCCATGACCAGTTGGTGGACCCCGCCGGCATCACCTTCTGGCCACGCTACAAGGGACGCGACGGCTGCCGGACGCCCATGCCGTGGCAGGCCGGTGAGTCACATGCGGGCTTCTCTCGCGTGTCTCCCTGGTTGCCGGTTCCCGACTTCCATCATGCCTTGGCCGTCGACCATCAGGAACACGACCCGGCATCGCTGTTGAATGCCAGCCGGGAGCTGCTCGCCTTCCGCCGCCGTCACCCCGCCCTCAGCCGAGGAGAGATCCACTTCCACTCGCTGCATGAGGAAGTCATCTGCTTCACGCGTCTCTCAGGCGGCGAGTCGTTGCTGATCGCGCTCAACTTCTCTGCTCAGGCCCTGACTCTGGAGACCGCCTGGCGAGCGGAAGCCCTCGAGGATGCCCCCGGCATGATCAATGGTCACTGGCAGGCAGGTCGCCTGACGCTGCCGCCCCACGGCGTTGCCATCGCGCGCTGTGTTGGCGAGGTGCACTGAATCTCCCGCTTGCCGATCACGCGACTCACAAGGAGGTCATGATGACCCTGTCTCAACTCGATCCTCACGCACGCCTCGACTGGTGGCGTGGTGCCACGATCTATCAGATCTACCCCCGCAGTTTCATGGATGCCAACGGCGACGGCATCGGCGACCTGGCCGGCATCATCGAGCGCCTGCCCCATGTGGCCAGCCTCGGCGTGGATGCCATCTGGCTGTCCCCCTTCTTCACCTCGCCGATGAATGATTTCGGCTATGACGTCGCGGACTATCGGGATGTCGACCCGATGTTCGGCCACCTGGAGGATTTCAAGCACCTGGTCTCGCAAGCCCACCAGCTGGGGTTGCGCGTGATCATCGACCAGGTGCTGTCTCACAGCTCCGATCAACACGTCTGGTTCCAGCAAAGCCGTCAGGACCGCCACAACGCCAAGGCCGACTGGTATGTCTGGGCCGACCCGCTCCCGGATGGCAACCCGCCCAACAACTGGATGGCAGCCTTCAGTGGTCGCGCCTGGAGCTTCGATGCCAAGCGTCGCCAGTACTATCTGCACAACTTCCTGGCCAGTCAGCCGGATCTGAATTTCCATCATCCCGAGGTGCGCCAGGCGCAGCTGGACAACCTGCGCTTCTGGCTGGATCTGGGGGTGGACGGCTTCCGCTTCGACGTCGTCAATTACTACTTCCATGACCGCGCCTTGACCGACAACCCGGCGATGGCGCGCGAAGGCGTCAACCCGGGCAACCCGCAGAGCTATCAGCGGATGCAGCACAATATCGAGCAACCGGAGAATCTGGCGTATCTGGAGCGCATCCGCGACCTGCTCGATGAGTACCCGGGCACCACCAGTGTCGGCGAGATCGCCGGCAATGACCCTCTCCCGACCATGGCTGCCTATACCGCCGGCCAACGCCGCCTGCACATGGCCTACACCTTTGACCTGCTCAACAGTGATGGCGATGCCCGCGCGCTTTACGACGTGCTGACGCGCTTTGCCGAGCAAGGCGAAGACACCTGGCCTTGCTGGGCCCTGTCCAATCATGACGTGGAACGCAGTGCGACCAGCTGGGGAGAATCGCGCGCCCTGCTCGCCCTGACGGTGTTGTGTTCGCTGCGTGGCAGCCTGTGCCTCTATCAGGGAGAAGAACTGGGGCTTCCCGAAGCGGAGCTGGCCTTCGAGGACCTGCAGGACCCCTTCGGCATCAACCTGTGGCCCGAGATCAAGGGCCGCGATGGCTGTCGCACGCCGATGGTCTGGGATGACAGCCTGAACGGTGGGTTCAGCCGCTGCGCGACGAAGTCCGGCGTTGAGGCCACGCCCTGGTTACCGGTCTCCCCACGCCAGTTGCCATTGTCGGTGGCGCAGCAGGAAAACCGTGATGACAGCTTCCTGTCGCGAGCACGTCGCCTGCTGCGCTATCGCGGGACCAGCCAGGTGCTGCGCGAGGGTGATCAGACCCTGATTGCCCCCGAGCGGCTCCCGGACAACGTCTTCGCCAGCGTGCGCCAGCATGGAGCGCAACGCTTGCTGTGTCTGGCACACCTCGGGACAGGCGATACGCCGAGCGTGATCGACCCGAGTCAACTGGCGCCAGATATCACCACCTGGACCACCCTCGAGATCGCCGGTGTCACGGCGACACACGCCTCTCACCACCCCCTGTCGCTGATGCCAGGCAGCGCCATGTGGCTCGCCCTCAACTGACGCCTGGCAGATTCGATGCTTCACGGGATGCTCGGTGGATGACGGTCATCCCGGACGCCGCAACAACAATCACAATGATGGAGTCGCACGCCATGCCTTCTGTTATCAGCACCCCACGCCAACGGATGCTCACGACCCTCAAGGGTAGCGCCGGTGCCCTGTTGTTGAGCGGGGCCTCATTGACGGCACCCCTCGCACTGGCCACCGAGGTCACGATTGCCTGTGGCCCTGGCGGAGATTCCGACATGTGCCCGGAGCTCGCCCAGCAATGGGCTGAGCAATCCGGCAATCGTGTCAATGTGATCTCCACTCCCAACGACACCACCGAGAAGCTCTCGCTGTATCAGCAGCTGCTGAGCAGCGGCTCCAGTGACATCGACGTGCTGATCGTCGACATGGCGTGGCCAGGGCTGCTCGACGATCACCTGGTCGACCTTTCCCGCTATCTGCCCGACGACGCCACCGAGGGCTTCTTCCCCGCGCTGGTCGACAACGGCACCGTAGAGGGACGTCTGGTGGCCATGCCCTGGTACACCGACGCAGGCGTGCTCTATTACCGCAAGGACCTGCTGGAAAAATACGACCAGCAGGTGCCGGAGACCTGGCAGCAACTCACCGAGACGGCGCGCACGATCCAGGCGGCGGAACGTGACGCCGGCAATGCCGATTTCTGGGGATACAGCTTCCAGGGGCGCGCCTACGAGGGGCTGACCTGCAACGCACTGGAGTGGGTCGCAAGCCAGGGCGGCGGCACCCTGGTGGATGATGCCGGTGAGGTCACCATCGACAACTCGCGCGCCGCCGAGGCACTCGATCTTGCCGCCTCCTGGATCGGCAGCATCGCTCCGGAAGGTGCGCTGAATCATACCGAGGAGGAGTCACGTGGGTTGTTCCAGTCGGGCAATGCGCTGTTCCTGCGCAACTGGCCCTATGTCTGGAAGCTCAGCCAGGCCGAGGGCAGTCCGGTGGCAGGCAAGGTCGGCATGGCCCCCCTCCCGCATGGCCCGCAGGGCGAGTCACGCGCAACCCTGGGCGGTTGGAATCTTGCGGTATCACGCTACTCGGAGCACCCACAGGCCGCAGCGGAGCTGGTCGCCTACATCACCGCCGCCCCGCAGCAAAAGGCCCATGCCATGAAGATGGGGCGCAACCCCACCATCGAACACCTCTATCAGGATGACGAGGTGCTGGCGAGCAACCCCTCGATGGGGGAGCTCTATGAAGCGCTCAGAACCGGCGTCGCGCGCCCGGCCTCGGTGACGGGCGATGCCTACGCTCGCGTCTCCAATGCCTTCTTCAACCGCACCCATCAGGTGCTGTCGGGCGAGGAGACCGGTGCTCAGGCGGTGGAAGCGCTCGGGAGAGAACTCACCCGCATCGGACGCCGCGGCTGGTAACGCCAACGGCCTCACCCCGCCAGGCCTTGCGCCTGCAGACTGATGACGCCCGGAAGGTCTCGCGCAGAGACGCGGGGCCTTTCCGGCGCTCTAGCATGCCCGTGACCCCTGCCGCCTCGACAACAAGGATCGTGCAATGACATCTACCCAACTTCATCGCCATGCCGCACACGACTGGTGGCGCGGCGCAACGCTCTATCAGATCTATCCGCGCAGCTTCATGGACGCCAATGGCGATGGTGTCGGCGATATTGCCGGCATCATCCAACGTCTGGACTACCTCGCGACCCTGGGGGTGGACGCCATCTGGGTCTCCCCCATCTTCACCTCGCCCATGCAGGACTTCGGCTATGACGTCTCGGACTACCGTGACATCGATCCCCTGTTCGGCACTCTGGAGGACTTCTCGCGGCTCGTCGCCCGCGCACATGAGCTCGGGCTGGGCGTCATCATTGATCAGGTGCTGTCACACAGCTCCGATCAGCATGCGTGGTTCCGGGAAAGTCGCCAATCCCGGGACAATGCCAAGGCTGACTGGTATGTCTGGGCGGACCCGCGCCCGGACGGCGGTGCGCCCAACAACTGGTTAGCCGCCTTCGGTGGCCCGGCCTGGACCTTCGATTCACGGCGCTGCCAGTATTATCTGCACAACTTTCTCGCCAGCCAGCCGGACCTGAACTTTCATCATCCGGAGGTGCGTCAGGCACAGCTCGACAATCTGCGCTTCTGGCTGGAGCTGGGCGTCGACGGGTTCCGCTTCGACACCGCCAACTTCTATTTCCATGACCAGGCGCTGACGGACAATCCGCCGTCCTCGGACGACTACCGTAGCCGTGGGCATCCCCGCAGCTATCAACTGCTGAAACACAATGCGGATCAGCCAGAGAATCTCGACTATCTGGAAGAGATTCGTGCCCTGCTGGAGGAATACCCCGGCGCCACCAGCGTCGGCGAGGTTGGAGGCAGCGACCCGCTTCCCGCCATGGCAGCCTACACCGCGGGCCAGCACCGCCTGCATATGGCCTACACCTTCGACCTGCTCAACAGCACGGGCGATGCCGTGGACTTGCACGCCGTTCTGGCACGCTTTGCCGAGCATGGCGAAGACGCCTGGCCGTGCTGGGCATTGTCCAATCATGATGTTCCGCGCAGTGCCAGCCGCTGGGGGAGCGCACGCGCCTTGCTGGCTCTGACGGTACTCTGCTCATTGCGGGGCAGCCTCTGCCTCTATCAGGGCGAAGAGCTTGGATTCGAGGAAGCGGAGCTGAGCTACGCCGAGCTGCAGGACCCCTTCGGAATCGCGCTATGGCCCGAGGTCAAGGGACGCGATGGCTGTCGCACGCCCATGGTGTGGGAGCCTCAACGCAATGGTGGTTTCTGCGCCGACTCTCTGTCGCCCTGGCTTCCCGTCCATGCCCCTCATCAGTCACAGGCGGTCTCGCTGCAACAAGAGGCGCCCGAGAGCCTGCTGAATCGCGTTCGCAAGCTGCTGGAACTGCGACGTGAGAATGCGACGCTGAAGACGGGGCAACAGACACTCATCTCTCCTTCCGTGCTGCCGAAGGGAGTCTTTGGCGTGATACGCCACACCCCTCACCAGCAGATGGTGTGCCTGGCCAATCTGGAACACGAGACAGATCACGACCCGGAACACGACAACGCCCCCGTCATGCTCGACCTGCCTGCCCTGCTGGGCTCGCGAATGCCTCATGACCAGCATCATGACCCGATAGAGGTCGTCTCGTTGCCCGGCATGGCAACGCCCTCGCTTGAAGCAGGCCAATTGAGCCTGGCGCCGGGGATGGCAGCCTGGCTGGTCGTGCCAGCCGATACCTCACAAGAGCAGGACCGCTAGCAGGCGTTGCCCGGCTGGACGCCTTGTGCGCAGTTGACCGCTCGTTCGACCAACTCCCTCACTTTCTGGGCATTTCTGGTACGTGGCGATATGCTATCTCTGCACTTAATCGTTCAAGCTTTTCATCTTCAGGAACCCGACGCCTGTGTCATCGCCTCGCCGCATCACTCTCAAGGAGCTAGCCGCACAACTCGGCGTCTCCACCGCCAGCGTCTCCAACGCCTTCAACCGCCCCGACCAGCTCTCGCCAGCATTGCGCGAGCGGGTGCTCGAGGAGGCCAGACGCCTTGGCTACCGTGGCCCGGACGCCAAGGCGCGCAGTCTGCGCACGGGGCGCTCACGGATCATCGCCGTGGTACTCGCGGAGACGCTGACCTACAGCCTCAAGGACGCCGTCGCCAGCGAACTGCTGTCGGGCATCGCGGAAGTGCTGGATGCTCACGGCCATACCCTACTGCTGCTTTCAGGCCGCCAGAATGCCTCCCAGGTGCCCGGGTCTTCCAGCATCGCCGATGGCTTCATCGTCTACGGGCTGATGGCCAGCATGGCGCTGGTGGAAGAACTCCAGAGTGCGGGTCACAAGCCTATCGTGGCCGTCGACTTCGATCTGGGCGATCACCCCGCCATCCATGTGGATGATGAGCCCGCCTGCTACGCCATCGCGCAACATGCCTTGCAGACACCCGCCAGTCGTATCGGCATCGTCAACCTGCGCCTGACCGACACGCCCTGCAATGGCCCCATCACCGATGCCCACGCGCTGATTCCGACGGGTCAGACAATCACCCGCTCACGTCTGGCAGGTTTTCATCGCGCCCTGACTGAGCGAGAGGTGGCTTTGGAAGACGTCGCGATGTGGAACATCGAGGAAAACACCTATGAGGTCTGCGCGCCGGTGCTGGCAGAGATACTCGACCTGCCGGCCGGCGAGCGGCCAGACCTCCTGCTGTGCATGTCAGACCGTATTGCTCTGACCGCCGTGACCCTGGCCGAACAACGTGGCATCCGAATTCCCGAGGATCTGCGTATCACCGGCTTCGATGGCATCGAGGAAGGACAATATCGGTCACCGCGCCTGACCACCGTCCACCAGGACAGTACCGAGAAAGGCCGCCTTGCCGCGCGAATGATTCTGGGGCTGGAGCCCGCGTCATCACACCGGCTCTCGACACAGCTGATCCAGGGCGAGACCTGTCCGTGAGGAGGTGTCGCCAGGAGTGACGCTATGGGGCGTGGCAGGTATCATCCCCAGCCCGTTCATCGCAGCCGAGGGAGGTTTCCATGCCGATCCTGCACAGCATCATTCACCGTATCGACAAGGGCAATAGCGAGACGCCGGCCCAGCTGGTGCCTGCCGCCACTGCCCTGCCGGCATCCGATGCACTGGAGGATCTGGTGTCCGGGCTCAATGATGCCTACCACGGCAAGGCCAAGAACTGGGGCCGTTTCAATGAAGACGCACCTGCCGCCTTCCCCGCCGAGCTGGCGTCTTTCCTCGCAGGTGATAGCGATTTCGCGAGCCTGACCCAGACGCTTGCCGGTCGACTCATGCCGTTGATCGATGACAACCTCCCGACAGGCGGTCATCTGCTGGTGGTGGATCACCAACAGGGCGAGACGCGTCACCTGTTCATGGCGTTGCTGCACCATCGTGACGGCTTCGCGATCGACGAGTCCCTCGCGGTAACCCCCGCCCGACAGCTCAACATGACCCAGATGTCGCTGGCCGCACGACTGGATATCAGTCAATGGCAAGGCAGCTCGACGTCTCACCCCTATCTGTCCTGGGCGCGCGATCGCGGACGCACCAAGCTCGCCGAGGCCTTCGCCGAAACGCTGGGCGCACAGGAGCAGCGGGATGCCGGTCAGGAAACCCGCACCCTGCTCAAGGCCTTCAGCGACTACGTCGAGAAGGAAGACATGGCCGAGGAGGCCAGTCGCGAGAAAACCGATACCCTGGTCGACTACGCCACTGATCAGGCCAAGCTCGGCGAGCCAATCACGCTGGATCAGTTGTCTGAGCTGATCGATGAAGAGCACCCGCAGGCCTTCTACGACCACATTCGCAACAGCGACTATGGGCTGTCACCGGAAATCCCGCCGGACAAGAAGACGCTCAACCAGTTCAAGCGTTTCACCGGGCGCGCCGCGGGCGTCTCGATCAGCTTTGATTCGCACCTGCTGGGCGACTCGGTGGAATACGATGAAGCGAGTGACCGTCTGATCATCAAGCAGGTCCCGACGGGCCTGCGCGATCAGCTCAAGCAACGCTGAAGCCTCTGATCAGACGACATCACCTGATGCACACCCGGCAGACACACGAAGGCCAGGCAGATGCCTGGCCTTCGTGTGTCTGACAAGAAACCGTGTGCCCCGGCCTTTACAGCCCTTCGAGAACTTCATTCATCTGAGCACGTACACTCTGCAAGCCATTGCCGGAGAGATACCAAAGCCCCGGGGATAGCACGGTGACACCAATGTCCGCGCCGCCAGCATCGGCCAGCGCGGCCTCAAGCGCGTCAGCATCCATCGGGGTCTGGCCAATGGCAGCACTGCGATCGACCACATAAAGAGCATTCGGCGCCATCTCGGCAATATTCGCTGGCGTCAGCGGGTAGAAAGTACGCGCACCACGGCTGACCGGCTCCACGGAATCCGGCAACGCCGGCTGTTCGATCTGCAGCAGCTCAGTCACTACCGGCTCGTTACGCAAAGCATAGCGACCGTCATTGTGAGTCACGACCAGCACTCGAAGATCGTTAACGAGCCCCTCCCGTGCCGTATCGATTGCAGACTCAAGCGCTGCAAGATGATCGTGCGCCTTTTCCTCAGCATGATACGGGGACGCCAGGCTCAGCACCTTGTCACTAAATGCTTCGAAGTAATTGCCTTCTTCGAGAGTGACATCACGCGTCTCCGCCACAGCCTTGAGCGCCTCAAGCGATCCAGACTGACGGCCGGTGACCAGAATCAGGTCCGGCTCCAATCCCGCGATCGCCTCGACATCAGGCTCCTTGAGTCCGCCGACATCTGCTCGATCTTTGATCAAATGCGACACATAGGCGGGTGCAGACTGATGTGGAACCCCGACGAGATGCTCGGCCAAGCCCAGCTCATCCAGCGTATCGGCAGCGCCCCAGTCCAGACTCACGACGGAAGGGCCATGCTCTCCCCCGGCGACTTCGTGTGCCTGTGCACTCAAGGGTAAAGCAGCCAACAACAGAGTAGAGACAGACAAGGTGAGCCCAGTGACGTTCATCGACATTCCCTTTATTGAATAATAATTAATATCATTTGTGTTTGCGATCCTAGCACGACTATTTCCTCAAAATCATGCAACTGTGCGTTGCATAACCCGCAATTTACGAACGACTCCATGCCATCACCAAGGGTTGCGTAGAACGCAACTCTGTCAACAAAGAAACACACCTAAACTAAAAAATACGAATGTTTATCATTTGTTTTCTTAAACACGAAAAAAAGATCGACACTGATGCGATGATGCCTGTCGTATTCCCAACCCGAAGTCGACGTCAACAGAGCACTCAGTGGCCCACAACCCTAAAAAACTCGTGGCTCAATAACGACATAATCGCGACCTCAAGGATCCAGGAACATGACAGTCCCCGCACTCCCCTTTGCTCGATCGGCCTTGGCTATCGGTATCGCCGCCGCTTGCCTACCTGCTGGCGTACAGGCTGACGACTCCAGCCAGTTGGAACCTGTGGTGGTGACAGCTTCCGGCTACGAACAGGTGATCTCGGATGCCCCTGCCAGTATCTCGGTCATTACCGGCGAGCAGCTCAACAAGCAGTCGTACACGGACATCACAGATGCCATGGATAATGTGCCTGGCGTCTATGTCACGGGGGGCGGGAATTCTCAGGACATCAGTATTCGAGGGATGGACAACAGCTACACGCTTTACATGATCGATGGCCGCCCTCTCTCGGCTGGCCGCTCCGTCAATACCAATGGCAATGATGAAGGCAAGCAGATTGGCCTCCCCCCAATCTCGATGATCGAGCGAGTGGAAGTGATTCGCGGACCGATGTCATCGCTGTACGGCTCACAAGCCATGGGCGGCGTCATCAACATCATCACAAAAAAAGTGGCGGATGATTGGTCGGGGTCTGTCACGACGGAATACACCCATTCGCTCAACGACATCAGCAATGACGGGCAGCAACTGAGCTTCTATACCAGCGGGCCGCTCATCGAAGGCCTGCTCGGTCTCAAGGTCCACGGAAACTGGACCGGTTATGAAGAGAGCGATTACCAGGGCGGTAGCGACAATGCTGAAAGCATGCCCGACAGCGACACACGTCAAGGAGGTGCCGAGTTCACGCTGACACCAGATGAGGACAATGCGTTCACGCTCGGCTATACCGCCTCCAAGAAAGAATACACTCACAATGCTGGCGTGAGCATCGCAGATGATTCCGAAACCAGTCGTTATCGCTACGACAAGGATGTCTATACCCTTGGCCACAAGGGAAGTTACGGCAGCTTCCTCACGGACACCTATCTGCAGCACGACATCTCGGAGAACGTGCTGGATTCCGATGATGAGAAACGCGAAGAAGTCACCACGCTCAACAACCAGACCACGTACTTCTGGGGCGACCATATGCTGACCTTCGGCGGTCAGTACAAATTCGAGCAGCTGACCGATGAGACCAATGGTTTGCTGGATTCGAATGTCCCGGGGGCCGTCGATAACGTCGATCGCTGGATCGCGGCGCTATTCGTCGAGATGGAATGGAGTCTGACCGAGGACCTCAACGTCACCACCGGCTTGCGCTACGACGATGACGAGCTGTTTGGCGGACATCTCTCGCCGCGCGTCTACGCCAATTATCACCTTGATCCGCAATGGACACTCAAGGGCGGGGTCTCCACGGGCTACAGCCAACCGAGTCTATCCGCTGCGACAGAGGGCTTCGGTCGTCTAACCGGTCGGGGCAGCGCTGTCATCATCGGTAACGAGGAGCTGGATCCGGAAACCAGTACCAATTATGAGCTGGGCACCGTCTTCCAGAACCAGTCAGGCACGCTCAGCGCCGGCGCCACCCTGTTCTACACCCAGTTCAAGGACAAGATCTCCGAAGACCGCCTCTGCCAGGGCCTGGATGAAGGTTTCTCCGATCCCGCCTTCCGCGAGTGCAGCTATGCCGGCACTGATTACTATTTCGTCAGCACCTACCGCAACATCGACGAAGCTGTCATGCAGGGTATCGAGCTGTCACTGGACTATGCCATCACGCCAAGCGTGAACCTGAGTTCCAGTTACACCTACACCGACTCCGAGCAGAAAAGTGGTGAATTCAAGGGCGAGCCCTTGAACAAGGTCCCGGAACATATGCTCAACGTGGCACTCGACTGGCAGGCTACTCACGACCTCAACCTGTGGGCACAGGGGAACTACCGTGGCGAAACCAGTGATTACCTGTCACGTACCAGCATGAGCGAAGGCACGCCGAGCTATACCTTCTTCGATGTGGGTGTCGTCTATGCCTTGAACGAGAGCGCTCGCGTCAAGGCTGGCCTCTACAACATCGCTGACAAGGAAGTCACCAATGACACCTACGGCGTGGTGCTGGATGGCCGCCGGTTGAACCTTGGGCTGACCATGGACTTCTGACCCTCGACTAGATCCACTCATGCTTACGCATCAAGGGGAGCCGAGGCTCCCCTTGATGCGTTGCAGCTCATGGTTTTAAAACAAGACGTCAGTCATGACGGGCCGGTGTCTTCATCAGCAGCTTCCATCAGATCCACGAGACTCGCTGCCACTTTCCTCCAGCAACCGCTCGCGGAAGGCTTGCACCTTGGCAAGCGTTGCCCCCAGGCCGATGAATCACGTAATAGGCCAAGGAAGAAGCGCATATCACCTCATCGAAAAGTCTCGCCAGACGCCTGCAGCAATTACATCATAAGCCATTAGCTCACGAGCCAGTGCAATACCCTGCTTATCAATTGCAACCTGCCGCACCGAAGCGGAGTTATTCACCGATGATCCATGACGTATTGCGAGTGGGTTACCTGGAAGTCGTTCTCAAGGATTGCTCAAACCTGTCCAGGAAGAGGTCGGCTTCCGAGCGTTCGATGCACAGTGGCGGGCGAATCTTCAAGGTACTGCCGGACTTGCCGGCCCCGCCGATCAAGACGCCATTGCGCTTGAGGTCGTTGATCAACGCCGTGGTGCGCTGGGCGTCCGGCGCTCCGTCACGCGTCGGGTCACAGAGATCCAATCCCAGGAACAGCCCGGCGCCTCGTACATCGCTCACCTCCTCGAAACGTGCCTGAATATCTTGGAGCTGTCGCTTGAAGTACTCGCCTTGACGTGTGGCATTGGCCATCAGGTCTTCCTCGGCGATCACGTCCAGCACCGCCGTGCCCGCCGCCACGGCCACCGGTGAGCCGCCGAAGGTATTGAAGTAGCCCACATCGGCGTTCAGCACCGCCAGCAACTCCTCACGTGCCGCCAGCCCGGACATCGGGAAGCCATTGCCCATCGGTTTGCCCATGGTCACCACATCCGGCCTCACGCCGTGGCGCGAGAAGCCCCACATCCCCTGCCCCGTGCGCCCGAAGCCGGGCTGGACCTCATCAGCGATGAATAGCCCTCCCTGTGCCTGCAGCATCTCGACCGCGGGCTTTAGAAAACCGTCGGGGTCCGCGTAGATGCCATCGCTGGAAAAGATCGAGTCCACCAGCAAGGCCGCACATCCGTAGCCCCGAGCATCCAGCTGCTCAATACCATGCCGTACCTGCTCAGTGAGCCAGGCTGCGGGGTCCGATTGCTGGGACATCTCGGAAATCGGCAGGATATGGACATGATCCGGTGGCGTGCCCTGCTTGTAGGAAGACGGTGACACCTCGGTCACGGCCGCCGTGTTGCCGTGATAGGCCGCCTCGGTGACGATGATACCCTGCCGGCCCGTCCAGCCACGCGCCAGCCTCAGCGCCATGTCGTTGCTTTCACTCCCGGTACACATCATGACCAGCCGATTGAGCGCTGTCGGCAGCGTGTCCAATACGCGCTCTGCATAGCGATGAATACCTTCGTGCAGGTAGCGGTTGTGCACGTTAAGGGTCCCCATCTGCTCGGCGACCGCCTGGACCACGCGAGGATGGCAGTGGCCGATCGACGGCACATTGTTATAGACATCCAGGTAGCGCTTGCCTTGATCATCGAACAACCAGACCCGCTCCCCCCGGACGATGTGCAGCGGCTCCTCATAGAAGAGCATGGACGTAGGCCCTACCGTTTCCAGCCGCTTGCGTACCAGTGCGCCGATTCGCGCATCTGCCTTGTCGATGTGCGCCATGCTGAAGGCGTTCTGATCCAGAATCCCGCGTACCTTTTCCATCACGCCATCCTCACATTGTGGTGTCGTTGCAGATCATCAGGTAGATAGCCATCGCGTACCGGATGGCCACGTTGTGTCATATAGCGCTGTGCCATCACCGCGGTATCGCGGCTGAAGTCACTGCCCAACGCCTGGCCTTCCTGGCTCTCCTGATGGGTTGCCAACCAGGCACATAGCAAGATGCGGCGAATCAGAATGAAGGTGTCGAGCATCGCCTCATCCGCTGCCGAGAATTCAGCAACCGAGCGATAGCCCTTGAGCCAGGCGTCCCGCAATTGCGGAACACAGGGGTCTGTCTCATGAAAGCTGATGGCGGCAGCGAAGTCATAGGCATACCAGCAGAAGCCACAATCATCGAAGTCGATGATCGACATGCCCTCTCCCGACACCAACAGGTTGGTCAGCCTCAGGTCGGCATGCACCAGGCCATAGCGATGGGGTGCCGTGCCGTATAACGCGATCTCTGACTTGATATAGGGGATGGCCTCACTGATGGTGTGAGCCTCGCTCATCGTCATGCCGGGGGCATTACGCCAATCCCCCCATAGCCCTTGCGCAGAGATCATCGTCTCGAGATTCCAATGCTTGCGCACGAACCCTTCTGGCAACTGCCAACGACGACTGTGCGCATGCAAGGTCGCAGTGACAGCCCCGAGACGCTCGAACCATTCCGGCAAGCCGTCACCGATATCTGGCTCAGCCCCCGCTGCATGCTCAAAGGCCACCACCAGTAATGTCAGCTCGCCCACGGAAATGCTCAGCACAGGGCTCCCCGTCTTAGTCGGCAAAGGGGCTGGCGTGTTGACCTCGGTGGTCACCCGAATAGCGCGTATCCAGGCCAATTCAGACTCGATCTCTTCTCGGCAGTGGTAGTCCGGCCGATGGACACGAATGATGATCTTGCGACCTGTCGCACTCTCCTCAGCGATGAAGGTCGCGTTCTCCGACAGGGTCAGGAGCGAGACCTGAGCCTGTTTCGATAGGCCCCATTTCTCCAGACAGCGTGCCAACTCGATTTTTATTTGATTTGTAAGAGTGTCCGTATACATCTCACTACCTCGCTGACATCAGAAAGGCCGGGACGCTGCGAAATACTCACTGCCTCGCGATGTCACATGAAGGGCGGCCTCGTGGTCGAAGCCATGCCCTCCTCGGCGATTCTTGACCTTGTGGTCTCGGTGCCACTTCGCGGAAGAAACAGGCATGGGTGTGCGAATCGATATTCCGAAACCCCGCTCCCTCTTTGAAGATGTGCGCGAAAGTTGCATGTCCAGACTAACGACACAGCAAGGGAGAGCGTTATCAGCATCTGGCAAACCTTGCTTAACCATGGAAACCAATGAGTTACACGCGATATGCCACAATATGTGTCACTAGCAGGCGCAGGCGATGCCACAAGGAAGTACAGGAAAGATTCACTCGCACCAGGCAAGTGCACGCGGGAGGCATGGGACGTCAATGAACAGGCCGGCAACCTGACCGATTGGTCACAGGAATATGATCAATACGGCGAGGGGAGATTCTATGGCCGTATCGATGAGCTTCACCTGCCTCACATGCAGGTATTCAAGGAATACACCAGTCATGCGCTCGGGCAGCAATGTCATGTCTGGCCGGATTCGCTGTGGCTGGGCATCCCGGCAGCTCGGGTGCCTTGCCGTATCAATGGCTACTCTCTGCAAACGCAGGACATCATGTGTCAGCCGGGAGACCATGACTTTGAACTGACCACGCCTGATGACTTCGCGATCTATAGTCTGGTGATCCGGCGGGACTGGCTGGTGAACGTCGCGGGAGAGTCGGCACTGGCATTGCTGGAGGCAGACCCACAACAGGTGATGCGTCTGGAGGTATCATCCAAGACTCGGCAGGCCGCCACCTTCCTGATGGAATGCCTGCTCAAGCGTCAAAGTGCGGCGTTCGAGGTGCAGGTCCACCAGGACATTCTATCTCTGGCAATCAACACCATCCTGCACGAAAAGACCCCTCTCCCTGAGCGCTACCCTAGCTATCACCACCGGCGTCAAGTCGTCGCGAAGATACGTGACTACGTGAATGGCAGTGCTTCTGCCCCCATCAGCATCGACACCCTGTGTGACATCGCCCATGTCAGCCAGCGCACGCTTCACAACAGCTTCGTCAGCATTCTCGGTATCAGCCCGATGCACTTCATTCGCCTGAACCGCCTCAACCATGTACGACGTCGGCTATGTGACCCGGACAGCACCAGTACGGTGAGCCAGATTGCCAATGACTGGGGGTTCTATCACCTGGGAAAATTCGCGCAGGATTATCGTCATCTGTTTGGCGAGCGGCCGTCGGTGACGCTGTTACGTTATCGCGCCAACCCCATGCTGGAAGCGTGAAGGGGTTCAAGTGCACTGGGCACTTCAGAGATCCTCTTGTTAACCGATGATCTTCCATTCTCGTCGGGGTGTCAGACCGATTATCAGTGACAAATCGAACAAGTGATATTTACCTCCCATCGACCATCTGCTAAATTTTGAGAATCGGGGCAAAATCCCCGATCGGGTTTGGCGACTCGAAACCACAAAGGCGCACAAGCGCCCAGACCATGGTTGGCGCTTTTTTTGTGCCTGCCATGCGTTATGGCGGTCGTGCGCGGGAGACCCTCGGGTCTGCCGGTGTCCTTTGTGGCCGGTTCGCCAACCCGTGTACGGCCGCCCCCATCACTGTTTGGCGACAGCGGGAGCGGCTCCAACACAAAGGAGCTTCAACCATGGTCATTCAGACTACGGCATCCCCGCGTAGCCCCGATCTACCCACCCCCTATGGCGGCTATCCCGATCCCCCTTCCCAAGGCTGTCGCGCACGTATCGCTGGCGACTGCAGCGAGGTGCTGTCATGACCTCGAATTCTTCTCACACCATCCCAGCAGCCTCATCTACTCCTCATATGCCCTCTGTTACGGGCAAGGCAATAGCCGAGTCTTCCAAGATGCCTGAGGCTTCAGCGTCACACGACTCGTCTTCTACCACCACCTCAGAGAATCAGCACAGCTCTACTTCTCCTCACACCTCAAGCTCTCCCACATTCCAAGACTCCTCGACTGCAGCAGCTTATCGACGAGGACAGTTGATCAAACAGCACTTCCAGCAGTGGCTGAAAGCCTTGAAGGATAAACCGACTCATTTCACGAAAGTCAGCTGCCGCAACGAGCTGATGAAACATCCAGAGTTGGCGGGCTATAAACCCATTATTGTCCTGCAGCGTGTCGGTGACCTGATCGATCGCTTGGTCATTGATGGTCACGCTGTGCAATCCGACACCATCGGCAAGCGTCGCCGCGTCTATCAACTCATCGATAGCACTTCGGGGCGCTCACCGGATATCCCACTGCCGAGCAATCGACAGGATCTTGCCACGTCGAAAACCGACAGCACATCGCATCTACCGCTCGATAAAGCACTGCAGGAACAACGTCGAGCCTTGAAAAAATCTATGCGGGCCGCGAAGGCGGAAGCCGAGCACCTCTATCAGCTGGCAAAGGACTATCCGGAGGCGAAACCCGACATCGCTCCACTTCAGGAGGATGCGATTCAGCGCGCCTGTGAACTCCAGGGACAACTGGCCGCCGTGCTGGCGCTCTCTGCAAAACGCCATGCTGGAGGTGCCTCATGACGCCGCGTCAGATCAATCGATTACTGCCCTCTCTGACAAGCCAGACACTCAGAGCTTGGCAAGCGCGTTGTATTGAGACAGCGCTTCAACGGCTTTCGGATCAGCAGCCCCATTTCCTGTGCCAGGCCACCCCGGGTGCGGGCAAGATGCTGATGGCAGCCGTTCTAACTGAGGAACTGATTCTCAACGGGAGCATTGATCACGTCATCTATCTCGGCCCCACCTCTGCCGTGGTGGAGCGTGCACGCGAGACGTTTTCGCAAATTCTGGGGCGGCCCATGCAGGGCAGGCTGGGGGACATCGGTATTGCGCTGACCTATCAAGCGCTCAGCTTCCGCCTGGAGGATCTCAAGCAACTCTGTCGCCAAGGGCGTGTCCTGCTGGTCTGGGACGAAAGCCACCATGCCGCCGGCGCGACAGCATGCGCCGCAAAAAACGCCTACACCAGCTCGGCAGCCACCGGCGCCAATCAATGGGGATTGGCACTCTTGGCATTGGAGCGCGATGTTCGCTTTACGCTCGCCTTGTCAGGCACTCCTTGGCGCACTGATGGCAGTTGCCTTCCGATGCTGCGTTATATGGCACCGAGCCATGAAGACGCCTCAGCGTCCGAGCCATCGGCGCCAACCCTGCCATCGGCGGACAGTGACCGCCTCGCGCTGATCCCAGACTTCACTTATCCCCTGCGTGATGCCATCCAGGATGATGTCTGCCGTACTCCCCAGATATACCTGATAGATAATGACGACATACGTCTGGTGGCAGAACAGCAGGCGCAGCGTGAGACACTGTATTACCAAAGCATCCCAGCCCTGTTGCGTCATCCAGGGGTGCATTACGCCGCCTTGCTGCGTCACCCGGGGCCTCAGCAGCATTTGCTGGACGTCAGCTGCCAACGCTTGCGACAGCTTCAGGAGAAAGACCCGACCGCCGCAGGATTGGTGGTGGCATCCAACATTTCCCATGCGGAAGACATCGCTGATTGTCTGAAACAGATGGGACAGACGGTGTGTCTGGTAACCAGCCAGACGGAAGGGGCGCACGCACGACTTGAGGCCTTTCGCTACGGCCATACCTCGTGGATTGTCTCCGTCAACATGGTCAGTGAAGGGATCGACATTCCCCGCTTGCAGGTATGTTGCTACCTCAGCCACGTCAGGACCGAACAGTATTTTCGTCAGGTGCTAGGCCGAATCATACGGCGTCGACATGCACAAGATGATGCGTGCTATTTCTATGCACTCAACGAAAGCACGTTACGGCACTACGCCTACCGGCTGTTTGACGACTTACCCGACGAGCATGCTGCGATCCAACTGGATCCCTTCTCTTCCCCGACAACACCCGCCCCAATCGTCTATCCAGCCACAGATTCGATAGCCTCCAACGACCCTGGCACGAGCGGAGAACTCCCCACGATTGAAATGCATGGCGCGCCACATGCTCAGGCCCCCATGAGTGAGTGTGTGAGCCTATCAGAGGGAATACGAGAGATGACTCTCGATCTGGCAAATGATGTGGCGTTCTCCAACGCCTTCTTGGCGCGCCTGGTATCGCTCTGACCACAGGCAGCGATTCGGCTGCACCGCCTGCACGACCAGGCAGATGATTTCACTTTTCTTCAACCTCATCCCAGAGATAACACTCACATATCATGCACTTGCTAGTGGTATCCCTCCAATAACCCTAAGCATGCGTGACTCTCGACTTTCCATGCCTTCTGAGGCATGCATTTCGGGTTGGCTGATTTACGAAGAGTGATAGCGTGAAATTGGTTGGCCGCCTCACAAGCGCATGTCGGCCATCATTCCAACTTTTCGACATCGATGGAGATCCCTCATGGTGTCCAGACCACCGACAGGCATTCACCCGCCTCAAAGACGAAGACATCAGGCAATGCAAGTGATCCCCTATCAGGGAAACCAGGACTCTCTGCCGGGACTTTGCCTGACGGTCTCGGCACGAAAGCTGATAATGGCAAGCCTTGCACCGAGTACCATCCGAGCCTTCCAAAGCGACATACGGATGTTTCTCAGACGTGGCGGCACCCTCCCCAGCACCGACACGGAGATAGCCAACTATCTCACCCGGTGTTTCGAGGACGGCTATAAACCGAATACGCTCAAGCGGCAGCTGTGCTCGTTACGGCGTTGGCACCTTGTCATGAATTGCCCCACCTTGGGCAATGAGCAAATGATCAAGGGGGTCATGCGCGGCTGTGCACGCCTCAATGAAGTGCCGGTGAAACGTGCACCAGCCTTGATGAGAGACGATCTGCATCAGCTGCTGAATAGCCTGAATTTGAGCGAGTTGCGAGATCTGCGCGACGCCGCCATGTTCTGCCTGACGTTCTATGGAGCATTTCGTTACAGCGAAGTCCTCAACCTTCGTGTCGAGCACCTCACATGGGATACACGAGGCGTGTTGGTCAGGCTCGCCCGCAGCAAGACCAATCAAGAAGGACGACATGAAGTCAAAGCCATTCACCATGCGGATACCTCGCTCCCCTACTGCCCAGTCAATCTCCTGTATCGCTGGCTAGAAGCCGCCCATATCCAGAGAGGTGCGGTATTTCGCAGCGTCTCGCTGGGCGGCAGGCCAGGAGGCTCGAAACTCTCTCGAACTGCATTTCAGAATGCGTTGATCAGAGGGCTTGAGCGGTCAAACCTGGCTTCACGGGGATTCAGCACACATAGCATGCGTGCTGGCCTGATCACTGAAGCTCATCTGCGGGGGAAGAGCCTGGAGCAGATACAACGCGTAACAGGTCACAGGCATCTCAGCACCTTGACGGAGTATATTCGGGTCGCAGACCCCTTCGAAAACAGTGCCAATGACTTTTGATAAACACGAACAGTACATTACCGTTCAATAATCGATGAATTGAGAAAAAGCAATCAAACGCAAAGTCATAATAAAAAATCACTACCAATATTGACGCTAAAAAGCCCTAATGCTCGCGAAACGGTCGATTTTGACGGTTAACTGATGCAGTAGATTCTTGCTACTTGAGTTATGCTATTAGTACACATTGATTCAGATTAGACATATCAGGAGGTAGTACTCTCAGAGATATCGTTCTACAGGTCGGGTGTATTACTCGACTGATCATCACTACTCAAAGTTACTCGCGTTTGCTGGACATGAACTCGACGAATGATTCTCTCATACGTCTCGGCCCCCCTTTGCCTATCGTTGGAGTCATCAATATGCCAGATGCTACCTATACACCGTCACTAGTGAAAATCAGCGCTGACAAGACGCTTGTCATCTATCAGCGAGTACTCGAGGTGGACACCGCCGAGCTTATGAACGAGGAGCATGCTTTTCGACCAACGGTCGCGACAGAGAGCCTGCCCATAGCGCCTGTCCGCTTCCGCAGCAACGTTCAGTCGACTCACACTTCCGAGGAGTTCGTGAATTTTCATGTTATCAAAGCCATCGTATCCACACAGAAAGTGCCCGTCTCACAAAGTGTATTTTGCATCGAGATCGATATCGGCAGACTCAACGAAGATGAAGTCCAGGTGGTGAGATTCTATTACCAGGTGCTACAGCCTCTGCTCGAGCTTGGCTGGGAATGGATCAATATCCACAACCTACATACCACTGGCGATATCAATATTAACGAGAAGAAGTTATGGAACAATATACTCAGAAACTTCATTAGTGATGAAAGATTACAATACGCATGGAGCAATGTAGTCACTCAACAAAACTTGCCAATAACACACAAGCAAATCTCATCAATGTTCAAATATCGCTATTCCACTGACTCGATTAGAAAGTTTATGAACACAATAACGGATAGCGCTAATAAAAGTCAAAGTAATGCATCTAAAGATAGAAATATAGCAAACGGCGCCACTGTCGCTAAAACAAGTAAGAAGAACACCCATAGCAAAAGAAAAGATAATAGGAAGCAGGAATCAGATACCAACAAGCAAAGCAATATAAAAGAAAAAAACAAGTACTCGAACAATAAGAGGGAAAACGACTCAGATTCGCAAATTGATTGGCTTTATGAGCTTTGATTGACTGATAAACAGGAGGCTTTCACGTGAGTGAACACCAACTACCTGACCAAATATTGGCTAATTACGACCTCAATGCGATCGGGTCCCGCTGGCCCCTTGTACCGGAGTGGCTCAAGAGGAGCCTCCCACCCTTGATTGCCTCAGAATATCGCCTCAGTGCTCGCCTCTTTGCCGCCGATTACTCGGAGCCAGACCTTGTGCCCCAAGTAGAAGAGTTTCTAGAAAGCCAATTTTTTATGGAAGATGAGTCACATCGAAATCATAGAATGTCTCACTGCCTTCATTACACGGTGAACTACCGATTTATATCGCTCACTGATCCTCGCGTAAGCAGTATCCGAAAGCTGCTTAGACTGATTTTTTGTCAGCCACGTCGTACTGTAAGACGTGGCTCTGCCATCAAATATTACACCCAGATACTTGAGCTTAGAAAGGCGCTTAAGCGGCTACTTAACTGGGGCGACCTGGATGATATTCAAAACAGTTTCCCCAGACCCATTTCCCCTACCCTGGGAGAGCAGTTAGTTCCTCCTCCGGAGCATTTTTCCGATGCTGATTTGGAGCTGCTCGAACAGTTTCTTCATGCCTATGATAAAGCAACTGATCGTCCATCGGAGCATCCCAACCATCTGCGCAATAAGAAAGCGACACGCGCTTTGCTTGACGAAATTTATCAGTCGAGCCAGCTCACTCGTAGCCCAATAAGAAAACAGCATAGAGCTCGCAATGAAAATCAAAAAAGACGTCAACATGTCGATACCATTCTTCGTGATTCGCCACTTTGGGCCAGTGACAAATCTTACAAAATTCATGCTGAATATACCGACTATCGCTCCCTTGACAGGTCAATCCAAGCACTTGACCATGCCTTAATAGAGGATGATGAAGAGCTCACGGATGACAATGAACATCAGAATGAATCATCATCTAATGATCTGAACCAAAGCAGTATCTCACCCCTCGACCCAGTGAAAGAGCTATTCCATAACACGCTGCTTTCACAAGGCGATCAGGCGCTTCACCTTGAGAGCGTACAGCTCTTGCAACAGGCCCGCAGTCTCAAGACATCTGCAGACATCAGCCTACGCCCACAAGAAGAGGTTCTAGCAGCTTTACGTATCTTCCAACCACCGAAAGATGAGGAATTTCTCATAGAATCTGAGAGTGCTATTGCAAACCGACAAGCCTTGGCATTTCTTAGCATTCTACTTTGCAGTGGAATAGCACCTGAGCGCTTGCTGCAGACGACGGTAATCTCCCGATCCCCCAAGCTGCCCCTCAATAGCGATAGCAATCGTGAGTGGATCATCTGCCAGACACTGGATCAAGTTCCCAGCTGGTCACCGGAGGAGGGGCTACTCCATTACTCTGTCAACAAGGCACCTAACGAAACCATCATCACGTTGCCCTTGCCCAACGCTCTCAATCAGTCACTCATGGCCGAAAAGGCATGGCTCCCCGGCGCCCAGCCCTTCAAAGCACTGAAATCACTGATCGAGAAAAAACTCAAGCGCTGGGGGGATAACCGTCCCGGAAGTACTCTGACGTTGAGACGCGTGTCCGCCAGTCATCATCATTGGGTGATACCTGCCTGTGAAGATGAAGTGATCGCGACCTGGTTGCGAGGCGAGCTCCCGCTTTCGCTCTCTGCCCCGGCAACGTATCGAACGATACCTCTGCACAAGATTCAGAAGGCTTTTCTCTCGGCTCAAGCTGCGCTTGGCCTATTTCCCTTATTAGAAGAAGACTGTCGTACACCTCGCGAAGATCACACCGTGGGATCCACAAAAGCCCAGGAGCCGAGCTATTTCAAACGTCCGCTTCATTTGCTGACGCAACTTACCAAGAACCACGCCATGCTGGTTACCTCATTGATTACCTCACAAGGGAATCGTAGTCGCGACTTACGGGCAGTCGGCGAAGCCATTGCCCGGCAAGGTCAGATACTGGGAGCGCTGACCTTACTTGCATGGCAGCTCTGCACCTTGGCTCGCCCAATTGGATCCAAAACCCAATGTGAGCAGCTGGAAAATACGCTCTGGCTACGCGACAAGGATTCGGCTCGGGCACAGGAAAGCCGCCAAATTCCACTTGTCCCTGCCCTTGGCACATTGCTCCGGCTTCAGCATGAGTGGCGGGAGGAATGGCAACGATGGTGGAAACGCCACGGTGGCAAAGCAGACTTTCTTAGGCATGAACAAGTCGCCTACCCCGTTCAATGGAAGTTCAATGCCTCGACAATGATGTTGACGCAGCAACGCATGCAGCATGCTGACTGGCGACAGTGGCTCAAGGATCTTCCAACATTCATGCCTTCGCCTTTGGCAACTGAATTGAGCCAGTGGGGCCACCAGCCTTCCAATATCACGCGCCACAGCATGCTCACCGCGCTCCAATCGCGACTTTCTCACGCTGAATTTAGCGCACTCGCTGGGCACACCACCCAGGGGCACTCACTCCAATCCCCGGCCAGTGATCGGAGCCTGATTCAATCGGCGACACGAAGCGCACTAACCGATATCGCCAGACTATGCGGCTTGACACCGGATCTGCTTCACAGAGACGACCTCCCATGGCCCATTGAGCACGCCGGACCAGCCATTCAAGGAGATAGAGGATGAGCGCTGTTACCACCATTGATCTTCGGAAGAAAACCGATGTACCTGCCCAGGCCACGCACCAAGAGCTTACAGCTCCGAAGCTGTCTCCGATCGAGCTTTCGAAAACACTGGGTAGGATATTCCGTCGCTGGGATGATCCAGCTCATCCCCTTTTCTCCTCATCTGAAGAGCTCAGACATTTCCGCAAGAATGTCGCACGCTACGCCTGGCGACGGCATAAGAAAAAGGTAACCAGAGCACAGGCTAGAGCGCAAAGTGCGCCTTCCACCAAGCCGTCTCGCGCTCGACACAATGCCACACGCTTGAACCAGCGAGCTGTACAAGCCTTGATTCGCAACGCCATCCAGCTTACCAAGGAAGCTGAACTCGACTTCAGCTCCCGAAAGGTCACCAAGGAAGTCGCGCTTGTACTGACTCATCTCAACCGAGAGCCTGACTTCGAGGCTACGATTCCGACCAGTATCAAGCGTCCGGTCAGACCCTCATCCGCGGCTACCTCATCACGAGATATCAAGGTTCAGCAACGGGTGCTGGATTCGGTACGCGCCCTGCAGAGCATTCCCGCTAACCAATGCACGCCAGAGCAGTCTCTTCTCTTCCTGGCCTTGAGCATGGGTACCCTGCTGGGGATGGAGGAAGAAGTGATTCGCCATACTTTGCTGAACTTGAGCTCAGAGCATCTGCCACGCCTGAACACCAAGCGCGGTCCCCACCATTGGTTCATCGGCTGCCTGCCAGGGTTATCTCGAACACATCCAGCCCATTACCGGCTAAAAATCCCGAATCATCTCAGGAGGCTACTCAGGGCTTGCCGTCAGTCCCCTGCCCCATCATCAGCCCCCTCCTCTCAGCGAGCAGATGTATGGTGGTTCTCCTCGGATGCTACGCTGGATCTAAACAGTCCATTGGAAGCGCGAGCTGCCCATCTGGATCAGCTCTTGGTCACCGGTCTGTCACAGCTGCTAGATAGCCAGGCACCACGCAGGACTGGTTCCTCCGCTTCGCTGAAGAGTGTCCGATCATTGCTTCGTCATGCCTTTCGGTGCACGACATTGTTGGGCCCTGCGCCCCTCTGGTCACAGCTGCTTCGGCGCTATCCCCTGCCGGTGTGTAGCTGGCGTTCTCCTTGGCAGCATGACGAAAGCCTCTTTTTATCGGCGGCATCCCTCCCTACCTCCGGTACGTCAAGCGCTTCCGGCGCCATGGATGCCTCTGAACCGGAAGACATCGAGACCGATCTTCACACCCCTGAACTCCTTATGGGAGGAGGCGTCAGGAGTAACGAATCGTCACCATCAACCTCCCCTCGATACAGGCAGGATCAACTATCAACAGACTGGTATGTGAAAGCAGGCAACCAACTGTATGCGTATATCACCGAACTGGAGCATGAAGGTCTGATAACCCCCAGAGGGGAATCTGCGATCCAGCGGCATGACGCCATTACGTCTCGCTACGCGAAGAAGCTGATACACATGCTGGGCGAAGACAGCTATCCACTCTGGATACTGCTATGGCTGTCTTATCAATCGAGCACTCAAGGCAACAAAGCCAGCACGCTCAGAACTTACCTGAGTCGTCTGACGCCCACCTCCATGATGATGTTGCCCGATATCCCATGGTTGACGCTCTGGGATGGAGAACTGATGGAGGCGATCAGCGAACAGCTACCGACTCAGAAAGGCTGGGACACTTCGACGTCCCACAACTTCTTCCAGACGTTCAATCAGTTCATCAGCTTCTGCCAAGGTAACGATCGATTAACGGGTATTCCCCCCGTGCAGGGTGAGGGAGGTCGCTTCATCAGTACATTGCGTACACATCTGATCATGCCGCACGAGGCGGAACATCTGACCCGGGCGCTCTCCCGAAGACGGAGTGGATTGCGGCGCAGCTGGCTGATCGCCTTCCTCCTTGGCTACTACGGGGGCCTGAGAGCTGGAGAAGTCATGGCATTGACACTGCATGACGTCATCATCAATCAGCCGGGAGATGACGGCCCCACCTACTGTTACGTAGAAATCCATGCTGGGAAGACCGCAAATGCTCGTCGCAGCGTTCCTCTTCACCTTTTGATATCCCCAGAATTGATGACGCTGGTGAAAGAATGGATTGATAGGCGCCGAGAGTCCTTTGCTGGCCAGCAGCGTTTGAAGAACATTGCCTTGCTGGGGCCAGAAAGCTCTCCGCTGGGCTATTCAAGAGAGAGCTTGCTGACCCCGCTCATGGCATGGGCCCGGCAGTCTCTCCGCGGTGCTCTCACACCCGGATTGGAGCTGGAGGACATCCACTTCGACTTTCATCTCTTGAGGCACAATGCAATCTCGTGGCTCGTACTGCGCCTCTACAGCGACGACTACCCTCAGCTTCTGGATCGCCTTTCCTCCACCTGCCGAGGACATTGGTCCTTCACTCCTGCAGCACTGGCGAACTGCCGCCGAGCGGTCTACGACGTACTGGAAAGAGATGCCAAGGCACGAGGTCACCGTCTCGAGTTACTCGCCAAGTTGATCGGGCACCGCAACTCTCAAACACTGACACATCACTACACGCATGTGCTGGGTGAGATACATGGTGAGGTACTTCTGGAGCTGATGAAGCGACGCTGAAGGCGAAGATCGCATACTCGCATACTGGCTGTCGCCTATCGAAGCCGAAGCGCAGGTGGTCGACGGGCTAGAGATAGCCCAACCCCGATGTATCACCCTCCATCACTTGCGGTGTTGCACTCAGAGTCCACCTGCGCCATCTCACGCTCGGCAACCAGGATGAGTCAGGAGGTACAGTAGGCTGTCCGAGCCTGTACACACGGATGGAGCATTAGCAGTTCATGCGTGGTGCGATGATCTCCTTGACACTTTGACAGACTGATCGCCCCAAATTGTCCTGAAAGGGAAAAATTGCAGCACTTGCAACCCGCACACCAACTATTTTCCTTATAGGGAAAAATTCAGGACTACTCCAGTATATCCACCCAATTATCCCTATAGGGAAATTTTTAAGTATACTAAATTGTTTACAACAACCCGCTTTCTTATCGTGAAAGGTCTTAGCATGCCCCTATCGCAAGCAGTTCCCATTCATGATGCCGCAACGCTTGGCAAGTTGATTCGCCGCGCTCGCAAGCAGCAAGGGCTAAATCTTGAAACCCTCGCAGGTCTTTGCGGGTTGAGCATTCGCTTTCTGAGTGAGTTGGAAAACGGCCGTGACAGCTGCGGGTTGGGTCGCATATTGATCGTACTTGATACGCTAGGCATCGAGCTGTCCGCTGTTCCACCGGAGGGATCCGAATCATGATATTGCCGGATTCGTTGAACGTATGGCGCGACACGCAGCATGTAGGGACGTTGTGGCGCGGCACGGATGGCCGACTGATGGGCTTCGAATACAACGATACCTGGCGACAGAACGGGCATGCCATTTCGTACAGCTTGCCTCTAAGCCAAAAGGCTTGGCAGCCCCAAGACCTTCTGGCGCATCACTGGTTCGCAAATTTGCTGCCTGAAGAGCAAGCCCGGGCGGCGCTGATCAAGCGCCTGGGTATACCAGACGACGACTTCTCGCTACTGGCGACCATCGGCGGCGATTGTGCTGGTGCGCTGACGATCCTTCCGAGCGATCACATGCCGCCGTCAAGAACCCTACCGTCATCCCTCGATGACAACTACCGCGAGTTGCCGCTCGATCGACTTGCGCAATGGGCAGGTGCTCGCGAGCGGTATGCCCTGATGAATGAAGGAGCTCTGGCCAAACGCCCTCGTCTTTCGCTGGCCGGCGCGCAGGACAAGATCCCTGTGCGACTGTGGAACGATACACTCTACTTACCTATCGGAATCGAACCCTCTACCCATATTTTGAAATTCGCCGTCGAAGGGCGTGAGCAAGTCATTCTGAATGAGCTGTATCTGAACAATCTGGCACGCTTGGGGGGAATAGCCTGCCCGAGGACCACGATGGTCTATGCCGGCCGACATCCTTACTTGATGGTCGAACGCTACGACCGCTTGGGTATTGAAAGCGGACACGTCGAGCGTTTGCATCAGGAGGATCTGTGTCAGGCCATGGGCGTGTCGCGGAATCAGAAATACCAGGCTTACGGTGGGCCACGTTTCGGAGAGATCGTGCAAACAGTCCGCGAAGCCTGCCGACCCTCAGCGGCATCCATTCAGCAGCTGCTTCGCTGGCAAATATTCAATGTGCTGGTTGGCAACAGTGACGGCCATGCCAAGAACGTGTCCTTGTTACAGGACTCCCGAGGTCGTTGGCAGATCGCCCCAGCCTATGACCTCGTTGGCACCATAGTGCTCGGTTACGATTCAGACATGGCCTTCTCCCTCGGCGGGGAGTTCAATTCGATGCAGCTGCTACCGCGCGATTGGCAGGCCTTTTCGGAGGAGTGCCGATTCAGTTATCCGTTTGTGAAGCGCCAAATTCAACAGATGGTTACCATGCTCGCTGATCTATCCGACTCAGTCATACTCAAGGAGCAGCTACAGCAAGCCGGTCTCGAAGGCAAAGGCTGGACGAGGTTGCAGCAGCAACGTCAACACATTCAAAAGCAGTGCCGCCGTGCCGAGCGATGGTAGTGCCTGTCAGCGAAATTCAAGTTTGGATGTTGCCTCGTTCGGGGCCGTGAAGGCAGTCATCACACCGCCTGTGTCGCGCGACACTCCGGATAGGCCGAGCATCCCCAGAACTGCTGGCCCTCACGTACACCTGCTTTGGCAGTACGCAGCACCATACGGCTACCGCATTTCGGGCATTCACGTCTCGCCTGTGGATCATTGCGCTGCTTGAGATGCTGCACATGAGCACGCTGCGTCGCCCGAGTCGGCGCCAGCCGCCCCGTCAGCAGCGCCTCATGCATGGCCTCGACCTGCGCCTCGCTGAAGATGGGGGCCTTGAACGACTGTACGAAGGAAACGAAGTCAGTACCGCGCGTCACGTTGGCTGGCATCTCACCCTTGAGCCTGGCGTTGCCGACGAAGACGATCACCGAATGCAGATGCTCGGGAGTCACGCCAAGCGTCGTCTCCAGTGCCTTGAGATGCTTGTAGTTCTGACGTAGCGGGTTCTGGAAGCTGAACGACTGTCGAGGAAACTGCTGGGTCCAGTTCGCCTCGTGCTCACTGCCGAAGATCCAGCCTTTCATGTTCTTGGTTTCCAACACGAAGCAGCCGAAACGCGACAGCAGCACATGATCGATCTGGGTGGTGCCGCTCTCGGTCTTGAGGGTGACATTGTGCAAGGCCCGATAGCCCTGCTTGCCGAGTCGACGCGCCATCCAGCGCACTCGCCACTCGCCAATGCGACCTTTCATGCGGGGAGACTTGAGATAACGACTGACGCAGGAGGCCAGCACGAGGCATAGCAGTACACTCATCACCGGCGCGATGTTCGAAGGGACAACCACTGTCATGACTCCTGGTGCAGCCTGTACGGAAAGGAATCAAGCGAGGTGATTCGTCCAACCGGAGTACTGAGCCTTGATAAGGGAAAGGTAATGCTGCACCGCGCCCGATGGAGGAGCGCGGTGCAGCAAACTGCAGGATTCTAACCATCTGGCGAACGCCAAGCTACTGTTCTCTATCGGTTTATCTCTGAAGCAGAGCACGACGGAGCGTTGTGCATCGACGAGAGAATCAGGTTGGCGACGAGCCGTTCGTCTGAATCACTCCACCTCCAACATGACCTTGTCGGTATCGAACGCCAGCCGCCCGGCGATCGCCTGCACCTCCTCGATGGGGTGATCGTAACTCCAGGCGATATCAGGAAGATCCGGCAGCGAGTAATAGGTACTGTCGCCCTTGAACGGACAATGAGTGACGGTGTGAGAAACCGAGAGCTCCGCCATCGCCACATCGGCGCGCGGCAAGTAGAGCCTCGGCGGATAGCCCTTCTCGCGCAATTCCAGCGCGTTGCCAGTGTCAGCGATCACCGTCTCACCGACCAGGATTCGCACCCGCGAGGATAGCGGGTGCAGCGTGATACGCGGTTCGAGGTGGTCGGCCATGAAGACTCCTTTACGGGTTGGCGGGTGAAAGCGGCAGATGAAAGCGGCAGATGAAAGTGCCTTGAGGCGCGTTCTGAAAGAGTCAGACCCTCAGACCCCACCGTCCCTGGCGAGCCGAAAGCCGGAGAACGCCCAGCGCGCCTCGGGCGGGAAGAAGTTGCGATAGGTCGCGCGGATATGATCGGCAGACGTGGCGCAGCAACCCCCACGGAGCACCATCTGACCGGACATGAACTTGCCGTTGTACTCCCCCAGGCTGCCCGGCAGTTTGCGAAAGCCCGGATACGGGCGATAGGCACTGCCCGTCCACTCCCAGACATCGCCGAACATCTGACTCGGCATGCCTTCGGAGCTCGCGGCCGCGACTGGCTGTAGATAATCCTGATCGACGAAGTTACCAGAGAGAGGGACATCCTGACCGACTGTCTCCCACTCGGCCTCGGTGGGCAGGCGCGCGCCCGCCCACTGGGCGTAGGCATCGGCCTCGAAGAAGCTGACATGGCAGACCGGCGCATTCAGATCCACCGGCACCAGGCCACCTAGCGTGTAGTGATGCCAGACGCCGTCGCGCTCGACCCAATAAAGCGGCGCCGGCCAGCCTTCCGCCTTGACCGTCGCCCAGCCATCCGCCAGCCAGTGCTCGGGGGTGGCGTATCCGCCGTCCTGCATAAAGGCGAGAAACTCGCCGTTGGTCACCGGACGGTCGGCCATCTCGAACGCTTCGACGAACTGACGGTGTCGGCCCATCTCGTTGTCGTAGGCGAAGCCACCTTCGGCTGCATCATGGCCGATCTCGCGAACCCCAGCTGGATAGGCCAGCCATCCAAGCGACGGCACCTCCTGCGCAGGGGCTGGTGCCAATCCCGGAGTCAGATCATCCCGATAGGCCGGACACAGTGGGTTCTGCGCCAGAATGTGCTTGATGTCCATCAACAGCAGCTCCTGATGCTGCTGCTCATGCGGCAGCCCCAGCTCCAAGCGGCGAAGAATCTCGGGCAGATGTTCCCGTGGCGGATTCTCAAGCAGCGCTTGCATGGCCTGATCGACGTGCGCGCGATAGCGATAGACATCGTCGACGGTCGGGCGCGAGATCGTGCCACGCTCGGCGCGCGGGAACGGTACGCCATGGGTCTCGTAGTAGGAGTTGAAGAGGTGATCGTAGGCGGGGTCGAGCGTCTGATAGTCCGGCTGAAACGGCTTCAGGATGAAGGCTTCGAAGAACCAGGTGACATGGGCGATGTGCCACTTGGGCGGGCTGACATCTGCCATGCTCTGCACCATGTAGTCTTCCTTATGCAGCGGCGCACAGATCGCCTCGGTGGCGGCGCGTACCCGCTGGTACGCGCGTAGCCACTCCTTGGCATGCAGGCTATCGGGTCTTTCGATGACGGTGTCATGGGCAGATGACATGATGGCTTCCTTTACGAGTCTGGTTCTCTCCCTGAAACGTGATCGGACAGGCTCTTGGCCAGCACGGCTGACGTGCCTCCCCAGCCCCATCAGCGCTTGGTCGGGGTGATATCCCCACCCTATCACTCGTGTTGCTAATGCCAACTCTTCACGGACTCTGGTCTTTCCTCTGAAACTAGGTCTGCACCTTGATCTACCCCTGATCTGCCCTAGCCTTCACTTCGCTGTAACGCACGTCCCGCTGCAAGTGTCTTACCTGAGCGCGCCAGCCTCAGTTCTGCATCGGAATATTCTCTTCCCAACGAAAGCCGATACCGCCGCCCTGCCATACACCATTCTCCAGCGGGCTGGGGCCATGGATATCCACCTGCAGCGGCAGTCCGAAGCCAGGTGCCAGATCCTGAGTGCCACGCACGGTACTGCGATGCATGATCCGCAAGCCTTGCTCCTGTGCCGGCAAGTGCGCGCCGGGCGCGGCCCTATGAGCGACCGCCAGGTTATCGATGAACACGCAGTCGTTTTCCTGGTACTCGAAGTCGAGGGCGTAACCCTCGGTGAAGCCGGCATTCAGGATGGCGTTGTACTCACGGCAGAGCTGCGTCAGCTCTTCGGCGGTCAGCAGCCGGAAGGCATCCTGATCGGGTAGCTTCTCGATCACTGCGCCGGTCATGCCCAGATGAAGCCAGATGCACTTGCGACCGGTGATGGGGTGCTCGTGTACCACGGGATGTACGGCCCCGGAGGAGGAATTCACCGAAGCAAGACGGCGCCAGAAGGCCTGACGCTCGGCAGACAAGGCGTCATGGGCCGCGCCCTGATGAGCAAAGCAGGTACCGCCGCCGTTCTCGGCCGGGCGGATGATGTGGTAGCCGGAGTGCGAGAACGTATCGGTATTGAAGCTGCCGTCGTTATGCCACTGCGGCCCGACGCCGGGAATGCCGTGACGGCGATCGTTCGACAGCCGGAAGATGTGCCGGTTGCCATCGGGCGTGGCCGGATGCATCCCATGGGTACTGTGCAGCTCCTTGCCGCCCCACCAGCAACTGGCGCGGGCGGCGCGTCCTGAGCGGACAGATCGATTCCCCTCACCTCGGCGCCTATCGGCTCCAGCGGTGTGATGCTGCCGCCGAATTGCTGGATGACAGCCACCTGTGCCGGGTCGAACGGAACGCCCGGTGCTGACTCGGCTACCTCAGTGCGTGTTGGATTCGCCATGACACTGACCTCCTGTCGCGGCTCCCACGCTGGCGAGACGCTGATGTGTCATCAGGCCGCGCTATCGCTGCGCGACGACACTCGCGGCTCACAGACTCTCGGCGTGGGATGAATGTATCAGCATTCTCGCAAACACATTCCCGTGCGCCAAACCTCGCCCCATCTCATCCCGAACGCCGCGAGTTACCTATCAGGATGACGCTGGTGCATCACGTCACTCGTATTTCTTCTGCCAACTCTTCACGGCGATCCGCTCCTTGAGCAGATCCAGCATGTCGATCAGCACCTGCTCGGTGATCTGCTCCGTCCTCGGGTCAGTGCGCGACCAAGCATCGAAACCACTCTCTGCCAGGTGCCCCACCAGCGCCGAGAACTCCTTGGAACGCAGGCCGACCAGCGCTTCATCGACGAGATGGCAGGCCAGATCCGACAGCGAGCTTTCCAGCCCTTTCGTAAGCTGGGTGCCCATGGGCAGGCGCGAGACACGCTGAAGCTCCGGACTCTCGGCGAGGGTGCGACTGACCAGGCCCCGCACATAGCGCAGGGTATCGTCGCGATTCTGGGTATAGACATCCCCCGCCATGGTCTCGAGGCGCTGGGTAATTTCACGGATCAAGGCCTGCTTGCGAGGCTCCACGACACGCTCGATCACCGAAGATGAGAGGTCATCGCTGTCGCGCAACTGCTGCTGGACGTTATCGAGCATGCGCAGGGAGATACGGTCCGTCAGCTCCTCCAGCAGAATATCGAGATACTTGGCCGCCACCCCGTAGAGGTACCAGCGGCGAACATCGATCAAGCCGAGACGTTGCAGGCGGAACAACAGCGAGATCACACGCAACACACGCAACAGGCGGAAGCCGCTCAGCGGGATACACCCCAGCACGTCGTACCAGTGCACGAAGGGATAGAAGAACCAGCGGTGGTAGCGCCGCTCCGCAATGGCCACTGCCCACCCCGCCAGCACATCGAGCAGGAAGACGGCGACGAATGCCAGGTCGATAGAGAGGAAATTGGCGTGGATATTCTGCTCATAGGCCGCATGCAACCCGGGTGTCACGGCCTCGAAGGCCGTGTTCAGCGGGGGAATCAGGAAGAGACTATCGAATAGCAGCAATGCCAGATTGGCGATCACGAGCACGATGATGAACAGATCCCACCACAGATGTATCCGCTCCCTGGCGGGCGAGGGCGTGCGGGTGGCTGGCATGACAACTCCTTGGCGATTGTTTCAGAATGCGTAACGCGTCTTCCTGACTCAGCCTACAACGCTTCAGATGACCACGCTGGCGATGACCGCGCATCAGCTGACCACACTGGCGATGACGCTATCTGCGAGGGCTTGCAGCGCTACCGGAGCCCAGCCCCGAATCGCCGTAGACACCCTATTAGTGAGGGAGACACCCGCATGAAACAAGCGCAAGTGATGACATGGGCCGCCGTGATGAGCGCAGCACTCACCCTGGGCGGCTGCGCAGGCGCTCAATCCTCTGAGGATTATCAAGGTGTCGACGAGCCACTGGAGAACACCTATTGGAAGCTGGTGACACTCGACAACCAGCCAACACCCGTGGTGGAAGGCAAGCGTGAAGCCCATATCGTCTTACATACACAAGACTCGCGAGTAGCCGGCTCCACCGGCTGCAATCGCCTGATGGGGGAATATCACCATGATGCGCAAGAACTCGGCTTCGGCCGCCTGGCCATCACGCGAATGGCATGTCCCGGTGAAGTAGCAACGCTCGAACGCGATTTCCTCGCGACACTCAATGACGTGTCGGGCTGGCAGATAGAAGGCAAGACACTGACGCTGATGGATGCACAAGGGGCGTCGCGTGCCCGTTTCCAGACAGTCCATCTCTATTGAGGACTCACAAGCTCCAGTGACAAGGTGTCGGGACGAGAAGAAATGCTTGCACTGCTTCATCGCGCCTGAATCACTCGTCCCGCTCCGGTCTTTTTGCGACATCCACGCCGCAGGGTATTCCCCATCTCGCATCTTCGGACTGCCGGGAGCATGAAGGGACTCACCTCGGCTACGCCTTTATCAGACGGCGAATTGTTTCTGGTAAAGGTCTATACC
>NZ_JBVBEE010000006.1:0-228472 GCF_056493605.1 Cobetia sp. BL01 | reverse complement strand
TCAGTGGTGAGGAGCGTTGCCCGATCACCTGTTCCGTAAGGAGTGCGGCGCATTCTAGCGAATCGCCCGGAATTGTCAATCGATGATTTGGAAGCGGACTTCAAAAACATCAAACAAAACAATCACCTGCAAACCTCTTTCACCGCTGGTAACGCCATGCGTCCCCGGCAGCGGATGCGTACTTTACGCATTCACCGGCCTGATTTCAAGGCCCTGTGGATAAAAGATTCATCCACATGCCCTCCAGGACGACTCCCCTTCTGACCCCGTGACAAAACTGGCCACCTTGCAGCCGCCTCGGCGCGGCTGATCTTGTCAGGCGACACGCGCTTCGCGCTCTGAGGAATGTGCCATGGCCGCAGCCATCACGAGGTCTCGCCCCGCTGCCATCTCGCATACGCTGCCCACGATGATCAGGCAGGGTGTCGGCAGCGGGCATTCTGCCAGACGAGCCACCATGTCACCCAGGGTGCCGTGCAAGGCCTGCTGCTCGGGGAGGCTCGCATTGGCCACCAGCATCATCGGCCAGTCTGACGGCAGACCATGGCGCTGCAGCTCATCACAGATGGTGTCGAGGCGATTCAGCCCCATATAGAAGAGCAACGTTTCATCCCGGCGTGCCAGCTGCTGCCATTCGGGCTGGTCATTCCGGTTGCACAGCTGGGCGGTCACGAATCGCAGCCGCTGAGCATGAGTCCTGTCGGTGAGCGGCATGCCCAGCGAAGCTGCCGCACCGGCGGCCGCGGTGATGCCGGGAACGACATGACGGGTGATGCCAGCCTCATCAAGTGCCGCCAGCTCTTCTCCCATGCGACCGAAGATACCGGGATCCCCGCCCTTGAGCCTGACCACACGCATACCCTCCTTGGCCAGACGCACCATCAGCGCGCCGATCTCGTCCTGGGGTACGCTGTGATTGCCGCAGGCCTTGCCGACGTAATAGCGCTCACAGTGCATCGGGAGCTGAGCCAGAATCTCGTCACCGACCAGGCGATCATAGACCACGGCATCCGCTGCATTGAGCATTCTCCAGGCCTTGAGCGTCATCAGATCCGGATCCCCCGGCCCGGCTCCGACCAACGCGACCTGCCCCGGAAGAAGCCCGTCCCAGGCAGGCGTGATGGCCCCGGCATCAGCCCGTGATGGTGCCTGTCCGCCAATGGCACGCCACTCGCGACGCGACAGCAAGCCTTCCGTCAGCCGTGCCATGGAGATGCCGAGGGTTGCTGAATTGATGCTCGACGCCATCAGGTCACGCCATTTCCAACGAATCAGTCCGCTCATCGGATCGCTCCTCTTCCACAAGACGTTTGAGTTCAGGCAGGCAGGAGCCACAGCGAGTGCCGCAGGCCAATCGCGCCCCCAATGCTTCCACGCAACGGTCACCCGACTGGATGGCCTGCCGAATCGTGAGTTCGCCGACCTGATGGCAGGCGCATACCATCGTCCCGACATCCGCCTGACCAGAGAGGCGTCCGGCGAGGAGACTGCGACGCTCAAGTGCAGAAAGCTGGTCAGAGGCGAAACATTCCCCCAGCCAGGCAATGTTGGGCTGTCGGTCGGAGCGTGCCGCGCCAGCGGTGACCCTCAACCACCAGATCAGCCGTCCCTCACGAAAACCTGCGGCACTGATGCCTCCCTGTGCCATATCCTGTGCCCAGAGCCCCGCCTGAACACTCAGATGCCTTTCACACCAGAGCGCCCAATCCGGCTGCCCTTCTCCTGCCAGCTGACAGCGCACCAATGTCGCCTGCGGGATGCGCGCCCAATAGCATCCCTCGAGCTCTGTCATCGCGCCTGCAAGATCTTCATGCCCACCCCATATGCCAGGGGCGATCAGCAAGGTGGCCTGCCATTCACAGGGCAATGGCATGACATCGACCGCGCCATGCTTGGATTCCGGCTGACCGGAGAAAGGATCGACCAGGCCGGCCAGCAACGCCCCGGCACGCCCGTGACTGGCGAAGTGATCATTCCAGTGCATGGGGATGAACACCTCACCCTGACGCTGGCCATGACTGATACGCACACGCGCACGATAGTCGCCACGCACGCTCCCCTGCTCATCACGCCCTGCAAGCTGCGCCAGAGCCCCGTCCTGCAGGCCGCGAGCCGCGGCATCCTGCGGGTGAAGCTCCACGAAGGGTTCGGCGCGATGATTCATCAGGCGCGCGCTGCGCGCAGTCCGTGTCATGGTGTGCCACTGATCACGAATGCGACCGGTATTGAGGCGCAGCGGTGTCGCATCACTCAGCGCCTGATGCGGCAATTGCGGGGTCACGGGCACCAGCCGTGCGCGACCATTGGGCGTATTGAAGGTGGCATCCTCGAACAACCGCAATGTGCCGATGAGCTCCCCCTTCTCACCACGCCGTACCGGCCATTGAATCGGTCTGAGCGCGTCATAGCCCTCGCGATCCAGCTCGGCCAGCGGCGCGATGTTGAACAGCCGCCTGATCGAGGAAGCCGCCAGAGGCTTGCTGCCCGCCTTGTGACGTGGCGCGACGTTGCGGAAGCCGGACAACCTGGCGTGCTCACGGAAGATCGCGTGGGGCCCCGAGTAGCCAAATGCCGCCTGGTACCCCATGCGCTTGCCGACCTCCGCCAGCTGCCACCAGTCGTGACGTGCCTCGCCCGGCGGTGCGAGCAACCCACGCTGACGCGAGATGCAGCGCTCGGAATTGGTGACGGTGCCATCCTTCTCGCTCCAGCTGCTGGCCGGCAACACCACATCGGCATACGCCAGGGTGTCGCTGTCCGCCATGCACTCGGAGACGATCACCAGCGGACAGGCCGCCAGCGCCGCACGTACGCGCGTACTGTCCGGCAGACTGACCGCCGGATTGGTCGCCATGATCCATAGCGCCTGTATCTCTCCACGCTCGATCGCCGCGAACAGTTCGACTGCCTTGTGCCCCGGCCCCTGAGGGATATTTGGGGCGTTCCAGAATTCACCGACCAGCTCCCGCGCGCCCGGCGTCTCGTAGTCCATGTGTGCCGCCAGCTGATTGGCCAGCCCACCGACTTCCCGGCCGCCCATCGCGTTGGGCTGTCCGGTGATCGAGAACGGTCCCGCCCCCGGCAGCCCGAGCTTGCCCCCGGCCAGATGGCAATTGATGATCGCATTGCCCTTGTCGGTACCGCTGGTCGATTGGTTCACGCCCTGGGAGAACAGCGTCACCACATGCAACTGGGTCGCGAACCAGTAATAGAAAGTCTCGAGACGCTCCACATCGACATCACAGTCACGCGCGATTGCCGCCAGCGAGCAGTCTTCCCGCCTTGCCGCCTTGAGCGCCGCATCGAAGCCCTGGGTGTGCGCTTTCAGATAGAGGCGATCCAGGCGTCCGCGATCTGCCATGTAGGCCAGCAGACCATTGAAGAGACGCGCATCACTGCCGGGACGCAGGCCAAGATAGAGATCGGCGATCTCGCAGCTGTCGGTCACCCGGGGGTCGATCACCACGATTCGCAGCAATGGATTGTCGATACGCGCCTGCTTGAGCCGCTGAAACAGCACCGGATGGTTCCAGGCCAGATTGCTGCCGACCAGCACGACCAGCTCGGCACGCTCGAGGTCCTCGTAACTGCAGGGCACGGCGTCCGCTCCGAAGGCACGCTTGTGAGCCACGACGGCCGAGGCCATGCACAGTCGCGAATTGGTATCCAGATGAGGGGTACCGATGAAGCCCTTGAACAGCTTGTTGGCGACGTAATAGTCCTCGGTCAGCAGCTGCCCCGAGAGATAGGCGGCGATGCTTTCTCCGCCATGCGTCCTGCTCAGATCAGCAAAGCGTGCGGCGATCAGGTCCAGTGCCGTCTCCCAGCTCACCTCTCGCAATACCCCGGCCTCATCACGCACCTGCGGCATCGTCAGACGCCCATCGGCCGACAGCGTCTCGGCAAGCGCGGAGCCCTTGACGCAGAGCCGGCCATGATTGGCCGGATGCGCGACATCACCACTCAACGACACGATGCGCACACTGTCCTGGTCCTGCTCAAGCTCGACCGCCACACCACATCCGACACCGCAATACGGGCAGGTGGTGGTGGCACGACATCTAGCAGGTTGCGGGGCGTCTGGGGGATTCCTGACTTGCATCGACATCACTCCCTGGTGCATTGAGCACAGAACGTTGACCACGAAAAAGGCGCCTGACGACCGAGCACGAAGCGTGCGGTCATCAGGCGCCTTTGCCTGTTGCTGATATCTGTTCACTGACTAGGTATCTGACCCGGTTCGGGTCATCGCGCGGACTGACTGATCAAGCCGCCATTGGCCGGATGTAATGCCCGACGTCATTGCTGACGCGAACATGGATCCCTCAGTCATGTCTGCACATGAATGCGGTAAAAGAGGCAGATACCAGACCAATCATTTCTCTTTCTCTTTGATAACAGCAACTTGCACCATTCATCCTCACCAGTCTGTCGACAGGAGCCGCAAGACCCTGCCGCTCACTCCGCCTTGTCGCACCAGCCCTGTGCATCCTTGAGACTTCCTGCACCATTCCCTCACGACAGGCGGCTCCCATGGCGCCTCAAGCCACTCGAAAACACCTGACCCTCGACATCGAAATACTCACAAACCAATGAAAGTTGGTGGTTTTTCCTCAGACGGCACCAAATTCGCTGTATTCCTGACAGGTTGGGTCAATGACGACCCCGAATCGCAGGTCTCGCCGCGCATCCATGCGGATGCACGGCAGCCAACGGTCCGCCAGACCTGCCGCAGTCCCGAGTGACAGCCGTATCGTCGCGCAGCACTGCAACTCGCTATCCAATGCTTAGCCCTCATCTTCCAGGCAAAGGCGCCTGCTTGACGTCGTGAACTTCACGGCGGCAAGCAGGCGCTTTTTTTTGCACTCGATATCCCATCGCAAGGAGGCAGCATGCATCCGTCATCTTCCACCGGCGACACGACCCCGCCCCTGATCATCATCGGTCATGGCATGGCGGCGCAGAAGCTGCTGGAGCAACTGGTCGCGCTGTCACCTGATCGCCAGCTCCCCTGGGCAGTCACGGTGATCGGTGAAGAGCCTCACCTGCCCTACAACCGCATTCAGCTCTCCCCACTATTGGCGGGCGAGACGCAAGCCGATGACCTGATCAGCCAGCAGGCCGACTGGTTCTCGCTGCATGGCATCACACGGATCAGCGGTGATCCCGCCTGTCAGATCGACCGCGCCGCCCGCTGTGTCGAGACCGTCAGCGGTCGCCGCATTCCCTATCAGCGTCTGGTGATCGCCACGGGGTCACGCCCGGCGCTGCCACTGCCGCTCCCCGCTCACCTGCCTCAGGCACTGGATGCCAATGACTGGCCACCGGGACTGATGGGCTTTCGTGACCTCAGGGATGTCGAGCAGATGCAGGCCGCCTGTCGCACCGGAGCCGGTCACGACGGCAATGCCCTGGTGATCGGCGGCGGCCTGCTGGGGCTCGAAGCCGCCGAGGGCCTGCGCAAGGGTGGCCTTGAGGTGACGCTACTACAGCGCAGCGAGCGCCTGATGAACCGTCAGCTGGATGACGTGGCCGCTGGCTTGCTGGAGCAGGAGCTGAGCGAGCGCGGCCTCGAGATCATCACCGACGCGCATCTTGAGCAATGGCTCGAGACGCCGGCGGGCCGCATCACTGGCGTGCGTCTCAAGGATGGCCGTGAACTGCACGCCGGACTGACCATCGCCGCCACTGGCATCCGCCCCGAGATCACGCTTGCGCGTGCTGCCGGCCTGGCCTGCCAGCGCGCTGTCCAGGTCGATGGCCACCTGCTCACGAGCGATCCGCACATTCACGCGCTGGGCGAATGCTGTGAGGTGGAGGGCGAGACCTTCGGTCTGATCGAGCCCATCTGGGCACAGATCGAGGTGCTCGCACGCCATCTTCTTGAGCAAGCGACCCCGCCCTATCGCAATGCCCCCCTGGCGACGCGTCTCAAGGTCAGCGGTATCGACCTCTACAGCTGCGGCGAGCTGATGCCACATCCCACTGACGAGGTGCTGGTCTATCAGGACCACGCCCTGGGTGACTACCGCCGCCTGCTGCTGCGCGATGAGCGTCTGGTCGGGGTGGTGCTCTACGGCGATGTCAGTGCCGGCAACGCGCTGTTCGAAGCCCTCAAGGCAGGCACACCACTGACAGCGATTCGTGACGACCTGCTGCTTATGCCCGCACAAGCGCTGGCACAACTGGACGAGACACCCTCTGGCCCACCGAATGACCCCGGCGGCAGAGCGACCCACCAGAACACTGCATCTCAACATCCTGATCGCGACACCACCCCTGACACCTTCGAGGAGGCCGCATGAAACACCTGATCATCATCGGCAATGGCATGGTAGGCCATCATTGCGTCGAGCAGCTGATCGCGCTGGGCGCCACCGCGCACTACCAGATTCATGTCTTCGGCGAAGAGCGCCACATCGCCTACGACCGCGTACATCTCTCGGAGTACTTCACCGGACGCGATGCCGATTCTCTCGCGCTCGGCAGCGTGGAGGATTACGCCAGCGCCGGTATCACGCTGCACCTCGACGAGTGCGTCACGGCGATCGATCGCGACGGCGGCCATGTCACCACTCCCCAAGGGCGCTATCCCTACGACAGCCTGGTGCTGGCCACCGGCTCCACGCCTTTCGTGCCGCCCATCCAGGGCCTTGGCGAGTCAGGCAGCGAGGCTGCCGCCAGCAATCGGCTGGTCTACCGCACCCTGGAAGACCTCGACCAGATACGCGCCGCTGCCGACGGCAAGACACGAGGCGTGGTGGTCGGTGGCGGCCTGCTGGGACTTGAGGCCGCCAACGCCCTCAAGTCACTCGGTCTGGAGGCGCATGTGGTCGAATTCGCGCCGCGCCTGATGCCGGTGCAGCTGGATGAGGATGGCGGCCTGGCACTCAAGCAACACATCACTGCGCTGGGCGTGGGAGTGCACCTCAATCGCGCCACCACCGACATCGTGCCCGGCGAGGAGTACCAGTGGCGGATGAATTTCTCCGACGGTGAGCATCTGGAAGCGGATCTGATCGTGTTTTCCGCCGGCATCCGTCCTCAGGATGCACTGGCACGCAGCGCCAGCCTCGAGATCGGCGAGCGCGGCGGCATCATCATCGATGACGAATGCCGCACCTCGGACCCGGAAATCTTCGCCATCGGCGAGTGCGCCCTGTGGCAATCGCGCATCTTCGGGCTGGTCGCGCCCGGCTATCAGATGGCACGCGGCGTGGCGTCCCTGCTGGCCGCCAGCACAGGCGATGCCACAAGCGATGCGCAGGAGCGCTTCCGCTTCCAGGGCGCCGACATGTCCACCAAGCTCAAGCTGCTGGGGGTGGATGTCGGCTCCATCGGTGACGCCCACGGCAAGAGCGAAGGCGCGATCAGCTATCGTTACTGCGATGAAGCCGAAGGTGTCTATCGACGCCTTGTCGTCTCGCAGGACCGCAAGCAGGTACTGGGCGCGGTGCTGATCGGTGACAACTCGCGCTATGACACCCTACTGCAGTACGTCACCAATGGCATCGCGGCGCCCAAGGACCCGGCGGCACTCATCCTGCCGAATGCCAGTGGCGAGTCCATCACCCTGGGCGCGGATGCCCTGCCTGACAGCGCCACCCTGTGCTCCTGCCACAACGTTTCCAAGGGGGATGTGTGCAGCGCCATCGACGCCGGCAACAGCGATCTGGGCGCCATCAAGGCCTGCACCAAGGCCAGTACCGGCTGCGGGGGCTGTGCGGCGCTGCTCAAGAAGGTGGTGGATGCCGAGCTGGAAAGTCGTGGCGTCGAGGTCGATCGCTCGCTGTGCGAGCACTTCGCGCATACCCGTCAGGAGCTCTACTCGCTGGTGCGCGTCGAAGGCATCCAGACCTTCGCCGAGCTGATGGCCAGCCACGGTCGCCATCCCGATGCCCTGGGCTGCGAGGTCTGCAAGCCCGCGGTGGGCTCGATTCTGGCCTCGTGCTGGAATGCGCCGATCACCGAGGCCTCGCACATTCCGCTGCAGGACACCAATGACACCTTCATGGCCAACATGCAGAAGAACGGCACCTACTCCGTGGTGCCACGCATTCCCGGCGGCGAGATCACGCCGGACAAGCTGATCGCCATCGGCGAGATCGGCAAGCGCTACAATCTCTATACCAAGATCACCGGCGGGCAACGCATCGACCTCTTCGGCGCCCAGCTGCATGAACTGCCGGATATCTGGGGTGAATTGATCGCCGCCGGCTTCGAGACCGGCCACGCCTACGGCAAGTCCACCCGTACGGTGAAATCCTGCATCGGCAGCACCTGGTGTCGCTATGGCGTGCAGGACAGCATGGCGATGGCGCTGACGCTGGAAGACCGCTACAAGGGCCTGCGTTCACCGCACAAGCTCAAGTTCGCCGTCTCCGGCTGTACCCGCGAATGCGCCGAGGCCCAGAGCAAGGATGTCGGCGTGATCGCCACCGAGAACGGCTGGAACCTCTACGTCTGCGGCAACGGCGGCATGCGCCCGCGTCACGCGGAGCTGTTCGCGACCGATCTGGATGACGAGACACTGATCCGCACCATCGACCGCTTCCTGATGTTCTACATTCGCACCGCCGATCGCCTGCAGCGCACCTCTGTCTGGCGCGAGGGCCTCGAAGGCGGGCTCGACTATCTGAAGGAGGTGATTCTCGAGGACAGTCTGGGGCTTGGCGAGACCCTCGAGGAGCAGATGCAACAGGTGGTGGACCGCTACGAGTGCGAATGGGCCAATGCCCTCAAGAGTCCCGAGAAGCTCAAGCGCTTCCGCCACTACGTGAATGACCAGCGACCCGACCCGGCCGTGGTCAACATCATCGAGCGTGACCAGATACGCCCGGCAAGCCGCGGCGAGCTGATCACCAGTGACGGCGGCTCTCTCGATGAGGGAACGGACTCAGGCATCAGCCTGGCAACAGAACTGACGGCCAACCTGGCCACGGAGGTGCGCTCATGACATCGCCTGCACTCGCTTCCACACCGCTCTCCACAGCGTGCCACACGGCACAGGACACGGCACCTGACACCTCAACCAAGGAGGAGTCGCCACTTCGCTGGGTGACACTCTGTCAGCGCGGGGACCTGGTGCCGGGCTCCGGGGTGGCCGCCTGGCTGGAACAGGCCGGCCAGAACTTCCAGATCGCGCTGTTCACGCTACCCTCCAGCGCGGACAGCAACGCCCTCACGCTGTTCGCCATCGACCATCATGATCCGGTATCCGGCGCCAACGTGATCGCCCGCGGTCTGCTGGGCGATCATGCCGGTGAGCCACTGGTGATCTCGCCGCTCTACAAGCAGCGCTATCGACTCAAAGATGGCCAATGCCTGGATGACGAGACGCTCTCGCTTCAGGTGTGGCCGGTTCGCCTCGAGGGGGATGCCGTGCAGATACAGTGCTAGCGGACAGGCCGATGCCTGAAAAGCACATAAGCTATTGATGACGTACGGATATGCTCGAAAAATGGCACATATTTGGTGCACAACCATGCTGCAACGCACCATGATCCGCCCGGCAATGCGCATGCCTCGACTCGCCTGACCGCTACCTGGCAGGCATCTGGCGAAGAGAAAACACTCAAGCTATTGTTTTTGAATGACTTGATAGAAAGCTGGCACCAGGTATGCAATCTATAAAGCGAGATGGCAAATGGCGGCTATCTCGCATGGCGTGCTCATTGCTGAGTCGAGGATCCGGGACCGGCGTATCCCCCTCGATATACAATGGCATTTAAGTCCACCCACTTGGGTGGACTTTTTTTATGCCTGAAGTCATCGGCAAGCCATTGATTTTCTTTGCTTAAGAGCAAAACGCGCCACCCGCACCTTCTTGCTGACCTCGCTTCTCATCCCCACCCTCGCCGCTCATTTTTCTTCCCGCTGCTGACGACGCGCGATCCAGCGTTGGCATTCCCCGATGATGCCGCTGCGGAAGCTGAGCACGCAGACCACGAAGATGGCGCCCAGTATCACGCTGACCCAATCCCCCAGCGCGGACTGCGCCAGCTGATGCTGAAGCCCGATGACCAGCCCGGAACCCACCAGCGGCCCGAGCAGCGTGCCGACACCGCCCAGCAGTGTCATCAGGATCACCTCCCCCGACATGTGCCAGCTGGCATCGCCCAGCGAGGCGAGCTGGAACACCAGCGTCTTGGTCGCTCCCGCAAGGCCCGCCAGCCCCGCCGACAGCACGAAGGCGACCAGCTTGTAGGCATCGGTGTGATAGCCCAGCGAGATGGCACGCGGCTCGTTCTCGCGAATCGCCTTCAGCACCTGACCGAAGGGGGAATGCACCACACGGCGGATCAGGGCAAAGGCCGCCACGAAGATCGCGAACACGACGTAATAGAGCGTGTGGTTGTCCGCCAGATCGAACACGCCGAACAGCTCACCGCGCGGCACGCCATGCAGGCCATCTTCCCCATGGGTGAACGGCGCCTGGATGAAGAAGAAGAACATCATCTGTGCCAGGGCCAGCGTGATCATCGCGAAGTAGATGCCCTGCCGCCGGATGGCCAGCGCGCCGAACAGCGTGCCGAGCACCACGGCCCCCAAGGTGCCGGCCACGATGCCCAGCGCGGGACTCAGGCCCGGATACTCCGCGAGCAGAAAGCCGGTGATGTAGGCACCCGTGGCCAGGAAGGCGGCATGCCCGAAGGACAGTAGCCCCACGAAGCCGAGCAGCAGATTGAAGGCGCTCGCGAACAGCGCGAAGCACAGAATCTTCATCAGAAAGACGGGATAGGCGACCCAGGGCGCCAGCAACCCGAGCAGGAACAGCACGAGATACAGCACGCCCAGCGGGGTGATTCTGCGCGGCGCGCTGCCTGCACGCGCGGCCTGGTGGTCCTGTTGCAGTACGGCCATGTCAGGCCTCCTTTCCGAACAGCCCGGCGGGGCGAAGCATCAAGACCATCACCATCACCACGAAGATCACGGTATTGGCGGCCTCGGGATAGAACACCTTGGTCAGCCCCTCGATCAGCCCCATCGCGAGCCCGGTGAGGATGGCACCGAGAATCGAGCCCATTCCACCGATGACCACCACCGCGAACACCACGATCAGCAGGCTCGAGCCCATGGTCGGCGAGACGGGATACAAGGGTGCGGCCAGCACGCCGGCGAAGGCGGCCAGCGCCACGCCCAGTCCGTAGGTCAGTGACACCATCAAGGGCACATTGATGCCGAAGGCCTGCACCAGCTCAGGATTCTCGGTTCCCGCGCGCAGATAGGCACCGAGACGCGTGCGCTCGATCAGGAACCAGACTCCGAAGCAGACCACCAGTGCCGCCACCAGCACCCAGGCGCGATAGGTGGGCAGGAACATGAAGCTCAGCTTGAAGCCGCCACTCAGCGCCTCGGGAATCGGGTAGCTCGACCCCGAGACACCGAACAGATTCACCAGCGTGCCCTCGAGGATCAGCGCCAGCCCGAAGGTCAGCAGCAGGCCATAGAGGTGATCAAGATGCTGGATGCGGCGCAGCAGGAAGCGCTCGACAACAATGCCCAGCGCACCCACCACCAGCGGCACCACGATCAGCGCCGTCCAGTAATTGAGCCCCAGATACTGCGCCCCCAGCAGCGCCGCGAAGGCCCCCAGCATGTACTGGGCACCATGCGCGAAGTTGATGATGCGCAACAGACCGAAGATCACCGCCAGCCCCAGACTCAGCAATGCATAGAAGGCACCATTGATCAGCCCCAGCATCAGCTGGCCGAACAGTACCATCAGGGGTATTCCAAGAATCATCGTCATCCGCTCAGTCCTTTTCAGCGCCCACTTGCGTCAGCCGTTCGGCGCTGCCGATCCCGTGATCAGCAGCGCCATGCAACGCGTTTCGCGGCTCGACTGACGTTCGCCTTCAGCCCTTGACCAGCTCGCACTGGCTGTCCGCCAGCGGTCGGTAGGCCTCAGCGCCGGGAATGGTGCGGATCACGTCATAGACGTCCCACTCGCCTTGGGACTCGGCGGGCGTCTTGACCTTGACCAGGTACATGTCGTGCACCATGCGCCCATCGGCACGGATGGTGCCGTTGTTGGCGAACATGTCATTGACCGGCGTCTCGCCCATCTTCGCCCGCACGGTGGCGGTGTCATCACTGCCGGTGGCTGCCACCGCATTCAGGTAATGCAGGGTGCTTGAGTAGATGCCGGCCTGGACCATGGTCGGCATGCGCGCATTGCGCTCGTGATAGCGCTGGGACCAGGCACGCGTCTCGTCATTGAGGTCCCAGTACCAGCCGGTGGTGAGCTGCAGCCCCTGCGCGACCTCAAGCCCCAGCGCGTGCACGTCGTTGAGGAAGATCAACAGCCCGGCCAGCGACTGCCCCGACTGCACCACGCCGAACTGACTCGCCGTGGTCAACGCATTGACGGTGTCCGCCCCGGCGTTGGCCAGCCCGACGATCTTGGCGCCGGAACCCTGCGCCTGCAGGATGTAGGAGGAGAAATCACTGGTCGGGAACGGATGACGCACCTTGCCGACGATGCTCCCGCCGTTCTCGGTCACCACCTTTTCCACATCCCCTTCCAGGGCATGACCGAAGGCATAATCCGCAGTCAGCAGGAACCAGCTGTCGCCGCCTTCATCGACGATGGCCTTGGCCGTGCCATGCGCCAGCGGATAAGTGTCATACACCCAGTGGACATGATTGGGCGTGCAATGCTCATTGGTGATGCTGGAGGCCGCCGAGCCGGAGACGATTCCCAGCGTGTCCTGTTCGGCGAGAATCCGCGTCACCGCGATGCTCACCGATGAGGCCACCAGGCCTGCGACCATGTCGACATTCTGCTGATCGATCCAGCCGCGCACCGTATTGGCACCGACATCGGCGCTGTTGCGGTCATCGGCACTCAATACCTCGATCGGCATGCCGTTGACGCTGCCGCCGAAGTCCTCGACCGCCATCTTGAGCGCATCCAGGCCGCCCGGGCCTGCCAGGTCACGATAGGTACCCGACATGTCGGCCAGATAGCCGATCTTGATCACGCCGTCACTGATATCGGCCTGCGCGATTCCCGCCGACAGCAGTGACCCCATCATGAGCGCGGACAGCGGCCACAGGCGCCGGCGTGTGGCCGCCGTGATGCGGCGTGACAACGGTGATGCGACAGGGGTGGCGTTGGATGAAACGGTGGCGTGCATGACATCTCCAGACCGGTTTACCCGGCAATATTGTGATTGTTGTGGTGAGACGTACGGACTTCAGATTGGCGAATGCAACGGCGGTGCATGGCGGCAAGCGCGGTGCAGCTCACCCCGACCGGGAGTTCAGACCCCCAGTACCTTGTGCAGATATTCGTGGCGTGCCGGCAGCTCAGCGGCGGTGATCTCCTCAAGAATGGTGCCGTGCTCCATCAGGTAATGGCGGTCGGCCAGCGGTGCGGCAAAGCGGAAATTCTGCTCGACCAGCACGATGGTCATGCCGCGCGCCTTCAGCAGCATCAGCACCTCACCCAGCTTCTGATTGATGACCGGCGCGAGACCCTCGGTGATCTCATCCAGCAACAGCAGGTCGGCCCCGGTTCTCAGGATGCGCGCCAGCGCCAGCATCTGCTGCTCGCCACCGGAGAGGCGCGTGCCCTGGCTGTTGCGCCGCTCATGCAGATTGGGAAACAGCGCGTAGAGCTCATCCAGCGACATGCCCTGATTCTGACCCTGACCCTGACCCTGACCCTGACCTTGACGCTGGCTCTGGCTCTGGCCATGCCCTGCGCCCTTGACCATCGGTGGCAACAGCAGGTTTTCCTCGACGCTCAGACTCGAGAAGATGCCACGCTCCTCGGGGCAGTAGCCCACACCGAGATGGGCGATGTGATGCGGGGCCAGCTTCATGGTGTCGCGACCCTTGAGAAAGATCCCGCCACTGCGCCGGCCGACCATGTTCATGATCGCGCGCAGCGTGCTGCTGCGGCCGGCACCATTGCGACCCAGCAAGGTCACCAGCTCGCCGCGCCGCACCGTCATGTTGACGCCATGCAGCACATGGGACTCGCCATACCAGGCGTTCAGCTCGCGCAGACAGAGCTGCTCTTGCGGCGTGGCGGAGTCACTCGCAGAGGCCTGACGCTTGGCCGGGCTTTCCAGAATCTGGGTCATGAAACTTCCTCGCGCTGATCCGCTGTGACATCGGTCACCTCGCTGCCCAGATACGCCTCGCGCACCTCGGGGTCGGCCGATACGCTGGCGTAGTCGCCTTCCGCCAGCACGCGTCCGCGCGCCAGCACACTGATGCGGTCACACAGACGACTGACCACGCTCAGGTTGTGCTCGACCATCAGCACCGTGCGCCCACGTGCCGCGACGCGAATCAGCTCGACCACGCGGTCTACATCCTCGGCGCCCATGCCCTGGGTCGGCTCATCCAGCAGCATCACCGTCGGCTCCAGTGCCAGCGTGGTGGCGAGCTCCAGCGCACGCTTGCGGCCATAGGGCAGACTGGCCGTCACTCGGTTGGCGTCCTCGCGCAGCCCCACCTCTTCCAGCAGATGCAGCGCCTGCTCATTGAGGCTGTCGAGGCTGCGCTCGGACTTCCAGAAGTGAAACGAGGTGCCCTGTGAGCGCTGCAGTGCCACCCGCACATTCTCGAGTACCGTCATCTGCGCGAAGACTGCGGATATCTGGAAGGAACGCACCAGCCCGAGACGCGCGATCTCATGCGAGCGCATGCGGGTGATCGACTTGCCACGATAGAGAATCTCGCCACGGGTCGCGGGCAGGAACCGGGTCAGCAGGTTGAAGACCGTGGTCTTGCCTGCGCCATTCGGTCCGATGAGCGCATGGATGTGGCCTTCCTGAATCTGCAGATCGACATCATCGACGGCGGTGAAACCACGAAAATCCTTGCTCAGGCCACGTGTCTCGAGAATGGGCGCCGTGGCAGAGACACCTCCACTGGCGCGCGGTCCCTGAATGGGAGGTGATGGCATGTCGGGTCTCCGTCCCTGTCCGGCAAGCCGGCAGTGTCTATGCGACAAGGCTGAGTGAAGAGGCGCTGGCGCCGCCCGACAGGGGCGTTGCACTCAGCGCAATTAACGTTAACGTAAACTAGAACACTGCCACTCACGCTGCCAGCCTCATCCCACGTCACTCGACCAATAGCCGATATATCAGTTTCTGCTTGATCATCGACAGGCGCGAAATATCGGGCATGGCGATGCCAGTGGCAGGTGATTGCCGCCAGGGCACGCGCAAGAGGACGATTCCTTGCCAGATATCAGGCGTCGGGTGGTGACGGTCGGTGAAAGAGACGCACAAAAAAAGACGCCACCCCGGTCACGGAAATCCGTGCCGAGAGGCGTCAATGAGGGTTGCCGAGCACATGATCTCTGGCCGGAGACCATGCGTTAGCCTCCGAAGATGGCAAGACTTCAGAAGAGAAAAGGGAGCGTCGGAACAGGGAGCCGCATCAGCACTCGATGGCGTTGACGGCGAGCCCGCCCTTGGAGGTTTCCTTGTACTTGTCCTGCATGTCGCGGCCGGTGTCGCGCATGGTGCGGATCGCCTTGTCCAGCGAGACGAAATGATCCCCATCGCCACACATCGCCATCTGGGCGGCGTTGATCGCCTTGACCGAGGCAATCGCATTGCGCTCGATGCAGGGAATCTGCACCAGGCCGCCGATCGGGTCACAGGTCAGCCCCAGGTTATGCTCGAGACCGATTTCCGCGGCGTTCTCAACCTGCTCCGGCGTCGCGCCCATCAGCTCGGCAAGGCCGGCCGCCGCCATCGCGCAGGCGGAGCCCACCTCGCCCTGACAGCCGACTTCCGCCCCGGAGATGGACGCGTTCTTCTTGCACAGGATGCCCACCGAGGCCGCCGTGAGCAGGAAATCGACCACATCCTCCTCGCGCGCATCCTCCTGGAATTTCATGTAATAGCTGAGCACCGCCGGAATGATGCCCGCCGCGCCATTGGTCGGCGCGGTGACCATGCGCCCACCAGCGGCATTCTCTTCATTGACCGCCAGCGCGAACAGGTTGACCCAATCCATCGCCGAGAAGGTCGAGGTGATGATCGACTTGCTGGATTCCACATCCAGAAGGCGCGCGTGCAGCCGCTTGGCACGCCGCTTGACGTTGAGCCCGCCGGGCAGAATGCCCTCATGGCTGAGGCCGTTGTCGATGCATTCATTCATCACCTCCCAGATGCGCCACAGACCGCGACGCACCTGAGCTTCGCTGCGCAACGAGCACTCATTGGCCATCATCAGCTCACTGATGCGCATCTTGTGCATGCGACACAGCGCCAGCAGCTCATTGGCGGTATTGAACTCATAGGGAAGGCGCAGGGTTTCGTCTTCCAGCAACGGATCACGCGCCGCTTCCACCTCATCGACCACGAAGCCGCCGCCTACCGAGTAGTAGACATTGCGGTACAGCTCCTCACGGTAGCCATGCGCCACCAGACGCATGGCATTCGGGTGATAGGGCAAGGGCTCGTCGTGCCATTGCATGTCGCGCACCCACACGAAGGGCACCGCGATGCGGTTGTCGAGCAGCAGCGTCTGGGATTCCAGCAGCTCCTCGACGCAGGGCTCGATGATGGTCGGGTCGATGGTCTCGGGCAGCTCGCCCATCAACCCGAGGATGGCAGCCTTGTCGGTGCCATGCCCGACACCGGTCGCGGACAGCGAGCCATGCAACTGCACCTCGATGCGCGCCACACGCTCGAGCAGATCCCTTGCGCGCAGCGTTTCCACGAATTGTGCGGCAGCGCGCATCGGGCCGACGGTATGCGAGCTGGACGGACCGACACCGACCTTGAAGAGATCAAATACGCTGATGGACATGACGACACCTCATCTCGAGTTCCCGCCGAGCCAGTGGCCGTGCGAGTGAATGACGCCATGATGAGGGAGGGGCACCACAGTCACAAACCATAAAAATTGCCCATGGCTTTAGTTTTACTAAACTATACGAGACAAAAACGGCGTAGACTGTGTCATAAGCGTCACCCCTGTTCAGTCAGCATCCATCTGTCGTTTCTTGCCAGCACGAGTTCCAGCATGCCCAAGCCCTCCGACTCGCCACTCGCCACGCCTCACCCCATCAGCCCACGCCATCTCAATGGCCAGACCCACGCCTGGCTTCAGGTATTCGCCTGTGCGGCGCGCCACGCTTCCTTCACGCGTGCCGCCGAGGAACTGCATGTCACCACCGGTGCAGTCAGCCAGCAGATCAAGCAGCTGGAGGAGCGGCTGGGCTTCAAGCTGTTTCTACGCCGTTCACGCGGGCTGGAACTGACGGGGGAAGGTGCGCGTCTGGCACGCGTGGTGGAGCAGTCCTACGGCGCAGTGGGGCTGGAGGTCAAGCGGCTGCGCAGCGGCCTGATGAGCGGCGTGCTGCGCTTGCGCTCGGTGCCGTCTTTCCTCTCGAAATGGCTGGCACCACGCCTGCCCCGCCTGCAGGCACGCTTCCCGGACATCGAGCTGCACGTACGTGCCGAGGACAGTGACTCACCCTTGCGCGAGGGGGATTTCGAGCTGGCGGTCGACCTCAACGATGGCCACTACCCCGGCATGCAGGTCACGGAGCTGATGGAAGAAGAGATCTTCCCCGTCTGCCACCCCGGCCTGATGCGCGGCCGCCCCCCACTGCGCAATGCTCAGGATCTCGCCTGGTACCCCCTCCTGCATGACGTCACTGCGTGGCGCGGCAGCCACGACCATGCCGAATGGGAATTCTACCTGGCGAGCATCGGCGCACCGGAGGTCAACGTTCAGCGTGGCTATACCTTCAATCGCAATCATCTCTCGATGGAAGCGGCCATCGCCGGCATGGGCGTCGCCATGGCAAGACGCACCCTGATCACCCATGAACTGAACAGCGGCATCCTGATTGCCCCGTTCGCGGAGCGCGTGCTGACCGGCAAGCGTTACGTCATCGTCCATCCCCACGGCACTCTGGACGATGGCCGTATCCAGGCCGTGCATGACTGGATCGTCGAAGAGGCCGAGCGCGACCGCCTGAGACAGGGATGAGTGATTGATGACGCGACATCGATGCTCAAATGGCACCTCACAGTTTTCTTAAGGCAATATTAACCCGCCACCTTTGCATCGTTATAATGAGCAGGCAAACGACACCCTCACCCTGACAGGCAGTCCATGGACTGTCCGGAGAGTCCCTTGTCTCGCCTGACCTCACAGACACGACACCACCATACCGTCCCGCTGCCCATCAACGCCGAACAGCCTCTTTATGGTCGCAAGCCGACCTCGCTGTTCATGCAGGCCTGCCTGCGCCTGGCCATCTATGCCCCCGTGGTGGCAGCGATGATGTCGCTGGTAATGCATGATGCCCATCACTTCGGCGATGTCGGCTTCAGCGAAGCCAGCTGGACGGAACACATGCAGAGCACCCTGCTGGCGCTGAGTGCCGCCACCATGTGGCTGGTACATTCACGCCTGCCGGATCTGCGCACCGTCAGCCTGCTGCTGTTCGGCCTGTTCGCAGCGTCATTGATCCGTGAACAGGACGCCATGCTCGATGGCATGCTCGGTGATGGCAGCTGGCAGATCCTGGTCAGCGTGGTCGCGATTCCGGTCATCATCGGCGTATGGCGCCATCGCACCCGCTTCGTGGCCGAGTTCGAACACTTCGGTCGCAGCTTCGCCTTCGGATTGTTTGGCGCCGGCTTCCTGGCCACCTATGTCTTCTCGCGCCTCTATGGTCGCTCGGAGTTCTGGGAAACCCTGATGGGCAGCGCCTACCTGCGCTCGGTCAAGAATGCTGCCGAGGAAGTCACCGAACTGTTCGGCTACACCTTGATGGCGATCGCCGTGGCCGAAATCGTGCTGCTGGCCATTCGCATGGGTCGCCAGCGCCGTGCCCGACTGCGCGAACTCGACGCCGCACTCTGACGCACATCGCTTGAGTCCCTCTCCAGCGCCGCTGGAACCCCGAGAATCCCGCACGTTCGTGATACCGAAGAAGCCGCTGCTCACCATGAGCCGCGGCTTTTTTTCGGCCCTTGCCCGGCACCATCCCTTCGTCCGGGGATGAGAATGCCTGGACATCAAATGAGAATGATTATATTTTACTAAGCAGTGGATACCCTACAACTATCACCACTGCTCAGGAAAGACACCGACAAGACCCCGACCGTGTCATGCCCTCACCTTCAAGGAGCCTCACATGCGCTGGTTCAACAGCTACCGCCTGCACGGTCATAGTCTTGCCCCCCGCCTCCCGCAGCACAGTCTGGTCATCAGCATGCGCTGGCCTGGACACTGGCCCTTGGCACCGGGTACCACCATCGTGGTGGAACACCCGACGCTGGGACGGCTGATCAAGCATGTAGATCGCATCGACCACCACGGCCGCCTCTGGCTGTACGGAGAGCACCCCGATGGCTTGAGCAGTGAGCAGATGGGCCCGGTGTCCCGCCAGTGCGTCAAGGGGCGCGTCATCTTCAGCGTGGCCGCGACCTCATCCTCGCATCAGCTGGGGCATGGAGCCTGACGGCACCACCACTCAGCGCATCGCAAGACGATCATGTCCGCCTGCTATCCACGCCATTCACTCGCGTCCAGAAACGACAACGCCCGCCTCCCATTCGCATGGGGGCGGGCGTTGTGCTGTCAGCGGGGCCAGCGGCTGAACCGTGGCCCCGAACGCTTCAGATCACTCTTCCATGAAGGAACGCAGTGACTCGGAGCGTGACGGGTGACGCAGCTTGCGCAGCGCTTTCGCTTCGATCTGACGGATACGCTCACGGGTGACATCGAACTGCTTGCCGACTTCCTCAAGGGTGTGGTCGGTGTTCATGTCGATACCGAAACGCATGCGCAGCACCTTGGCTTCACGTGCGGTCAGACCGGACAGGATGCCGCGGGTCGCTTCGATCAGACCTTCGCCGGTGGCGGAGTCGATCGGCGAGACCATGGTGCCGTCCTCGATGAAGTCACCCAGGTGCGAATCATCGTCGTCACCGATCGGCGTCTCCATGGAGATGGGCTCCTTGGCGATCTTGAGCACGCGACGCACCTTGTCTTCCGGCATCTCGAGGCGTTCACCCAGCTCTTCCGGCGTCGGCTCGCGACCCATTTCCTGCAGCATCTGACGCGAGACACGGTTCAACTTGTTGATGGTCTCGATCATGTGCACCGGAATACGGATGGTGCGCGCCTGATCCGCGATGGAGCGCGTGATCGCCTGACGGATCCACCAGGTGGCGTAGGTCGAGAACTTGTAACCACGACGGTACTCGAACTTGTCCACGGCCTTCATCAGGCCGATGTTGCCTTCCTGGATGAGATCCAGGAACTGCAGGCCACGATTGGTGTACTTCTTGGCGATGGAGATGACCAGACGCAGGTTGGCCTCGACCATTTCCTTCTTGGCACGCCGCGCCTTGGCTTCACCGATCGACAGGCGACGATTGACTTCCTTGAGCTCGCTGACCGGCAGCTGGACCATGTCCTGCTCGAAGGCGATCTTGCGCTGGGCACGCAGCACGTCGGCACGGAACGGCTCGAGCTTGTCGGCGTACTTCTTGCTGCCGCCGATGAAGCCGTCGAACCAGTCCATGTCGGACTCGTGGCCCGGGAATGCCTTGATGAAGCTCTTGCGAGGCACCTTGCCGCGCTTGACGAAGATCTGCAGGATGACCTTTTCCTGCTCGCGCACCTGCTCGACGGACACGCGAACCTGACCGACCAGGCGCTCGAAGTGCTTAGGCACCAGCTTGATCGGCGAGAACAGCTCGGCAAGACGCTCCTGCTCGGCCTTGGCCTCAGGAGAACCTGAACCGTACTTCTCGATGGCGGCCTTGGTCAGATCATTCTGCTCGCGAATCTGTTCGAAGCGCACGCGTGCAAGCTCAGGATCCGGACCACCCTCGGAAGCGGAGTCGTCCTCGTCGTCGTCCTCGCCTTCAGACTCCTCGCCTTCCTCGACTTCCTCAACTTCCTCGACCTCGACTTCAGCGACACCCGGTACGCCTTCATCCGGATCGATGAAACCGGAGAACAGGTCGGACAGACGTCCGCCGTCCTCGCCGAGCGTGCCATCGTAGGCTTCGAGAATGGAGTCGACCGCTCCCGGCAGGAAGGCCAGAGACGACATGACCTCACGCGTGCCTTCCTCGATCCGCTTGGCGATCTTGATCTCGCCTTCACGGGTCAGGAGTTCGACGGTACCCATTTCACGCATGTACATGCGGACCGGGTCGGTCGTGCGTCCCACATCGCTTTCCACCGCGGCGAGAGCAGCGACGGCTTCTTCGGCGGCGGACTCGTCAGTGGAGGAATCAGACATCATCAAGGTATCGGCATCAGGCGCTTCTTCAGCGACCTTGATGCCCATATCGTTGATCATGCTGATGATGTCTTCCACCTGTTCTGGATCAGCGATATCCTCGGGCAGGTGATCGTTGACCTCGGCATAGGTCAGGTAACCCTGTTCCTTGCCGCGCGCGATCAACTCCTTGAGACGCGACTGCTGCTGCGCATTACCAGCCATAGAACCCCTAATCTCGACGAAGAAGAATGAAGCACCTGGACGCGACGCTGCTCAGCGAGTAAGCGCCGGTTAGGGACGAAGAGAGCATCAAGCGCACCAGTATAGCGTGCCATCGGGAGATGCTGCCAGCGGCGTATTTGCCGGACCATCCAGGTGTGTTAGCGTTATCGGTTACGTTGCGGCAGTCCGCATCGGGAACTACCCCATTAGATAGTGTGTGTGAGAGCGTCTTTCAAGGTCAGCCAACGCTTTTTCATCCGCGAGGACGGCCCATCTCCCACATGCGGTCACCGAAAGGCTCCGTGAGCTTCAGCGCCGCGTTGCCAGCTGCATCAGCAGGGCCATCAGCCGCTGCTTCTCCTCAGCCGACAGCTTCTCGCCCTGCTTTTCCTTGGCCAGCAAGGCCTGGTATTCCGCCTCGGGTGACGTGCGCGCCAGCTGATGCTGGCAATGCTCCACCAGCCCCTTCAGCTCCTCGCTGCGCACTTCACGCGGGATGAGCAGCTCACGCGCGGCCAACTGCTCGAGGCGCGGCCCCTGAGCAGTGCCCAGAAAGTGCGCCAGCAGCACCTGAGGCGAACGATACTGGCCAGCCTTGAGCAATCTCACCACCTCGACCAGCAGACGGACATCCTCACTGTCTGCCGGCTCGCCGGCGCCTTCGATCCATTCATCGCTGGCCGGCAGCTCCGCCACCAGCTGCGGCTCATGCACCAGAAGGTGCAGCAGGCGCGTCAGCATGCTGACCGAGTGACGCGGTGACGTCTTGCGCGCCGCGCCATGCGAGGCAGCGGCCGGACGAGACCGCCCACCCGAGGCACCACCAGCCTCCGGGGGTGGCGCCCAGTCCTCCGGCTGCCAGCCCTCTGCATCCTGCTCACCGAAGCCGGCATCTGCCATCGCATCCAGCGATGACCAGTCGCCACCCTGCGGTTCATTCAGACTGCCACCTTCCAGGCGATTCCCCGCCGGAGCGGCGGAGTGCGACTGGCGCAGCTGCTGATGCTGCCGGAGACGCGCCTGCTGGGCATCACGCGCCGCGGCACGCTCCACCAGCATGGCATCCAGCCGCTCACGCTCCAGGCCACTGCGGCGCTCCAGCTCCTTGAGCAGCAGTGAACGCAGCACCCCCTCGGGCACCCGGGATATCCATTCCAGTGCCTGGGTCACGAAGCGCTCCAGCTGCTCCATGCGCTTGAGGTCGCGCCCTTCCGCCGCCTGCTCGAACAGGAACTCGGAGAGCCCCGAGGCGCAGGTCACCCGCTTCTCGAAGGCTTCCTGCCCTTCACTGCGCACCAGCGAATCCGGGTCTTCACCCTCAGGCAGGAACAGGAAACGTGCCTGGCGGCCATCGATCATGACGTCCAGCACCGTCTCCAGTGCCCGGCGCGCGGCCTGACGGCCAGCCTTGTCACCGTCGAAGCAGAACACCACTTCATCGACCAGCCGATAGAGGCGCTTGAGGTGTTCCTCACTGGTCGCGGTGCCCAGGGTGGCGCAGGCATTGCGAATGCCATACTGCGCCAGCGCCACGACGTCCATGTAGCCCTCGACGATCAGCATGCGCTCAAGCTTGCGATTCGCCTCGCGGGCCTCATACAGGCCGTAGAGCTCACGCCCCTTGTGGAAGACAGGCGTCTCGGGGGAATTCAGGTATTTGGGTTTCGCATCGCCCATCACGCGACCACCGAAGGCGATGGTGCGCCCCTTCCAGTCACGGATCGGGAACATCACGCGATCGCGGAAGCGGTCATAGCGCCGCCCACTCTCCTCGTGATGGATCAGCAGGCCGTACTCGATCTGCACCTCTTCGCTGACACCCAGCTTGCTCAGATGGTGCTTGAGATGTTCCCAGCCCTGGGGCGCAAAGCCGATACCGAAATCGCGCATCACCTCACGCGACAGCCCACGCCCCTCAAGATACTCACGGGCGGGCTGTGCGGCAGGTTCCGTCAGGCGCTGGCGATAGAAGTCAGCCGCCGCCTCAAGCAGATTGACACCCTCTTCACGGGCCTGCTCGCGGCGCTGGCGCTCGCGACGTTCATGGGGGCTCTGATTGCCGCCTTCACGGGGCACCTCGAGCGCCAGACGCGAGGCGAGCTGCTCGACCGCTTCCGGAAACGGCAGGCGATCGAATTCCATCAGAAACTTGAGGGCACTGCCGCTCGCCCCGCACCCGAAGCAGTGATAGAACTGCTTGTCCGGAATGACGTTGAACGAGGGAGAGTTTTCCTGATGGAAGGGGCACAGGCCGACATAGCTCTTGCCAGCCTTCTTCAACTGGACACGCTCACCTACCACCTCGACCACATCGGTACGGGCCAGCAGATCGTCTATGAAGCCTTGCGGGATGAGACCAGCCATGGTTCGCCAGAAGTCATGGAAAAACGGACTGACCCCAACGCAGTGAGTCGACATCACGCCAACGGGCGATCACATCGACGACAGCGCTCGGGTCAGGCCATCCCTCGAGAAACAGCAACGTGTGCAGTGAACTGACACACGACTCGGGAACAAACGGATCACCAGAGACAAAAACAAGCGGCCACCGTGAGGCAGCCGCTTGGTGTCCTTCCAGAGAGCAGTGGATCACTCCCCAAAAGTACGGATCAGTAGAGACGCTCGAAACGCTTGCGCTCACGCTGAACCTTCTTGGCGTGGCGCTTTACAGCGGCCGCCTGCTGACGCTTGCGAACAGCGGTCGGCTTCTCGTAGTGCTCACGACGACGCACTTCGGAAAGAACACCGGCTTTTTCGCAGGAGCGCTTGAAACGGCGCAGGGCGACGTCGAACGGCTCGTTGTCACGTACTTTAACTGAAGGCATTAAACACTCACCTACCTTGAGATCATGAGTTCGGTTTGAACGCACATCCGGTGCAGCCACTCCTCAGGAGCCACCAGCCAGCGACGGTAAACCGCCACCTGCAGGTCGATCCAGCATCAATCAGTCGCCTGCGACACCACCGGTGAGGGTAGCCGTCGCTGGCTGGAATCATGATTCGGGGAGCTTTTGCGGGGTGGTCGGATGCACGACCCAGTCTTGCAGAGTGCCATATTCTAGACACCCGTCCCCGCCTTTGCAAACGCGGAAACCGGAAATCGTCTCTCGCATAACGCCAGCTGGCGCGACACCCGTGCTCACAGCCAGTAGAATATCGCGCATTCACGGCACCCTCGCCTCTCGGGCTCGCTCAGGCAGCCTCGCTGGCCGTGCCGCCCTCTACTTCTGATATTTCCTGAGAGTCAGCCATGCGTGTGCTCGGCATCGAGACTTCCTGCGACGAGACCGGCGTCGCCATCTACGACACGGACCAGGGCCTGCTTGCAGACGCCCTCTACAGCCAGATCGCCATGCACGCCGAATTCGGCGGTGTGGTGCCGGAGCTGGCCTCTCGCGATCATACCCGCAAGCTGCTGCCGTTGATCCAGCAGGTGATGGACGAGGCGAATCTGAAAGCCGCTGACATCGATGCCATCACCTATACCGCAGGCCCGGGGCTGGTGGGCGCCTTGATGGTCGGCGCCTCGACGGCCCATGGCCTGGCCAGAGCCTGGCAGATTCCGGTGCTCGGGGTGCATCACATGGAAGGCCATCTGCTGGCCCCGATGCTGGAAGACGACGCACCGGAATTCCCCTTCGTGGCGCTGCTGGTCTCCGGTGGCCACACACAGCTGGTGGCGGTACGCGGGCTGGGCGAGTACGAGCTGCTGGGCGAGTCCGTGGATGATGCCGCAGGCGAGGCCTTCGACAAGGCCGCCAAGATGCTGGAACTGCCCTACCCCGGCGGCCCGCAGGTTGCCAAGCTGGCCGAGCAGGGCGATCCGAAGCGCTACCGCTTCCCGCGCCCGATGACGGATCGCCCCGGACTGGATTTCAGCTTCTCGGGCCTCAAGACCCACACCATGGTCACCCTCAAGAAGGCAAAGGCCAGTGGCGAGCCGGACGAACAGCATCGCGCCGACATCGCGCGCGCCTTCGAGGAAGCCGTGGTCGACACCCTGGTCATCAAGTGCCGCCGCGCGCTGGATCAGACCGGTCTCAAGCGTCTGGTCGTGGCGGGCGGCGTCAGTGCCAATACCCGCCTGCGCGAGCGCCTGAGCCATGAACTGGCCAAGCGCAACGCCCGCGCCTACTATCCGCGCGGTCGCTTCTGTACCGACAATGGCGCCATGATCGCCTACGTGGGTGCACAACGACTGAACGCCGGTGAGCAGGACACTGGCCCGATGAAGGCCGTACCACGCTGGCCTCTCGATAGCCTGTCCGCGCCGCAGGGGCATCACGACTGATCACTGCCGCTCCCGGCGCGTCTCGGCGGCCGTGAAAAGGCGTAGCTGCGATGAAACGGCTACGATGAAAACGGTTCCGATGAAAACAGCAACGCCCTGCCGGGCTACCCGGCAGGGCGTTCGTGCTTCATGTGGCGCAGGTCATGGCGCGAGCGTCATTCAGCGCCGTGATCAGACCGCGCAGAATGCCGCCTCATCACGGCGCGACGCCGGTGCGGGAGATCCTCCGGCAACGCCAGCTGAACTCCACCGGCCACAAGGGCTGCGACTCGGCATGCCCATGCTCGACGAATGACTGCCACAGGCTGGCATAGTCGACCCCACGCACCGGGTGGCGCTGCTCGGCGAAGGCTTCCGCCAGTGGCAGCAGCACGAAGGCATTGCGATCCACTTCCTCGCGCGGCAGCAGGACACCGTCGATCTCGCCGGTCAGCTCACCGACCGTCAGGATGTCGATATCCAGCGTACGCGGACTGAACTTGGGGCTGCCCTCGAGGCGTCCGTTGGCGAACTCGACCTGCTTGCACCAGGCTTGCAGCTCACCGACGCTCCAGTCACTGTGGAATCCCGCCACCAGATTGTAGAAATTGCGCCCGTCGACGAACCCCACCGGCTCGCTTTCGTAGACGGAAGACAGCGTGAGCTCCCCGAAGGTCGCCTCCAGGGCATCCAGGCAGACTCGCACGTGATGATCACGTTCGATGTTGCTGCCGATGGAGACAAGCACCAGAGTCATGCGCTGACATCCACGAGCGTGCCACGCTCGATGCGCACGCCCACCGCTTGCGCCTCCGGGACCGCCCCCGGCTTGCGCACCGTCATCCTGAGCCAGGGAATCCCGAATTCTTCCCGCAGCAGCGCGGCGAGACGCTCCGCGAAGGTCTCCACCAGCTCGAACTGGCTGTCGTCTGCGTAGGTCTGGATCCGAGCGCTGATGGCAGCATAATCAAGGGTATGCGTCAGATCATCCCCGGCCGCGGCAGGACGGATGTCCGTCGCCATCTCCAGATCGATCATCAGACGCTGGCGAATGGTACGCTCCCAGTCATAGACTCCTATCACGGTCTCAACTGCCAGAGCCTCGATCAGCACACGATCCATGGCGTTACCTCTATGCTTGTCGGATGAACCAGTAAAACGACGCCGCCAAAGGCCCCGCCATCATGCCCGAGATTCTACTGCACCCAGCCCCTGCTTGGCCAAACCGAGCCGCGCGATGCGCCTGTCCGCAAGCGACATGGCTGACGGCGCGCAGCGGGTCATGTGCGGGGGAGGCATGCTGAGCGACATCATCGGCTGGGTGGCCACACTGGCACACTGGCAGCAGCTGAGCCTGCTGCTGGCACTGGCCTATGGGGGAGGGTCGGTTCTGGGAGCGGTGTGGATCTGCCAGCGCCTGGGCCTGACCGACCCGCGACTGGCCGGCTCCTTCAATCCGGGCTTCTCGAATGTACTGCGACTGCACGGTGCCATGCCTGCCGCGCTGGTCCTGGCCTTCGATGCCACCAAGGGCATGCCTGCCCTGTGGCTGGGTGGCGAGATCGCCCTGCCCGCCTGGGCGCTGGGACTGATCGGACTGGCGGTGCTGATCGGCCACAGCCTGCCGCTATGGCATCGCGGACATCGAGGCGGCAAGGCTGTCGCTGCCGCCTTCGGCGTGCTGTTGATGCTGGCACCGGGCGTGGCCCTGAGCTGTGCCGCCCTGTGGATCGGACTGGCGTGGCGCCTGCGCACCGCCGCCATTGCCTCACTCGTCTCAGGGCTTGCCGCCCCGCTCTTCAGCCTGTGGCTGGCGCCGGAAATGAGCGGCGTGATACTCGTCTTCGCCAGTCTGATCGTGGTGCGTCACGCGCTCAATCTGCGCCGCCTGAGCGATGGCAGCGAACCGCGCCTGTAGACCCTCACTCCGCAGCCCGACCCTTGCCTCTGCGTGCATCGTCCTCTCAGTGAGCGTGGCCACAACCACAGTGCGGCGCATGGACCTCTGGCGTGGCTCGCCACTCACGCAACGCCTCGGCAATCGCCTGCTGACGCTGCTCGCCCATCGCCCGCCCGATCTCGGCACCCTTGAGCCCCTGAGCGACCAGGGATTGCGGCGAGACCACCGTCGCGGCCTGCCAGGCGGCATTGCCCAGCCGCGCCAGCCCCTTGTCTTCCACTGCCAGCAAGGCCACCAGCACCGACTGACGCTCACCACGACGCCACGCATCGACGCCATCCAGCCAGACCTTGAGATCTTCCGCCTGCACGCCACCCTCACGATGCGACGCATCATTCAGCTCTCGGCACTGACGCGCCTGCTGAGCCGCATCGCGCACGGCACTGGGCAGACGCAGCTCCTGCGCCAGGGTATCGATCTCCTCACGCGACAGGTGCTCCACCAGCCGTGCCATGCGCCAGCAGACCATCTCCGCCTCATCGACCAGCTGTCGCGGCAGTCGATCCAGCCGCTCCAGCGCTGACTCAAGCGCACGGGCCTCCCTCGCCAGCGCCGGCATCAGCACGCTCAGGGCACCCAGCTCATCCAGCAGCTGGAAGTAGGCCTCAGGACTGGCTTCCCCCAGCGCCTTCTCGGTTTCCTTCCAGACACGCTCGGCGACCAGATGCGAGACTTCGCCGCTCTCGACCATCCCCTGCATCAACGCGCGAGTCTCCTCGGCGACCGTGAAACCCAGCCCCTGATAACGTGCCAGGAAGCGTGCCACGCGCAGCACGCGTAGCGGGTCTTCACTGAAGGCGTCGGAGACGTGACGCAACAGTCGTGCCTCGAGATCCGCAAGTCCGCCGTAGGGGTCCACCAGTTCGCCCTCGCCGGGCGGACTGTCCAGCGGCTCGGCCATGGCATTGATGGTCAGATCACGACGCACGAGATCCTCTTCCAGGGTCACGTCGGGGCTGGCATGCACGGTGAAGCCAACGTAGCCATGTCCAGACTTGCGCTCGGTGCGTGCCAGCGCATATTCCTCCTGCGTCTGAGGGTGCAGGAAGACCGGAAAGTCGCGCCCCACCGGGCGGAAACCACGCGCCTGCATGTCCTCGACCGTCGCGCCCACCACCACGAAATCGCACTCATGCCATGGCCAGCCCAGGCGCGCATCGCGCACGGCGCCCCCTACCCGATAGACCTCGAGCCCTTGCAGCAGGCGGTCCGATGACGCATCAAGTCGATGAGGGGCACTACGAGTCATGGGGACTCCTTGGCAGAAGGGAGATGAGACAATCAGGCAAAGGTGGGATCAGCTACCGCTTTCGACATCGTCGCCATGGGTGAGCTGATACTGGGTGAAACCGCCATCGAGAGAGTAGACCTTCTCGAAGCCCTGCCCGGCAAGCCAGGCCGCTGCCTGCTGACTGGAGTGGCCGTGATAGCACACCACTACCAGCGGTGTGTCACGAGGGGTCTCTTCCAGGATCGCCCCTGCACTGGCGTTGTCCAGATGCCGGCTGCCGGGAATGCGCCCCTGGGTGAAGCTGAGCGGATCACGGATGTCCAGCAGCACGAAGGGTTGTTCGCCGTCGCGCCATTGCGCCAGTGACGCCAGATCAAGATGTTCGAAACTCATGGGAACTCCGCTGAAGATAGGGACAGGAAAATGGACGTGCGCCGCGCAGGGGAGGCGCCTTGCAGAGTCAGTCGCGCGATGTCACCGCCGGTTCGAACACGCGCTGCCCCGTCTCGAGATCGAGCGCTGTCAGCCCGCCACCCCATACACAGCCGGTATCCAGTGCCGCGACATCCTGGCGCGCCGCTGGAGTCTCGCCTTCCAGCGCCGCCCAATGGCCGAACAGCAGGCGCGGAGAGTCATCCCAGGCTCCCTCGGGACGCGGAAACTGGAACCAGGGACGATAGCCCTCGGGCGCGGAATCCAGCCCCTCCTTGGCCGCAAAGTCCATGCGACCCTCGCGGTCCACGAAACGCATGCGGGTGAAGACATTCACGATGCAACGCAGCCGCGCGATGCCGCTGAGATCCTCCCGCCAGAGATCGGGCGTGTCGCCATACATCTCGCCGAGAAACTCGCGATAGGCGTCCCCCGCCAGTGCAGCTTCCGCCTCGCGGGCCAGCGCTGCCGCCTGATTCAAGGTCCAGCCGGGCAGAACGCCGGCATGCGTCATCACCGTGCGCCGCGCATCGATGGTCTCTTCCACCATCAACGGCTGGCGACGCAGCCAGTCAAGCAGCTCGTCGCGATCCGGCGCGTCCAGAATAGGCTGAAGCGTATCGGAACGCTTGAGGCGCCCGAAGCCATGCGCGACCGCCAGCAGATGCAGATCATGGTTGCCCAGCACGATGCGCGCACTGTCCCCGAGAGCCTTGGCATGGCGCAGGCATTCAAGCGAGCCCGGCCCGCGATTGACCAGATCTCCGGCCAACCACATCACATCACGTCCGGGCGTGAACTCCAGACGCTGCAACAGGCGTTCGAACTCAACGTGACATCCCTGCAGATCGCCAATCGCCCACTGCGTCATGCTGCTCCCCCGGCCGCCTGGCGGCCTGCTACGTGAATGACTTGCTGATGGATTCGTTCAGGACGGCGACAGACCGATGGGCCATGTCCCGACCTGGCCCGAGACTCGGCAGGCATCAATGCACCTGATGCGGCCCGGCCAGACGAAATGGCGCGATGGCGACTTCGAAGGTGCGCGCATGGGTGGCATCGGAGAAGGTATAGGCCCCCTGCATCACGCCGACCGGCATGTCGAGGACGGCCCGCGAGGTATAGCGGAAGCTTTCCCCCGGGGCGATCAGCGGCTGCTTGCCGACCACCCCCTTGCCGCGGACTTCCTGCTCGTTGCCGCTTCCCTGGGTGATCTTCCAGTAACGCGCCAGCAGCTGGATCGTCTCGTCGCTGCCATTGTGCACCGTGATGGTGTAGCGGAACACGAAGCGGTTCTCGCTCGGACGACTCTCGTCGGCGCAGTACTCCGGTACGGCGTCGACATGAATGTCCGCCACGCCGCTCATGCGTCGTGATCGCTGTCAGTGGCGGCCTGCGAGGTCTTGACCTCACCGTGACCGACATTGCTGCGGGGGCGCTTGCGGGGCGCGCTGTCCGCCTGACTGGCGGTCATGCCCTGGGCGCTCAGATGGTTGGTGATCATCACCAGCTCCGCGACCGTCAGCGTCTGCGGGCGACGCGAGGGATCAATGCCCAGCGCCGTCAGCTGTTCGGCATCGATACGCCCCTTGAAGTTGTTGCGCAGGGTCTTGCGACGCTGAGAGAAGGCTTCCCGCACGATGATGGCCAGCAGCTTCTCGTCAGTCGCCGGATGCGGCAGCTCGGCATGCGGCACCAGACGCACGATGGCCGAGTCCACCTTTGGCGCCGGGAAGAAGGCACTGGGCGGCACCAGGAAGAGGTTCTCGACCGCACAGTAATACTGGGTCATCACCGACAGACGGCCCCAGTCCGTACCACCCGGCTCAGCCGCCAGACGCTCGACCACTTCCTTCTGCAGCATGAAGTGCATGTCGGCAATCGCGCCACGCGCTTCCAGCAGGTGGAAGATCAGTGGCGTGGAGATGTTGTACGGCAGGTTGCCGACCACGCGCAGTGCCGGACCATCGCCCACCAGCGCCGGAAAATCGAAGCGCAGGGCATCGCCCTCGTGGATGACGAAATCGGGATAGTTGAAGAACTGCACGCGCAGCCCGGGGATCAGGTCACGGTCCAGCTCGATGACCTCCAGCTTGCCCGCCGCTTCCAGCAACGGACCGGTCAGCGCCCCCTGCCCCGGACCGATCTCGACCAGCCGCTCCCCCTCTGCCGGACGAATGGCCCTGACGATACGGGAGATGACGCCAAGATCCTGCAGGAAGTTCTGGCCGAAACGCTTGCGCGCACGATGCGCCGGGAAATGTTGGGACATGGGACTGACTTTCCTCCGGGGAGCCCTGTGGACTCCCGACAACAAGACGCCATCCTTCACCTGTGGAATCGATGCAGAGGCATCGAGGGACATGGAAAGGACGGCGAGACCATCCTGGATGGTCGAATGACTGGGGTAGCGGCGACGCCTGCTTGAGGTGCGCGCTCGGCGTGCCGCATGGACGGTCACGCCAGATGATGGGGGATTATCTCAGGCTCGCGCGGCGGCTGCCATCTCGATGGCCACCTGCACGGCCTGCACGAGACTTCCGACATCGGCCCGACCCGTGCCCGCGAGATCCAGCGCGGTACCGTGATCGACCGAGGTACGCACGATGGGCAGGCCCAGCGTGATGTTGGCAGCCTGACCGAATCCGGCGTACTTGAGCACCGGCAGCCCCTGATCGTGATACATCGCCAGCACGGCATCCACGCCATCGAGATGACGTGGCGTGAACAGGGTGTCCGCCGGCAGCGGCCCCGCCAGCTGCATGCCCGTGGCGCGCAGTGCCTCGAGCGTCGGTGAGATCACCTCGATCTCCTCGACGCCGAGATGCCCACCTTCGCCGGCATGGGGGTTGAGTCCGCACACCGCGATGCGCGGCGTCTCACGCCCGAAGTAGCGTTTGAGATCTTCCGCCAGGATAGTGAGCACTCGTGTCAGCCCCTGCGGCGTGATGGCGTCGGCCACCTCACGCAGCGGCAGATGGGTGGTGGCCAGCGCGACACGCAGTCCCGGGCACGCCAGCATCATGACCACTTCCTCGACACCGCAGACGTCGCGCAGATACTCGGTATGCCCCGTGAAACCGGCGTGGCCGGCCTCGATCACGGCAGCCTTGGACAGCGGCGCCGTCACCATGGCACTGGCGTGTCCGGCCTGACAGGCGGCGATGGCCACGTCGAGCATCTGCAGGACATGATCACCGTTGCGCGCATCGATCACCCCCGGCTCACTGGGCACCGCCAGCGGCACCGACCATACGGCCAGATGACCATTGCGGGCCGGTGGCAGGGGGTCGCCGGGGCTCAGCTCATGCAATTCAAGCGAAAGCCCCAGCAGGCGGGCACGACTGGCCAGCAGGTCGGGATCGGCGACCGCGACCAGCTGCGCCGGGAAGTCCTCGGCCTGAGCCGCCAGCATCACCAGCAGCTCGGGACCGATGCCCGCCGGCTCCCCGGCGGTCAGCGCGATCACCTTGGACGACATGGCGCGCTCACTGCTCATCAAGGCGGTTGTCGACATAGGCCTCGGCGCGGATCTGCTGCTGCCAGGCTTCCAGTTCGTCATTGAGCTTGCGCTGGAACAGGGTCTTGCGGACCTTGTCACGCTGGCTGGAATTGGTGACATCCTGCTGACGACGATTCTCGACCTCGATGATGTGATAACCGAAGCGCGTCTTGATGGGCTGGCTGACCTCCCCCACCTTCAGGGCGTTCATGGCAGTCTCGAAGGACGACACCGTCTGCCCCGGGCTGACCCACCCCAGCTCGCCACCCTTGAGAGAGCTGCCCTTGTCGTCGCTGAACTCCTGGGCCAGCGCGGCGAAGTCCTCGCCTCCCAGCACGCGACGGCGGATGGACTCGGCACGCTCAAGCGCCTGCTGATCACTCATGTTCGGGTTGGGCTGGATCAGGATGTGACGCGCCTGAGTCTGGGAAATCAATGACTTGCCTGCGCCACGCTTCTCGATCAGCTTGACCAGGTGATAGCCGCTGGCACTGCGCAACGGCTGGGACACCTCACCTGCCTGCATGTCCGGCACCACATCGGCGAATACGCTCGGCAGCTCACCGCCGGCGCGCCAGCCGAGATCCCCGCCACTCAGCGCCTGGCTGCCAGCGGATTCCGCCGCTGCCACCTGGGCGAAGTCCGTCCCATCGGCGATCTGCTGACGCAGACCATCGGCACGCTCGCGCGCCGCCTTGACCTGAGCCGGTGTCGGCTCCTGCGGCAGGGCGACCAGCAGGTGCGCCAGGTGATACTGGATATCACTGCCGACGTCCTGCTGGTTGAGATACCGGTCGATCTCGCGATCGGAGATGCGCACCTTGCTGGCCACGCGACGCTGCTGGATCTGTTGCACCAGCAGTTCACGACGCACCTGATCACGCACATCGGCCAGCGACATGCCATCCTGCTCGAGCTTGTCGGCAAAGGCCTCCAGGCTCAGACCATTGTCCTTGGCGATTCCCCGCAGGGTGGCATTGAGCTGGGTGTCATCGATGCTCAGATTGGCCTGCTCCGCCATCTGCAGCTGAATCTGCTCATTGACCATGCGGTCGAGCACCTGGCGCTCCAGCACATTGCGCGGCGGCAGGTTGATACCGCGACTCTGCAGCTGTTGGCTGGCCTGGGAGACACGCCGCTCCATGTCGCTTTGCATGATGGCGTCCTTGTTGACCACGGCAACCACACGGTCGAGCAACTCGGCGGCACTCACCGGCAGGCTTGCCAGCGCGAATGCCAGCCCCAGCGGGGCAATCAGGGTCTTGCGCATCGGGTGTTCTCTCGACGTAAAAATGTTGATGGCGCCGCCTTGCAGCGGCGCCCTGTCGTCAGCGTGCGTGACGCATCCCGGGGGTCAGAAACCGGCGTTGCGATAGCCCGGCACCGCCTGCTCCAGATAGCTGTCCGCGCTCTGGCCGACGCCACCCAGTCCCTTGAACTCGAAGGTCAGGAAGATACCGTTCTTCTCTTCATCATCCGAGATGGTATTGGCGGTGTCGTTGTCATCCTGCCATTCCCGCCAGGTGACCTGGACGCCATAGCAGCAGTCGTTGTACTGGACACCCAGCACCTTCTCCAGCGAGCGGGAATTGGTGCTGTCGTACTGATAGCGGCCCAGCAGCGACCAGCTTGCGCTGACCGGCGTCGCGAACGAGAAATCCCACTCGTTGCGGGTATAGCCCAGCACGTCTTCATCGTCCTCATCATCGTAAGGCACGAACCCTTCGATCTCACGATTGAAGCCAAAGTTCAGTACCGTGCCCTGTTTGGCGCGATAACGCAGTGATGTCTGGGCGCTTTCGGTGACACCGCGATCGAAGTCCTGGAACACGGCCTGGGTCGCGGTCCACTGGTCGTTGAGGACCACATCGGCCTGGAAGACCACCGGCGAGCGGTCACGCGTCGCCCGATAGTAATCGGAGTAGCTGTCGAAGTCGGAGCGCGACGTCTTGTCCGGATCCCCATCCATGTCGATGTTGCGGTCCGACAGGTAGCTGGACTGGCCAACGCCCAGCTTGAGGCGTTCGCGACCGCTCTCGTCACTGATGAAGCGCGAGGAGACGCCGTAGGAAATCTTGTTGGTGTCGCCCACTCGGTCGCCACCGCTGAAGCGGTAGGGAGACCACAGCTGATTCCAGCTGAAGGCATCCTCGGAGGTGTCGAAGTCCGGGAAGTCGGACTGATCGACCTCAGGGACATAGGCGTAGTACAGACGCGGCTCCAGCGTCTGCTTGTAACCTTCGCCGAACCACTCGGTATCACGGTCGAAGATCAAGCCGCTGTCCAGTGACAGCACCGGAATGGTCGCCGAGGTACTGCTGTCACGATCGGTCTCGCGATCCCCGTAGTCCAGGTCGTAGCTCAGACTGATCAGCTGGGCACGCGGCTCGATGAAGCTCCAGCTCTGATCGCTGCGCCAGCCCACGGCCGGTGCCAGACGCAGACGGGTGCCGTTGGCGGCTTCATCGTCGTCGATGTCCGTGTCGGTCTCGTCCACATCACGCCAGAAGTAGGTGGCGTTGGAATTCCATTCTTCATAGAAGCCGCTGGTCTGGCTCCAGCGCGCGTTGGCAGTCAGGCTCGGCAGGCGATAGAACGGCTTGTCCTCGTCATCCAGCGGAAAGTCCATCCGCTGATACCCCTGCGCCTTGAACTCGAGATCCCAGACGTCGCCACGGTAATTCAGTCGCGCGAGACGCTCGAGGCTGTCCGTCTCGGTCTCGCCGAAGTTGCGCCCGAAGTCATCGAAGTAATTGCCGTCGGATGCCGCGCCATACTTGAGCTGATAGGCCGTGCGCGCGTCATAGCGACCAGAGTGCTGGTAATTGATGTACCAGCGATCCTCGCCGATGAGATCCTCTTCATCGTCATCCGGATCACTGCCGCCATCGTCATCGGCCAACCAGGCGCCTTCCAGCGTGCCTTCGTCGCCACGTGGCAGCAGGTAACGGAACTCACCTTCCAGCATCTCACCGCGCTCTGAAATGTAGCGAGGCGTGATGGTGGCATCGTAATTCGGGGCCAGGTTCAGATAGATGGGCTGGGCATAATCGAAGCCGCTGGAGCTGGTGTAGCTGAGCTGCGGCCACAGCAACCCGGTGTGGCGGCGGTCATCGACCGGGAAACGCACATAGGGCCAATAGAAGACCGGCACGCCGCCCATTTCCATGCGCGCGTGGGTCGCCTCCCCCCAACCGGACTCCCGGTCGATGGTGATATCGCTGCCGACCAGACGCCACAGGCTGTTGCCCGGCTCACAGGAGGTGAAGCTGGCATCCTTCAGGCGATATCGGCCATCTTCCAGACGCGCCAACTGCACCGCATCCCCCCGGATACGCTGCTTGTGGAAGACGTAGTGACCATTGTCGACGCTGGCCGCGTCGCTGTTGAGCGAGACGCGGGCATCATCTCCGCGCAGCAGCACGCCGGGCTGACGGTAGGTCACCGGGCCCTTGGCCGTCGCGGTGTCTCGCGCCTCGTTGACGCTGACCTCAGGCGATTCCAGCTGGGAATCACCCCGTCTGAGCACTACCTCGCCCATCAGGGTCGCGACGCCGTCATTGCCATAATTGGCCTTGTCGGCGGAGGTCGCGACCTGCTCGGGCGTGTCACCCGCATCGATCCGGTAGGCCGGTGTCACGTAGCGACCGCTGCACAGCTGCCCCTGCGGCACCTCATCATAAGGCTGCCAGTCGAGCTGGCTTGCCGACAGCGGCTCCGGCGGGGCGGCTTGCGCCATCAGCGGCGCGCCAGCGGCCAGCGGGGCCAGCGTCCACAGGAGACGCAGCACCAGCGGCTTGAGCCGCCATGTCGCAGGCTGGCTGACGGGGAGACGCGTCGCCGTCGTGGAAGACGCAAGACGACGATGCGGCCGCCCGAGGGCGGACACCGGCTTGCCCGTGTGTATTGAATGGCTGCGCTGGGCCATGGCTGCTCTGTGTCCTTGGCTGGGGGAATCGGTATTATACAGGCCCAGCAACCGGCCTTCCTGCTTGCCGGTTCCGCCTGTCCTGTGGTCACCACACCCCAGCATGCGGGGCCGCGGCACAGGCGTCAACTGACAGCCGGCCCCCGTATCCGCCGACAGGAGCCCCGCCCCATGACATCCGACGCCCGCCGTCAGGCCCTCCACGCCTGGGCTGCCGCACGCCACGACCTCGCCCCCGACACCGTCCGCATGAGCGCGGTGGCCGACGACGCCAGCTTTCGTCGCTACTTCCGCCTGCATCTCGATGAGAGCGCCCCCGGCATGTCGCCCCGCATCCTGATGGATGCACCGCCGGAAAAGGAGGACAGCCATGGCTTCGTCGCCATCGCCCGCCAGTGGCGAGAGGCCGGCCTGCCCCTGCCCGAGGTCTTCGCCTTCGATGACGCCCGAGGCTTTCTGGAGCTTGAGGATCTCGGTGATACGCCATTGATGACGGCCCTGACCAGCACCGAACACGCCGACCACTACTATGGCGAGGCCATCGGCCTGCTCGAGCAGTTGCATGAACTGCCGCTGGCCGACCTGCCCGCCTATGACGATGCGCGCCTCAAGGCCGAGATGGACCTCTTCCCCGAATGGTGTCTGGGGCAGCTGCTCGACATGCCGCATGACCGCCGCTACGCCGCCTGGGAAACGCTCTGCGGACAGCTGCTGACGGCCGCGCGCGCGCAACCTCTCGTCACCGTGCACCGCGACTTCCATGCCCAGAACCTGTTCCTGCATGCCGATGCCGGCCAGTCGCGCGAGACGCTGTGGATCATCGATTTCCAGGATGCCGTCATCGGTCCCGAGAACTACGACCTGATCTCGCTGCTGCGTGACCGCCACTGGCGCTGGCCGGAGCCCGCCATGGCGCGCTGGATCGAACAGGCCCGCCTTGCCGCCCTGCCACGCTATGCCGCCGCTGGCCTGCCGGCCCCCAGCCCGCTCGAGTATCGTCAGAGCGTCGAGCGCATGGGCGTGCAGCGCAATCTCAAGATTCTCGGTATCTTCGCGCGCCTGACCCTGCGCGACGCCAAGCCACGCTATCTGACGCTGATGCCACGCTTCCTCGGCCATCTGCGTGAAGGTCTGGCCTTCTGCCCCGAACTGATCTCCTTCACCCACTGGCTGGATGAGGTGCTGACCCCGGCGCTGTCACTGCGTCTGGCCTCCGAGTGCGAGGCACGAGGCCTGCGACTGGCCAATGGCGAGACGCCGGAGATCAACCTTGACGACTACGATGAGCTGGCTGCACTGGCCGATCGCGCGGCACGCCTGATGCGCAACGCCGAGGCACGTCAGACAGATGTCACGCAGGAGAAAGGCTGATGCGCGCGATGATTCTGGCCGCGGGCTTCGGGACTCGCATGCGTCCATTGACTGACCACACACCCAAGCCGCTGCTGAACGTCGCAGGACGCCCGCTGCTGGAGCATCATCTGCTCAGGCTGGAAGCCGCAGGCGTGGATGACATCGTCATCAACGTCGGCCATCTTGCGCAGAAGATCCTGGAGCATTTCGTCGCTGCTCGCTCTCCCTGCGGCTTGCTGCAGGCGCGCTGGCAGGGCCGCAGGCGCGAACTGACGCTGACGTTCTCCCATGAGACGACGCCACTGGAGACCGGTGGCGGCATCGCACGCGCGCTGACACTGCCCGGCGCTCTGACGGCCGATGACGCCGACGAGACGCCCTTCCTGCTGATCAATGGTGATGTCTGGTGCGATGTGGATCTCGGGGCGCTGATGGCTCAGGCACTGGCCAGCCAGACTCAGTGCCTGCCGCCAAGGCCGTTGGCGGGCCTGGTACTGGTGGACAACCCGCCACACCATCCGAGCGGCGACTTCCTGCTGATGCAGGATGGCGAAGTGCGCGACGACCCCGTGAATGGAACGGACGAGCGCATGGACAACGCAGACCGCCTGACCTTCTCCGGCGTGTCATGGCTGTCCCCACGCCTGATCCGGCGCGCCCTGCACGAGACGCCGGCTCTGCGAGAGGGTGATGGCGTGTTCAAGCTGGCACCGCTGCTGCGCGATGCCATGCAGCGCGGGGAGGCACGCGGACTGCATCACCGTGGCGAATGGATCGACGTCGGAACGCCGGCAAGACTGGACGAGCTGGACAGGCTGCTCAGCGATCGCCCGGCACATCCGGAGGCATGAGCTCGCAGGCATAAGCTCAGCGCCGGACGTTCCTCCGGCCGCGGGCGCGGCAATGCTATTCTGTGCGCCTTCGTGCGGTCCCGCCTGCGCACCGGTGCACCTCACTGACTCATTGATTCACCGAAGGGAGAGAATTCGTCATGGCAATGAACACCAGCATCAAGTGGACCGATGGTCGCCAGTTCCTCGCGGAATCCGGCAGCGGCCACAGCGTCGTCATGGATGGCAATCCGGAAAATGGCGGACGCAACACCGGCCCGCGCCCGATGGAGATGCTGCTGATGGGGCTGGGCGGCTGCACCAGCTTTGACGTCATCCAGATTCTCGAGAAGGCCCGCCAGCAGGTCACGGACTGCCGCGCAGACCTCACAGCCGAGCGCGCCGATGGCGTGCCCAGCGTCTTCACCAGCATTCACGTCAACTTCGTGGTCACGGGCTACAACCTCAAGGAAGCACAGGTAAAACGCGCCGTGGAGCTGTCCGCCGAAAAGTACTGCAGCGCGTCATTGATGCTCAGCGCCGGTGGCGTCGAGATCACCCACTCCTACGAAGTCATCGACAGCGCCGCCTGATCATCTCCCGGCACTCCCCCTCTGCCACCCGCCGCCATGAGCGATCTGACGGCGGGTGGCAGAGGGGGACTCACGCCAGCGAGCGACGCTCGACGGGAATTGACGCTGGCGTGTCAGCCCTGCCTGTGCATAATACGCCCCTCAAACCGGTTGTCTTCCCGGTCGCTCCTCGGCCATCGGCCACGAAACGAGCGCCGCAGGACACCTTCTTCGGCCCGATGTTCACCCCTGGATGGCAACGCCACACGGGCGTGATAGAGGCATCGGATGTCATACCACCCTCCCATCTCAAGGAGGCCTGGACGTGAGCGATCAACTCCGCCTTCACGGGTTCAACAACCTCACCAGTTCGTTGAGCTTCAATATCTACGACATCTGCTACGCGCAGACCGAAGAACAGCGTACGGCGTATATCGATTATATCGATGAACTCTACAACGCCGAGCGCCTGACCCAGATACTCAAGGATGTCACCAACATCATCGGTGCCCACGTGCTGAACATCGCACGTCAGGACTACGAGCCGCATGGTGCCAGCGTGACCATCCTGATCGCCGAGCATGAGCTGGAAGAGACGGACCCCGCCCAGACGGAGCCGGGCCCGGGCCCGCTGCCCGAGACGGTCGTCGGCCATCTGGACAAGTCACACGTCACGGTGCACACCTACCCTGAGTCCCACCCGGACAACGGCATCAGCACCTTCCGTCTGGATATCGATGTCTCGACCTGTGGCATGATCAGCCCGCTGAAGGCGCTGAACTACCTGATCCACAGTTTCGACTCCGACATCGTGACCATGGATTACCGCGTGCGCGGCTTCACCCGCGACGTGGATGGCAAGAAGCTGTTCATCGATCACGACATCACCTCGATCCAGGATTACCTGGCGGAAGACACCAAGTGTGCCTACCAGATGGTCGATGTGAACGTGTATCAGGAAAACATGTTCCACACCAAGATGCTGCTCAAGGACTTCGAGCTGGACAACTACCTCTTCGGCACCTCGCGTCGCGAGCTGACCTTCGAGGAAGCCACCAACATCGAAAGCCGCCTGCGTCGCGAAATGCTCGAGATCTTCTACTCGCGCAACTTCGACTGAGCCGGGCACGCCTCGAGGCATGCAAAAGCCCCTGACACCTTTGGGTGTCAGGGGCTTTTTTCTGGCCCGATCACGGCTCAGCGCTTTCCGTCAGGCCCGGGGTCCGTCTTGCGTTGCGGCGCAGTGGTGCCGGCCTCGTCCAGACGCCGGGCCATCTCGTCATTGACCTCACGCTGGAGCGCCTCACGGCGCTGTTCGCGCTCCGCCAGCGACTCCCCCTGCATCACCGCCACTTCATCAAGCCGGGTGCGCAATTCACGCACCTCGGTCGTCAGCTCGCTGATCTGGTGGTAGAGCGCGCGGGTCATGTCGCGCTGGGCACGCGCCGCGCGCGCCTCCTGCTCACTGTCATCCTCGATGAAGATCGAACTGATGTAGGCCGCGAAGCTCCCGAACAGCCCCACGCCTCCCACCATCAACAGCACGGCCACGACCCGCCCAAGGGTGGTGATGGGATAATAGTCCCCATAGCCGACGGTGGTCACCGTCACGACGGCCCACCACAGCGCCTCCTCGGCAGTGTTGATGGGGCTGTCGGGGTTGGGAGTCTCCACCATCAGCATGGTGAGTGCGCCGAAGACCACCAGCAGCACCGTGGCAGTGGCCGCAGAGGCGAACACCCCCTCGGCGCGATTGCGGAACAGCAGCTTCCAGATCATCTCCATCGACTTGATGGCGCGCAGCACCCGCAGTATCTGCACCACACGAAACAGCCTCGCCCCCTGGAAGAGGCCTGCCGGAATACAGGCCAGCAGGTCGATCCAGCCCCACTTCATGTACTCGCGCTTGCTCTTCGCACTGGCGAACCGCTTGCAGAAATCAACGAAGAAGAACAGGCAGACCACGTAGTCCATGTACTGCAGCAGTCGCTGGACCGGGGGCGACAGTTCGAAGATCAGATCCACGACCATCGCACCGATGACATACAGTGACAGCACCAGAATGAACAGCTGAAAGGGCGTGACGCGTTCCTGCATCCGAGGATCTCCGTGAATGGGGCTCAGGAAAGCCTACCCCATCCTCGACGCCCTGACAGTGTGAAGACACCGCTGTCATGCTTGCGATGATTCATGCGCCTAGTGATTCATGCGTCCGGTAGTTCATGCGTCCGGTAGTTCATGCGTTAGCCTCATGTGCCCGCACTCATGACGCCTTGTCGCGCGACTCGTCGTCACTCGGGGGCTGGAAGGTAGACTGCTCGCTGATGTCTTCCCCACTGATGCGATTCAGAAGCTTGCGCAACTTGTGACGCTGGCGGCGTGATGACAGGCGATTGGAATCCCAGCGCTCCGGTACCAGCGCACATTCTCCATTGGCATCGTGCAGACGGAAGGCACGCTCGACGCCGATCGGGTGGTCCTCACTGCCATAGATGCCGATGATGCTCAGCGTCAGGCGCTGGAATTTCAGCTGCTCATTGCTGGGCCAGTGACCGTCGAGCGAGATGCCATTGCGGCGCGCCATGCGCTCGATGACTTCAGAGAACGTCCCGATATGCAGGAAGTCGCCCGAGCCCAGCGGCCCCTGACGCGTGGTATCGGAGATACGCCATTCACTGCTGCTGGAAGCCTCCTTCGCGGACTGTTCGCTGTCGCCATCCTGCTGATTGTCACTCTGCTCGTCACCTTCCTGATAGCTGCGTTCGAACTCGGTGACATCCATCAGCAGGCTGCCATGACTGGTATCCAGCCGGGCGATGATGTGCTCGATGAAGATCGATTCGGCACTCATGTTGCTGACGATGCACAGGCTGTCGATCCCCTTGGACTTGCCGCGATTGATCAACACGCGCGGGCGCCGCTGGCGACGGAAGTTGTGATACAGCAGCTGTGCGTAGACCAGCCAGATGAAGAACGAGCCGATACTGGCAATCGCCGAGATGGTTTTCGAGTGATTCGCGATCCACTCCATCATGCTGACCTCCCCTGTCAACGTTGTCTGGTGCACCCTTTCTTGGGGATGGCGACAGGGGATTGCGAGCATTGATATGGCGTTTAATCACGCCGCGCGAATCATCGGGACAGGGAATGCCTGAGCTGAACACGAAATGTCTGAGTCAAGATCACTCCCCCAGCAAGGATTGCCAGATGGCGATGACACGCTCGCGGTGCATGGCGATGAGCGGCACCTGTTCGAGATTGATGAGGCTGCCACGCTTTTCCAGCGCGAGGCGGTGGCTGGTATTGCGATAGGCCAGATAGGCCTCGCGCAGCTCACTGGCCTGTTCCCCCGGCAGGCGCCCACAGGCCTCCAGCGTCTCGAGCAGTCGCATGTTGTCACTCCATCTCAGAAGCTCAGGCTCCTGATGGCTCATCGACAACACGCAGTACTGGGCCAGAAACTCGATATCGACGATGCCTCCCGCATCCTGCTTGAGGTGGAACTGGCCTGCATCCCGGTCCTTGGCGGAACTCCCCAGGTGATCCCGCATCTTGTGGCGCATGGCGACGACTTCCTTGCCCAGGGCATCGGCCTCTCGGGCCTGCCCCAGCACCTCCCGACGTGTCTGCTCAAACGCCAGCGCCAGCGCCGGATCCCCCGCCACGGCACGTGCCCGCACCAGCGCCTGATGCTCCCAGGTCCAGGCCTGGGAAAGCTGGTAATCACGGAAGGAAGCCAGGCTCGAGACCAGCAGTCCGGAGTTGCCGGAAGGCCGCAGGCGCATGTCGACTTCGTAGAGGGCACCGGCCGGAGTCACCGCGGTCAGCAGATGAATGATGCGCTGACCCAGCCGGGTGAAGAACAGCGGGTTGTCGAGGGGGCGCGGGCCATCCGTCTGGCCCTTGCTGGCGGCATCGTGCAGGAAGACCAGATCCAGATCCGAGCCATAGCCCAGCTCGATGCCCCCCAGCTTGCCGTAGCCGACGATCACGAAGCAGCCGCTCAGACTGTCCCCGGTGATCGGCTGGCCATCCCGCCCCAGCGGAAAGCCGTGCTTGCGGGTCAGGGTCTTCCAGGCCATCGCCAGTACCTGCTCGAGGATCACCTCAGCGATGAAGGTCAGATAATCGCTCACCTTCATCAGCGGGCGCGCCCCCGCGATGTCGGAGGCCGCGACGTGCAGTACCTGGGCGTGCCGGAAGACGCGCAGCGCCTCGAGCAACGCCTCTTCATCCTCTTCGGGGATGCGTGACAGCGCGATGCGCAGCTCATCGGCCAGACGCACCTTGTCGGCGGGCGAGTAGAGATTGTGCGGGTGCAGCAGCTCGTCCAGCAGCACCGGATAGCGCGCCAGCTGCTCGGCAATCCAGGGGCTCGCCGCACACAGGCGCATCAACTGCGTCAGTGCATCAGGATTCTCGCGCAGCAGCGCCAGGTAGGCCGTGCGACGCAACACGGCCTCGATCAGCGGCAGCACACGCTCCAGTACGCGACTGGCATCATGCTCGCCGGGCTTTTCCGGGTCGCCCGCCGCCGAGCCCAGCGCCTGCAGCAATGAGGGCATCAAGGCATCCAGACGATCAAAACCGATGCGCTGCATCCCCTGCACTGCCCGTGAGCGACGCAGGCTGTTCAGGCGCCGCAGACTCTCGTCGGGTGCCTCGAATCCGCTTTCGGCGAGCAGCTCCCGACCCTCTTCCACCGTCAGCTCATCGCGCCACAGGGCACGCCACTCATCGAGTGCCTGCTGCCCTTCGGGCGGTTCGGTTTCCTCGTCTTCCGGCGCGGCGATCACGTTGTCGAAGTGCAGCCGGATGCGAGCGCGCACCTCTTCGAGTCGCTCGGTGAGCGCCTCCCAGTCCGGCAGCTGCATCGCCAGGGCGAGACGCTCGCGCCCCAGCGGGTCCAGCGGCAATGTCTGGGTCTGGCGGTCGGCCTGCGCCTGCAGGGCATGCTCAAGATCACGCAGGAAGACGTAATCCGGCACCAGCTCATCCACGACCGCCTGTGGCAGCAAGCCAAGCTCGGGCAGTCGCGCGAAGGCTGTCTTGAGTGAGGTGACCTGCAGTTCCGACTCGCGCCCACCGCGGATCAACTGGAAGGCCTGGGCGACGAATTCCACTTCGCGAATGCCACCGGACCCCAGCTTTATGTTGTCAGAGAGCCCGCGGCGCTTGACCTCGCGATTGATCATCCCCTTCATCTCGCGCAGGGATTCGATGGCGCCGAAGTCCAGATACTTGCGGTAGACGAAGGGCCGCAGATGTGCGATCAGTCGCTCGCCCGCGGTGATGCTGCCGGCCACTGGACGCGCCTTGAGCATCGCGTAGCGCTCCCATTCACGCCCCTGATCCTGGTAGTAGCTGGCCAGCATCGAGAAGCTGCCCACCAGTGGGCCGCCGTCCCCCAGCGGCCGCAGGCGCATGTCGACGCGGAACACGAAGCCATCGGCGGTCATCGCATCCAGCGCCGCGATCAACTTCTGGCCCAGCCGCGTGAAATATTCCTGGTGATCCAGCGACTTGCGCCCGCCCGTCGTCTCGCCCTTGTCGGGGAAGGCGAAGATCAAGTCGATATCGGAGGACAGGTTGAGCTCTCCGGCCCCCAGCTTGCCCATGCCGAGCACCACCAACCGCTGTGGCTCTCCGAAGCGATCCGCTGCCGGGCGGCCATAGCGCGGCTCAAGAAAGGCCTCCAGCCATCCCAGCGCACCTTCAAGCGAGACCTCGGCCAGTCGCGAGACCGCGCCCGCCGTGTCCCACATGCCCGTGCCATTGAGGTCACGCCAGATGATGCCCAGCATGCGCAGCTGGCGGAAACGCCGCAGCACCTGCTGCATCGCCTTTTCATTCTCGGCGGCCGACAGTCCCTCCGCCAGCCGTGCGCTCAATTCCCGTGGCGGCAAGGCGCGTTCAAGCTCGCCGCTCTCGATCAGTTCGGCCAGAAGCTCAGGGCGACGGCACAGGGTATCGAGAGCGAAGTCCGACAGCGTGACCAGACGGGCGAGCTCGAGACGTTGCTGCGCCCCCAGCGCCAGAAACGTCGCCACGGGCGAGCTGGCATCGCCGCGCATCTCGCTGAGACTCCGGGCCTGCATCAGGCTCTCGTTCAGACGCTCCCGTGCGGCGCCGGCAGCCTCCTCCAGTGTCTGGCGACTGTGCTCGGATTGCTGGCCGAGCAGCGACTCCAGCGGCAGGAAGTCTGCCGGCAGCGGGAGATCCGCTGACGGGCGGGAAGAGTGGGGTGATGAGGCGGGGGCGTTGTCGGGCATGGTCGTCTCCTTCGATCCGACCTTCAGCATAACGGAGGCAGAGGGGACATGACACGGCCATGCCCCACAGACGATATGCCCTATCCGAACAGCTTGTCGTAGAGCAGCGTGCCCCAGGTCAGGCCCGCGAAGATCAGACCGAGCATCACCGCTGCCGAGCCCATGTCCTTGGCGCGCCCGGACAGTTCATGAAACTCCGGGCCGATGCGATCGATCGCGCACTCCACCGCGGAATTGAGCAGCTCGACCATCAACACGATCAGGATGGAGCCGACCAGCAGCAGCCACTCGATGTGCGATTCCCCGATCCACCAGGCGAACGGCAAGAGTAGCGCGCACAGGATCAACTCCTGCCGGAAGGCTTCTTCATTGCGCCAGGCCGCCTTGAGCCCCTTGAGAGAGTAACGCGCGGAGTGCTTGAGGTGGGTCAGGCCGGTATGCCGTGATTTCATCTTCGGGTCTCGTGCAGACGCAGCACGGTGGCTGCAGAGGCCGATCTTTCAATCGGACGATGACGTTTACCAGAAACACGTCTCGGGAAGAGCTGCCAGCACACCGGCTGGCGACCTCGCAGCGCTAGCTGCGCGGTTTTCACGACCAAAGGCTACCCGAGACCTCATCACCGAGCATGCTCTAATACCGCCAGGCGCTCGATGACGGCGGCGATGATAGCAAAGCCCGCGATGTTGCGGCATTGCCGATACTGTCATCCAACAACAACAAGTCAACGCCCGGGAACTGCCCATGCCTTCCTCATCTCACGACACACGCCAGACACTCGGTCACGGACTGGCGCGCAACTTCCTCGGCCAATCGCCGCGCTGGTACAAGCAGTTGATGTGCCTGTTCCTGATCACCAATCCGCTGCTGCTGTGGTTCAGCGGCCCTCAGGGTGGGGTGATCGTCGGCTGGCTGTTGCTGGGCGAATTCATCTTCACGCTGGCCATGGCGCTCAAGTGCTACCCGCTGCAACCCGGCGGCCTGCTGGCGATCGAGGCCGTCGCCATCGGCATGGCCTCCCCGGATGCCATCATGCAGGAGATGGAGCGCAATCTGCCGGTGATCCTGCTGTTGATGTTCATGGTGGCAGGCATCTACTTCATGAAGCCGTTGCTGCTCTATACCTTCACCAAGATCATTCTCGGCGTCCGCTCCAAGACCTGGCTGTCGCTGATGTTCTGTCTGGCCAGCGCCCTGCTGTCCGCCTTCCTGGATGCCTTGACCGTGACCGCGGTGATCATCGGTATCGCGGTGGGCTTCTACTCCGTGTATCACAAGGTGGCGTCAGGCAAGAATTTCGATACCCAGCATGATCACGCCAACGACATCAGTGTCGAGGCGATCCATAGCGAAGATCTCGAGGACTTCCGCGGCTTCCTGCGCTCGCTGTTGATGCATGGTGCCGTCGGTACCGCGCTGGGGGGCGTCAGCACCATGATCGGCGAGCCGCAGAATCTGGTGATCGCCAAGGCCGCCGAGTGGGATTTCCTGTCCTTCTTCCTGCAGATGGCCCCCGTCACCCTTCCCACCTTCTTCGCCGGACTTGCGCTGTGCGTGCTGCTGGAACGCGGCCGCTGGTTCGGCTATGGCCAACGCCTCCCTGCCAGCGTCCGCCGGATTCTCGAGGACTATGATCGCCATCAGGATGCGCGCCGAACCCCGCGCGAGCGCGCAGCGTTGATCGTGCAGGGGGTGGTGGCCATCCTGCTGGTCCTGTCACTGGCGCTGCATCTGGCCGAGGTCGGGCTGATCGGGCTGGCGGTGATCATCCTGTTGACCGCCGGCAACGGCATCACCGATGAGCATCAGATCGGACGCGCCTTCCAGGAAGCGCTGCCCTTCACGTCACTGCTGGTGGTGTTCTTCACCATCGTCGCCGTCATCCACGAGCAGCATCTGTTCCAGCCCTTCATCCAATGGGTGCTCAGTCTGCCGATGGAGGACCAGGCGGGGGCGCTGTTCCTTGCCAACGGACTGCTGTCCGCCATCTCGGACAATGTCTTCGTGGCGACGGTATACATCACTCAGGTAAAGAACGAGTACCTGGCGGGCAACATCAGTCGTGAGCATTTCCATGCGCTGGCGGTGGCGGTCAACACCGGCACCAACCTGCCAAGCGTGGCGACCCCCAATGGTCAGGCGGCGTTCCTGTTCCTGCTCACCTCGGCCATCGCCCCGCTGGTCCGGCTGTCCTACGGGCGCATGGTATGGATGGCGCTGCCCTATACCGTGCTGATGACCCTTGTCGGCCTGGCCACCGTGCGCAGCTTCATCTGATCAGCGGCCCCGGTTGCGTCAGTCTCATCCCAATGTCGAGGTCTCGGGACTTCCCCGCGGCGTCGCTTGCAGGCACTGTGAGACCGAGCGTCTCACGCCAGACGCCCTGACACCTTCACGCAGGAAGAGCGCCAACACCAACGCCAATCACGAGGAGACTGCCATGTCCCGCGCACTGATGCTGCACGACGAGCCCCCACGCGCCCGAGTCGTCGAACTCTCCGATGATCAGCTACCCGACCTGCCTGTCACGGTGGCCATCGAGCGTTCCGGCCTCAACTACAAGGATGCGCTGGCCATCACCGGCCGTGGCAAGATCGTGCGCGAGCTGCCCTTCGTGCCGGGCATCGATTTCGCGGGTCGTGTCGAGGCCTCCGATTCGCCGGACTTCCAGCCAGGCGACGAGGTCATCCTGACCGGCTGGGGCGTGGGCGAGCGTCATTGGGGCGGACTGGCCGAGCGCATGCGCGTCAAGCCCGAGTGGCTGGTCAAGCGCCCCGCGAACCTGAGCGCCGAACAGGCCATGGCCTTCGGCACGGCGGGCCTGACTGCCATGCTGTGCGTGATGCGTCTCGAAGAGGCCGGCCTGACGCCCCAGCAAGGCCCGGTGATCGTCACCGGTGCCACTGGCGGGGTCGGCAGCTGGGCAGTGCAGATGCTGGCCGGGCAGGGCTTCGAGGTCCACGCGGTCAGCGGCAAGGCCGAGCAGCGTGAGTGGCTCGAGTCACTGGGTGCGAGCGAGGTCCATCTGCGCAGCGATTTCGAGGAGAAGGGCCGTCCGCTGGAGAAGAGCCGCTGGGCCGGTGCCGTGGATACCGCCGGTGGCCAGGTACTGGCCAACCTGCTGGCGCAGATGCATTACGATGGCAAGGTGGCGGCCGTGGGACTCGCGGCGGGCGCCGACCTGCCCACCAGCGTGATGCCATTCATCCTGCGCGGCGTCTCATTGCTCGGCGTCGACAGCGTGATGATCAATGCCGAGCGTCGCCAGCAGGTGTGGCAACGACTGGCCGAGGTCTCCAGCGAGCTGCACGCGCGGATGCAGCTGGAGACGGTGGGACTGGATGACATCGCGGCACGTGCCGAGGCCATGATCGACGGCAACATCAGTGGCCGCGTACTGCTGGATCCCGCCCGCTGACATGCCAGCGCGCACCACGAATCGCAGCCGATCACGGAAAAAATGCGCCATTGCCACGAAAATTGCGCCAAGTCATTGATTGTTGCGGTGCAATACGCTGTTTGAGGTTAGCCAAGGCGGCCTCACGACGCTATGCTCTAGGCATCTCGTTACGCCCTGTCGAGCGTCCCGAGTGCCCTCCCCTCAGCCATGCCGGGCGTGTGGAGGATCACCCCGCCTTCGGGCGGGGTTTTTTGTGCCTGTCACACAGGCCATGAAGACGAAAGCCCCCGCCAGCTGGCGGGGGCTTTCGTGTCATGCAGTCACGGCCGATGGATCAATTGCGCTCGATCATCGCAGTCAGGTCCTCCGCGACCGGATCCAGCACCTGCGGCCAGGAAAGATACGGCACGGCGGCACGCCCGTTGACCATCACGGCAAAGGCTCCCCAGCGGCCTGTCTGGGTGCGGAAGTAGCCCGAGATGGCGCGCACCGGCACAGGATTGTTGAGCGTTCCCGTCTTGACCATCACGTGGTTGCGGAAGGTCTCGCTGCCGCGCCGAATGAAGCGCATCGGACCATTGGCCGGTGCCTGAAGCCCAGCAACGAAAGTGGGGAACAGGGCCGGACGGTGGTACATGCTGTCGAGCAACGCGATCAGACCGTTGACGCTGGTACGGTTCTGCGAGGTCAGACCACTGCCTGAATATAGCGTCAGCGGACCGTGACCCGGAATCGCGCTGGCGAAGGTCTCAAGCTTGGCGCCTCCCTGACGCAGCGTGGCCTGACTGCCACCGACCAGTGCCAATGTCAGCTGGTCGGCCATGAAGTTGTTGGAGTAGTTGAGCATCCGCGTCAACAGCTCCTGCATCGGCTTGCCCTCGACACTCCCCAGCTGTACCGCACTGGAAGGCGGCGCCGTGGTGGTGATATCCACGCCGCCCGTGACCGCGATGCCGGCACGCGCCAGCATGTCGCGCATCAGCTCGCCGGTATACAGCGCCGGATTGGACACGGCACGGTAGATGCTGCGCGGCTGGCTGTCGGCGGCGATGGTGCCACTGACGACCAGCGTATCGCGCCCGTTGCTGGTGGTACGCCGCGCATTGAGGGCATTCTTTCCGCCGGCCGCGACGGTGGTGACCTGATTGTCGAAGATCTCGGTGGGCTGGGTCGTGTCACAGCTGGCAAGTCGCGCCGGCGCCTGACTGCCCGCCCCCGGCATCACCTTCACGCACCAGCTGGCATAGTTGCTGGCCGCGGACGACAGCAGCGCATCATAGGCGTTGCTCGAGCGACGCGAGGCATTGCAGCGATCGGTACTGATGCATGGCACCGGCCCGAAACGCCACTGACTGACCAGCAGGCGTCCCTCGATGCGCCGGATGCCTCTGAAGCGCAGCTCTTCGGTCAGGCGCCACAATTCTTCACTGGTCAATGCCGGGTCACCACTGCCCTCGAGCACCAGATCGCCGGTCAACACGCCGTCATTGATCGAGCCCGTGCTGCGCAGACGTGTGGAGAAGCGATACTGCGGCCCGAAACGGTCCAGCGCCGCGCCAGCGATATAGAGCTTGGACAACGATGCGGGCGTCAATTGCAGGCCGGGATCGACCGAGGCCAGCGTCTCGCCGGTGTCCAGCATGCGAGCCTGGGCACTGACGATGAAGCCCTTGTCAGCCAGGCGAGTGAGGTTGTCGAACCCGGCTGCCTGCGCCGGCCCGGTCGCCACCAGGGTAGCGCCTGCGGCGATGGCCAGTCCGCGCAGCGAGCGCGTGAAGCGCAGCGGCATTCCCGACACCGCGGGGTGTGCCGCTGCCTTGAACGGGCGAAGCAGCGAAGAGAGCAACGTGGGCAGCAACGCAGGTCGCGCAGAGGTTGGTGCAGTGCGAAGTAGAGGCATGAGGCATCCAGTGACGTCGTCGGTGAGCATCCATGTCACAGCCGGATTGGCGCCGTGATGCCTCTAGCTTAATGAGGAGTGGCGCTGGAAAACAGATGCAGGACGGCAACTCCCCCCACGATCATCGCCAGACCCAGGATCGCCGGCAGGTCCGGCATCTCGCGATAGACCACCGCGCCGAACAGGGTGACCAGCACGATCCCCAGTCCAGACCACACCGCATAGGTGACGCCCAGCGGCAGGTCCCGCAGCACCAGCGTCAGAAGATAGAAGGCGATGCCGTACCCCACCACCACGATCAGGCTGGGGCCGAGTCGCGAAAAGGACTCGGAGGCCTTGAGCGCACTGGTCGCGATGACCTCTGCCAGTATTGCCAGCGCCAGAAAGACATAACTCATCGACTCACCTCATGGAATGTGGTGACGGGTGCTTCCGCTCACGGGCTGCCTTGCGTGCCAGCAGGCGGGTCATGACCGCGTCGAACAGTGGATTGAAGATCATGGCCCAGACAAGGAAAAAGGCCACGAAACCAAGGTCCAGCAACAGTGCCTGCCATAGCCCGATCTCCAGCCAGGCCGCGACGAGGAAGACCGTCACCAGCACCAGCCCCAGCTCGAAGCCGAGTGCCTGGGTGATGCGCTGAAGCATATTGCGCTGGCGAGTCGGTACCCAGCGGTCGAACATCCAGTTCCAGACCGTACTCCAGATCACGGCCAGCGTGGACATCACCACGGCCAGGCTCCCCATGCTCGCCAGATCATGCCCCGTCAACATGGCGGACAGCGGGGCCACGATCAGAATGCCGCCCAGCTCCAGCAACCCAGCCTGTGCCAATCGCTCTTTGTTGGAACGCATCACCGAGACTCCTGCTCAGACTTCGCACATGATGCCGTGCGGCTGTGCGAGGTGGATATGTCAGGCATTCTAGAGGTCATGGAGATGGATGAAAGTTAGTATCCATCTAGTATTCAGATGGATCGAGGCAAGAGGAAAGGCAATGAACTGGACACTGGAACAGCTGACGACGCTGCGTTGCGTCGCGGAAACGGGGTCTTTCTCCGCCGCGGCACGTCGTCTGGGCCGTGCGCAGTCCGCCGTCAGCACCGCCATCGCCAATCTGGAGATGGACCTGGGCTGCGAACTGTTCGATCGCACCCCGCGCACCCCCATCCTGACACCTGCAGGCAAGGCACTGCTGCACGAAGCCAATAGCGTACTGGTGCAATGCCAACGCCTGGAGGCTCGTGCACGCACCCTCAGCGAGGGCCTGGAAGCCAGCCTGACACTGGCGATCGATGAAGCGCTGGTGGAGATGCCACCCGTGATGGAAGTACTGGAAAAGATGGCGGTGCAGTATCCGACACTGACACTGAATCTGCTCAATGGGGCTCAGGATGAAGTGGCGCGCTGGGTGGAGCAGCACGAGGCCAACCTCGGCATCCTGTTCTGCCAGCCGCTCTGTGCCATGGCACTGGAGCGGGAGGCACTGGGACGACTGGAGCAGGTGCTGATCGTCGCCCGCGACCATCCCCTGGCACAGCTCGAGAGCCCGACCCACAGCGATCTGGCGGATCACCGTCAATTGATGATCGGTCAGCGTCAGCAGCTGGGCCCCGGCCAGGAAGCTCCTCGTTCACAGCGTTTCTGGCAGCTCAACAGCTTCTATGCCATGGCGGAACTGACGACACGTGGCCTGGGCTGGGCACAGGTGCCACGCCACATCGCCCATTACCCGCCCTTCCAGAAGCGGCTGGCGATACTGGACCTGAGTGCACTGGGCGCCACCGCCGATATCGATATCGAATTGATCTCGCGACGTGACAGCCCCCGCGGCCCTGCCGCCAGCTGGCTGCGCCAATCACTGCGCGACACCTTCCGTGACAGTCACGCCGCCATCGCCAACCAGAACCTGCCGCCGGCATGACACGCCTCACACCTGCAGGGGGTAACGCTCAGGCGTGTGCTCGAGCTGGCATTCAAGGCGCCACAGCGCCTGACCGGACTCATGATACTTGCGCTCGAAGTGGGTCAGATAATCGCCCTGCGGGACAAAGGCCTCTGCCGTCACCTCGACACCGGTGGCATGACCGATGGCCTGAGCGAATTCCAGTGCGTAGATCTGCCAGTTGGTGCGCAACTCGAGCCGACCGCCCAATGCCATGATGATCGGAAATACCGGATGGCCTTGCCAGCGCATCTTGAGGTGACGCGCCTTGGGATAGGGATTGGGATACAACAGGGTGTGATGAGCCGGCGCCCAGCCTGCCGCCAGTGCGAGACGCCAGAAATCAACGAGATCAGCACGTACCAGCAACGCGTTGTCCGGAAGCTCGCCGTGCTTGCGAGTGAGGCGGTCCTCGCTGCGATCGACCCCGATCACCGCATGATCCGGATGGGCCAGTGCCAGCAGGCGGGTCGAGCGCCCGACGCCACAGCCGCTGTCCAGCCACAAGGGCTTGTCCTGTTCCGCCAGCCAGCGTTGCGCCTGTTCAAACGCCTCACGCGTGTGCTCCGCGACTGGCTTGCGAAGCGGATGTGCCATCGCACGGCGTACGCGCCGCTCGATGTCCTCGTGGGGGCCGGACTGGGGAGAGTCGATCTGACGGGAGTTGGCGTACATCGGAATTCCAGTGGCAGGCGAGCAGAAAATGGACGAGGGAATTCTAGCAGATTCCTCTTCCGGGAATCCGCCGCGCCCCGCTCGGTCTGGCGGCAAGCGCCGGCAGGCAATGCACAAAAAAAGGCGCATGCCTCTCGGCACGCGCCTACACCAACTCTAGCGACTCAAACAGCCCCTGAAGCATCTCATCCGTCACGCCCATAATCAAACAAACGATTGATCTTTTTTCGTGACCCAGGACCTCGGTGGAATGGCCTACCCTGCAACGCAGGATATCGCACAGTGTTCGCAGCGAGTCCTCGCTAGCGCCGCAGCCTGAGAGCAGGGTGCATGACGCCTGTATTGAGGGGGTGTTATCATCGCGGCATCATTTGGACGAATGCCCGCAGAGGCGTCGCCCAGACCAACGACTCACAGCATTTTTCACGAGGAAAGCGGCTTGTCACACTTACCGGTGATCGTCGGCATGGGCGGAGTCAACGCCGCCGGCAGGACTTCGGGTCATCAAGCCTTCCGGCGCACGGTGCTCGAGACTCTGTCGGAGACGGACCGCCAGGAGACCCTGCTGGGCCTTGCATCGCTCATGAATCTCGCCCGCTGCGACGAGCAGGGTCAGTGGTTCGATGCCGAAGGCCAGCCCGCCGAGGCACAGGCACTCGCGGCTCGTCTGGAAGAGCAGGTACTGGCACATTCCCTGATTCGTCGCATCGAAGACGAACGCTTCAATGACGCCGGGATTCCCGCCAACCGCCAGTCACGCCTGACGTTGACCGAGGACCTGAGCTTCACCCTGCGCAGCCGCCAGCTGCCGGAGCAGCCACCCGCCGCGTGGCAGATCCGCGAGCTGGACAATCGTCGCGTCGAAGTCACGGTGCCGGCAGGCGAATTCGATGTCCTGCTGCCGGACAACCGCAGGGCACTGGTGCGCGCCGCCGGTCAGCTGCCCAGCGGCTTCGCGCCGGAGCAGCTCTACCGCAGCGTGCATCACCCTCGCGGCCTGTCGATGACCATCTTCGGCGCCAGTGATTGCCTCGGCGACAGCGGACTTGACTGGGACTCGCTGCGCGACAGCCTCGACCCCGACGACATTGCCGTCTATGCCGGCAACTCGATCGGCCAGATGGACACTGAAGGCTGGGGCGGACTGATGAAGTCCTTCGTGGCCGGCGAGCGCGCCACCTCCAAGCAGATGCCGCTGGGCTATGCCCAGATGCCGGCCGACTTCCTGAATGCCTATGTGCTTGGCAATGTCGGGGGAGCCGGTGCCGCGATGGGTGCCTGCGCCAGTTTCCTCTACAACCTGAAGCTGGGCCTGAATGACATCCGCAGCGGACGCCGTCGCGTGGTGATGGTAGGCACGGCGGATGCGCCCATCACGCCGGAAGTCATTGAAGGGTTCCGCAGCATGGGGGCGCTGGCCGATGACGAGAGCCTCAAGGCCCTCGATGCACTGGAAGTCCTCACTGACAGCGATTACCAGAAAGCCTGCCGTCCCTTTGCGCGCAACTGCGGTTTCACCATCGCCGAAGCGACCCAGTTCGTGATTCTGATGGCGGACGAGCTGGCGCTGGAGACCGGCGCTCGCATCCTGGGCAGTGTCCCGGATGTCTTCGTCAATGCGGATGGCTGGAAGCGGTCCATCTCGGCACCTGGCGTCGGCAATTACATCACGCTGAGCAAGGCGGTGGCGCTGGCGCGAGACATCGTCGGTGATGAAGGCGTACGCCAGCGCAGTTTCGTGCATGCACACGCCACCTCCACACCGAAGAACCGCACGACCGAATCCCATGTGCTCAACGAGGTGGCGCGGGCCAACGGTATCGAAGCATGGCCTGTCGTGGCGGTGAAGACCTTCGTCGGCCACAGCCAGGGCAGCGCGGCGGGTGATCAGACGGTCTCGGCACTCGGCAGCATGACCACCGGCATTCTGCCGGGCATTCCGACGCTGGATGCCATCGCCGAAGACGTGCATCACAGCCACCTCGACATCCGACGCGAAGCTCGCGAATTCTCGGCCGATGTCGCCTTCATCAATGCCAAGGGATTCGGTGGCAACAACGCCAGCGGCGTGGTGCTGTCGGCCGATGTCACGCTGAAGCTGCTGACAGCGCGACATGGTGACGACGCCCTGGCGGCCTGGCGTGAGCGCAGCGGCCTCTGTGAGCAACGTCGGGCGGACTATCTGGACAAGGCGCAGCGCGGTGAATTCACGCCGACCTACCGCTTCGGCGAGGGTGTGCTGGAAGGGCCGGAGCTTGAGATCACTGATCGCGAGATCCGCATTCCGGGATACGCGAAAGCCGTCTCTCTCAAGGTCGACAACCCCTTCGGGTCACTCTAGCGACACCTCGTGAGTGACTGCCATGAAGAGCGCTCCCCCAGCCTGCTGGCCACAGCAAGGCTGGGGGTTCTACACTCGGACTGGCCACCAGCTTTCGCTCGTTGCCCGCAGGCGTCTTGCACCAAGACCAGAGCGCAGGCTTCTCATCCTTCGTCGTCCATTGCAGCAAGGCCGTCCGCGATGGCCCGCTGACAGAGCACGAGTTCGTCATGCCCAAGAACATTGCCGTCTACCCTGGCACCTTCGATCCGATCACCAATGGCCATACCGACCTGATCGAGCGTGGTGCTCGCCTGTTCGACAAGGTCATCGTCGCGGTCGCCTACAGCCCGAGCAAGCAACCCGCCCTTCCACTGGAACTGCGCATCGAGCTTGCCCGACAGATTCTCTCGCATCTCGACAATGTCGAGGTCATCGGTTTCAGTTGTCTGCTGACGGAGCTGCTGGAACAGCAGAATGCGCGTATCATTCTGCGCGGCCTGCGCGCGGTATCCGACTTCGAGTACGAGCTGCAGCTGGCCAACATGAACCGGGCACAGGCGCCGCACGTCGACAGCCTGTTCCTGACCCCGGAACTGCAGAACTCCTATATTTCATCGACCATCGTGCGCGAAATCTCGCGACACGGGGGTGATGTGTCGCGTCTGGTGCACCCGATAGTGGCCGAGGCTCTTGCCAGCCACTTCAATCCGCCCGGCGCCGACACCGCCACAAGCTGAGGACACCACCATGGCCCTGATCATCACTGATGAGTGCATCAACTGCGACGTCTGCGAGCCGGAATGTCCCAATGGCGCCATCTCGCCGGGTGAAGAGATCTATGTCATCGACCCGGACCTGTGCACCGAGTGCGTCGGCCACTTCGATGAGCCGCAATGCCAGCAGGTCTGCCCGGTTGACTGCATCCCGCTCGACCCGGCCAACAAGGAAAGCCAGGAAGAGTTGATGGAGAAGTACCAGATCATCACGGCTGCGCTGGGCAACTGATCTGCACCTGCCCGCCACCACGAGCGCCTGCCCCGGTCAGGCGCTCGTGGTGGACTGACACTCCTGCAACGCCTGTAGAAGCCATGCCCTGATTCCCTCCTTGGCAGCATTCCTCTCCCTCCTGTCCTGTCGCCTCTCCTTTCTCCTCCCGCTTGCTCGTCTCTCTTCTATTGTTTTCTCCCTTCACTCTTCTCTCTTCACTGGCTTTTCAACCTCTTCCATCCTGCGTGCTTCGCGATGTGCGATGACCGCACGAGTCTCAATGCCAGCGGTCAGCCGCTGACACCGTGCAGGACGGCTCGCCTTGCGCGACTTCCCGGGAGGCAGGCGCCTCGCACTTTCATCAGCGATAAAGAATATGATGGTGGATAGCGCGACTATCGGTTAATTTCTGTTAGTACACAGTAACAGAAGTATTCTATCCTGTAGGGATACAGTCACCGATCGCCCTTCACGCGCACGGAATGCACATGTCATCACGCCAACTGCCGTCAGCCCTGAAAATGCCAGCCTTCAAAGCCCATACTCCACTTCCCGCCTCGGGATTGGTCGGTCTGGCCGGAATGCTGGTCTTGATGGTGCTGCTGATCCTGCTGCCACGCCCCGATATCTTCACGTCAGTCGCGCAATACCTCATCCCTCATTCACTGCTTGAGATCGGTGCGGTACTGGTCGCCTCGATGGCGGCCATCTCCATCTTCCAGGGCCATCGCAGCACGGTCCCCGTCAGCTTCGTGGTGATGGGCTGTGCCTTTCTGCTCTCGGCCTTCTTCGACCTGATTCATATCTTCAGCTATGACGGCATGCCGAACTTCGTCAGTGAGGCGTCGGTACAGAAAGCCATCCACTTCTGGCTGGCGGGGCGGACGGCCTTCGTCGTGGCGCTGCTGGCACCCTGCCTGATCACCTCACGCCCGATGACGCGCCGCCGGCTGCCACTGGCGTTCGTCTTGACGCTTGTCATTGGCCTGCTGGTCAGCTGGGTAGGGCTCTATCATCTTGACTACCTCCCCGCGACCTTCATCCCCGGAAGCGGCCTGACGGCGTGGAAGATCGGTTACGAATGGGTACTGGCGATCGGATCCCTGATCGCCGCGATCCTGCTGCTCAGCTCCCGACGTCTGCCCGAGGGCACCAACATCAGCTGGCTGGCCGTCGCCGCGCTTGCCACTGGCCTCTCGGAGCTCTGCTTCACCCTGTATGCCACTGCCCACGACGTCTTCAATCTCCTGGGGCACCTGTACAAGGTGGCCGCCTACGGCATGCTCTACCACGCCATCTATTCCTCACGCCTGGTCTACCCCTACCAGCGACTCAAGGACATGAGCAGTGCGCTGGCAGAAGCGGAACAGCGCTGGCAGTTCGCGCTGGAAGGTTCAGGCGCCGGTGTCTGGGACTGGAAGCAGGACAGCGATCAGGTCTTCTACTCTCCGCAGTGGAAAGCGACGCTGGGCTATGAAGAAGAGGACATCGGCAGCAGCTTCGACGAATGGAAATCGCGCATACACCCTGACGACATGCAGCGGACGCTGGAAGACCTCAAGCAACACTTCGAGGGGCACAGCGTCGAGTACCGCAACGAGCATCGCATGCTGACCCGCAGCGGCGAATGGAAGTGGATTCTGGATCAGGGAAGAGTCGTCGAACGCTCACCGGACGGTCGACCATTGCGCATGATCGGCACTCACAGCGATATCGACTGGATCAAGGAACAGCAGCAACGCCTGATCACCAGTCGGGCACGGCTGCGCTCCATCTACCATTCGGCCCCCGTGGGCATCATCGTGGCAGATCGCAGCGGCACCATCGTCGATGCCAACTCCGCCATGCACAACCTGTTGGGCAGAGGTGAAGCCGAGCTCTTCCAGCAGTCCCTCTGGGGGCTGTTCTCCCTCGAGGAAGTCAGTCGCCTGAAGCGTGCCTGGGGGCAGCTCCAGCGCGAGGGCGGCAACTTCCAGGACGAATACCACATGCAGACCGCGCGCGGGCATCTGTTCTGGGCGGAAGTCACCCTTACTCCGCTTGAAGGCGAGGATCGCACCCTGGTACTGGTCAACAACATCGAGGACCGTCGCCGCGCCATCGAATTGCTGGAGGAGAACGCGACGCTCTATCAGGAAGTCTTCAGTACCGGCAACGCCATCAAGCTGCTGATCGATCCGGAACTGGCTGAAATCATCGATGCCAACCCGGTCGCCGCCGATTTCTACGGCTACAGCATCGGTGAGATGTGTGGCATGCCCCTGGGACGCATCAACGTGCTGGCAAGCCAGACGCTCTCGAAGCGCATTCGTTCGGTGGTCAACCGTACTGACAACCACTTTGAGGCCAGCCATCAGCTGGCCAACGGCGAACTGCGTGACGTCGAGATCTTCACAGGCCCGGTTGACCTCAATGGCCGCACCCTGCTGTTTTCGATCGTGCACGACATCACGGATCGCAAACGCGCGCAACGAGACCTCCAGATCGCCAATCTCAAGCTGTCGCGCCTTTCGGAGAGCCGCACCCAGATCCATCATCTTTCGGAACGCTTGCTGACCTGCTCACGACTGGACGAGATCGTCACCCAGCTCAATGTGCGCCTGCCCAGCCTGTTCGCCGGCTGCGAGGGCACGCTGCAACTGGCAGATCCGGCGGATCACCAGCAGAAGACACATATCCAGTGGGGGACGGCTCCGACGGAAGTCTGCGTACTCAATCACTCACTGAGCGTCGGGGATACGGTGATCGGCAACTTCACGCTGCAGATCCCCTCTGACAGCGAGAGTCAGGAGCACCTCCGCCCGCTGGCAGAGGACGTCTGTCAATTGATCATGCTGGCGCTGGCTGACCTGCAACTGAAACAGGGGCTGGCCCATGAGGCACGTCGGGACACCCTCACTCGACTCTACAATCGCCGGCATCTGGATGAAGTGCTGCCACAGAAACTGGCAGAAGCCAGCATCGGCAACCCCCTTTCACTGGTAGTTCTGGATCTGGACAACTTCAAACAGGTCAATGATACCTACGGTCATGAGATGGGGGACCAGGTTCTGTCTCGCCTCGCCAGCATCATCCGCGAGTCGCTGCGCAGCTCGGATGAAGCCTGCCGTTATGGTGGGGAAGAGTTCGTCATTCTGATGCCGGGGGCCAGCGCTGCCGTGACACGCGCACGCGTCGAAGCCATCCTTGAAGCCTTCCGGGAAGAAAGTTTCGAGCATGACACCCTGGGACAGCTGACAGGGCTGAGCTTCTCCGCCGGCGTCGCCAATGCTCCCCACGACAGCCAATCGACCGACACGTTGTTCAGCATGGCCGACAACGCGCTCTATCAGGCCAAGCGCTCGGGCCGTCAACGCGTTCTGTGCTTCAACAATCTGCCCCCCACCGAAGACCATCGAGTCACGACCTCTCCCAGATGAGGCCTCGTGATATTGCAGCGCTCGAGTTCAGCCTCTTTCCGCTGACCCCGCACACGACACCGCCGGCCATGATGGCCGGCGGTGTCGTGTGCGGGGTCATTGCTTCATGGCATGACTCTCCTTGCACCATGCCAAGGCAGATCTCACATTTCCTCGGCCCGCCGACTCATCTCACATCCCAGACAGCGTCGGAACGTAGCTTCGGCTGGCGTCTTGACCAACGTCTCTGCAGTGGCGTCCAGATTGCCCCCGAGAGCCGCAAAAGGCGCTGACACCAAGAAGACTGCCGTACCCGCGACTGTCGTCAACAACAACAGAGGACGCCCGATCAAGGCATCTGCCACCATGGCACCGGCTCTGGGGCCTGACTGCTCCGGCTCGCCAGGCAGGTCCAGCGCCTGAGCGGGCATGGCCATGGCAAGGGTCATCACCCCACCCGCCACGAGTCCCAACCACCCTTCTTGTCTTGTTTTCATTCCCCTAACTCCCTGTAGGCTGCATGGATGCACTCGCGTCCCCACCAGGATGGTGGCCTGTAGGCGCACGACTCCACTCAAGTGTATCAGGTGAAGACATTCCGACTGGAGAGTGTGCATTCCGGGTGGTCAACGTTGATGGTGCGTCGCATCAAGGATACTGTTGCGAGAATGCTTATAATACAATATGACGATATATTAGACCTGCGGTGATATTATATAACTCGTACGAAACCATCATAATCAATAACACGTGCAAGGATAACGATCATGTTTGCAAGGATGCTATTCACCGGTGCTCTGCTTTTCTCGGCAACACAGGCTCATGCCGCTGGCGATACCGCACCATCTGACAAGTTCTATCTGGGTGGGGGCGCCGGTCAGGCTGTCTATCACAGTGACACTCTCGATGATATCGATGACATCGAGGGCGCCAATGTTGATGAAAGGGATGCCGCTTATACGCTGTTCGGCGGTTATCGATTCAACCCGAATTTCAGCATGGAAGTCGCCTACGTCAACCTGGGGGAGGCAACGGGCAAGGTCAGCGGCGTTGGTCAGGTCGCGTCCTTTGAAGTCGATGGCGTATCGGCTTCACTGCTGGGTCGCTTGCCAATCGACGGTGGCTTGAGCGTAATCGGGCGCATCGGCGCCATCAAATGGGACTCCGAGGCCAAGCTTCTCAACGACAAGGAAAAGGACAACGGTACTGACCCCATTTTCGGTGGCGGCCTTGAGTACAGCAATCAATCCCTTTTCGCCCGTGCTGAATACACGCGTTATATGCTCGATGTGGACAGTGGCAGCTCCGACGAAGATGTCGACATTGACCTTTGGAGCTTGAGTGCTGGCATGTATTTCTAAACGGCGCTTCCTTTTCTTTAAATAGTCATTCAAGAATCATCGCCTGTTGTTGATGCCCTGCAGAGTTTTGCAGGGCATCATCATATCCAGAGCTCCTCAAAGCCATTGACGACTTCTTTCGCAAGGGTAGGCTTGTACCACCTGAATGGAGCGCCAATGACCGATTCTTCACGACAAGCCGACCCCTCTTCTCCATCGGCCGCTCGCACCGACCGCCATCTCTGGCAGCTCGCCTGGCCGATCATCCTTTCCAATATCTCGGTGCCGTTGCTCGGACTGGTGGATACCGCCGTGGTCGGGCATCTGGAAGATGCGATCTATCTGGGTGCCGTCACGCTGGGCGCGGTGCTGTTCAGCTTCCTTTACTGGGGCTTCGGCTTCCTGCGCATGGGCACGACCGGCATGACGGCCCAGGCACATGGCCGTGGCGATCACGACCGGCTGCGAACGCTGCTCGGACAGGGCATTCTGCTGGCACTGGCCATCGGCATGCTGCTGATGCTGCTCGGCTCACCGCTCATTTCGCTGGGCCTGGGCTTGATGGAGGCCAGCGAGACCACTCGCGCACTGGCCCATGACTACGCCAGCATTCGCCTGTGGTCGGCACCCGCCGTACTGATCAATTACGTGATACTGGGCTGGTTTCTGGGCCTGGGGAATTCACGGGTGACGCTGGGTATCCTGGTGCTGACCAATGTGCTCAATATCGTGCTGGATCTCGCCTTCGTCCCAGGCCTGGGGATGACCAGTGATGGCGTGGCCCTGGCCAGTGTGATCGCGGATTACTGCGGGTTGGCGGCCGGCCTGTGGCTGGTGTCACGTCAACTCTCCCGCATGCCGGGTCACAGTGATCGCGCCGCCCTGTTGTCACTGTCCGCCTGGAGCGTACTGATCCGCGTCAATCAGCACCTCTTCGTGCGCACCCTGTGTCTATTGGGCGCCACGGCCTATTTCACGTCCCAGGGAGCCAGCTTCGGGGACGAGACTCTGGCGGCCAATGCCGTGCTGCTGCAATTCGTGATGATCACGTCCTACGGGCTCGATGGTTTCGCGCAGGCTGCTGAATCAGAGGTCGGCCGCGCCGTGGGACAGGGAGACTGGCAGCGCTTCACTCGCAGCGTCAGGGCGGCTACGCGCTTCTCGTTGGTTACTGCCGCCGCCGCAAGCCTGCTGCTATGGCTCCTTGGCCCGCAGATGATCGCCCTGCTGACGGACCTGCCCGAGGTACGACAACTGGCAATCACCTATCTGCCCTGGATGGTCGCCATGCCGTTGGTGGCCGTATGGAGCTACCTGCTGGACGGGATCTTCATCGGTGCCACGGCGACACGTGAAATGCGCAATACGCTGGTGGTCTCCCTGCTGGCATTCATCGGACTGTGGCCCCTGCTCGAGAGCTTCGGAAATCATGGCCTGTGGCTGGCGTTCCTGCTGTTTACCAGCGTTCGTTCTGTCGTGCTCGGCGGCTACTATCTGCATCATCGCCGTCACCACTGGCGCTGAACCCTATCGAGCAGAGCACGCCCTGTGTTGATCCAGCGATGAAGTGCTCGCCAGGCGCATCGGAGCCCTACCCCTCGACCATCGCGCGATACTCTACTGCTATCGGATAGACTAATGTGAGCATGCCAACCCAACTCCCATACCGATAAAAAGCCACAGGGAGCATCACATGCTGCAATCGCTATCCCGGCCAGCCGTCAAGCTGGTCGAGCGCTATCTACCTGACCCCTATATCTTCGTATTGCTGTTGACCGTCGTCGCGGCCGCAGCCGCCATGCTGATCGAGCAACGCTCCCCCGCCGAGGTAATGCGCTACTGGGGCGATGGCTTCTGGAATCTGCTGACCTTCTCCATGCAGATGCTGCTGGTATTGATCTCGGGGTTCATGCTCGCCAATACGCCGCCGGTGAAGAAGGGCCTGGCCAGCATCGCCTCGCTGGCCAGAACGCCTAGCAGTGCCATCATGCTGGTCACCTTCGTCTCGCTGATCGCCAGCTGGATCAACTGGGGCTTCGGACTAGTGATCGGTGCACTGTTCGCCAAGCAGCTGGCCAAGATGATCAAGGTGGATTACCGGCTGCTGATCGCCAGCGCCTACTCAGGTTTCGTGATCTGGCATGCGGGCATCTCGGGCTCGATTCCGCTGACCATCGCCACCGCGGGCCACTTCACCGAGGAGAGCATCGGCATCGTGCCCACCTCGGACACCATCTTTGCCTTCTTCAATATCGCCATCGTCGCGGCGCTGCTGCTGATCATGCCGCTGGTCAATCGCGCCATGATGCCCTTCGAGAAGGAAAGCGTGTACGTGGATCCGGCCCTGCTGGAGGAAAAGCCCACCGAGATCAGCGACCAGCCTCGTCCCGCCGAGCGTCTCGAGAACTCACCGATCCTCGCCTGGGTCGTGGGGCTGTTCGGCCTCGCCTGGCTGGTGGATCACTTCGTGATTCGTGGCGGTGGCCTGAATCTCAACGTGATCAACTTCAGCTTCCTGTTCCTGGCCATCGTGCTGCATGGCACGCCGCGCAAGCTGCTGGACAGTCTGAACGAGGCCATCAAGGGCGGCGCCGGTATCGTCATCCAGTTCCCCTTCTATGCCGGCATCATGGCCATCATGGTGCAGTCCGGACTGGCGACTACCCTCTCCGAGGGATTCGTGTCGATCGCCAGCGCCGAGAGCCTGCCGTTCTGGTCCTTCATCAGTGCCGGTATCGTCAATCTGTTCGTACCTTCCGGTGGTGGGCAGTGGGCGGTTCAGGCACCGGTCATGATTCCTGCCGCCCAGGCATTGGGTGCCGACCTGCCACGCGTCGCGATGGCCGTCGCCTGGGGCGATGCCTGGACCAACATGCTGCAGCCTTTCTGGGCACTGCCTGTCCTGGCCATCGCGGGCCTGAAGGCCAAGGACATCATGGGGTTCTGTCTGGTGCAGCTGCTGGTGACCGGTATCATCATCTCACTGGGGCTGACCCTTCTATGAGAAGGTCGCCGTGACGAAATATCTCTGACGAGACGTTCGAACGCCACGACTCCCGGCCCCTCGCAACGTCATGCCACCTGGCCCCCGGGGAGTGATTCCTCGGGGGCCAGGTCGTTCAGAGAGTGCTGATATGCCGCTCACAGGGTGCCAAGTGACGCCGAATCCCTCAGACTGTCAGGGACAAGAATCATCCCGCTCCGATACCCGTCCCCAGGGTCACTCGAGCCTTTCTGACCCTGACTCGCTCATCAAGGATTCCTGCATGAATGACACCCAGCCTGATCAGGCCACCCTCAATGACGCCCTCCCCGGTCAGCACCAGTTGATCATGACCGAGTTGATGACACCGGACATGGCCAACTTCAGCGGCAAGGTGCACGGTGGCGCCATTCTCAAGAAGCTGGATGAAGTCGCCTACGCCTGTGCCAGCCGCTACAGCGGCAGCTACGTCGTCACTCTGTCGGTGGACCAGGTGCGCTTCAAGCAGCCGATTCACGTCGGCGAGCTGGTGACCTTCCTGGCCTCCGTCAATCATGTCGGCCGCTCCTCGATGGAAATCGGCATCAAGGTCGTCGCCGAGTCCATCCAGGGTCGCCTGATTCGTCATACCAACAGCTGCTACCTGACCATGGTCGCGGTGGATCCGGACGGCAATCCGGTTCCGGTGCCGCCACTGAACCTGGAAACCCAGGAGCAGAAACTGCGCTTCCACAAGGCCGCGATTCGCAAGAAGCTGCGCAAGCAGGCCGAGGAAGAGGAAAAGCGCCAGGAATCGATGGAATTCTGAGACACCGATCTCGAAAGCCAGTGCAAGATGCGGAGTGCGAGGTAGTCGCCACGTGGCGATACTGGGCGGAACTCCGTCACAGCGAGACGAACGATGACTCCTTCACGAGCGGCACAAGACGCCATCTGGCAACGCCTGCTGGCTCGCCAGTCGATTGCCGGTGAGTCATTGCGCTATGGCGTGATCACCACCGGCATCTTCTGCCGTATCGGCTGTCCCTCACCGCCTCCACGGCGTGACAATGTCAGGTTCTTCCCTGACACCCGCGCCGCGCATGCAGCCGGGCTGCGCGCGTGCCGTCGCTGTCACCCAGAGACGGATTCATCCTCGGACAACCGCGATATCCCCGACATGCCACACTGGCTCATCGCCGTCTGTCGGCAACTGGAAGCCGCTGTCGCCGAGAGCCGGCCGACACCGTCACTGAGCCGTCTGGCCATCCTCACGGGCCTTGGCAGCTCTCACCTTCAGCGCCGCTTCAAGGCCTGGCTCGGCCTGTCGCCCAGCGACTATGCCAGCGGACTGCGCCAGCTGCGCTTTCATGATCTGCTCGAACAAGGGCGCGGTGTCACCGACGCCATCCTCACGGCAGGCTATCGCTCCACCAGCCGTGCCCATGCACGCGCCGGCGGCATGACACCCAGCGCTCGTTCGAAAGGAGGCAGTGGCGAGACACTATTGGCGATGCACTGGCCATGCAGTTTCGGTATGCCCGAGCATCACTGCTGGCTGAGCGCCGCGCTCAGTGAACGTGGAGTGGTGGCCATCCAGCTGACGGATAGCCGTGATGCTGGGCAGAGTGCTCTGGAAGCTCGTCTGCCAGAGGCTGACTGGCAACAGGTGACACCCGACGACGAGGCAGGGCAATCACTGCATGCAATGCTCGGTGCACGCCTGCTGGCACTCTGCGAGACTCCACAGACGAGCCAGACGCTCTTCATCGAGCTGCCGCTGGATGTGCGCGGTACCGCATTTCAGCTGCGTGTCTGGCAGCAACTGAATACCACCCTGAGCGGCGAGACCCTGACCTACCGGCAACTGGCCGAAGCTCTGGGGCGACCCACTGCCAGCCGCGCCGTCGCCAATGCCTGCGGTGCCAACCCCCTCGCCCTGCTGACGCCCTGCCACCGCGTGGTGCGGGGTGATGGTGGTCTCGGTGGCTATCGCTGGGGAGTGGAACTCAAGCAGGCAAGGCTGGCTCAGGAGGCCGAATCCTCCGGCAGATCATGAGGCTCGCCAGCGCACAGCGGCTAGAGCGTCGTGCAACGCAACGGCGGCGGGGCATGCAGCACCTCACGGACGATCTCCAGGGCCCGCGTCAGGACCTCACGATTCTCGGCGGCACTCAGGCACAGCCGCAATGCCTGTGGTGGAGGTTCATTGCCGACACAGAAAGGCTCGGCACTGGTGACATGTACCCCGCGCCGAGCCAATGACTCGACCACAGCCTGGCTACGCTGCCCTTCGGGTAGCACCAGCCACAGATCGAACGATGAAGGCCGCGAAGAGAGCGTCCACTCCCCCAGCAGAGTACGTGCCAGTCGCTGGCGCGCCCGCATCTCCTCCACCTGCCAGTCCACCAGTTGTGTCGCATTGCCACTGGTCAGCCAGGCGCAGACCGTTTCCATCAACAGCGGTGCCACCATCCAGCTGTGACTGCGCAGCACCGCGCCAATCCGGGACAGCACTTCCACCGGGGCGCGCAATACGCCCAGACGCAGACCGCCAGCCAGCAATTTGGAGGTACTGAAGACATACAGGGTGCGCTCAGGTGCCATCTGATAGAGACGAGTCCCGCACTCCTCCCTCGGCAGATACTGCACGCCGTCTTCCAGAATCCAGAAATCGTGCTGGCGCGCAAGGGCAACCAGCGCCTCTCGCCGTGCGTGGGACAGCTGCGCCGCCCCCGGATTGTTCTGCTCGGCCATCACGTAGACCATCCTGGGCACCTGCTGGCGACACAGCCGCGCCAGAGCCTCGACATCCATGCCCTCCTCATCCAGCGGTACTCGCAGCAGCTTCAGGCCCCGCTCAGCACTCGCGGCGATCAGTCCGGGGTAGGTCAGCGCTCCCGTGACCACCGCCTCTCCGGGGGCCAGCAAGGCCGACAGCGCGAGAGTAATGCCATTCTGCCCTCCCTGCGTCAGCATCAGCTCCTCGGGGTCGACCGGCATGCCGAGCTCGCTCATCCAGCTCGCCAGCAATTGGCGATGACTGCCCACCCCGAATTCATTCTGGTATTCGACACTCCGCACCAATGCCTCGGGGGAGTGGCTGATCGCGGTCAGCGCCGCCGCCATCCCCTGCTGCCGCGCCGGATGCGGCGGTGGCAGGCTCATGGTGAGATCCATCACACCAGAGGATGCCGAAAGGGAGTCATCCGACTCCGCCGCGATCCCGAATGATGGCCTGGCATGCAAGGCATGTCCGAAGCGCCTGTCGGGCACAGGCCCCGCGCTGACCGGCGCATTGACGTAGGTTCCGCTCCCCACACGCGCCCTGACCAACCCATGTCGCTCGGCCTCGGCATAGCCGCGTGTCACGGTACCGATCGTCACGCCCAGCGCATCCGCAAGTCGGCGTTGCGGCGGCAGTCGCTCATCCTCCTTGAGCAGGCCTGAGGCGATATCGAGGCGGATGGCCTCCGCCAGCGCACGATAGCGCGGCAGGGTGGGATCAAGTGTCGGAGTCCATATTGTCATGGTGACAAAAAACCTGTTGACGGTAATTGTCATCAGATTATGCTCAAAACATGGCACCAACAAGCCATAAAATGCTGGAACGTGCCGACATCCATCACAATTGCACCCATACAATAATGCGGCATCACGCCAACGCCCCACACGCTGAAGGACACCCATGGAATCCCTCGCCTTTCTTGCCCCAGCCACGCTCTACATGCTGTCGATGACCCTGACACCGGGGCCCAACAACGTCATGCTGACGGCTTCCGGAGCCAATCATGGCTATTGGCGCACCCTGCCGCATATCTTCGGCATCATGATCGGCTGCCTGGTGCTGTTCATCGGCATCGCGCTGGGACTGGGACTGGTCTTCGAGCGCTACCCCATCGTGCAGACACTGCTCAAGGTGTTGGGGAGTGGCTATCTGCTCTATCTGGCCTGGAAGATTGCCATGGCCCCACCACCCGACCTGTCGAGCCGACAGGATGCACGGCCGATGAGCTTTCTGGCAGCCGCGCTGTTCCAGTTCGCCAACCCCAAGGCCTGGGTCATGGGTATCGCGCTGATGGCGGGCTTTCTCCCGGAAGACGGGCCGGTGTGGCTCAACGCGATCCTGCTGGCGAGCTTCGCGGAACTGGTGGCGCTGCCCTGCATCTCCCTGTGGGCAGGCTTCGGCACCGCCATCGGGCGTCTGCTGAATACCGATCGCGCCTGGAGGATCTTCAACCGCGTGATGGGGGCACTGACGGCCTCCTGCGTCATCTTCATCCTGGGCTGATCGTCGCTGGCCTGCGAGGGACGGCAGTACATCACGGATATCGAACACTGTTCGCATCACCACTGTTTTCCCTCGCGATGTTCGCTAGACTGTCAGGACGCTTTTTACACGCCTGCACAGGATGCTCCTCCATGCTGACGCTCTATGGTGATCGCCGCTCCGGTAACTGCTACAAGGTCGAGCTGCTGCTGCACCTTCTCGAACGCCATCACCATTACATCGAAGTCGACATTCTGGCCGGCGATACTCGCACGCCGGAATTCCTGACCCGCAACGTCAATGGCAAGATCCCGCTGCTGGAGCTGCATCGCGGTGAGACACTGTCAGAGTCCAACGCCATCCTGAACTACCTCGCCGATGGCAGCGATTATCTGCCGAGTGACCCCTTCCTGCGTGCCAAGGTGCTGCAGTGGCAGTTCTTCGAGCAATACAGCCATGAGCCCTACATCGCCACTGCCCGCTTCATCAATCGCTACCTCGGCCTGCCCGAGGAACGCCGTGACGAGTACGCCGCCAAGCAGGAGGGCGGCAAGCGTGCCCTGCGGGTGATGGAGCACCATCTCGCCGAACATGACTGGCTGGTAGGGGATCAGTTCACGATCGCCGACATTTCCCTTTATGCTTATACGCATGTCGCTGATGAAGGCGGTTTCGCGCTGGATGATTATCCTGCCATACAGGCGTGGCTGGCACGTGTCGCGGCGCGCCCGGGCCATTTCGATATCCCGCGCGACTGATATCCTCTCCAGCTGGCAGCCCCAGCGACCACCGGCTCACCTTCCATGACAGGCTCGTCGATGCTACCCGTCACCTATCGCCCCATGACACCCGCCGACCACTCGGCCTTCATGCACATGATGGAGGCCACCCCGGGGGTGGTGATCCGCAAGGCGGATGAGTATGCCGCCGTCGAGCGCTATCTGATCCGCAACCCCGGCATGAGCCACTTGGCCTTCTCCGGCGTGCGGCTGGTGGGATGTGCCATGTCCGGGCATGATGGCAAGCGCGGCTACCTGCAACATGTGATGACGGCCCCGGACATGCGAGGCCAGGGGATCGCGAGAACATTGGTCGAGCGCTGCCTGGACGCCCTGGCACAGGAAGGCATCGACAAGGTGCACCTGGATACCCTGCATGACAATCATGAGGCCCACCGCTTCTGGGAGCGTCTGGGCTGGGCGAATCGCAATGCCGAGATCGTGCGCTTCTCGCGCCTGCTGGTGGACGACCCCAACGCCTGACCTCTCTCGCTGATTTCCCGCAACCCTCGCTGAGCAAGGAGCTCTGACGTGCAATTTCTCGAAAATGATGACCTCGGCAAGTTGATCCTGCGCCTGACTCTGGGACTGCTGTTGCTGTTCCACGGCCTCTCGAAACTGCTCGGTGATGGCGGCACGTTGAGCTGGATCGCCGGCGAGCTGGAGAAGATGGGGATACCAGGCGTGGTGGCCTATGGGGTCTACATCGGCGAGATCATTGCGCCCATCATGCTCATCCTCGGCGTGCACGCCCGCATCGCCGGCCTGATCGTCGTCGCCAACATGCTGTTCGCCATTGCGGTGGCTCACATGGGGCAGCTGCTGAGCCTGTCATCGTCCGGTGGCTGGGCATTGGAACTGCAAGGCTTCTTCCTCGCCAGCGCACTGGCCGTCGTCTTTCTCGGCAGTGGCCGCTTCGCGGTGCAGGAGGACTGATGGCCGACGTCGTCACTGCCAGCACCTATTGCGAGAATGCTCCCCAGCACCCGATTCATGGTCCCTATCATGATCACGAATACGGCTTCCCGGTCAGCGATGACCGGGTACTGTTCGAGCGTTTCGTGCTGGAGATCAACCAGGCCGGCCTCTCCTGGCTGACGGTACTCAAGAAGCGCGAGGCCTTTCGCGAGGCCTACGAGAATTACGATATCGCGCGTATCGCCGCCTATGGAGATGAAGAGCGCGCGCGCCTGTTGAGCGATGCCGGCATCATCCGCAACCGCCTCAAGGTCAATGCCGTGATCCACAACGCGGGCGTGGTACTGCAGATGAAGGACTCGCACGGCAGCTTTCTCCAATGGCTGGATGCCCATCATCCGCAACCCTTGTCCGCCTGGGTCAAGCTGTTCAAGAAGACCTTCCGCTTCACTGGTCCCGAGATCGTCAACGAGCTGCTGATGAGCTGCGGCTATCTGCCGGGCTGTCATCGTGACGACTGTCCGGTACAGGCTCGCGTGCTGGACGCCGGCCCGCGCTGGGCCGAGCCGGGTGCCCTGGAGGCGATCCATGCGGATGCCTGACACCAGCTCGTCCTCTTCACTCCCCCTTCCCTCTCGCAGGTAGCCCGCCGATGGACTCCCTTACCCAGATCTGCCTCGGAGCCGCCGTGGGCGGTGCCGTCATGGCGCCCGCCATCCGACACTTGCCCGTCGAAAGACGCGGCGCTGCCATCCGTTATGCATTGCTCGGTGGAGCGGCACTCGGCACCCTGCCCGATCTCGACGTGATGATCGATTACGGCGACGCCGTCGCCAATTACACCCATCATCGCGGCTTCAGCCATTCCCTGCCGGTGCTGGGGCTGCTGGGCATTCTGCTCGGCTGGCTGCTCGCCCGTCTTCCACGCCTGGCACCATTGGGGCGTGGCCGCCTGATCGCCTACTGCCTGCTGTGCCTGATCACGCACCCGCTGCTGGATGCCTTCACCACCTATGGCACCCAGCTGCTGTGGCCATGGCCAAGCCGACCGGTGAGCCTGGCCAGCATCTTCATCATCGACCCGCTCTACGCCCTGCCGCTGCTGATCACCGGCCTGTGGGTCGCCATACGCGGCCACGCAGGACGATTGCTGGTCACTGGCCTGATGCTCTCGAGCCTCTATCTCGGCTGGGGGCTGGCCGCCAAGAGCTGGGTGGAACATCGCATGGCGCCGGTATTGGCCAGTCAGGGATTCGCGGACGCCCCACGCATGGTGCAGCCCACGCCCTTCAACAGCCTGCTATGGCGGGTCAGCGTGGTCACGCCGCTGGCGGATCACGAGTGGATGGTCGGTGTCTTCGATTCCGACGAGCAATTGATGGCACTGGCGCGACGGGATTTCCCGCGCCAGCCAGCGCTGGATGCCGAGGTCGGGAAGCTTGAGGATGGACAGCGTCTGCGCTGGTTCGCCGCGCCCTACCTGCGGGCGAGCCGCGAGCGGACATCAGAGGGTGAGACGCTGCTGGCGGTGACCGATACCCGCCTGGGCTCGCCCGGCTACCACCCCTTCCGTTTCGCGCTGGCCCGCCAGACCAGCACACGTGAATGGCATTCTCTGGACGACAGCCAGCGACTGCCCAGTCAGCGTGTCGATCGCGCTGCCTTGCTGAGCCTCTGGCAAGCCATCCATGACCCGGCATCTCGCATGCAGCCAGGCCAGCGCACCGTCTCTGCCACGCCCTCCAGCCCCTCGGCCGAGACAAGATAAAGCGCCGCTGATGAAGGCCCAAGAGACGACAACGCCCGCCATGGAAGCCATGGCGGGCGTTGTCGTCTCAGTACTGCGGACAGGATCAGCCGAGGTACTTGATCATCACCCCAGCGGCCACCGCCGAGCCGATCACACCGGCCACGTTCGGCCCCATCGCGTGCATCAGCAGGAAGTTGTGCGGGTTGTACTCGAGCCCGACCTTGTTGGAGACACGTGCCGCCATCGGTACCGCCGAGACACCGGCCGACCCGATCAGCGGATTGATCGGCGTCTTAGAGACCTTGTTCATCAGCTTGGCCATCAGTACCCCGCAGGCCGTGCCGATACCGAAGGCGACCACGCCGAGGGCCAGAATGCCCAGCGTCTCCACCGCCAGAAACTTGTCGGCCTGCAGCTTGGAGCCCACCGACAGTCCCAGGAAGATGGTAGTGATGTTGATCAGCGCGTTCTGGGCGGTATCCGACAGACGCTCCACCACACCGCACTCGCGCATCAGGTTACCGAAGCAGAACATGCCCAGCAGCGGTGCGGCGTCCGGCAGCAGCATCGCCACCATGATCAACAGCACCAGCGGGAACAGGATCTTCTCGGTCTTGGAGACCGGACGCAGCTGCGTCATCACCAGGCTGCGTTCCTTGGCGGTGGTCAGCGCGCGCATGATCGGCGGCTGGATCATCGGCACCAGTGCCATGTAGGAGTAGGACGCCACGGCGATCGCCCCCAGCAGCTCCGGTGCCAGCAGACTGGCGACGTAGATGGAGGTCGGGCCGTCCGCACCACCGATGATGCCGATGGCCGCCGATTGCTGCAGGCTGAAGTCCATCAGGCCCATCGAGGTCAACGCCACCGCGCCCAACAGCGTCGCGAAGATGCCGAACTGCGCCGCCGCCCCGAGGAACAGGGTCTTGGGGTTGGCCAGCAACGGGCCGAAATCCGTCATCGCCCCCACGCCCATGAAGATCACCAACGGCGCGATGCCGGAAGCGATCGCCACGCTGTAGAAGCTGTACAGCATGCCGTTGGAGAAGCCACCATCCAGCGCCATGTTGCTGGCCTGCTGCTTGAGCACTGCGGGAATCTCGCCATGCAGTGCCTGCTCCACCGCGTGACGCGCCTCATCCAGCGGCAGGATGGCGATGTTGACGTTGAGCAGATTGGCCATCGAAGCCAGCAGCTCCGGCTTGCCGAGATGCGCCGCCTGCTCGGCAGCAGACAGCGCCAGTCCGGCTTCCGGAATGTTGGCCAGAATGCCGCCGAAGCCGATCGGCACCAGCAGCAGGGGTTCGAAGTTCTTGCGGATCGCCAGATAAAGCAGGCCAAGGCCGATGACGATCATCGCCAGCTGGCCGAAGCTCATGTTGTAGAGCCCCGAGCCGTGCCAGAGGTTGAGTATCTTGTCCATGTCGTGTCGCCTTGCAGAGGAGCATCACCGACCGGCCCGTCGTACATGCCGACGGGCCGGACACACCGGCTCAGAGGGTGATCAGAACGTCGCCGACACTGACACTGTCGCCTTCCTTGACCTTCACCGCGGAGACGGTACCGGCCTGGTGGGCACGGATCTCGGTCTCCATCTTCATGGCCTCGAGAATGATCACGACATCTCCTTCCGCCACGCTGTCACCGACGGCGACATTGACCTTGAAGATGTTGCCCGCCAACGGCGCATTCACCGGCTCACCGGAGGCGGCCTGGGCGGCAGGTGCCGCGGCTGCCGGAGCCGATGCCGCAGGCTCGCTGGCCTGCACCTGGGTGATGTCTCCGCCTTCGGCAACCTCGACGACATACTGCTTGCCGTTGACGTTCAGGGTGTAGGTCTGCGGGCCGCTCGACGCGCCTTGAGCACTGACGGCCGGAGCACTAGAGACCGGCGCTGCGGCGGCCTTGGATGCCTTGTCATCGACAGCCTGCGGGGCGGGCTCGAAGGCATCCGGGTTGCCACGGTTGCGCAGGAACTTGAGGCCGATCTGCGGGAAGAGTGCATAGGTCAGCACGTCATCGGTCTCGCGTTCGCCGCTCTCCAGCGCGATACCTTCCTCCCTGGCCTTGCCCTTGAGCTCCTCACGCAGACGCTCCATCTCCGGCGTCAGGTTGTCTGCCGGGCGGCAGGTGATCGGCTCGGCGCCTTCCAGCACGCGGGACTGAAGTTCGCTGTCGAAGGGTGCCGGCGCCGCGCCATATTCCCCCTTGAGCAGCGCCTGCACTTCCTTGGAGATCGACTTGTAGCGCTCGCCCATCATCACGTTCATCACCGACTGGGTGCCGACGATCTGTGAGGTCGGGGTCACCAGCGGGATATAGCCCAGGTCCTTGCGTACGCGCGGAATCTCGGCGAGCACGTCATCCAGCTTGTCACCGGCGCCCTGCTCCTTGAGCTGGCCTTCCATGTTGGTGAGCATGCCACCCGGCACCTGGGCGACCAGAATGCGCGAGTCGATACCGCGCAGACTGCCCTCGAATGCCGCGTATTTCTTGCGCACTTCGCGGAAGTAGGCCGCGATATCCTCGAGCTTCTCGAGGTCCAGTCCGGTATCGCGCTCGGTGCCTGCCAGCATCGCGACGACCGATTCGGTCGGGCTGTGGCCGTAGGTCATCGACATCGAGGAGATGGAGGTGTCGACGTTGTCGATGCCCGCCTCGATGGCCTTGAGAGCCGTGGCGGTGGAAAGCCCGGTGGTGGCATGGCACTGCATGTGGATCGGGATCGACAGGCTCGCCTTGAGGCGCGAGACCAGCTCGAAGGCGGTATACGGCGTCAGCAGGCCCGCCATGTCCTTGATCGCCAGCGACTGGGCCCCCATGGACTCGATCTTCTGCGCCAGCTCCACCCACATCTCCAGCGTGTGCACGGGGCTCACGGTGTAGGAGATGGTGCCCTGGGCATGCTTGCCCTGATCCAGCACTGCCTTGAGCGGACGCTCGAGGTTGCGCGGGTCATTCATCGCGTCGAAGACACGGAAGACATCGACACCGCTGGTCGCGGCACGCTTGACGAAGGCATCCACCACGTCATCGGCGTAATGACGATAGCCGAGCAGGTTCTGGGCGCGCAGCAGCATCTGCTGCTGAGTCTTGGGCATCGCTTCCTTCAAGGCACGAATGCGCGCCCAGGGGTCTTCGCCCAGGTAGCGGATGCAGGCGTCGAAGGTCGCGCCGCCCCAGCTCTCCAGCGACCAGAAGCCGATGTCGTCCAGCTTGGCGGCGATCGGCAGCATGTCATCGAGGCGCATGCGCGTGGCCAGCAATGACTGATGCGCGTCGCGCAGTACCACATCCGTGATGCCCAGCGGTTGCTTGTCCATGAGTGATCCCTTGTTCTTTATAATGTGGATATCGGGTTCTGCCGTGGTGGCAGGCTTGCCTTTCACTGCGCCTGCCACACAGAATATTGCACTCGAGAGGTGGTCTCCCCACCGGACGGCTCATGATAGAATCGCCGCTTTCTCGCTGCGGTGTCGCTCCGGCGCTCCGAGAGTACCAGCAGCACCGACGACTTCCGCGACATCTCAGTGCTTGTGATGATCCTGGCGAAAGCGGTGAATCGCCGCCGCCATGACAGCCGTCAGTTCGCTGTCATCCTCTGCTGCAGGTGCCGCCGAGACAGGCGCGCGCGTCGTGCGCGGTGCAGCCGGTAGCGGCGCGGGCGCAAAACGGTCCACCAGCTTGGCCATCGCCATCATGGCGACTACCAGCAGACTTAGAAACACGAACACGAACCCCATCCCGAACACCATCAGGTTCAAGCCTTCACCGAGCAGATCATTCTCTTGCATGCCAGTGTCCTCGAGTCATTCTCGTCATCGCGCCAATCAGGGTGCGGCATGAGCGATGATTGCCCATGCCTTCGATGATGCTCGACACGTCCAAGCGTTCACGCCGTTGCGTCGCTGGCCACTGTCGACACCCCATGCAGCGGCATTCAGTGCTTGTTGATCGCTTTAAAGTGCCTGATTCCACGGCAATTGCAATGACACCATCGTTGACCCCACAAGCCCTCGCGCGGGCTGGCCGCATCGGCATCGCGCCGATGGAAGGCGTGATTGATGACATCACGCGCGAATGTCTCACCGGCCTTGGCGGCTATGACTGGTGTGTGACGGAATTCGTGCGCGTGACGCATGTCAAGCTACCGCCTCGCGTCTTCAAGCGTATCTGCCCGGAGCTGCTGGAAGCCTCCCCGACACGGACGGCACGCACACGACACGACACACCGGTCGCATTGCAGCTGTTGGGTGCCGACCCCGAGGCGCTGGGCATCAACGCTCGCGTCGCGGCACGCCTGGGGGCACCCAGCGTCGACATCAACTTCGGCTGCCCGGCCAAGACCGTCAACCGTCACGACGGAGGCGCAGCCCTGCTGCGCTCGCCGGACCGCGTCTTTCGTGCGGTGGAGGGCGTGCGCAATGCCCTCAAGGGCACCGGGGTACCCGTCACGGCCAAGATTCGCCTCGGCTTCAACGACCGTCGCCTGGCACTGGCATGCGCTCAGGCAGCCCAGGCCGGGGGCGCCACGCAGCTGGTCGTGCATGGGCGCACCAAACAGGAAGGCTATCGTCCGCCAGCGCACTGGGAATGGATCGGCAAGATCACGTCCGAACTCTCCATTCCGGTCGTTGCCAATGGGGACATCTGGGACATGCCCTGCTACTGGCGGGCTCGCTCACTGTCCGGCTGTCGCGATGTGATGCTGGGGCGTGCCGCCCTGGCCGACCCCTTCCTCGCGGCGCGCATCAAGCACTGGCAGATGACCGGGGAGTTGCTGCCCGAGACGGACTGGACACAGCGTGCACAGGTGCTGCTCTCCCACGCCGAACGCTGCGCCCATCTGCCTGACAAGGTGATGGTGCCGCTGCTCAAGCAGTGGATGAACATGATGCGCCAGAGCGGCAACGAGGAAGCGGAACGTCGCTTCCAGGCCATCAAGCGCCACAAGGGGCGCGCCGAATTCTTCACCGGTCTGGTTGCAGGTACCTCGCTGGCATTGGCGCCGAGTCTGTTGACATCGGTGACCCGCATGCCGGAATCCGCCGACTTGCCCGCCCTCGCCTGATCCGCCCGAAACAAAAAAAGGCGCCCCTCGCGAAAAGGGCGCCCTAGCGATCGTCCGCCCGAAGGCGTGACATCACAGTCAAGGAAAACGGGGAACTGTCAGACATGACATGAAGGCAAGGATCGAGGCCATGCCGGCTGAGACCGAAGATGCCTGACTTTTCTTCAGACGAAGAAAAACCCGCTTCAGTGAAGCGGGTTTTTCAATTGGCGCGCCCTGGAGGATTCGAACCTCCGACCGCCTGATTCGTAGTCAGGTACTCTATCCAGCTGAGCTAAGGGCGCATAAACCTTGAAATCTGTGGCCTGAGCATTTCAAATGTCTTCAGGACTTGACTTGCGAGTGTTGTGTCTTTCCAACACTGTCTTGCATTGCAGTGGCGCGCCCTGGAGGATTCGAACCTCCGACCGCCTGATTCGTAGTCAGGTACTCTATCCAGCTGAGCTAAGGGCGCATCTTACTGCATTTGTACCTAATGGCGGAGAGAGAGGGATTCGAACCCTCGATAGGGCTATAAACCCTATACTCCCTTAGCAGGGGAGCGCCTTCAGCCACTCGGCCACCTCTCCTCATCAGGTACGGCGCATATCTTACTCATTTGATTGGGCTTTGTCTAGCCCCTGTGTCGATTTTTTGGCTTCGATGCAGAACATCTCATCACCATTCGACAACAGGCTCGAGGCTGCGCGCCCCCAAGCAATCTCCCCGCATGAACCAGAACATGACGATGGCTAGCCTGTCGTCGCGTCTCGTTCGAGGGAGCGGGAATAATACCCAAGAAGAAGTCGTCTGTCTCCCCCTTTCCAGGAAAAAAGTGAATTTTTTCCTTATGGAACACTGACTTGACGCTCAGCCGCCCATTCAGCTCTGCCTGATGCCTCCGACGCATGCATCTGAGCCTGAACGGATCGAGTCACTCAGGCCGCCAGGACCGGGCAACGCCCAGACCGCACAGACCATATGCCAGAAACACGAACGCCAACCAGGTGGACAGCGTGGTTGGCGTTCGTGTGGTGCTCTCGAGAGTATCCGGAGCCATCTGGTGGGCATGACATGCCATCAGGCGATGGCATCACCATTGTCTTCCTTCTCGCGCTGGATACGCTGATAGATCTCTTCACGATGGACGGCGACGTCCTTGGGTGCGTTGACACCGATTCGCACCTGATTTCCCTTCACACCGAGCACGGTGACGGTGATGTCATCACCAATCATCAGCGTTTCACCTACTCTACGGGTCAGGATGAGCATGACTGATCTCCTTGTCAGTAATTCATACAGCCGGGACGGCAACAGGATTCGAAGTCAGCGACCGGCAGGGACGAGCCGGCCACCGAGGTGCATGAGGCCTGGAGATTATGCGTCATGCATGCTCCGACGGCCAACACCACCCCTTCATATCAACTGAATGACTCGTTGAATGAAAGCACCCGACACACCGGCTCTCCCCCAGAAGGTGCGATCGCCAATGTATCGGGTGCATGAGGCAGGGCCCCTGGCGCTCCTTGCCGGGCCTCACTTCCATGCAGTGCAGTCCCTGGCGGAAGGACGAGCCACCCACGGGTGGCAAGTCACTTCATCTGAGCACCATTGTGCTGATCATTCAATGCAAATCAGGCAGTCTCGTCGCTGACGGCTTCCGCATCCAGGCCGAAGGCGGTGTGCAGTGCACGCACGGCCAGCTCCATGAACTTCTCGTCGATCAGAACGGAGATCTTGATCTCGGACGTGGACACCATGCGGATGTTGATGCCCTCTTCCGCCAGCACGCGGAACATCTTGGAGGCGACACCGGCATGGGAACGCATGCCGACACCGACCAGCGAGACCTTGGCGATATTGTCATCGCCTCTGAGCTCACCGCCGCCGACGGACGGAATGACCGTCTCGTTGAGGATACGCTGGGTCGCCTTGAAGTCGCTCTTGGCCACCGTGAAGGAGAAGTCGGTCGTATTGCCGTCCGGGGAGACGTTCTGGACGATCATGTCGATCTCGATGTTGGAATCGGCGATCGGGCCCAGAATCTTGGAGGCGACACCCGGAATGTCCGGCGTGTTGAGCAGGGTCAGCTTGGCTTCGTTGACATTGAAGGCAATGCCGGAGATCAGCGGTTCTTCCATGTTGTCTTCTTCCTCAGCGACGATCAGGGTACCCGGGCCATCCTCGAAGGAAGACAGCACACGCAGGGGAACATTGTACTTGCCGGCGAATTCCACCGAACGGATCTGCAGGATCTTGGAGCCAAGGCTCGCCATTTCCAGCATTTCCTCGACGGTCACCGTTTCCAGACGACGTGCCTTGGAGCACACACGTGGATCAGTGGTGTAGACACCATCGACATCGGTATAGATCTGACACTCGTCCGCCTTGAGGGCTGCCGCCAGGGCGACGCCGGTGGTATCGGAGCCACCGCGCCCCAGTGTCGTGATATTGCCTTCATCATCGACCCCCTGGAAGCCAGCGACCACCACGACCTTGCCAGCATCGAGGTCTTCGCGCAGGTCATCGGTGTCGATGCGCTGGATACGCGCCTTGGTGTGCGCGCTATCGGTACGAATGCCTACCTGAGCGCCGGTATAGGAGGTCGCGTCGACACCGATCTTCTGCAGTGCCATGGCCAGCAGGGAGATGGTCACCTGCTCACCGGTAGAGACCAGCATGTCCATTTCGCGCGGCGTCGGGTCATCGTTGATCTCGCTGGCGAGACCGATCAGTCGGTTCGTCTCGCCACTCATGGCTGAGACGACCACGACAACCTGATGTCCTTCGTCGCGGAATCGCTTGACCTTCTCGGCGACGGCCTTGATCCGCTCCACCGAGCCGACCGAAGTGCCTCCGAACTTCTGAACGTATAGCGCCATGTGCGTTTCCGTTATCCGTGTCCGTTTGCGTTGTCCCCACATGAGACTCATGCGGGCCCAAAAAGAGGCCGGGTCTCCTCACGAGAAGCCCGGCCTTCATCTTGTCTTCTTACCCCAGCTGGGCGTCTACCCAGACTGGCACGCCGGCCAGTGCCCCGGGAAGCGATGCGGCATCACTGCCACCGGCCTGCGCCATGTCAGCACGACCACCGCCCTTGCCACCGACCTGCTCAGCCACGTGACGCACCAGATCACCCGCCTTGATGCGCGAGGTCAGATCATCGGTGACGCCCGCAATCAGGCTGACCTTGTCACCATCCGCGACGCCAAGCACCAGAATGCCGGAACCCAGCTTGGATTTCAGGTCATCCATCAGGCCACGCAACTCCTTGCCGGAGACGCCTTCGACCTGCTTGGCCAGCACCTTGAGCCCCTGGACATCCGCGATGTCGCTCAGCATGTCACTGGCAGAAGCGGACGCCAGCTTGGCCTTCAGACGCTCAAGCTCCTTCTCGAGACCGCGGTTGCGCTCAAGCAGACTGGTGACACGCTCCTCGACCTGCTCCGGCTTGGCCTTGAGGCGCTCGCCCAGACGAGTCAGGGTCGCTTCCTGCGCCAGCAGGAAATCACGTGCCGCACGGCCAGTGATGGCTTCGATGCGGCGCACGCCGGAGGCGATGCCAGTCTCGGCGATGATGTGCATCTGACCGATATCACCACTGCGCTTGACGTGAGTCCCACCACACAGCTCGATGGAGAAGGCATCCTGACCGATGGTCAGCACGCGGACCTGCTCACCATACTTGGCATCGAAGAGTGCCGCCGCGCCGCGCGCCTTGGCTTCATCGAGAGTCATGAACTCGATGGTGGTCTCGGCGTTGGCGAGAATCTGCGCATTGACGATGCGCTCGACCTCGGAGAGCTGTTCTGCGGTCATCGCCTCAAAGTGACTGAAGTCGAAGCGCAGGCGCTCGGCCGTCACCAGCGAGCCCTTCTGCTGGACGTGCTCACCCAGCACCTGGCGCAGCGCTTCATGCAGCAGGTGCGTGGCGGAGTGGTTGCGCACGGAGGCAGCACGCAGATCTGCATCGACCTGCGGACGCACCGCGTCGCCCACCGCGAGCGAACCTTCGATCAGCACACCGTGATGCAGATGATGTCCGGCCTGCTTCTGGGTATCACTGACCTGGAAACGGCCGCCCTCCAGATGCAGATAACCGGTATCGCCCGCCTGACCACCGGACTCGCCATAGAACGGCGTGGTATCGAGTACCACGATGCCCTTGGTATCGGCCTCGAGACGCTCGAGCGTATTGCCTTCGCTGTCGAACAGCGCGGTGACGGTCGCCTCACCCTCGAGGTGATCATAGCCGGTGAATTGCGTCTCGCCTTCCAGCGTCAGGTTGGCGGAATAGTCGCCCCCGAAATTGCTGGCAGCACGTGCACGCTCACGCTGAGCTTCCAGCGCGGCCTCGAAACCGGCCTCATCGAGGATCAGTTCGCGCTCGCGGCAGATGTCGGCGGTCAGGTCGTAGGGGAAGCCGTAGGTATCGTAGAGCTTGAAGATGGTTTCGCCGTCGAGGGTATTGCCATCCAGCTCGGCGATGGCCTCCTCGAGCAGCTTCATGCCGTGCTCCAGCGTACGCGCGAACTGCTCCTCTTCCTTGAGCAGCACACGCTCGATCTGCTCACGCGCAGAGCGCAGTTCCGGATAGGCATCGCCCATCTCGGCATCCAGCGCCGCGACCAGCTTGTAGAAGAAGCTGCCGCGCGCGCCCAGCTTGTGACCGTGACGCACGGCACGGCGGATGATGCGACGCAGCACGTAGCCACGCCCTTCGTTGGACGGCAGCACGCCATCGGCGATCAGGAAGGCACACGAACGGATGTGATCCGCCACCACGCGCAGCGAGGGAGTGGTGATGTTGTCATGACCGATGATCTCGGCCGCAGCCGCCAGCAGATTCTGGAACAGGTCGATCTCGTAGTTGGAGTGCACGCCCTGCATCACGGCCGCGACGCGCTCCAGCCCCATGCCGGTATCGATGGACGGCTTGGGCAGCGGATGCAGCGTGCCTTCGGCATCACGATCGAACTGCATGAAGACCAGGTTCCAGATCTCGATGTAGCGGTCGCCATCTTCGTCCGGGCTGCCCGGCGGGCCACCGGCGACGTCTTCACCGTGATCATAGAAGATCTCGGAAGACGGGCCACAGGGGCCGGTGTCGCCCATCTGCCAGAAGTTGTCCTCGTCGAGACGCGAGAAGCGGTTCTGATCGATGCCGACCTCGTTGAACCAGATGTCACGGGCTTCGTCATCGCTGACGTGCACGGTGACCCACAGCTTCTCCTTCGGCAGGCCCAGCTCTTCGGTCAGGAACTTCCAGGCGAACTGGATGGCTTCGCGCTTGAAGTAGTCACCGAAGCTGAAGTTGCCCAGCATCTCGAAGAAAGTGTGGTGACGTGCGGTGTAACCGACGTTGTCCAGGTCATTGTGCTTGCCGCCGGCGCGCACGCAGCGCTGTGCGGAGGTGGCACGGCTGTAGCCACGCGGATCACGGCCCAGGAAGACATCCTTGAAGGGCACCATGCCGGCGTTGGTGAACAGCAGGGTCGGGTCGTTGTTCGGCACCAGAGAACTGGTGGGAACGATGGTATGCCCCTGCTTCTCGAAATAGGTCAGGAAGGCGTTTCTGATTTCTGCGCTTTTCATAGAGGTTCCGTAGCGATGTGCGTAAAGACGCTCCGGGGGTCTTCTTCTGCATGACTTCCGCATGGTTTCTGCATATTCATCCATGTGGGAATGCATGGAGGTGCAATGAAAAGCATGAAAGAAGGCGCCTGCCCCGTGCCGTCGCAAGACGACCTAGTATAACGCCTGTTCGCGCAAGCTAAAGGGGGGGAAATGGCTTGAGTGACCGGTTTGCGCGTTCCGAGCCATTGCCCGGGCAATGGCTGGCCTCACGCCTCGTCTTCCGTCCAGGCGGACTCCATGGCGTAGCGCAACTGCTCGTAGTCGAAGCCGCGCTGGAGCAGGAAGCGCTCTCGGCGCGCACGCTCCTTGTGACCCTCGCCCGCTGAGGAAAAGCGCCTTGCCAACGTCTCGCGCGCCAGCTCGAAGAAGTCCACCGCATCAATATGTCCGAAGGCATCAGGCACCGGATCACAGGCAGCACGCATCACGGCACCTGACGTCTCGTTGTCGATGCCACGCTGGCGCAACTCCTGCTGGATACGCCTGGGGCCCTGCCCCCTCAGCACCCGTGTCCGCAGGAAGCTGGCGGCGAAGCGCTCATCGGATTGCAGGCCTTCCTCGACCAGACGCTCCAGCACTTCCTCGATCAGCAGCTCGACCTCATCACGACTCAAGCGCGTCTCGGCGCCCTCCTCGCCACTCGCGGACTGCTCCGCCAGCGCATCATCGCTGACGGTCTGCAGGTAGTCGCGCTCCTTGAGATAGTCGTGCAGCTCGCGACGGCTGTGCTCGCGGCGTGCCAGACGTGCGATGGCGTCATTGCGGGCACGCCGTTGCGGCGTCATCGCGCCGACATCGAGGGGCTGATAGTCCGGCCCGGCGGTCTCTCTTTCCTGATCGTGCATGTTGGCGCTCCTTTCTGGAGGGGCACCCGAGATGGCGAAATCCCCGGTGCAAAACGCACAGCGCCCGCCACCGAAAACGGGGCGGGCGCTGCAGATCACTGAAAGGCGCTGAAATCAGCGCTCAATGAACACGTTCTCGAGCAGGTCTCAATCGAGATCCAGATCATCTTCATTTTCGGCGACCACTTCTTCCTTGGCCTCTTCCTTGGTTTCCGGAGAAGCCAGCAGCTGGGCGCGAATCTGGCTCTCGATCTCTTCCATGATCGCGGGGTTGTCCTCCAGATACTGGGCGGAGTTGGCCTTGCCCTGACCGATCTTGCTGCCCTGGTAGCTGTACCAGGCACCTGCCTTGCCGACCAGACCACACTGCACGCCCAGATCAATGACCTCACCGGCGTGGTAGATGCCCTTGCCGTAGAGAATCTGGAACTCGGCCTGGCGGAACGGCGGCGCGACCTTGTTCTTCACGACCTTGACGCGAGTCTCGTTACCGGTGACTTCATCGCCGGACTTCACGGAGCCGGTACGACGGATGTCGAGACGGACACTCGAGTAGAACTTCAGCGCGTTACCACCGGTGGTGGTTTCCGGGCTACCGAACATCACCCCGATCTTCATGCGGATCTGGTTGATGAACACCACCATGCAGTTGGCATTCTTGATGTGACCCGTCACCTTGCGCAGCGCCTGGGACATCAGACGCGCCTGCAGGCCGACGTGGGAGTCACCCATCTCACCCTCGATCTCGGCACGCGGCGTCAGGGCTGCCACGGAATCGACGATGATGACGTCGACACCACCGGAACGCACCAGCATGTCGACGATCTCGAGTGCCTGCTCACCGGTATCCGGCTGGGAGACCAGCATCTCGTCCAGATTGACGCCGAGCTTCTCGGCGTAGGACGGATCCAGCGCGTGCTCGGCATCGATGAAGGCACACACCTTGCCCTGCTTCTGGGCCTGGGCGATGACCGAGAGCGTCAGTGTCGTCTTGCCCGAGGATTCCGGACCGTAGATCTCGACCACTCGACCGAAAGGCAGGCCACCGATGCCGAGCGCGATATCCAGGCCCAGAGACCCGGTGGATACCGACGGGATGGCCACACGCGGGGCATCGCCCATGCGCATGACGGCGCCCTTGCCGAACTGGCGCTCGATCTGGGACAGCGCCGCGTTCAGCGCCTTGGTACGATTGTCGTCCTGTGCCATGTGGCCTCCTGTCGAACGGCGGCGCCGCATGGGCAACCACCTGAAATAGGAAATTCTCAAGCTTCGGGTGATGCAGAGACTGTCAGCCTAGCGGCTGGGCTGTCATGGCAAAACCCTGTATACATGGACAGTATGATGCCGCATGTTTCATCGTTCTGCCAGTCCGGTGATGCGCTTTTTCAGGCAGCAGTCTCAACGCAGAGGGTTGCATGCGTCTCGAGCCTCACCAGTTCAGCCCTGCCAGGCTTCCACGCATTCGATCAAGCCTTGCAATGCCACCCTCACGGCGGCGTCGCGCACGGCCTGCCGGTCTCCCGGAAAGTGGAAACACCGCGCCTGCTGTCGCGCCTCACTGCCCCATGCCAGCCACACCGTCCCCACGGGCTTTTCTTCACTGCCGCCTCCCGGACCCGCCACACCACTGATTGCCACCCCCAATTCGGCACCGCTGTCACGACACGCTCCCTTGACCATCTCGCGCACGACGGCCTCGGAGACTGCCCCGAAGTCCGCGAGCGATGCTTCGCTGACGCCGAGCAGACGCCGCTTGGCAGCATTCGAGTAGGTCACATAGCCCGCCTCGAAATAGCCGGAGCTACCGGAAATCGCCGTGATCGCGGCACTCACGCCACCCCCGGTGCATGACTCTGCAGCAGTGATCTGGACTCCGCGCGCCAATGCCAGCGCCTGCAGCTGCTCGGCCAGTGCATTCGCATCCGGTGCCTCGGACGTCGTATCCGTCAATCGGGCCATGAACGAACTCCTTTCTAGAAGTGGTCTGAGGAAAAGGGAAGCGAGCAGGAGGCATCACAGGCATTGGAGCCGGCCGTGCCAGTCCGTAGAATATCGCGCATCCCGCATGCCGTGTTCTCGCATGTGCGTCTTTTTCCCATTGCAGTGCAGTCAAGGAAGTCCATGGCCATGGCCAAGAACAGCGCGCCCCAGATGACGCCGATGATGGCGCAGTACATGAAGATCAAACGCGAGCACCCCGGTGTGCTGCTGTTCTATCGCATGGGCGACTTCTATGAGCTGTTCCATGAGGACGCCAAGCGAGCCGCGCAACTGCTCGACATCACCCTGACGGCACGTGGCAGCTCCGGCGGCTCCCCCATTCCCATGGCAGGGGTGCCTTATCACAGCGCCGAGGGTTACCTGGCACGCCTGGTGAAAATGGGCGAATCCGTGGCCATCTGCGAGCAGATCGGCGATCCCGCGACCACCAAGGGCCCCGTCGAGCGCAAGGTGGTGCGCATCGTCACACCGGGCACCCTGCATGACGAGGCGCTTCTGGATGCCAGCCGTGACAATCTGCTGGTGGCGCTGCATCGAGACGGTGAGACCTGGGGCCTGGCGGCACTGGAGCTTTCCTCAGGACGCTTCAGCGTACTGGAAGTCAATGGCGATGAAGAACTGCTGGCCGAGATCCAGCGTCTGTCACCCGCCGAGCTGATGGTCGGCGAGAGTCGTGAACTGCCAAGCAGTCTTGCCTCACGCCCGGGCCTGACCCGTCAGAGTGACTGGCATTTCGACCATGAGACCGCGTTGCGCCTGCTGTGCGATCAGTTCGGCGTTCAGGACCTCAATGGTTTCGGTTGCAGTCATCTGACCTGCGCGGTCACCGCTGCTGGTGCCCTGCTCGACTACGCGCGTGACACGCAGCGCACCGGTCTGCCCCACGTGACGGCGCTGGCCGTGGAGAGTCGCGACGATTCGGTCGTGATCGATGCCGCCAGCCGTCGCAACCTCGAGATCGACACCAATCTTGGCGGCAGCAGCGACAACACGCTGGCCAGCGTATTGGACGTGACTGCTACCGCGATGGGCTCACGCCTGCTCAAGCGCTGGCTCAACCGCCCGCTGCGCGATCAGACCCAGATCGGCCAGCGCCAGGCGGCAGTGCAGCGCTTGATTGAGGGTGACTACCCCTTCGAACTGCAAGGCCTGCTCAAGCGGATCGGCGATGTGGAGCGCATCCTGGCGCGTGTTGCACTGCGCAGCGCCCGCCCGCGGGACATGGCGCGCCTGCGTGATGGCCTCAATACACTGCCAAAGCTGCGCGCCGTGCTCGCCAGCGTCGAGAAAGGCAGTGCCATCGATGACCTGCGCGATGGCATCCGCCTGTTCCCCGCCCTCTCGGCCATGCTCAGCGAAGCGCTGATCGAGAATCCGCCGGTCGTGCTGCGCGATGGCGGGGTGATCGCCGATGGCTACGACGATGAGCTGGACGAGTATCGCGGCCTCTCCGAGAACGCCGGTCAGTATCTGGTGGCCCTCGAGACCCGTGAGCGTGAGCGCACCGGCATCAGCAACCTCAAGGTCGGCTACAACCGCGTTCATGGTTACTTCATCGAGCTGCCGCGCTCCCAGTCAGCGGAAGCTCCGCCGGAATACATCCGCCGCCAGACGCTCAAGAATGCCGAGCGCTTCATCATCCCGGAACTCAAGGAATTCGAGGACAAGGCGCTGTCGGCCAAGTCCAAGTCGCTGGCCCGCGAGAAGCTGCTGTATGAGCACCTTCTGGATGACCTGAATACCGAACTGGATGGCCTGCAGCAGACGGCACGCGCCCTGGCGTCACTGGATGTGCTCACCGCCTTCGCTGATCGCGCCGCCGCACTGGACTTCGTCCGCCCACAGCTCAGCGACACGCCGGGAATCGACATCGAAGGCGGCCGCCACCCGGTGGTGGAACATGTCAGCGACCACCCCTTCGTGCCCAACGACGTGCGCTTTGACGATGCGCGCCGCATGCTGGTGATCACCGGCCCCAACATGGGCGGTAAATCCACCTACATGCGTCAGACCGCGCTGATCGCACTGCTCGCGCATACCGGCAGCTTCGTACCCGCCGCTCGCGCCTGCATCGGCCCGCTGGATCGCATCTTCACGCGTATCGGCTCCTCGGATGACCTGGCCGGTGGCCGCTCGACCTTCATGGTCGAGATGACCGAGACTGCCAGCATCCTGCACAACGCCACCGACGAGAGTCTGGTGCTGATGGATGAGATCGGTCGCGGCACCTCGACCTTCGATGGCCTGTCATTGGCCTGGGCAAGCGCCGAGCACCTGGCCCGCACGCGCGCCTTCACGCTGTTCGCGACCCATTATTTCGAGATGACGGCACTCCCCGAGCACGTCGATGGCGTGGCCAACGTTCACCTGACCGCCGCAGAGCATGGCGATGGCATCGTCTTCATGCACCGTGTCGAGGAGGGGCCGGCAAGCCAGAGTTATGGCCTGCAGGTTGCCCAGCTGGCCGGGGTCCCGCAGAACGTCATCCTGCGTGCACGTGAGAAATTGACCAGTCTCGAGCAGCAGGAGGTCGATCGTCCGCAGGTTGCCCGTGAAGATGCACTCGGCCAGCCAGTACCGCAGCAGAATGACCTCTTCGCGGCACCGCCTCACCCGATCGTCGAAGCCTTGACCCAGCTGGACCCGGATGACCTGAGCCCCAAGCGGGCACTGGAACTCATCTATGAATGGCGCAAGATCCAGTAAGCGGCGGAGTGAGTCGACTGACAAGTCGCATGACACGATGCGCCTGCCGACACTCGACAGTGCGCGATGGGCATAGCACCATTCCAAAACGATCCGCCCACGCTGATTGCGAGGGCGGCAGAGCGCCACTAGAATAACGCCTTATAACACTCGCGCCGCTTATAACCTGAAACTCAAGATGCCGCTCAGACGGCACAGAGTGGCGCTGGACCACGACCTACGAGAGACGCCGACCCGCGTCAGGAGACCCAGATGGCATTCATCGTCACCGAGAACTGCATCCGCTGCAAATACACTGACTGCGTGGAGGTCTGCCCGGTCGATTGCTTCTATGAAGGCCCCAACTTCCTGGTCATCAACCCGGACGAGTGCATCGACTGCGCTCTGTGCGAGCCGGAGTGTCCCGCGGAAGCCATCTTCTCCGAGGACGAAGTGCCGGAGAATCAGAAGGAATTCATCGAGCTGAATGCCGATCTGGCCGAAGTGTGGCCGAACATCAGCGAGAAGAAGGACGCCATGGAAGACGCCGAGAAGTGGGATGGTGTCGAAGGCAAGCTCGAATACCTGGAGCAGTAAATGCTCTGCCCGACCTGACCGGGCAAGCACCAGGTTCTCATCAAGACGGCAGCCACTCCCTCAGGGGTGGCTGCCGTCTTCGTCTTGAGCGCTCATGGTCAGCCAGCCCGGCGGGTGGGGCCGAAAAAAAGGCACAAAAAAGGGCAACCCCGAAAGGTCGCCCGCTCCAAGCGTGTCCCTGTCGATCCGTCCTGGATCGTGTTCCTGGGTGCTGTCCCTGCCCGTCATGGCATCCTGCCATTCAGAGCGCACCGTCACGCATGGGGCATTGTGGCACTGCTTGCGCAGCTGTCCCACCACAATGCCCGTTTCTGCTTATTGCCTGCCCTGCTGTCCTGCTCATGCAACTGCATCGCAGATGCATTGCCCGGCATCCTGCCCGTGCCGCTCCTGACCTGCCTCAGCTGACAGTCTCATGATGTTCCGTGATCTGACATCCTTGCCTCGGCATCCTGCCGTCGAGATTCTGCCGCTGATTGCCTCGTCTGCCTGACACGGATGATGTCCCGTCATCCGTCACTCCTGTGAAGGCGAGCTTCCTGACTGCATATCGGGTCGAGACCCATCAACCATCCCTGTCGTGATTGCGCGTCCGCTGCCAATGACGATACCGTCACTCTGGATCTTCCTGATCCGGTACTTCCTGTACCTGGCCATTCATCCGTGGTCCCTGGCCAATTCCTGCCCGCTCCTCGGGCAAGATGCCATGCAGTGCTGCTGCTTCCGTCATCCTTGACGGTTCCTGTTCGCTGAACATCCTGTTCAGACGAGTCGGGCATCCTGCCCGACGTACTCCCTGGAAGATCATCAAGAGCATCCTGCTCAAAGGTGCGGTGTCCCGCCGCATCCCGCTTCCATGACGCTATTCTGGTCAGCAAGCCGTCATCAGGCAACTAGCCAAACCGCTCAGACGCATCGGGACAAACAAGGAAGCTTTTAGATAAAACTGTTGTAAAACAGTGATCTATAGAAAAACATACGATTGAACACGTATCCGGAGTGCAGCAGTTATCCTCTATGTCCTGCATATCTTGTAGGAAAAGGCTTACATGAACTGACTGCAGAGATGGGGAAAGTCCACGTACTTGAGACGCAACCTGCGCGGACAGCACGTGTAACGCACGACGGGGCCGTACCCGAAGGTACGACCCCGTCATGTGGAAGCGTTGTGGATGCCGACGACCAAGACGGCATCCACAAGCCTGTCGCCTGCTTACTGGCCCTTGATCTCTTTCAGGCCATTGTAGGCGACATCGCCCAGCTGCTGCTCGATCACCAGCAGGCGGTTGTACTTGGCGACACGGTCAGAGCGGCACAGAGAGCCGGTCTTGATCTGCCCGGCACAGGTACCCACGGCGAGGTCGGCGATGGTGGTGTCTTCGGTCTCGCCACTGCGGTGGGAGATGACCGCAGTGAAGCCAGCGGCCTGCGCCATCTTGATCGCATCCAGGGTCTCGGACAGTGAACCGATCTGGTTGAACTTGATCAGGATGGAGTTGCCGATGCCTTCATCGATACCACGGCTCAGGATGCGCGTATTGGTGACGAACAGGTCATCACCGACCAGCTGCACCTTGTCGCCGAGCTTGTCGGTCAGCAGTTTCCAGCCTTCCCAGTCAGACTCGTCCATGCCGTCTTCGATGGACACGATGGGGTATTCGTCCGCCAGCTCGGCCAGGTAGTCGACGAAACCACGTGCATCGAAGCTCTTGCCTTCACCAGACAGATTGTACTGGCCATCCTTGTAGAACTCGGAGGAGGCACAATCCAGCGCCAGGGTCACGTCAGTGCCCAGCGTGTAGCCCGCATCGCTGACCGCCTGCTTGATGACCGCCAGCGCTTCGGCATTGGAGGCAAGGTTCGGTGCGAAACCACCTTCGTCGCCCACGGATGTGCTCAGATCGCGGCCTTGCAGGACCTTCTTGAGCGCGTGGAAGATCTCGGCGCCGGTGCGCAGCGCTTCACGGAAGGTCGGCGCGCCGACCGGCTGGACCATGAACTCCTGGATGTCGACATTGTTGTCGGCATGCTCGCCGCCATTGATGATGTTCATCATCGGCACCGGCATGGAGTACTTGCCCGGCTGACCGTAGAGCTCGGCGATGTGAGCGTAGAGCTCGATGCCCTTGGCCTGGGCAGCTGCCTTGGCAGCGGCCAGGGAGACCGCGAGGATCGCATTGGCACCCAGCGATTCCTTGTTCTCGGTGCCATCCAGCGCCAGCATGGCGTCATCCAGCGCACGCTGGTCCAGTGCATCCATGCCCACGAGACGCTCGCGGATCGGGCCATTGACGGCTTCGACTGCCTTCAGCACACCCTTGCCCAGATAACGGCTCTTGTCGCCATCACGCAATTCCAGCGCTTCGCGCGAACCGGTGGAGGCACCGGAAGGCGCGCAGGCGCTGGCACGTTGTCCACCTTCCAGCACGACCTCGGCCTGTACGGTCGGGTTACCACGGGAATCGAGCACCTCAAGGGCGCGGATTTCGACGATATTGGCCATCTTGTGTCGTCCTCTACACGGGGGATTGAAACACCACGACGGGCATCTTGCCCATAGCGCAAAAAGGCCGCTCACAGGGTAGTGAACGGCCAGTAGTCATGTTCAGCGAATATCCAGCGGCGCAAAGCCCTTCACCAGCGAATCCAGCGATTGCAACTGGCGCAGGAAGGGTTCGAGCTGATCCAGCGGCAATGCGCAGGGGCCGTCACACTTGGCGTTGTCCGGGTCCGGATGTGCCTCGAGGAACAGGCCTGCCAGCCCCAGCGCCACGCCGGAACGGGCCAGATCGAAGACCTGCTCACGACGACCACCGGCAGAATCGGCCCGCCCACCCGGGCGTTGCAGCGAGTGGGTGACATCGAACAGCACCGGCAGCCCCGTATCCTTCATCTCGGCCATGCCGAGCATGTCGACCACCAGATTGTTGTAGCCGAAGCTGGAGCCGCGCTCGCACAGCAGAATCCGGTCATTGCCCGCTTCACCGCACTTGGCGACGATATGGCGCATTTCGTGCGGGGCCAGGAACTGCGGCTTCTTGACGTTGATGACGGCACCGGTGCGCGCCATGGCCACGACCAGATCCGTCTGGCGCGCCAGGAAGGCGGGCAGCTGGATGACATCGGCCACTTCGGCCACGGCAGCTGCCTGATGAGGCTCGTGGACGTCAGTGATGATCGGCACGCCAAAGCGCGACTTGATCTCGGCGAGGATCTCGAGACCCTTCTCCATCCCCGGCCCGCGATAGGAGTGCATGGAGCTGCGATTGGCCTTGTCGAAGCTGGCCTTGAAGACGTACGGCATGCCGAGGCGCGATGTCACCTCGACGTATTGTTCGGCGACCTCCAGTGCCAGCTCACGCGATTCCAGCACGTTCATGCCACCGAAAAGCGTCATCGGCCGATCATTGGCGACTTGCAGGCCTGCAAATTCGATCACGCGTTGTTCGTTGCTCATCACTGCACCGTCCATCAAAAACGTTGCCCACCGGCGGCTCAGCCGCGATGCCCTTGCCTGCCGGACATTCTTGATGAGCCGCCGCGGAAAAGACCCACGGGCGCCACTCTGGCGTGACGCCCGGCGATCACCCTATCACTCGCCGCGAGTCCGCGCCGCCTTGTGATTGAGCGCCGCATTCACGAAGCCGGAGAACAGCGGGTGACCATCACGCGGGGTGGAAGTGAACTCCGGGTGGAACTGACACGCCACGAACCACGGGTGGTCCGGCAGCTCGACCATCTCGACCAGCGAGTTGTCGACGCTGCGGCCCGAGAAGATCAGACCGGCTTCTTCCAGCGCCGGCACGAACTGGTCGTTGACCTCATAGCGGTGGCGGTGACGCTCGACGATCTCATCGCTGCCATAGGCCTGATGCGCCTTGGAGCCGTTGAGCAGACGACAGGCCTGACCGCCCAGACGCATGGTGCCACCCAGGTCGGATGCCGCGTCACGGGTCTCGATCTTGCCTTCCGGCGTCAGCCATTCAGTGATCAGACCGACCACCGGGTGCTGGGTGTCGTGAGTGAACTCGGTGGAGTTCGCATCAGTCCAGCCGGCCACGTTGCGGGCAAACTCGATGACCGCGACCTGCATGCCCAGACAGATACCCAGATACGGCACCTTGTTCTCACGTGCGAAGCGTGCGGTGGCGATCTTGCCTTCCACACCCCGCTCGCCGAAACCGCCCGGCACTAGAACCGCGTCCTTGCCGATCAGACGATCGGTACCGTTGCGCTCGATCTCTTCGGAATCGATGAAGTCGACGTTGACCTTCACACGTCCCTGGATACCGGCATGAATCAGTGCCTCGTTCAGGGACTTGTAGGCGTCCAGCAGCTCCATGTACTTGCCGACCATCGCGATGTTGATGGTCTTGAGCGGGTTGAGCTTGGCATCCAGTACCGACACCCACTCGGACATGTCGGCCTCTTTGGCCTCCAGGCGCAGCTTGTCGCAGACAATCTCATCGAGACCGGCTTCATGCAACATCAGCGGAATACGATAGATGGTGTCGGCATCCTGCAGCGACACGACAGCACGTTCCTCGACATTGGTGAACAGCGAGATCTTGCGACGCTCGCTTTCCTCGATCTCGACTTCGCTGCGGCAGATCAGGATATCCGGCTGGATACCGATGGAGCGCAGCTCCTTGACGCTGTGCTGGGTCGGCTTGGTCTTGGTCTCACCAGCCGTCTTGATGTACGGCACCAGCGTGAGGTGCATGAAGATGGCACGCTCGCTACCCAGCTGGGCGCGCAACTGACGGATCGACTCCAGGAATGGCAGGGACTCGATGTCACCGACGGTGCCACCGATCTCGACCAGCGCGACGTCATAGCCTTCACCGCCAGCGATCACGCGACGCTTGATCTCGTCGGTGATGTGCGGGATGACCTGAACCGTTCCACCCAGGTAGTCGCCGCGGCGCTCCTTGCGCAGCACGTGCTCGTAGACACGGCCGGTGGTGAAGTTGTTGCCCTGGGTCATGCGCGAGCGGATGAAACGCTCGTAGTGACCGAGGTCCAGATCGGTTTCCGCGCCATCTTCAGTGACAAAGACTTCGCCGTGCTGGAACGGGCTCATGGTGCCCGGATCGACGTTGATGTACGGATCCAGCTTGAGAATGGTGACCTTGAGGCCACGGGCCTCGAGAATAGCCGCCAGCGAAGCGGATGCGATGCCCTTGCCAAGCGAGGAAACAACGCCGCCCGTCACGAAGATAAATCGTGTCATGGAAACCTGCCGAAAACGTGAGCTGTAGGAGAGATCCGGGGGAACGGATCAGGATGGGTCGCCAGTCTAGCGGAAAGGCTGCTCCGGCTCAATTTGATTGCCACTCCATCCATCCTTGGTGACGCCGCCACGGGCACCCGCCCAACGTATCAGGCCCGCCATGGCGGGCCTGATACGTGATACTGCGATCTCCTTACACTTCCAGGAAATCGAGAATCCCTTCTGCGGCCCGGCGACCTTCATCAATGGCGGTCACCACCAGATCGGAACCGCGCACCATGTCACCACCGGCGAACACCTTGGGATTGGTGGTCTGGAAGGCGAGTCGCTCGGCACTGGTCGCGATGCGCCCACGCTCATCGACCCCGATATCGAAATCGGTGAACCACGGTGCAGGACTGGCCTGGAAGCCGAAGGCGACGATGACGGCATCCGCCGGCAGGATCTCTTCGGAACCCGGCACCACTTCCGGGCGCTGGCGCCCGTTGGCGTCCGGTTCACCCATGCGGGTACGCACGACCTTGACGCCCTCGACCTTGCCCTCACCGACCACCGCCACCGGCTGGCGATTGAACAGGAAGTCGACGCCTTCCTCACGAGCATTGGTCACCTCACGACGCGAGCCCGGCATGTTGGCCTCGTCGCGACGGTAGGCACAGGTCACGGTATCGGCGCCCTGACGAATGGAGGTGCGGTTGCAGTCCATCGCGGTATCACCACCGCCGAGCACCACGACCTTCTTGCCTTCCATCGAGACGTAATCGGCCGGGTCCTTCTCGAAGCCCAGGCAGTGATTGACGTTGGCGATCAGGAAGTCGAGCGCCTTGTGAACTCCCGGAAGATCCTCGCCCGGGAAACCGCCGCTCATGGCGTTGTAGGTGCCCATGCCCAGGAAGACGGCATCGTATTCCTCGAGCAGGGCATCGAAGCCGATGTCACGACCGACCTCGACATTGAGACGGAACTCCATGCCCATCTCTTCGAAGATCTCGCGGCGGCGCGTCATCACGCCCTTCTCGAGCTTGAACTCCGGGATACCGAAGGTCAGCAACCCACCGATCTCCGGATGGCGATCATAGATCACCGGACGCACACCGTTGCGCACCAGGATATCGGCGGCACCCAGACCCGCCGGGCCGGCACCGATGATGGCGACGCGCTTGTCCGTCCAGCTGACCTTGGACATGTCGGGGCGCCAACCCATCGCGAAGGCGGTGTCGGTGATGTACTTCTCGACCGAACCGATGGTGACGGCACCGAAGCCATCATTCAGGGTGCAGTCGCCTTCACAGAGACGATCCTGCGGGCAGACGCGCCCACAGACTTCGGGCAGCGAGTTGGTCTGGTGCGAAAGCTCCGCAGCCTCGAGGATGTTGCCCTCGGAGACCAGCTTCAGCCAGTTGGGGATGTAGTTGTGTACCGGACACTTCCACTCGCAGTAGGGGTTGCCGCAACCCAGGCAGCGATGCGCCTGACTGGCCGCTTCCACCGGCTTGAACTCGGCGTATATCTCGTTGAACTCGCGGGCACGCACGCGAGCATCTTTCTTCTGCGGGTCCTGACGACCCACATCGATGAACTGGAAGTCGTTGGCGAGCTGATTGGCCATGATGAATCCTCTCTCAAAATCCGGGCACCGTCGCGGTGCGGGCCCTCACCCAGGGCTTGCCAGGGTGAGGGATGCGGTCACTCCGGCTGACGCCGGGACTGATCGAGCAATCCACCCAGGCTTGCCGCCTTGGGCTTGACCAACCAGAAGTGACGCACGAAGTCAGGGAAATCACGCAGGATGTTGCGACCGCGCTCGGAGCCGGTCTCGGCCACGTATTCCTCGATCACTTCGCGCAGATGGCGACGATAGGCCTCCATGGCTTCGGTATTGATACGGTGGATTTCCACCAGCTCGTGGTTGTACTTGTCGACGAAGTCTCGACTCTCGTCCAGTACATAGGCGAAGCCGCCGGTCATGCCTGCACCGAAGTTGACGCCGGTTTCGCCCAGCACGCAGACCAGCCCGCCGGTCATGTACTCACAGCAGTGATCGCCCGCCCCTTCGATGACGGCATGCGCACCGGAGTTGCGCACCGCGAAGCGCTCGCCGGCAGTTCCCGCGGCGTACAACTTGCCGCCGGTCGCCCCATACAGGCAGGTGTTGCCGATGATGGCCGTCTTGTGGCTCTCGAAGCGCGAGCCGCGCGGCGGCACGATGGTCAGCTTGCCGCCATTCATGCCCTTGCCGACGTAATCGTTGGCATCGCCTTCCAGATGCATCTCGAGGCCATGCGCATTCCAGACCCCGAAGCTCTGCCCTGCCACGCCGGTCAGGCTGACCTTGAGCGGCGAGCCCGCCAGTCCTGCCTCGCCATATCGCTTGGCGATCTCACCGGAGACGCGCGCCCCGATGGAGCGATCGCAGTTGGTGACATGGAAGCTGAACTCGCCACCGCTGCGGCTGTCGATCGCCGACTCCATCGCCGCCAGCATCTCGAGGTTCTTGGCGCCGGGGTCATGCGGCTCGTTGCGGCTGACCTGGCAGAACTGCGGCGCGTCCTCGGGCACGAAGTCATTGCCCAGCAACGGCGTGAGGTCGAGACGACGCTGCGCGTTGGTCTCGCCTTCCAGCACTTCGAGCAGATCGGTACGACCGATCAGGTCGGTGATCTGGCGCACGCCCAGCAGCGCCATCAGCTCGCGCACCTCTTCAGCGATGAAGCGGAAGTAGTGCTTGACCATCTCGACGGTGCCGCGGAAATGCTCATCACGCAGCGCCTGGTGCTGGGTCGCGACACCGGTGGCACAGTTGTTCAGGTGACAGATACGCAGGTACTTGCAGCCCAGCGCCACCATCGGTGCCGTCCCGAAGCCGAAGCTCTCGGCCCCCAGAATCGCCGCCTTGACCACATCCAGACCGGTCTTGAGACCGCCATCCGTCTGCAGACGAATCTTGTGACGCAACTGATTGATGCGCAGCGCCTGGTGCACCTCGGGCAGCCCCAGCTCCCACGGGGAACCGGCATGCTTGATCGAGGTGATCGGGCTGGCCGCGGTGCCACCGTCGTAGCCGGAGACGGTGATCAGGTCGGCATAGGCCTTGGCGACACCGGTGGCGATGGTGCCGATACCGGGCTCGGAGACCAGCTTGACCGAGACCTGCGCTGACGGATTGACCTGTTTCAGGTCAAAGATCAGCTGTGCCAGATCCTCGATGGAATAGATGTCATGGTGCGGCGGCGGCGAGATCAGTGTCACCCCCGGCACGGCGTAGCGCAGACGTGCGATCAGGTCGTTGACCTTGCCGCCCGGCAGCTGACCGCCCTCACCGGGCTTGGCGCCCTGTGCGACCTTGATCTGCAGTACCTCGGCATTGACCAGGTACGCCGGCGTGACACCGAAACGCCCGGACGCGATCTGCTTGATCTTGGAGGAGCGCACGGTACCGTAGCGTGCCGGGTCTTCACCGCCCTCACCGGAGTTGGAGCGCCCGCCGGCCTCGTTCATGGCCTGCGCCAGCGCCTCATGTGCCTCGGGAGACAGCGCGCCGAGAGACATGCCGGCGCTGTCGAAGCGCGGCAGCAGTGATTCGACGGACTCGACTTCCTCAAGCGGCAGCGGCTCGGCCACGGGCTTGAGGCTCAACAGATCGCGAATGGTCGCGACCGGACGCTCGTTGACCAGGCGCGCGAATTCCTTCCACTTGCCGTAGTCCCCCTGCTGCACGGCCTGCTGCAGCTTCATCACCACGTCAGGGTTGTAGGCGTGGTACTCACCACCGTGCACGTACTTGACCAGACCGCCCTGCTTGATGCGCTTGCGCGGCAGCCAGGCTTCACGCGCCAGCAGCTCCTGCTGGAACTGCAGCTCGGCGAAGCCGGCGCCTTCGATGCGCGAGGCCATGCCGGTGAAGCACATGTCCATGACTTCACTGTTGAGCCCTACGGCCTCGAACAGCTGCGAGCCACGGTAGGAGCCGATGTGCGAGATGCCCATCTTGGACAGGATCTTGTAGAGGCCCTTCTGCATGCCCTTGCGATAGTTCTCGCGGGCATCGGCCGGGTTGCCGGACAGCTCGCCGGTGCGATGCATGTCGGCCATCACCTGATAGGCAAGGTAGGGGTAGACCGCCGTGGCACCAACCCCGAACAGCACTGCCATCTGGTGTGCATCACGCGCATAGCCGGTCTCGATGACCAGATTGACGCGCGGACGCAGTGCCAGTGCTCCGAGGTGATGGTGAATGGCGCCAGTCGCCAGTGCGGCATGGATCGGCAGCTGTCCCTTCTTCAAGCCACAGTCGCTGAGTACCAGGATAACCTTGCCATTGCGCGCCGCTTCCTCGGCCTGCTGACAGATACCCTGAAGCGCCTGCTTCAGAGAGTCCTGACTCGGGTCATAGTGCAGCTTGAGCGTCTGGGAGGTGAACGCCGGGTCCTCATGATTGACCAGCGCATTGAACTTGCGCGGTGACAGCACCGGCGTGGTCAGGATCAGACGATGCGCGTGTTCCGGCGTCGCGTCGAAGATGTTGAGCTCGGCGCCACAGCAGGTCTCCAGCGACATCACGATCGCTTCGCGCAGCGGATCGATCGGCGGATTGGTGACCTGGGCGAACTTCTGGCGGAAATAGTCGGTCAGTACGCGGTTCTGGCGCGACAGCACGGCCATCGGGGTGTCATCCCCCATGGAGCCGACCGCCTCCTGACCGCTCTCGGCCAGCGGGCGCAGCAGCTGATCACGCTCTTCAAAGCTGACCTGGAACATCTTCTGATAGACGTCCAGCGTGTCCGCTTCCATCGGCTGGAAACGCGCCAGCTCGGTCAGCGCGGACTCGAGGTAATTGGCATTTTCACGCAACCAGCGCTTGTAGGGATGGGCCCCCTTGAGGCGCTCGCTGACCTGATCGGTGTGCAGCACTTCACCGGTCTCGGTATCGACACCCAGCACCTGCCCCGGCCCGACACGCCCCTTGGCGACGACATCTTCCGGCTTGTAATCGTAGGTACCGATCTCGGAGGCCAGCGTGATGAAGCCATTGCGGGTGATGACCCAACGCGCCGGACGCAGACCGTTGCGGTCCAGCATGCACACGGCGTGGCGACCATCGGTGAGCACGATGCCCGCCGGACCATCCCAGGCTTCCATGTGCATGGAATTGTATTCGTAGAAGGCCCGCAGGTCGGAATCCATCTGCTCGACGTTCTGCCAGGCCGGCGGCACCATCATGCGGATGGCGCGATAGATATCCATGCCACCGGTCAGCAGCACTTCCAGCATGTTGTCCATGCTGGAGGAATCGGAGCCGACCGTGTTGACGATCTCGTCCAGCTCGGCGATCTCGGGCAGCTGCTCGGAGACGAAGTTCTCCTTGCGCGCGTTTGCCCAGCCACGGTTGGCCTCGATGGTGTTGATCTCGCCGTTGTGGGCGAGGAAGCGGAACGGCTGGGCCAGCGGCCAGCGCGGCGCGGTGTTGGTCGAGAAGCGCTGGTGGAAGACACAGATCGCGGTCTCGAGGCGCGGGTCGCCCAGGTCCTTGTAGAAGCGCGGAAGGTCTTCCGGCATCACCAGACCCTTGAAGGAGATGACCTTGCCGGACAGCGAGCAGACGTAGAAGTCCTCTTCGCCCTTCAGCGCCTGCTCGGCGTATCTGCGCGCCATGAACAGGTCGACATTGAAGGCGATATCGGTACGTTCACTGGAAGCTGCAACGAAGACCTGACGAATGCGCGGCAGGCAGTCGCGGGCCATCGGGCCACACACGCTGTCATCCACCGGCATGTCACGCCAGCCGAGCACCTCGAGGTTGCGTGCCGTCAGAGCGGACTCGAAGGCATCACGCGCGGCCTGTTCACGCGCGTCATCATTCGGCAGGAAAAGCGTACCGACGGCATAGCGCTCGCCCAGCTCGAGCCCGAGCGTCTCTCGGGCGATCTGGCGCATGAAGCCATCCGGCATCTTGAGCAGCAGGCCGCAGCCATCACCGGTCTTGCCGTCGGCAGCGATACCACCGCGGTGAGTCATGCACGTCAGGGATTCAATGGCAGTCTGCAGCAGCTCATGGCTTGCCTGCCCTTCCATATGGGCGATCAAGCCGAAGCCGCAGTTGTCGCGGAACTCTCCCGGTTGGTGGAGACCTTTATTCATGGGCGTGCCTCACGGAGAAATCATGTGTCCAGATGCTTTTCAACAAGCATTTTCGAGGTTATAGTTATCGGTTATCTTTATTTTTATGCCTGCCGATAGTGGCGCCATCAGTGTCGCAACACGACGCCAGATTTCCCTCGAGCATATCCCCGCGCTTCCCCACCGCGCAATTCTCCACAGGTCGCCCATCGGGCAAAAAAACCTGACAAAACCGAAGGTTAGAGACACCTCATTCCAAAAAACCCTGTAGGCTCAAGCGCTTAGCGGGTAGACATGCCTCGCGGGTTTCGCCTTGCAACTTTAGTCTTGGATGAATAAAAAACAGCGTTTTTATTCAATTCTCCCCATACCGATTACGCATACGGCATACCAATTCAGGAATCACGCCCCGCTAATGCACTTGTCCTGCACACTCACCGGCACACCCGACCCGTACATCGGACATGCGCCCTGGGCACGTCCACCTGAAGTGCCCACTGACGCTCGACAAAAAGAAAAGCCGCCACCCTGAGGTGACGGCTTTTCTTCTGCAGCAGATTCCGTGCACCAGCCAACGGCTGGTCGAGGGATCAGTGGCTGCTGCGCGGCCAGTGCTCCAGCATGTCCGCCAGCAGGCCGGCAGGCGCCTCTTCGGTAATCACCGCACGCCCGATACGCTCGAGCAGGATCAGACGCAGACGGCCATCGACATTCTTCTTGTCCAGCTGCATGTGACGCAGGAAGTCCTCGACCCCCATGTCCTCCGGCGCTTGCAGCGGCAGACCGGCCTTGCCGATCACCTTGGCGATACGCTCGACATCGGCACTCGACAGCCACCCCATGCGCGCCGAAAGTTCAGCGGCCATCAGCATGCCGGTGCCGACGGCTTCACCGTGCAGCCAGACGCCATAGCCCTGGTCCGTCTCGATGGCATGCCCGAAGGTGTGGCCGAGGTTGAGCAGTGCGCGCACGCCCTGCTCGGTCTCGTCCTGCGCCACGACATCCGCCTTGATCGCACAACTGCGGCGGATGGCCTCTCCGAGCAAGGTTTCATCCAGCGCCATCAAGGCCTGCATGTTGTCTTCCAGCCAGCTCAGGAAGCTTTCATCCCACAGCAGGCCATACTTGATGACCTCGGCCATGCCCGCCGACAGCTCACGCTGCGGCAATGTCCTGAGGCTTGAGGTATCGATCAACACCAGTCTCGGCTGCCAGAAGGCACCCAGCATGTTCTTGCCGCGCGGATGATTGACGCCGGTCTTGCCCCCCACCGAGGAATCCACCTGCGACAGCAGCGTGGTCGGCACCTGGATGAAGGCCGCCCCCCGCTGATAACAGGCGGCGGCAAAACCGGTCATGTCGCCGATGACTCCCCCACCGAGGGCGATCAAGGTGCAACGACGATTGAAGCCGGCCTCGAGCAGGGCATCCCAGATCAGACCGATACTGGCCATGTGCTTGGTCTGTTCGCCATCCTCGAGAATCACCTCTCGAATATCCAGACCATCGCCAAGTGATGCCTTGAGCGCCTCCAGATACAGTGGCGCCACCACGGTGTTGGTGACGATCATCACCTGACGACCGGCGAGATGCTCACGAATGAGGTCTCCTCGCGCCGTCAGGCCCGGGCCGATGTGAATGGGGTAACTACGCTCGCCAAGTGCGACATCGAGACGATGAGCGGGAGCCAGGGACATGATGATTCTCCTTGCGGCGAAACGAATGACGGCGCCTGAATGTAAGCGAGAGCCAGACTCCCCAGGGGAGTCTAGCCATGCACGTGGAGCGGGTCTGACAATGCCTTGAGCCGGCGCCGGATCTCGTTGGTGACCGCACGCGGGCTGCGTCGATCGGTACGCACGATGATATCCGCGGTGTCGCGATAGAGAGGGTCTCGCAGCTCGAAGAGACGCTTGAGCACCCGCCCCGGGTCATCCTGCTGGAGCAGAGGACGATTGCGGTCACGTCCGGCACGCTTGAGCTGCTGCTCGACCGGAGCATAGAGATAGACCACCGTGCCGCGCTCTCGCAGCACGCGCCGGTTGGCTTCGGCCATGATGGCACCGCCACCGGTGGCCATCACGACATCGGACAGCGAGGTCAGCTCGTCAATCACGGCCTGCTCGCGCCCGCGAAAGCCCGCCTCGCCCTCGACATCGAAGATCCAGGGGATGCTGGCACCGCAGCGATCTTCGATCACGTGGTCGCTATCGCAAAATTCACGATGCAAGTCGGCCGCCAGCAGGCGGCCGATAGTGCTCTTGCCGGCCCCCATGGGGCCGACAAGGAATACGTTGGGAATCACATGCATCAGCGCACCGCCAGGCCGTCCTCGATGATCTTCGGGGTAATGAATACCAGCAATTCTACCTTCTCGTTGGACTCTTCGGTATAGCGGAAGAGATTCCCGATCACCGGCAGATCCCCCAGGAAAGGTGTCTTGAAGACGCTGCGTATCTGTTCAGAGGTCAGAATACCGCCCAGCACCACCGTCTCGCCATCATTGACCAGCACCTGAGTCTCGATTTCATTGGTATCGATGGCCGGCTCGCCATTGAAGCTGTCATCGGACACGTCGTCATTGTTGATCAACAGATCCATGATGATGCGGTTGTCCGGGGTGATCTGCGGCGTGACCTCCAGCGCCAGCACCGCCTCCTTGAACTCGATGTTGGTCGCGCCGCTGGAGGTCGCCTCCTCGTAGGGAATTTCCTGACCCTGCTTGATGACGGCCTTCTTCTGGTTGGCGGTGATGATCTTGGGCTGGGAGATGGTCTGGCTCTTGCCTTCGCTTTCCAGCGCCGAAAGCTCCAGATCCAGCAGGATGTCGCCGGACAGGTAACCGAAGCTGAAGGTGCTGCCCGGATCACTGTCGTCACCCAGATTGACGCTCAGGCCACCGTCACTGGTCGTGCCGGTCGACGCACCTTCCAGGCCGAACTTGCCGTTGCTGCTGTTGGAAAGCCCCCAGTTGACACCGATTTCACTCGACACGCTGCTGCGCGCGATCACGATGCGCGCCTCAATCTGGACCTGACGCACCGGAATGTCGAGATACTCGAGGGTACCGCGAATGGACTCCAGAGTGTCGCGCGTGTCCTGGATCAACATGGTGTTGGTACGCTCATCCACCATGACACGACCGCGCTCGGAGAGCAGGCCGATACCGCCTTCACCGCGCAGCAATGCCGCCAGGTCCGCCGCCTTGGCATATCGCACCTGAATGTACTCCGTCGTCAGGGGCGCCAGCTCCTTGACCTGCTGATTGGCTTCCAGCTCCTTGCGCTCAAGTGCCGCCAGCTCTTCCGCCGGCGCGACCATCAGCACGTTGCCCATGCGGCGACTGGCCAGGCCATTCGACTTGAGCACCAGGTCCAGCGCCTGATCCCAGGGCACTTCCTTGAGGTTCAGGGTCACGTTGCCGGTGACGTTGTCACTGGCCACCAGATTGAGCCCAGTGAAGTCCGCGATGATCTGCAGCACCGAGCGCACTTCGATATTCTGGAAGTTCAGCGAGATCTTCTTGCCGGTGTACGGGAACTTGTCCTTGATCCGCTCCGCCTGCTCTTCCCGTGTCAGCGGCTTGACCTCAAGCACCAGCTCGTTGCCGGCCTGGGTGGCCAACTGGGTGTAGTAGCCATTGGCATCCACCACCAGGCGCACACCATCACGAGTACGCTGCGGATCGATCCTCGATACCGGAGTCGCGAAATCACCGACATCCAGCACCTGATTCAGCTCTGGCGGCAGGGCGACACCCTTGAGATCGATATAGATCTTGCGGCCACGCTCGGTCACGCGAGACTCGACATTGGCGCGATTGAAGTTGACCACGACACGCCCTTCCCCCTCGCTGCCCCGACGGAAATCGATACCACTGACGGAAGGCTCCGCCGCGACTTCCAGTCCGCCACCCTGCTGCTGCGGCTGCGCGGACTGGCCTGACGCGGCGGCGGCCACCGGACCGCCCTGCTCACCGACGATGACATAGAGGCTATTGCCTTCGGTACGGGTCACATAGGGACGGGTCTGGCTGAGCTTCATGACCAGGCGCGTACGCGAGCCGGCCTCCAGCGCCACCAGCTCCTCGACCCCATTGAGGCCGAGCTCGAAGCGGCGCTTGTCCAGCTGACTGCTGGTATCCATGAGATCGATGGTGATACGCGGCGGTGTCTCGATCCGGTATCCCTTGACCTCAGGCACCCCGCCGGCGAAATCGAGCTTGAGCTCCATCCGATCGCCACCCAGCGAAGTGAATTCCAGATCCTGCAGCGTGGAGGCCGCCTGCGCCACACTCGCCATCAGGCTGCCGAAAGCCGCCAACCCCAGCAGACTCATTCGTTGCAATCGCGTCATGTTCCCTTGTCCCCTGTCTCGCTGCGGCTCCGCCCAGCCATTGAAGCTGATCGCGCCTTATTCTTGTCGAAGCATTATGGTGTCGGTCATCGACCGCTCATCTTCCGTGACGATTCTGCAGACAGCGCCGCCAGCACGCGCTAACCGCTGGCATCTGCCGGTTGAGTCAATGCCATGGCGCGGGTTCGTTCGATCCAACCGCCCTGACCGTTGGGCACGATTTCCACCAGGTCCAGCTGAGTATCACCGATGCGAATGATGCGGCCGAAATTGCTCCCCATGTGTCCGCCGACACTCACACGCTGCACCTCCTGCTCCGGCGTCAAGATCAACGCCGAGCGACTGCCGTCCACATCCAGGGTCCCCACCATGCTGAGCTGCTCCATCGGCCAGGCCTCAAGAGGCTCGCGGGGGCGATCCAGATCCGGCCGCACGCCATTGTCCACCATGGCGAGCTCCTCCTCCGGCTCCGGCAGTCGCGACTGGAAAGGACTGCGAGCATCTGCCATGTCGTACGTCACGGGATGATACTCGGGCTGAGGCGGCAGGTCCTTGACCTGCCCCGTCGGCCGCCCTCTGAGCGACTCGAGCTCGCTCTCCAGCGCAGGCAGCTGCGGGTCACCACAACCGGCCAGCAGTGTCAGCAACACCGCACCACCCAGCACGACATGCTTGCGACGTGTCGTCAGACTCATCATTTACCTCCCGATGGCAACGGTGCGCCTTGGCGGTAGTTGTAAGTCTTGGCCAGCAGCGACAACTCCAGGTCTTCACCCTGCGAGACCGGTGTCAGCACGAAGTCATGCAACGTCACGATACGCGAAAGCCCGGCGACCCCTGACACGAAGGCGGCAATGCGGTGGTAATCGCCGCGCACCTTGATATCGAAGGGCTGTTCGACGTAGAAATCGCGATTCTGGGCCGGCTTGAGGCGAATGTATTCCACCTCCAGCTGATTGTTGATGGCCGTCTCGCTGATGTCATCGAGTAGAGCCGGCACTTCGGCATCGGTCGGGAGCATCTCGAGCAGCTGTTCCATGCGCGTCTCCAGCTCGGCCATCTGCTCACGCATCACGGGCAGATTGGCCGCCTTGAAGGCCTTGGTCTCGAACTGGCTCAGCAGCTGACGTTCCTTGGCTTGCAGGCGCTCAAGATCCTCGGCCTTGGGCGCCGCAAGGAACCAGTGGGACGCCCAGAACAGGGCACCAAAGACGATCAGCACCAACACCACCTGCAAGGTGACGGGCCAGATACCCGCCTCCTTGAGGTCGAGATCCTGGAAGTCCGTCGACTTGAGACGACGCACTTCGGCATTGAGGAAACTCATTTCCGACCTCCCTGCCTGGCGGCCTTCGTATCGGCAGCACTGGAAGCGACGGCCGTCGGTGTCTCGGGAATCATGATATTGAAGCTGCGACGATCATCGTCGCTGCTCTGTACGTCGGACAGTGTCGGCGTACCGAAGACATCCGATGACGCAAGCGTGCGCATCAGACCGGACACCTGACGCGTATTCTCCGCGATGCCGTTGGCCTTGATCTGACGTCCGCTGCGACTGATGCTCTGGTACCAGGCACCCTCGACCAGCGTCGCAACGAGCTGATTGAAGACACGTACCGTTTCCGGGCGCGAGAACTGCAGACTGCGAATCAGCTCGATCTGCGCCAGCATCTGGTCACGCCGACTCTCGATATCCTCGACTTCCTTGATATCGCGATTCAGCCGCGCCATTTCCTTCTCGATGAAGGCATGTCGCTGCTTCTGCGCCTCGAGCTGGCTCTGGTAATACTCGCTCATGCCAAACCCGGCTCCCACCCCCACCACGGCGGCCAGCGCCAGAATGCCGAAGAAGCGCTTGCTGCGCTTCTCGCGACGCTCCTCACGCCACGACAGCAGATTGATCTCGATGGTCATGAGCGCTTCCTCATCGCAAGCCCGCAAGCCGTCAACATCGCAGGGGCATCACCGGCCAGCGCCTGGATGTCGACTCGAGGGTTGACGCTCATGTGCGTGAAGGGATTGGCCATGATCACTTCCAGTCCGGTGTGCCCTGCCAGCGACTCACGTAATCCGGGAATGGCGGCGGTCCCTCCTCCCAGCAGAATGCGCTGGACCTCACGACGCTTGCCGGCGGTGTAATAGAGCTGCAGGGAGCGCGCGATCTGCTGCACGAGCGTGTCACGGAACGGATCCAGCACTTCACTGTCATAGGTGTCCGGCAGACCACCACGCTTCTTGGCCAGGCCCGCTTCGTCATTGGAAAGATCGAAACGGTTCATGATCTCGTCGGTCAGCTGACGCCCCCCGAACACGGCATCCCGGCTGTAGACGATGCGACCATTCTGGATGACATGAAAAGCCGTCATGGTGGCACCGATATCGACGACCGCGACGCACTCTTCATTGTCGTAGGTAGGGGGGAGCTGGTGGCGCAATTCACCGAAGGCACGCTCCAGCGAAAAGGTCTCGACATCGACCGCTGACGGCTCAAGGCCGGCCTGCTCGAGCGCGGAGGTGAGCTGATCGACATCCAGGCTGCGACAGGCCACCAGCAGCAGATCCTGCTGATCAGGATTGCGGGCATTGACCCCCAGATGCTGGAAGTCGAACGCCACGTCATTGAGCGGGAAGGGAAAATGCTTCTCGGATTCGAGCGCGATGCGCTGCTCGATCTCGTCATCGGCCAGATTGGTCGGAAAACTCAATGTCTTGGTGATGGCGGCACTGGCCGGCACCGCCACGACGGCTCGTCGCGAGCGCGGCTGGGCCTGCTCGACCGCGCGCTTGATCGCCAGCACGACTTCATCCATGTCGCGGATGCGCCGCTCGACGACTGCGCCTTCCTTCAAGGGGCGCACCGCGTAGCTATCGATCTGGTATCGATTTCCGTGTCTGGACAGCTCCAGGAGCTTGACGGTCGCCGATGTGATATCGACGCCAATCAGTCCCTTGCCGGCGGATTTGAGTCCCAGCAATTGGCATTCCCCTGCTCTGATGACGACCCCGTCTGACTGGCGGGCCGCCGCTTCCCGTGCGGCACCGCCGCGGCACCCTCTTCTGCTGAGAGGTTACATTATGTTTCGCAGAATAACACAACAGACGCGCAAGACAGGGTTCAACGCTGGCCGCATCTGGACCCGCTACTTATAATGCCCCAGCAATGGAATTGCCAATCCCCCCGCAGCCACCCGCCTTTCATTACCCACGGACCCTGTCTTGCCCATGAAGCTATTGAGACGACTACTTTCGCCAGTGTTCTGGCTGCTGCTGTCACTGTGTGCTGCGGGATTGCTGGCCATCGTCGGCGCCTCCCTGTATTTCGCACCTGGCCTGCCCGATGTTCATCAATTGCAGGATACCAAGCTGCAGACGCCGCTGCGCATCTACACCCGTGACGGCAAGCTGATCGGCGAATACGGTGACCAGCGCCGCATCCCGGTCACCTTCGACGAGATCCCCGAGACGTTTGTGGACGCCCTGCTCGCGGCCGAGGACAGCAATTTCTTCTCGCACCCGGGCATCGACCCCAAGGGCCTCGCGCGTGCCGCCGTCCAGCTGGCTTCCAGCGGCAGCATCCAATCGGGCGGCAGCACCATCACCATGCAGGTCGCGCGCAACTACCTGCTGACGCTGGATCAGACGTTCACGCGCAAGATTCGCGAAATCCTGCTGTCACTGCAGATGGAGCAGATCCTCTCCAAGCAGGAGATCCTCGAGCTCTACGTCAACAAGATCTTCCTGGGCCATCGCGCCTACGGGATCGCGGCTGCGGCACGCACCTACTATGACAAGTCTCTCGATGAACTGACCCTGGCCGAGCAGGCCATGCTGGCAGGCCTGCCCAAGGCCCCCTCCAGCTTCAACCCGCTCACCAACCCTCAGCGCGCCCTGATCCGTCGCAACTGGATCCTGCTGCGCATGAAGGAACTGGGCTATATCGAGCCTCAGGCCTATGACGAGGCCGTCAAGGCACCGATCACCGCGGCACGCCATTACACGCGCCCGGAAGTCGAGGCGCCCTACGTCGCAGAGATGGCCAGAAGCTTCGCGGTCGATCGTTTCGGTGACAAGGCATATACCGACAATGTGCGCATCACCACGACGCTGGACAGCAAGCTGCAGCCGCAGGCTCGCGATGCCTTGATCAAGGGCCTGATCGACTATGACACCCGCCATGGCTGGCGTGGCGTGGAGGAATCCGGTATCGCGGCGTCACTGGCGGAAGCTCAGGACCAGACCGATCAGGCCGGCCTCGAAGAAGAGATCTCTCGCTCTCCCGAAGTGCTGGAAACGGCCAGACAGGCCGCCCAGAAGAGCGAGAAGCGCATCGAGGGCATCGACCGCGATGTCTCCAACTGGCTGAAAGTGCTGGATCGCACGCCGGACTATGGCCCGCTCGAAGCCGCCATCGTGGTGGAAAATGATGGCAAGCAGATGAAGGTCCTGCTGGCAGACGCCAGCCTGGCCACTATTGGCTGGGACGGTCTGAAATGGGCGCGCGAGTACAAGAGCTCCCGCTGGCGCGGTGGTGTACCCGGCTCTGCCGCCGAGATTGCCAAGGTCGGCGATCTGGTGCGCGTCATCAAGGAAGATGATGGCTATCGCCTGGGTCAGCTGCCGGATGCCCAGTCGGCCATCGTTTCACTGGACCCGGAAAGTGGCGCCATCCTCGCACTCCAGGGCGGCTTCAGCTATTCCGCCAGCAAGTTCAATCGAGCGATACAGGCACGTCGTCAGGCCGGCTCCATCTTCAAGCCGTTCATCTACCTCTCGGGGCTCGAGCAGGGCGGCATGTCACCGGCGACCATCATCAACAATGCTCCGGTGGTCATGCAGGATGGCAACAAGGTATGGCGCCCGGAGAACGCCGGCGGCAAGTTCACTGGTCCGACCCGGATCCGCGTTGGTCTCTATCGCTCCCTGAACCTGGTGTCCGTGCGACTGCTGCAGACCGTCGGTCTCGAGAAGACGCTCGACTTCCTCGTCAAGGTGGGCTTCAAGCGCGAAGAGCTGCCCAACGGTCTGTCACTGGCACTGGGCAGCGCCTCGCTGACACCGCTGGAAATGGCCCGTGCCTACGCCGTACTCTCGAACGGCGGCTTCCGTGTCGAACCCTGGTACATCGACACCGTCACGCGCGGTGACGACGAGACCGACTACGAAGCTCATCCGGCCGTCGCCTGCGCCAACTGCACGCCGGGCATGGTGACCGTCAATCGTGATGGCCGTCAGTATCCGCTGGCCGAGCGCATCGCCTCGCCGGAATCCATGTACCTGATCCGTGACATGATGGAAGACGTCATCAAGCGCGGCACCGGCCGTGGGGCCCTGACGCTTGGTCGCGATGACCTGGCTGGCAAGACAGGGACCACCAATGACCAGCGTGATGCCTGGTTCTCCGGCTTCAACAGCAAGCTGGTCGCGACCGTCTGGGTCGGCAAGGACTCCAATGACACCCTCGCCGAGTACGGTGCCCAGGCCGCGCTGCCCATCTGGGTCGACTACATGCGTGGCGCCCTCAAGGGCATGCCATCCGCCAGGATGGAGCGCCCCGATGACATCGTGAGCGCGACCATCGACCCGGAGTCCGGCAAGCGCCTGCACAGTGGTCAATCCGGCGGCGTCAGCGAGCTGTTCCGCAAGGACAATCTGCCGCCCTACAAGGAACGCACCATCCGCAAGGAGCTGGAGCAACAGAGCGGCTCAGAAGGCACCGGAACTTTCGAGGCCATCTTCTGATCTGAAGCAGGTCACCTGCGCCCGTCCACACCGCGCGCAGTGAGGTGAAAGAAGAGCGACCCATGGTCGCTCTTCTTTCATCCATCTGGCCTCGCTGTCCTTCAATGCCCCCTTTCACCATGCCCGGAGTCTGCATGCTTCACCCATTGCCCACACTGCGCATGACCCTGCTGCTGTGTCTGGCCCTGAGCCCGCTTCGCGAGGCCAGTGCCGATGATGACCTCTTCTACGCTCCCCCCGCCGCCAGCGAGGATTCCGAGCCATTCAGCGGTCAGGCCGAGCTGGGCTTTACCAAGCTCTCCGGCAACTCGAACAGCGAAACCTTGCTGGGCAAGGCCCGCCTGTCCTGGCACCTCAAGCCCTGGACCCACACCTTCCGCATGGAAGCCAAGCATGTGTCCAGCAGCGGCGAGACCACCACCGAGCAGTACCTGATCGGTCAGCGTGAGCGCTATGACCTGGGGCGTGATCGCTATGCCTTCGGGCTGCTGCGCTGGGAGAAGGAGCGCTTCTCCGGCTATGACGATCAAGTCACCTCCATCGGGGGGTACGGGATTCGCCTGCTGTCAGGCCCTGAGCACAACCTCTCTGTCGAGGCGGGTCCGGGCTATCGCTACGACAATATCACCGAGGGGGATCACGAGAACTACCTCCTCGGCTACACGGCCATGGACTATCGTTGGCAGCTGTCTGATACCTCGAATTTCGAGCAGCAGTTCTCGGTGGAAGGTACCCGGGACAACATCATCAGCCGCAGCTATACCGCACTGACCGTCTCCATCAATTCCAGCCTGGCCTTGAAGCTCTCCCACGAGATCAAGAACAACACCAGCCCGCCGGATGACACGGACGCCAAGACCGACACCACCACCGCCGCCTCGATTCTCTACAGCTTCTAGTACGCCACTGAAAGTTGTTGGACAGACAGCAAAAAGCCCTCGCCGGACATCTCCGACGAGGGCTTTTTCTTCAGCACCCCGCAAGCGGGGCCCGATGACGCTTAACCGTAGACCTGATCCGCATTGGTCAGCGGGTAATGCGCCGGATAGGGCTTGCGCGCAACACCGGAATCGATGGCGGCTTGCGCCACGGCAGCCGGCAGACGCTCGAGCAGACGCGCATCCATCGGCGTCGGGATGATGTACCCCGGACCGAATTCGAGGCTGTCGATCTCGTAGGCATCCAGCACGTCCTGGCTGACCGGCTCGCGAGCAAGGTCCTTCAGCGCGTGAACGGCCGCCAGCTTCATCTCTTCATTGATGCGTGTGGCTCGCACGTCCAGCGCACCGCGGAAGATGAACGGGAAGCCCAGCACGTTATTGACCTGGTTCGGGTAATCGGAGCGACCTGTCGCCATGATGACGTCCGGACGCGCTTCGCGAGCAGTATCCGGATGGATTTCCGGATCCGGGTTGGAGCACGCGAACACGATCGGCGTGTCAGCCATCTTCTTGAGCTGCTCGGCCTTCAAGAGGTTGGGGCCGGACAGGCCGACGAAGACATCCGCACCTTCGATGACATCATCCAGCGTACGCAGCTCGGTCTCGGTGGCGAACATCGCCTTGTACTGGTTCAGGTCATCACGGCCGCTGTGGATCACGCCCTTGCGATCGAGCATGAAGATGTTCTCGACCTTGGCACCACTGGAGACCAGCAGCTTCATGCAGGCAATCGCGGCAGCACCGGCGCCCAGGCAGACGATACGCGCGTCTTCCAGGGACTTGCCGGCGATATCGAGTGCGTTGAGCATGCCGGCAGCGGTGACGATGGCCGTGCCGTGCTGGTCATCATGGAAGACCGGGATGTTGCACTGTTCGATCAACGCCTGCTCGACTTCGAAGCACTCCGGTGCCTTGATGTCTTCCAGGTTGATGCCACCGTAGGTGGTGTGGATGCGACGCACGGTATCGATGAAGGCCTGCGGGCTTTCCGCATCGATCTCGACGTCGACGGAGTTGATGCCAGCGAAGCGCTTGAACAGCACGCCCTTGCCTTCCATGACCGGCTTGGAAGCCAGCGGCCCGAGATTGCCCAGCCCCAGGATGGCGGTGCCATCGGAGATGACGGCGACCAGGTTGCCCTTGCCGGTATACAGGTAGGCATTTTCCGGATCGGCAGCAATCTCGCGGCACGGCTCGGCTACACCCGGGCTGTAGGCCAGCGCGAGGTCCTTGGCAGTTTCTGTCGGCTTGGTCAGCTCGATGGACAGCTTTCCGGGAATCGGTTCGGCGTGATATTGCAGTGCTGCTTTCTTCATGGCATCAGACATGCGTGTCATCCGGTATTTTAGCGGGGGTTGGCTGTGACCAGAATATAGAAAAACCCCCTCGCGAACAACCAACGCAACTTGTTGTTATAAAAGGAATTAATACGGATGTTTAAAAACTGTTTTAGCCATTCGTCTAACGTTATGGATGCCCCACTCAGTCATAAACCTTTCCTTATCACTGACGGGTCGGCGTGGCGTTTCGCCCCGCGTATCTCATGAAAATCCGCGCAATGACCGCGCGCATCCGGCGCCGGAAATGAAATGCCTCCTGCGCAGAGGGGTGATGCGTTGGTGGCGCTGGAATAGTGCCAGCTCGGCACCAATCCCCTCACCTGCATCGAATGACAGGCACAAAAAAACCCGCTCGCAAGCGGGTTTTTTCGTTGATGGCGCTGCGCGATGCACAGCGCCATGCAAGCGACAAGCAGCTGAAGGTATCAGCGCTTGATGGCAGCACCGAAACGCTTGTTGAAGCGCTCGACGCGGCCACCGGTGGTAGCCTGCTTCTGCTTGCCGGTGTAGAACGGGTGGCACTCGGAGCACACGTCCAGCGCGAAGGTCTGCTTGGAAGTGGAACCGATTTCGTGCTGCGCGCCGCAGGAGCAGGTTGCGGTCTGGCGCTGGTAGTCCGGATGGATACCCTGTTTCATGGTGTGTAACCTCAGGTCGCTGTGCACCGCCACCTGATCGATTGCCAGGCACCGTACACGGGTTTTGGATGTAACCGGTCATTCCGCCGACTCCGACGGAAGGCGACGCATTTTACCAGCCATCTGCGACAAGACCAAACTTTGTGGCGTTTATTGCCGGCAACACTCTGTAGACTGCGTGGCGTTTTCCTCTCGTCATCTCATTCTCTCTTCCTCGGATGCCTTGCGTGCCTGACACCAGCGACAAGACTGCGACTCACCTGCCCGGACGTGTACTGGGCATCGCGATTCCCGGCCCCCTGCGCGACCTGTTTGACTATCTGCCAGCACGCCAGCCACCTCGCCATGGCTGGCAGGTCGGTCTGCGCGTGCGCGTCGAGTTCGGCCGTCGCCAGCTGGTCGGGGTGATCGCGGAGCTGCGCAGCGACTCAGCCTTTCCCATCGAGAAGCTCAAGCCCGTCAGCGAGGTGATCGACGAAGCGCCATTGCCGGCCGACTGGCTGTGGATATGTCAGTTCACCGCACGCTATTACCAGCACTCACTCGGCGACACCTTCGCGCAGGCGATGCCATCACTGCTGCGCCAGGGACGTGCCCTCGAGGCACGCACCCGTGAGCGCTGGTCACTCACCGACAAGGGGCGTATCACGGAGCCGGCCAGCCTCGGCCGCGCGACCCGCCAGATCGCATTGCTCGAGCTGCTCGCTCAGCACCGTCATGGCCTGGTACACAGCGCGATCACCGCCCAGGGCTTCACCCGCCAGCAGCTGGAAACCCTGCGCAGTCGTGGCTTCATCGAATCACGTGAAGAGCCTGTCACCGGCGCCACCCCGGAGCAGGCCAGCAAGGGCGTGCTGGCCGAGCCCAGCCTGGCACTCAATGACGAGCAGGGCCGCGCGCTCTCGCGCCTGCATGAAGGCCTGAGTCGCTTCTCCCCCACGCTGCTGGAGGGCGTGACCGGCTCCGGCAAGACCGAGGTCTACCTGCAACTGATCGAGGCGGTGCTGGATCGCGGCGGCCAGGCTCTGGTGCTGGTGCCCGAGATCGGCCTGACGCCCCAGACGCTGGAGCGCTTCCGCAGACGTTTCCGCGTCCCCCAGGTGATGCTGCATTCCGGCGTCAGCGATGGCGAGCGCCTCGATGGCTTCGAGGCGGCACGCAGCGGCCGCGCGCGCATCGTGATCGGCACGCGCTCTGCCATCTTCACGCCGATGGCAAAGCTCGGGGTGATCATCGTCGACGAGGAGCACGACGGCTCCTTCAAGCAACAGGATGGCCTGCGCTATCACGCCCGCGATCTGGCGCTGGTACGTGGCAAGCAGGAAGGCATCCCGGTAGTGCTCGGCAGCGCCACGCCGTCTCTGGAAAGCCTGCGCCATGCCCGCGAAGGGCGCTTCACTCACCTGCATCTGCATCAGCGTGCCGGGCGCAGCCAACCGGCACGCCTGCACCCGATCGACCTGCGCGGCCGCATGACGCTGGGCGGACTCTCCACCCAGAGTCTGGACGCCATCGAGAAGCGCCTCGCCCAGGGCGATCAGGTGCTGGTATTCATCAATCGGCGCGGCTTCGCTCCGACGCTGACCTGCCATGCCTGCGGCTGGATCGCCGAATGTGACAACTGCGACGCACGCATGACCCTGCATCGCCATCCCCCGCAGCTGACCTGCCATCACTGCGAACGCACCCGCCCGCTGCCGGATGCCTGCCCGGCCTGCGGCAGCGGCGATGTTCGTCCACAAGGCGCGGGCACCGAGCGCACCGAAGAGCTGCTCGGCGAGAAATTCCCCGACGTGCCGGTGCTGCGCATCGACCGCGACAGTACCCAGCGCAAGGACGCCATGAGTGAAGCGCTGGCAGTGATCCGCCGTGGCGAACCCTGCCTGCTGGTCGGCACCCAGATGCTGGCCAAGGGCCACCACTTCCCCCACGTCACGCTGGTGGTGGTGGTCAATGCCGACAGCGGACTCTACGCCGCCGACTTCCGTGCGCTGGAGCAATCCGCCCAGCTGCTGGTGCAGGTCGCCGGGCGAGCCGGACGCGCCGAGCGCCCCGGTGAGGTGCTGATCCAGACCCGCCATCCGGAAGACCCCAACCTGCTGACACTGATCCAGGCCGGCTACCCACAGCTGGCCGGCGAGCTGCTGGAGGAGCGCCGCATCGCGCAGTTGCCGCCGTTCAGCCATCTGGCCTTGCTGCGCGCCGAAGCCACCGATCAGCAGCAGGTCGAGCAGTGGCTGTTGAAGGTAGGAAGCGCCCTGCGTCAGCACATCGACAGTGCCGACCTCAAGGTGGACTGCCTCGGCCCGGTACCGGCGCCGATGGAGCGCCGCCAGAATCGCTATCACGCCCAATTGCTGTTGCGCGCGGCGAAACGCGGCCCGCTGCATGAAGCCGCCGCCTGGCTGGTGACGCTCTGCGAGCAGGATCGTGACGCGCGCCGCCTGCGCTGGTCACTGGATGTCGATCCCATCGGCATGGCCTGAGTCTGGCAGGGGGACTCAGGCAGGTGTCGCCAGCTCCGATACTGAACTGACCACTATCCCGCCAGGACACGGATTGCGCCGTGATTGATCACGACGGTTTATGCAAGCCGCAGGATCGGTGATAATGCCCGCCATCGTGCAGCGACATCCGCACTCCCCCATTGCCCGCAGGCCTGATGCCTGCAACCGCCTGCTCCAGAGCACGCGGTGCGACCTGAGCCGTGAAGAGACCGATATTCCATGAAAGAGACGATCATCGAACTGCTGGGCCAGGCCCTGGATTCCCTCAAGGCCGACGGCACCCTGCCCGCCGACGCCAGCCCGCAGATCAAGGTCGACCCGACCAAGGACAAGACCCACGGCGACTACGCCAGCAACTTGGCGATGATGACGTCCAAGGCTGCCGGCATGAAGCCGCGTGAGCTGGCCGAGAAGCTGGTCGCCGCCCTGCCGGCCTCCGACGCGGTCTCCAAGGTCGAGATCGCCGGCCCCGGCTTCCTGAACTTCTTCGCCGAGACCGGGGCGGTGGCCGACATCGTGCGCCGCGTCTTCAGCGAAGGCGACCGCTTCGGGCACAGCGACGTGGGCGCCGGTGAGAAGGTCCAGGTCGAGTTCGTCTCCGCCAATCCGACCGGGCCGCTGCATGTCGGTCACGGGCGTGGCGCCGCGGTCGGCGACGTGCTGTGCCGCCTGCTGGCCGCCACCGGCCACGACGTCACGCGCGAGTTCTACTACAACGACGCCGGCGCCCAGATCAACAATCTGGCGCTCTCCGTTCAGGCACGCGCCAAGGGCCTGGGCCCGGATGACGCCAGCTGGCCGGCTGATGGCTATCGCGGTGACTACATCCGCGAACTGGCCGCCTCCTACATGGCCGGCGATACCGTCGAAGCCGATGGCAAGCAGGTCACGGGCGCCGCAGAACCTGACGATCTCGACGCCATCCGCGTCTTCGCCGTCGCCTACCTGCGCCATGAACAGGATCTGGACCTCAAGGCCTTCGGCGTCGAGTTCGACGTCTACTTCCTCGAATCCTCGCTCTACCGTGACGGCAAGGTCGAAGACACCGTCAAGCGCCTGGTCGACAACGGCTATACCTACGAAGACGATGGCGCCATGTGGCTGCGCACCACCGACTTCGGGGATGACAAGGACCGCGTGATGCGCAAGCGTGACGGCGGTTACACCTACTTCCTGCCAGATGTCGCCTACCACCTGGACAAATGGCAGCGCGGTTTCACCCAGGTCATCAATGAACAGGGTGCCGACCACCACTCCACCGTGACTCGCGTGCGTGCGGGCCTGCAGGCCCTCAAGGCCGGCATCCCGGAAGGCTGGCCTGACTACGTGCTGCACCAGATGGTCACCGTGATGCGCTCCGGTGAGGAAGTGAAGCTCTCCAAGCGTGCCGGCAGCTACGTGACCCTGCGCGACCTGATCGAGGAAGTCGGCCGCGACGCGACCCGCTACTTCCTGGCGGCGCGGCGCGCCGACTCCCAGCTGACCTTCGACATTGACCTGGCCCGCTCCCAGTCCAACGACAACCCGGTCTACTACATCCAGTATGCCCACGCCCGCGTGCACAGCGTGCTGCGCAAGGCCAGCCGTGAAGACAAGGCCTTCGATGAATCTCTGGCCATGGCGCAACTGTCCTTGCTGACCAGCGATCAGGAAAAGGCCGTGATGAATCGCATGGCCCAGTTCCCGGACGTCGTCACCCACGCCGCCAAGGTGCGGGAACCGCAGCAGGTCGCTCAGTATCTGCAGGACCTCTCCTCTGACTTCCACACCTGCTACAACGCGGTGAAGGTGATGGTCGAGGACGACGCGACCCGCAACGCGCGCCTGGCGCTGGGTCTGGCGACCGCTCAGGTCATCCGCAACGGCCTGGCCCTGCTGGGTGTCAGCGCTCCCGAGGAGATGTAAGCCATGGCAGCTCGCCGCCCCGCCAGCAAGAAGCCCGCTTCCCGTCAGGGAGCCAGCCCCCGCCGGCAACCCGCCGCCAGTCAGAGCCGCGGCTTCCCGGGGTGGCTGTGGGGGATCGTCGGTCTGGTCGCCGGCTTCGTGCTGGCTCAGTATTTCCAGCAACAGGCGCCGCGTCTGCCGGTGGCTGCCATCGTGCCCAAGGCCAACACTCAGCAGAATGGTCAGCAGGCCGCACAACAGGGTAGCCAGCAGGACAAGGCATCGCAGAAGGACACTCCCGAAGAGAGCGGCGGCAGCATGCCAACCTTCGAGTTCTACACTCTGTTGCCGGAAACCGAGGTGATCGCCCCCAAGGTGGATGAGTACAAGTCCACTCCGCGTCCGGGCAGCGCCGAGAGCACCAAGAAGTCCGAGGCTTCGCTGACCAACTACATGCTGCAGGCGGCCTCCTTCCGCGAGATGTCCGATGCCAGGAAACTGGCCGGCAAGCTCAAGGATCTCGGCCTGCTGGCCAAGGTCAGTGACGTCAATGCTTCTGGCGGTACCGTCTGGCACCGCGTTCAGGTCGGCCCGTACAAGGACACCCGCGAGCTCAACCGCGCACAGGATCTGATGAACACCCAGGGCATCGAGCCTCTGCTGATCAAGCTGCAATGACCTCGGCATGACGCCACAGGTCAACGGGCCCGCTCACAAGTTGAGCGGGCCCGTTGCGTAAAGGGCGCCAGCCCTCTGCACAACGGGCGTCAACGCTGAGTCGCCGATGACTTGAAACCCGCATCAGCGCCCCCATTTACAGCATTCCGGTGAGATATCAGACCGCGATCCGCCACGGTGGCGGTGACACGTCGCGGCAAGCAGTGGCAATTGCCAGACTGACGACCACCACCCGTTTTACGCGACGAGGCCCTGGCCTCGTCTGCCCCGAAATGCCATGCCCGGCCCCGTTCACCTTATTCCAATCGCCGGCATGCTCTCTCAGGAGTTATCCATGACCACGATCGTCTCCGTGCGTCGCAACGGCCAGGTCGCCCTGGCTGGTGACGGCCAGGTATCCCTTGGCAACACTGTCATGAAAGGCAACGCAGCCAAGGTGCGTCGCCTGTATCGCAATCAGGTGCTGGCCGGCTTCGCTGGCGGTACCGCCGATGCCTTCACGCTGTTCGAACGCTTCGAAGCGCAGCTCGAGAAGTATCAGGGCCAGCTGGTGAAATCCGCCGTGGAACTGGCCAAGGAGTGGCGCTCCGACCGCGCCCTGCGCAAGCTGGAAGCCATGCTGGTGGTGGCCGACAAGCATGCCTCGCTGATCATCACCGGCAACGGTGACGTGGTCGAGCCCGAACACGGCGTGCTGGCCATCGGCTCGGGCGGCAACTTCGCCGAAGCCGCCGCCCGCGCCCTGATCGAGAACACCGAGCTGTCCGCCCGCGAGATCACCGAGAAGTCCATCTCCATCGCGGCCGACATCTGCGTCTTCACCAACCACAATGCCATCATCGAGGAGCTGTCCTGAGATGTCCCAGATGACCCCGAAGGAAATCGTCAACGCCCTCGATCAGCACATCGTCGGTCAGCCGGAAGCCAAGCGTGCCGTGGCCGTGGCCATGCGCAATCGCTGGCGTCGCATGCAGCTCAACGATGATCTGCGCCCGGAAGTCACCCCGAAGAACATCCTGATGATCGGCCCGACCGGTGTCGGCAAGACCGAGATCGCTCGTCGTCTGGCCAAGCTGGCCGGCGCGCCCTTCCTGAAGATCGAGGCGACCAAGTTCACCGAGGTCGGCTACGTCGGACGTGACGTGGAATCGATCATCCGTGACCTGGTCGAGGTCGCCATGAAGCTGGTGCGTGAAGAGGCCATGAAGGAAGTGCGCGACAAGGCCGAGGATGCCGCCGAGGATCGCATCCTCGATGCGCTGCTGCCGCGCGCCCGTGGCGAGGAATATGATGCGGCGGCCAACAACAGCAGCACGCGTCAGATGTTCCGCAAGAAGCTGCGCGAAGGTCAGCTGGATGACAAGGAAATCGACATCGAGCTGAGCCCGGCCAGCCAGAGCCTGGATTTCGCCACCCCGCCGGGGATGGAAGAGATGACCAGTCAGCTGCAGTCCATGTTCTCCAGCATGGGCAAGCAGCAGAAGGAAAGCCGTCGCATCAGCGTCAAGGAAGCCCTCAAGCTGGTTCACGAGGAAGAAGCGGCCAGAATGGTCAGCGATGAAGACCTCAAGAGCCGTGCCATCGAGGCCGTCGAACAGAACGGTATCGTCTTCCTCGACGAGATCGACAAGGTCGCCAAGCGTGGCGAGTCCGGCAGTGGTGGCGACGTGTCCCGTGAAGGCGTGCAGCGCGATCTGCTGCCGCTGATCGAGGGCTCCACCGTCTCCACCAAGCACGGCATGGTCAAGACGGACCACATCCTGTTCATCGCTTCCGGCGCCTTCCACCTGTCCAAGCCCTCGGACATGATTCCGGAGCTTCAGGGCCGTCTGCCGATCCGCGTCGAGCTCAATGCCCTGACCCCGGACGACTTCAAGCGCATCCTGACCGAGCCGTCCGCGGCATTGATCCGTCAGTACAAGGCGCTGCTGGCCACCGAAGGCGTCGAGCTGAGCTTCGCGGATGACGCCATCGAGCGTATCGCCCAGATCGCCTATCAGGTCAACGAAGGCACCGAGAACATCGGCGCGCGTCGTCTGCATACCGTGATGGAACGCCTGCTGGAAGAGATTTCCTACGAAGGTGCCGATCAGGCGGGTGAGCTCAAGGTCGATGCCGCCTATGTCGATGCTCGCCTGGGCGACCTGGCGTGTGACGAAGACCTGTCGCGCTACATTCTCTGACGTCTGGCGTCAGCGCCTGACCCGCGAGAAGCCCTCATGGCGGCAATCGCCACCCTGAGAGATGCCACTGACGCCCGATCCGGCTTGGCCCGGTTCGGGCGTCAGTGCATCATGCGACATAGATACGTCGACGCGCCCGAGATGTCGCTCGACGCTCCTGTTCCTTCGGTCGCCTTACAGCGTGGTGTCATGCTGGACGGCGGGCTGACACGAGGATGCCCTGATGAGCCACGACACACCTGAAGACCACGCTGCCGAGCAGGACGAACCTCGCAGCCAGCAGCGCGACTACCGCCTCAATGAGCGCCATGCCCGTGACGCCGACGAGGCCCCGGTACCGACGCGCGTGCACTATCACAAGTCGGAGCGTGAACTGGAACTGGGCTATGCGGATGGCCAGACTTTCCGCCTCAGCACCGAATTCCTGCGCGTGATGTCCCCCTCCGCGGAAGTGCGCGGTCACGGTGTCGGCCAGGAAACGCTGCAGGTCGGCATGCGCCACGTCGGTCTGGCCAACATCACCCAGAGCGGTCGCTATGCGCTGAAGCTGCATTTCGATGATGGCCACGACAGCGGCCTCTACACCTGGGAATACCTGTGGGAACTGGCCAACCGCCGCGATGCCATGTGGGCCTACTACCTGCGCCAGCTGGAAGAGGCCGGTGCCTCGCGTGAGCCGCTGGGCATTCCGCTCAATCAGCTGTAAGCCACTGATGCCAATGGGGCGCGGCAAGATGTCCGACTCGACGTCTTGTCAAAAGACAGCCCGCTGGCCAGCGGTTACAATCGAGCCACTGCGAAAGCTCACCATATTGCGCTGACGTCCCCCATGGGTGGCGTCACAACAGGGGAAGTCATGGACAAGCGTACGACTCACTTCGGTTATCAGGAAGTTGCCGTGGACGAGAAGGCAGGCCGCGTCGCGGATGTCTTCCACAGTGTCGCCGCCAAGTACGACGTGATGAATGACCTGATGTCCTTCGGCATCCACCGTCTGTGGAAGCGCATTACCCTGGAGCGTGCCGGTGCCCGTCCGGGCCAGACGGTGCTGGACATTGCCGGTGGCACCGGGGATCTGACGCTGAAGTTCTCGCGCCTGGTCGGGCCGAAGGGTCGCGTGGTGCTCGCCGATATCAACGCCTCGATGCTCAACGTCGGGCGTGACAAGCTGCTCGACCGCGGTGTGGGTGGCAATGTCGAGTATGTGCAGGCCAATGCCGAGGCGCTGCCCTTCCCTGACAACACCTTCGACATCATCACCATCGCCTTCGGGCTGCGCAACGTCACCGACCAGGCCAAGGCCCTGCGCTCCATGCAGCGCATCCTCAAGCCCGGAGGCCGTCTGCTGGTGCTGGAGTTCTCCAAGCCGGTCAATCCGCTGCTCTCCACCGCCTACGATCAGTACAGCTTCCGCCTGCTGCCGAAGATGGGCGAGATGGTCGCCGGCGACGCCGATTCCTACCGCTATCTGGCCGAATCCATTCGCATGCACCCCGACCAGAAGACCCTGGCCGGCATGATGGAAGAGGCAGGTCTCGAGCGTGTCGAGTTCACCAATCTCACCGGTGGCATCGTCGCGCTGCACCGTGGTATCAAGCTTTGAGGCTGTCATGGCATTGCTGACCCCCCTGCTGGTGGCGACGGCGGAACGCACGCTCAACCGCCTGCTCGCCCGTGACCCCGCCTCCGCCATGCGCCTGAATGCGCTTGCCGGCAGACGCCTGCTGCTGCGCCTGGAGCGCCCCGCCTTCGACCTGCTGGTGCACTTCGACCTGCAGGGGCTGCATCTGCTGCGCCTGCCCGAGGCCAACGAGAGCGACGGCGACGTGGTGGTGGAGCTGGACATGGAAACTGCCGCGGCACTGCTGTCCGGTGAGCCCATCGAGCGCTTGATGTTCGAGGGCCGCCTGGCCGTGCGTGGCCGTCTGCACCTGCTGGAAAGCGCACGGGACCTGGTGATGGATCTCGATCTCGACTGGGAAGGGGCCTTGAGCGAATGGTTCGGCGAGACCCCCGGTCATAGTCTGGCCACCGGCCTGCGCAGCCTCGGTCGCTTCGGGCTGACCAGCCGTCGTGAGCTGGAGCTGGATCTGCGCGAGTATCTGACCGAGGAAGCACGCTGGCTGCCCGGCCATGCCCAGCTGCAGGTCGCGCGGGACGAGCTGACCGAGCTGACCCAGTGCCTGGATCGCACCGAGGCACGCCTGGCGCGCCTGCGACGCCATCTGGAGGCCGTCACCACGCCACAGTCCGCTGATCGGGAGTGCCAGCCGTCGTGAGACTCTATCGCCTGCTGAGCATCCTGTGGGTCATCGCCCGCTATCGACTGGATGATCTGATCCCGCTGTCTCGCGTACCTGCGCTGCTGCGGCCGCTGGTCAAGCTCTCACCGCTGCGCCTGCTGCCTGTCGGCAAGCGCTCGCGTGGTGAGCGCCTGCGGCTGGCACTCGAAGCGCTGGGCCCGATCTTCATCAAGTTCGGCCAGATGCTCTCGACTCGTCGTGACCTGCTGCCACCGGACGTCGCCGATGAGCTCAAGCGCCTGCAGGACCAGGTGCCGCCCTTCGAGAACGAGGTGGCGCGCGAACTGGTCGAGCAGGAGCTGGGCATGCCGGTCGAGGAAGCCTTCGCCGAATTCGAGGCGCAACCGCTGGCCTCGGCTTCCATCGCCCAGGTCCATGCGGCACGCCTGCACGATGGTGCCGACGTGGTGGTCAAGGTGATCCGCCCGCGCATCGAAGAGGTGATGCGCAAGGATATCGGCCTGCTGTATCTGCTCGCGCGTCTGCTGATGAAGCTCTCGCCGGAAGCACGGCGTCTGCGCCCCGTGGAAGTGGTCTCCGATTACGAGGCCACGCTGTTCGACGAGCTGGACATGCACAAGGAGGCCGCCAACACCTCCCAGCTCAAGCGCAACTTCCTCGATTCGCCCCTGCTCTACGTGCCGACCATCCACTGGCCGCTGACGCGGCGCCGGGTAATGGTGCAGGAGCGCATCCGCGGCATCCCGGTCGCCGACATCGACGAGCTGGAAGCCCAGGGCACCGACTTGAAGAAGCTGGCCGAGCGCGGCGTGGAGATCTTCTTCACCCAAGTGTTCCGCGACAACTTCTTCCACGCCGACATGCACCCCGGCAACATCTTCGTCTCGCGTGAGAACGCCCATGACCCGCAGTTCATCGCCATCGACTGCGGTATCGTCGGCAGCCTGACCCGCGAGGACCAGGACTATCTGGCGCGCAATCTGCTGGCCTTTTTCCGTCAGGATTACTACGAGGTCGCGGCGCTGCACATCGAGTCCGGCTGGGTCGGGGAAGGCACGCGCGCCAACGAATTCGCCGCGGCCATCCGGGCCGTCTGCGAGCCGATTCTCGAGAAGCCGCTCAAGGACATCAGCTTCGGCCAGGTGCTGCTGGGCCTGTTCCAGACCGCGCGCCGCTTCAACATGGAAGTCCAGCCGCAGCTGGTCCTGCTGCAGAAGACGCTGCTCAACATCGAGGGCCTCGGCCGTCAGCTGTATCCGGATCTCGACCTGTGGGCCACCGCCCGCCCCTATCTGGAGCGCTGGATGAAGGAGCGCGCCGGCCCCAAGGCGTTCTGGGCCGAGATGGTCAAGCAGGCTCCGGAGCTGTCACATCAGCTGCCGCAGCTGCCGGTGATGGCCTTCCAGGCCATGCAGCGCATCGACGATGAACACCGCGCTCGACAGCGTCAGACCGAGGCACTCGCCACGCTGCGCGATCGTGTCAATCATGCGTCCAGCACCGGCTGGCGCTTGCGCGCAGGTGGACTGCTGATCGCCGTGGCCTTCGGCTGGCAACCGCTGATCGCCTGGGCCGAGACGCAGCCGATGATGGTGCTGGTCGGCGCGGGCCTGGGCATCGTGCTGTTGCTGTGGCGCTAGCCGCGCCCCCGCTTCGCTCGCGGCGCTGACCGAAACTTGCCGCCCCTCGGGGCGCAGTGCAATATGATTGTCATGTAACCCTTGCATCCTGAGTCGCCGGGCCTTGCCTCGCGGCAGTGCTCGATGAGGCAGGAGCCCAGGGCTGGACTCGCTGCCTTCGCTCGGGCCCGGTTGTCTGGCTGGCCGCGACGCTCCTGCAACGGTTCTCATGCAACGGTTCTCATGCAAGATACGGTTTTCATGCCAGACCCCATGCTTTCAGGAATGATGATTCATGAGTGATATTCTCAACCGCCTGTCAGACGTACTGGCAGAGCGGCGCGACGCTGATCCGACGTCCTCCTATGTCGCGAGCCTGCATCACAAGGGCCTCAACAAGGTATTGGAGAAGATTGGCGAAGAGGCCACGGAAACGGTACTGGCCGCCAAGGATTTCACTCAGGACGACGTGGACTCCCACCGTGCAGTGATCGGTGAGACCGCCGACCTGTGGTTCCACTCGCTGGTGATGCTTTCTCACCTCGGGCTGGACCATCAGGACGTGCTGGATGAGCTGGCGCGACGCTTCGGCGTCTCCGGCCATGATGAAAAGGCCGCTCGCGGTCAGTGATGATCAAGCAGACGACTTGCAGCGCAAGCCGATTTCCCTGGCAGTGGTGCTCTCACCCTGCAAGACTCAAGGCCTCGTGACCTAGTCCCATCGGCCAAAATGGAGAACTTCCCATGTTAGGTGGCATCAGTATCTGGCAGCTCCTCATCGTGCTCGGCATCATCATCCTGATCTTCGGCACCAAGAAGCTCCGCAACGTCGGATCAGACCTCGGTGGCGCGGTCAAAGGCTTCAAGGGCGCCATGAAGGAAGAGGAAAAGGCCCCCGAAGACACGGCTCCTCAGCAGAAGGTCTCCCACGGTGAATCCCGCGGCGATACCATCGATGTCGAGGCCGAGCGCCGCGATACCGCTGACAAGCGCTCGTAAGCCGCATGTTCGACATCGGCTTTTTTGAACTGGCACTGATCTCGCTGCTGGCATTGATCGTGCTCGGCCCGGAGCGTCTGCCCCGGGCGGCGCGTACGGCGGGATTGTGGCTGGGGCGCATCAAGCGCAGCGTCTCGGGGATCCAGCAGGAAGTCAGCGCCCAGCTGGAAGCCGAAGAACTGCGCCAGACGCTCAATGAGCAGAAGAAGCAGCTCGACGAGACCCTGGCACATGCCCGCAATGAGGCGCGTGAGGTGGAAACCACCATCACGCGTTCCTCGCCCGCGTCACAGGAGGATGCCAACGCCTCGCCTGCCGCCGACAGTGCTCGCTCGACGACGGAGACGACCTCAGGCGAGCAAGAGACCTCCGCCACCCCTACCAGTGAGTCACGGGAGCCGCGTTCCTGATGAGTGATCCGCATGACCCGCAGCCCTCCGCCTCCGGCGAGGCTGCCCACGCCCCGCTCATCGAGCATCTGATCGAACTGCGCTCCCGCCTGCTGCGTGCGACTGTCGTGGTCCTCGTGGTATTCGCGGCGCTGTATGGCTTCTCCAATCAGATCTATCTGTATGTGGCCGAGCCGCTGATGGCCCTGCTGCCTCCCGGCTCTCAGATGATCGCCACCGAGGTGGCCTCGCCCTTCCTGGCCCCCTTCAAGCTGACACTGGTGGTGGCGCTGTTCCTGGCGATTCCGGCGGTGCTCTATCAGGCCTGGGCCTTCATCGCGCCGGGACTCTACGAGAACGAGAAGGCGTTGGCGTTGCCGCTGCTGGCCTCCAGCATCCTGCTGTTCTATGCGGGCGCGGCGTTTGCCTACTATGTCGTCTTCCCGCTGCTGTTCCAGTTCTTCACCACCACGGGCCCCGAGAACGTGGCGATCATGACGGACATCAATCAGTACCTGAATTTTGTCCTCAAGCTGTTCTTCGCCTTCGGTGTGGCCTTCGAGATTCCCATCGCCACCTTCCTGCTGATCTGGACGGGGGCCACGTCCGTGGAGGTGCTGAGCAAGAAACGCCCCTACATCGTGATCGCCTGCTTCGTGGTCGGCATGCTGCTGACACCGCCTGACGTCATCTCGCAGTCATTGCTGGCGATTCCGATGTGGCTGCTGTTCGAGGTCGGGATTCTCGCCGCACGCGCCTTCAAGCGCCGCCGTCCGGCGAGCGATGATGAGGCCTCGCAGCAGCAGGCCCCCTGACGCGAAGACTCGAGCAGACAGCGCCTGGACGATGACGCGCAAGAATCATGACGCAGGAAACGACGAAGCCCCCGCCAATGGCGGGGGCTTCGTCGTTTCCTGCTGGGTACCGTGCGACCGTGTCAATCCTGTTGGCTGGCCTTGGCCTGGTCTTCCTCGATCCAGCCGTTCAGACGCTCCACCAGCTTGAAAATGCCTTCGGCAGCCTCGGAGATGCGCTCTGCCTGCATGTAGGCTGGCGTCGTGATCACGCGATTGGCGGCATCAATCACGATATCCGTCACCTCACAGCTCTTGTGCAGACCGCCTTGGGCACTGATGGCGCCGGAGACTTCAGGGTCCGTGCCGATGGTGACCGAGATCCCCTCGCCCAGCAGCTTCGGCACCATCACCGGCGCGATGCACATCACGCCGATCGGCTTGCCGACCGCATGGAAGGGCTGCACCACCTCGCGCAGACCATCCACCAGCGTCAGATCCGCGCCCTTGACGGCAAAGTTGCTGAGATTCTTGGCGGCACCGAAGCCACCGGGCAGAATCAGCGCGTCGAAGTCCTCGGCGGACAGCTCCGGCAACGGACGCACCTTGCCACGCGCCAGGCGAGCCGACTCGGTCAGCACATTGCGTGTCTCGTCCATTTCCTCGCCGGTGGCGTGGTTGAGCACATGATGCTGATCGATGTCCGGAGCGAAGCACTCGTAGCGGATGCCCAGCTGATCAAGCCGAAGCATGGTCAGGGTCGTTTCGTAGATCTCGGAGCCATCATAGACACCGCAACCGGATAGGATCAGGGCTACCTGCTTGGTCATGTGTTACTCCATTGACGGTGAACTGCTCGGCGGCTGCCGACAGGTCAGAAGTGACAGATTCGTACAGGAATCCGCTACAGGCAAGCACCATGTGAAGAGGTACCTGCTGGAAAGGACAGATGATGCCGGCGGCCTGCAGCACCTGAGTATTCGTCACTCCGATGCCCCAAGACTATGGGCGGCATGGCCACATCTCAAGGGCGCCCCTCGCGGTTCGGCGGGCAGGATGACAGTGCACACGACGCGACACCCTGCCCCATGCCGCGCCCCTGTTCCGACCTGCATGCACTGATATACTCGAAAGCATCGTGCCGACAGCTTGCTCGGCCAATCCCATCTCCTTCGGTCGTATGGGCGCCGTCTGACCTGTAATATCATTGAAATATTATAGACCTAGACTTCCAGCGTCCCTCACGGAACCGGAGCCTTAGATCCGGAGAGCCTCTCTTGAGTCAACGTACCCCACGCCAGTTTCCTGCGATTCGCATGCGCCGCATGCGCAAGGATGATTTCTCTCGCCGCCTGATGCGCGAGAACCAGCTGACGGCCGATGATCTGATCCTGCCGGTCTTCGTGCTGGAAGGTTCGCAGCGTCGTGAAGCCGTGACCAGCATGCCCGGGGTCGAGCGCCTGTCCATCGACCTGCTGGTCGAGGAATGCCGTGAGGTCCATGCGCTGGGCGTGCCGGCCATCGCGCTGTTCCCGGTGATCGATGCCGAGGCCAAGAGCCTGCTGGCCGAGGAGTCCTACAACGCCAATGGCCTGGTGCAGCGCGCGGTGCGTGCCCTCAAGGAAGCCATCCCGACGCTGGGCGTGATCACCGATGTGGCGCTGGATCCCTACACCGTGCATGGCCAGGACGGCATCCTCGATGATGACGGCTACGTGCTCAACGACCGCACCGTGGACACCCTGATCAAGCAGGCACTGTCACACGCGGAAGCGGGCGCCGATGTCGTGGCCCCTTCTGACATGATGGACGGCCGCATCGGCTCCATCCGTGCCATGCTGGAACAGGAAGGCCTGATCAATACCCGCATCATGGCCTATTCGGCCAAGTACGCCTCCAACTACTACGGCCCGTTCCGTGATGCGGTGGGCTCGAGCGGCAATCTGGGCAAGGCCGACAAGCAGACCTACCAGATGGATCCGGCCAACAGCGACGAAGCGCTGCATGAAGTGGCCATGGATCTCGCCGAGGGCGCCGACATGGTGATGGTCAAGCCGGGCATGCCCTACCTGGATGTGGTGTCCCGCGTGAAGCGTGAACTGGAAGTGCCGACCTTCGCCTACCAGGTCAGCGGCGAGTACGCCATGCACATGGCCGCCTTCCAGAACGGCTGGCTGGATGCCGACAAGGTCATTCTCGAATCATTGATGTGCTTCAAGCGTGCGGGTGCCGACGGCATTCTCACCTATTTTGCCCGCCGGGCCGCGGAACTGCTGGCGGAGAAGAATCGCCTTTGACTACCCCGGCGACCGTGTCTGACCGGGGTCATGGAGTTGATGATGGAACAGACCCACAAGAACGCCATAGATGACGCGTCAGACACCTCGCTGGACACCGCTCCCCAACCGCATCAGGACGCTGCCGCCCCGGCGGCGTCCCGGGGGAAAGAGGGCGACATGGAGCTGGTCACCGACGAGCCGCCAGCCCTTGAACCTCCGCCCCTGCGCGTCAATCGCACGCGCAAGGGCATTCACGCCAAGGTCACGCCCTCCCCCGAAGCCGACCTGGCCGACCCCGCCCTGTATTTCAATCGTGAGCTGTCGAATCTGCAGTTCAACATCCGGGTACTGGAACAGGCGCAGGACACTTCGCATCCGCTGCTCAACCGGCTGATGTTCCTGCTGATCTTCACGTCCAACATGGACGAGTTCTTCGAGATCCGCGTGGCGGGTCTCAAGCATCAGATCGCCTTCGACCGCACCGAGCCCGGCCCGGATGGCATGCTGCCCGGCAAGGTGCTCGACGAGATCTCGCGCATCACCCACGAGCAGGTGGAGCGCCAGTACCGCATCCTCAACGAAGAACTGATTCCGGCGCTTGAAGAGCAACACATCCGCTTCCGTCGCCGCAATCAGTGGAACGACGCCCAGAAAGCCTGGGTTCGCGAATACTTCGAGGAAGAGATTCAGCCGGTCATCAGCCCGATCGGGCTTGATCCATCACATCCCTTCCCGCGCCTGGTCAACAAGAGCCTCAACTTCATCGTCGAGCTGGAAGGAAAGGACGCCTTCGGGCGCGAGGGCGGCCTGGCCATTCTTCCGGCTCCGCGCTCGCTGCCGCGCTTGATTCGCGTGCCGGAAGCGCTCGCAGAGAGCGGCTATACCGAGTACGTCTTCCTGTCCTCGATGATTCATGCCCATGCCCAGGAGCTGTTCCCGGGGATGAAGATCAAGGGCTGCTACCAGTTCCGGCTGACGCGCAACGCCGACCTCTCGGTGGATGCCGAGGATGTCTCGGATCTGGCCTCGGCGCTGCGCGGCGAGCTGCTGGCGCGGCGTTACGGCGATGGCGTGCGCCTGGAAGTGGCGGACAACTGTCCGGAGGCGCTCTACACCTTCCTGCTCAAGCAGTTCGAGCTGGAGAAGCGAGACCTGTATCAGGTGAAGGGACCGGTCAATCTCAATCGCCTGATGGAAGTCATCGGCGACGTGGGCCGCGAGGACCTGCTCTACGCACCGTTCACTCCCGGCACGCCCAAGGCACTCAAGAGTGACAACAGCCTGTTCGATGCCATTCGCCGCGAAGACATCCTGCTGCATCACCCCTTCCAGTCGTTCTCGCCGGTCGAGAGTCTGCTGGCCGAGGCAGCGCGCGACCCGAACGTGCTGGCCATCAAGCAGACGCTCTATCGCACCGGAGCCGATTCCAACATCGTCTCCTCGCTGGTGGAAGCTGCACGCCAGGGCAAGGAGATCACCGTGGTGATCGAGCTGCGTGCCCGCTTCGATGAAGCCGACAACCTGCAGCTGGCCTCCCGCCTTCAGGAGGCAGGCGCCATCGTCATCTACGGGGTGATGGCCTACAAGACCCATGCCAAGATGCTGCACATCGTGCGGCGAGAAAATGGCGAGCTGCGCCACTATGCGCACCTCGGCACCGGCAACTACCACGCCAAGACGGCGCGCCTGTACACCGATTACAGCCTGCTGACGTCCAACGAGACCTTGTGCGAGGACGTGCACAAGGTCTTCCAGCAGCTGACTGGCATGGGCAAGCAACGCAATATCGAGAAGTTGCTGCATGCCCCCTTCACACTGCATGAGCGACTGGTGGAGATGATCGACCGGGAAGCGCGCAACGCCGAGAAGGGCAAGCGCGCCCACATCATCATCAAGTGCAACTCACTGACCGAACCCAAGCTGATCCGCGCGCTGTATCGCGCCTCACGCGCGGGCGTGCAGTGCGATCTGATCATCCGCGGGGTCTGCTGTCTGCGTCCGGGCGTTCCGGGCATCTCCGACAATATCCGCGTCCGCTCGGTGATCGGTCGCTTCCTGGAACATACTCGCACCTTCCACTTCCACAATGCCGGCCAGCCGGAGACCTGGTGTTCCAGCGCGGACTTCATGGAGCGCAACATGTTCCATCGCGTCGAGACCTGCTTCCCGTTGCTCGACAAGAAGCTGGCACAGCGCATCCGCAAGGACCTGGACACCTATCTGGTTGACAACTGCCAGAGCTGGCGCCTGGAAAGCGATGGTCACTACACCCAGCTGGATGCCGGCGATGCAGAGCCGATCAGCGTGCAGGAAACCCTGCTGTTCGCCTACGCTGCCAAGGCCTGATCGCGCCCCGCTCGGGCCCGCCTCATCCGGCGCAGTCCATTCACCTGACTCTCGGCCCTCACGCTTGCGTGGGGGCCGTCTGCGTTGAGCAGACAAGCCTTGTCCCAGTCCTCCTGTCCCGATCCTTCTGCCCCCCAACCAGACAATGAAAAGGCCCCCGCATCTTGGATGCGGGGGCCTGGCAGCTGACGATCGGATCAAGCGCTCAACGGATCAGACGCCGATCTGACCACCATCTTCACGCTGGATGACGACGGTCGCGGCGCGCGGGCGCACACTGCCGTCAGTTTCGGCAGTCGCATCCACACTCTGCGGCCAGTTGCCGGGATGCTGGATATTGACGAACAACGCCGTCCTGTCAGGTGTCGCGAAGATGCCGGTCACTTCACAGCCGTTCGGGCCAACCGCGAAGCGCTTGAGCTGTGCCTGGTTATCGGCACCGATCACGGCAGCATCCCCTTCGGCCTGCTGAAGCGCGGCCGGCACGACGGCCAGTAGCTGGTCATTGGTGGCGTCCGCCACACCGGCGTAGCCGTTGTCCGTCTGGATCCACAGGATACCCTGCTCGTCCTCACGTTCGTCGAAGTAGAGGCCATCCGGACTGGCGAATTCATTCATCTCGGTCAGGCCGGACAGGTTGTCGGCGTCACTGGCCGCCGCGCCGAACACGAATATCTCCCAATCGAAGGCGGTGTGATCCCCTGCCTCACGCCAGCGGATGATCTGTCCTGCCTCGTTGTCACCGCGCGGGTTGGCGGCATTGGTCGGCGCCGTCTTGTAACCGACTCCCGGCTCCTCGATGGCCTTGCCGTCATTGGTGAAGGCCGCCGCGGCACCCTCTTCGGTGCGCTTGGAGTTGTTGGTCAGTGTCATGTAGACCTCACCGGAAGCCGGGTCGACGGCACCCCACTCCGGGCGGTCCATCGGCGTGGCGCCCATCAGATCCGCCGCGTCCGCGGTATGGATGATGACGCCGGCCAGATCATCGGCCGCCAGGCCCAGCGCAGCGGCAAGCGTCCGGCCATCCCTGGTCACGGCATCCGGCGTCAGCTTCAGCCACTTGCCAGTACCGTCGGCGGAGAACTGGGCAACATACAACGTGCCCTTGTCCAGATACTTGTCACCGATCGTCAGGCGATTCTTGTCGGCTCCCGGCACGTGCGCATCGGCGGCCTCCCATCTGGCATCGGAGACGAACTTGTAGATGTATTCGTTGCGCGAGTCATGGCCTGAATAGAACACCACCGGCTCGCCTTCGACCAGCTTGCCAGGCCAGCAGCCTTCATGGCGGAAACGTCCCAGCGCGGTGCGCTTGACGGCCTTCTCACCGGTGTAGGGGTCGATCTCGACGATGTAGCCGAAGGTACGCGGCTCATTGCGATAATCCTTGTCGGCACTGTCCGCCGTCGGCGTATTGTCGAAGCGCGCGAATTCGCCATCGACTTCGCTGGCATCTCCCGCGGCGGTTTCCCAGCCGTAGCGGCCACGCTCGGTCTCGATGCCGATGCGATCATCATCGCTCTGACGATCACTGCGCTTGACGAAGTAACCCGGCCAGTTCTCCTCACAGGTCAGGTAGGTGCCCCAGGGGGTATAGCCGTTGGCGCAGTTGTTGTTGGTACCACGCGTGCGCGTGCCATCCGGAGAGAAGGCAGTCTTGACGTAATCACTGCCTGCCACCGGGCCACTCAACACCATCTCGCTGGCGCTGGTATAGCGACGGTTGTAGCCGGAGTTGCTCACCACATCCCACTTGCCGCCGGCATCCTTCTTGACTTCGACGACGGTCACGCCGTGGGCATTGATCTCGGTACGCACTTCATCGGCCGGGCGCTTACCGGACTCCGCATTGGTCGCGCCGCCCTTGGGCGCCCACAGGGCATCCTGATCGATGTACTCATTGTTCATCACCAGCAGGAAATTGCTGGAGGCGGTGTCTTCGCTCAGCGCGAAGTTGTGCATGCCGTCGTGATGCATGCCGATACTGTTGAGCTGGGCCTCCGGCGTCATCGCCAGCGATTCACTCCACTGCGGTGCCTTGTCGTTGAGCGGGGTGCCCCACGGTGCCAGGACATGGGCGGTATACCCTGCAGGTACCACGAAGGCATCCGTGCGAGAGCCCTTGATGGACTCGAAGGCCAGCGCCAGCGGTGTCTTCGCCGGGGTCCCTGTGGTCTTGCCGCTGTCGGCATTGGCCGTACCGCTCAGGCCCGCCAGCCCGAAGCCGCCCAGCATGCTGGCAGCCGCCATGCCCAGACCACCCTGCAACACGCGACGACGGGAAAGGTGCTTGTCGATGATGGAAGAGAATGTCTCGTTGTGACTGGCATTCAGTAGGCGATGATCTTCAATTTCCTTGCTCATGCTGCTTCCCCGTAGTCAGGTTGCGGGTTGTTCTTTTCAGGCCTGGCCCCTGTGGGGCCGCCAAGGGCAACAAGAGTGATACGCGAACCAAATGACAGTCGTATGACGCGAACGATACGCCTCATGCAAACGACAGCGCCCGACGGTCGCATGACCATCGGGCGCGGGGAATTCACAAGCGCGAGACCTGCTCCGTCAGCCGTGAGGAAAGAGGGCTTCACCAGCAGGGTGGTGTCTGGGTCAGGCGTCTCGCAGACGCTCTGCCGCCAGACTCAGCAGATGCTCCGTCGTCTCCCACCCGAGACAGGCATCGGTCACGGAAACGCCATGGCGCAGCTGCGAGAGCTTGTCCGCTGCCGGCAATGCCTGCTTGCCCTCGTTGAGATGGCTTTCCAGCATCACGCCGATCAAGGCGTCATCACCGGCCAGACGCTGGGAGAGCACATCCAGCATCACTTCGCTCTGACGACGGTGATCCTTGCGCGAGTTGGCATGACTGCAGTCGACCATCAGTCGCGGTGTCAGACCGGCCCCTTCCAGCTCTCGCCGGCAGGCGGCCACCGAGTCTGCATCGTAGTTGGGCTGACCATGGCCGCCCCGCAGCACCACATGGGTGTGGGGATTGCCCGCGGTCTCGATCAGCGCCGGGCGCCCGCTGTCATCCATGCCGAAGTGGCGATGCCCGTGAGCTGCCGCACCGATCGCCTGCACGGCGACCTCGACCCCACCATCGGTTCCATTCTTGAAGCCTACGGCGCAGCCAAGGCCGGAGGCCATCTCGCGGTGGATCTGTGACTCGGTGGTGCGTGCCCCGATGGCCGCCCAGCCGAGCAGGTCTTCCAGGTAGGCGGCGGTCAGCGGCTGCAGCAGCTCCGTCGCCACCGGCAGGCCCAGCTGGTTGATCTCGCGCATCAGCTCGCGCGCCTGACGCAGGCCGCTGGCCATGTCATCACTGCCATCCAGATGCGGATCATAGGCCAGCCCCTTCCAGCCCACCGTCGTGCGCGGCTTCTCGACATAGACACGCATCACCAGCTTGAGGCGATCACGGACCTGCGGTTCGATCACCGCAAGGCGCTGGGCGTATTCACGCGCGGCCTTGAGATCATGGATGGAACACGGGCCGACTACCACCAGCAGGCGATCATCCTCCCCGGCAAGAATCGCGTTGATCTCAGCGCGGTGCTGGCGAATCTGGCCGGCCAGGTCAGCATCCACCGGCAGCTGCGCGCGCAATTCGCTGGCGCTGGGCAGGGCTTCACGGCTGATGCGTCCGGGAGTGGTCGGTGTCTGGGCGGCATCGAAGCGGGTCACGGGGGTAGTCTCGGCGGTCATGGTGCCGACAGTGGTATCGGCTGTGTGCGGGTCATTCGTCAACACGCGTTCAAGGCTGGCGTTCATGGTCTTCTCTCCTGTGACGAAGCTTCGGCTTCATCACGCAATATTCACTCTGACAGACAGGGACTTCGCGAATCGTCACCCCGGTGTTGCTCGCCCTGCCCCGCGGTGACAGCGGAAAGAGGCAGGACGCCGCTAAATCGCCAGCGCCAATAACCATGCACGACCCGAGCGGAAGCGAAAGAGAAGCGGGTAGTCGGGATCGTGGTACGCATGGTCATTCCTCCAGTCATTCATGCTGCAATCATCGTTGGCACGTTAGGGTGGCACGCCTCTCTCGTCATGAGAGATTGCCGGGCCCAAACGCAAGAACCCCCGGTCGTGGCTGCGACCGGGGGTTCTTCAAGGTGGTGGCAGCCCGTACGAGACAGGCACGCCGTAACCTCAGGCGCGCCCCTGTGTAAACCAATACCAATAGCCAGCCGCACACGCAGCCGACGCCAGCTGACCCGAAGGGCAGGCAGCGGCAGTGCGAAGGCGGGAGCTTGAGGATTGATTCATGGGTCGGGCCGGTGTCCAGTGATGACGATGAAGCGTCGATGACTCTATCCTTGCACTACGAAACGTCGCACGCAAGCGTGATCGGGCAACAAACCGTTGCCTGCACGTATAAAGAAGGACTATCAGCCCGGAGTGGCATCAGTATAACCTTTGGTTGTCGAACGACATGATCGGCAACGCGCATTCGTCCAGCGGTGCCTGACACCGCGCCCACAGCTTGGAATGCATACATGCAGGATTCCCGAAATGATGCACTGATAGAGTATCTGTCGGGATGTGCCCGGCAGGATGCCAAGGCACTGGATCGACTTTATCGCGCAACCAGTGCGCATCTATACGCTCAGTTGCTGCGTATCTTGAGACATGAGGCATCCGCGCAGGATTGTCTTCAGCAGGTCTACATCCGGGTATGGGCCGCCGCCGGCCAGTATGACGCCGGCCGCGCCCGCCCGATGACCTGGCTCGGCACCATGACCCGCAACATCGCCATCGACTGGATACGTCGACAGCGACCCAGCGAGCACGACAGCGACGAATTGATCGCTGCCATGCCCGGTCGAAGTGATATCGAGGCAGATGTCGACCTGGCCCAGCACAGTGGTGAACTCCACCAGTGTCTGGCCGAGCTGAATGACGATCAACGCCGCGCCCTGGAACTGGCCTACTTCGAAGGCCTCACCCACCAGGATCTGGCCAACCAACTGGACCAGCCCTTGGGCACCGTCAAGAGCTGGGTCCGACGTGGACTCGAGAGGTTAAAGACATGCATGAGTCATTTGATCTGAGCGATCCCGAACTGCGTGAAACCGCAGCGGGCGAGTACGCGCTCGGAACCCTGACACGCAGTGAGCGCGCCGCTTTCGAATCGCTGCTCTCCGTGAGTCACGACCTGCAGCGCGATGTGGAGCGCTGGCGCGAACACCTGAACGTGTTCAATGAACAGCTTCCCCCTGTCGCACCGCCCGCCGATGTCTGGCAAGGCATCGCCGAGGCGACGGGCACCGCCCGGCAGCCGTGGTGGCGTCGCCTGGGCCTGTGGCAAGGCATGACGGCCACGGCGTTCAGCCTCGCACTCGCCGTCAGCCTGACCTTCAGTCTGGGTCAGAACGAGAGCATGGAGAGCGACTACGTGTTCGTGGTCAGCAACCCTGACAGCAGCCCCGGCTGGATCGTCAATGCCTCCCACTCGGGTGAGATGATGGTCCAGGCCGTCAGCCCCAACGCCCCGGCCCCCGGCAAGGTCTGCGAGCTGTGGCTGATGGCCAAGGATGGCAAGGAGCCGATGTCACTGGGCATTCTGCCGCACTCCGGCACCATGAAGGTGGAAGTGCCGAAGGAATATCTGGCCGCCTTCCCCGACAGCGATCTGGTGATCACGCTGGAAAATCCGGGCGGCGCTCCCTCCGGTCAGAACATGGGGCCAACGCTCAAGAAAGGCCAGTTCACCGCCGTCGAAGGCCGCCACATTCTGTAGGCACTGCCTGCAAGCACTGACGGCAAACGCTGCGTCACCACACGACGTCGCATCAACGAAAAAGCCCCCGCTTCTCAGCGGGGGCTTTTTTCATGCTGCTCTGCCGGGCCTCGATCCCTGGAGGCTACCCGGACACCGGCAGGAAACACCCGTCACGTGAGATGACGTCCGCCATCCACCGGGAGTGTCGTGCCCGTGACATAGGGACTGTCCAGCAGATAACGCAGCGCCTGCCAGATCACGCCTGGGCCCGGCACACTCTGCATCGCAGACTTGGCCCGCGCACGCTCGGCGTAATCATCGTCGTCGTCCGGGCGCAGCATGATCAGTGCCGGTGCGATGGTGTTGACCTGGATACGAGGGGCGAACATCGATGCGAACGACAAGGTCAGATTCTCGAGCCCCGCCTTGCTGGCCGCGTAGGCCGCATGCTTGCGCGAGCCTTTCTGGACCACGAAATCACTCATGTGGACGATGTCGGCCTGAGTCTCGATACCTGCCTCCAGCAGATCACGCAGCGCCAGATTGATCAGATACGGCGCCTGCATGTGGACGCGAAACAGATGCTCGAACATCTCGCCGCGCTCCTCCGCCCCACCATCCGGCGCCCAGTCGCTGGCATTGTGCACGATGGCCCTCAGCGTCGGCGTCATCTCACGAATCGTCGCGATGAAGGCCTGGATGCCCGCCTCACTGGAGAAATCCGCCTGGACGGTGCGGATACCCAACGCCCGCAGGGCATCGAGCTCTTCGCGCTCACGTCGGTAACTGATGATGACGGGATGGCCATCATCCACCAGACGTTCGGCGCAGTAGCGCCCCAGTCGCTGGGCGCCACCGGTGATCAGGATGGGGGACTGACTCATTCACTCGACTCCTTCAGGCAACGTCAGGCAGCTTCAGCCGGATACCAGCGCCGGATCCAGTAGCGGCTCGCGTGGTGCATAACTGAAGACATCGGAGCTCAGCGCGCTGGCCTCGACCCCCAGCGGCGTCAGCGCATCGACACAGGCATAGACCATGCCGGGCGAGCCCGACAGATAGACGCGCTTGCCTGCCATGCTCTCCGCATGCGCTCGCAGCGCATCATCGATACGTCCGATATGGCCATTGAAGCTTGCCTCGACCCCAGCCGCTTCCAGTGCCTGATGGTGGGCATCACCCGCCTCAGGCGCTTCTTCCAGTACCGGCACGTAGCGGAAATTGGGCTGACTGGCGGCCCAGTGGAGCGCGGCGCTTTCCAGATACAGATCCCGACGCTCACGCGCGGCCCACCACAGTTCGATGGGCTGATTGAGGCCGTGTGCAAACGCTGCCTGCAACATGGCATGCATCTGCGAGAATCCGGTACCGGCACAGATCAGCACGATGGGACTGGGGTCGTCGAGATCGAGCACGCATTCGCCATTCGGCAGGCGCAACTCCAGCTGATTGGCCGCGACCAGCAGGCTGCGCAGACGCGCCGAGTTGCTGCGCTCCGGCCAGTGCTGGATGTGCAGCTCAAGCACGCCATCTCCCTTGGCAGCGTTGGCGATGGAGAACGGTACCCAGGTGGTGTCGTCGAGCTTCATCTCGAGATACTGGCCCGGCGCATGCGCCAGGGCCTCGGGACGTGCGGCAAAGCGCACACGAAACACGTCCGGGGTCAGGTCTTCCACACTCTCGACATGACAGGTCAGGGTCCGCGCCGTCATCGTATCCTCTTGTTGTCTGAAGCCTGCCGCGACGCCTGGCGCCGAGGCAGGGTAAATGCATGAGTGGTGATGGTCAGGTGAGACTCAATCCAGAATGCCCAGACTATCCCAGCGCTCATCGACCCGCGAGACGATCTCGTCGCTCATCACGATGGGCTCGCCCCATTCGCGGTCGGTCTCGCCGGGCCACTTGTTGGTGGCATCCATGCCCATCTTGGAGCCGAGCCCCGCGGTTGGCGAGGCGAAATCGAGATAGTCGATCGGCGTATTGTCGACCAGAACGGTATCACGGCTCGGGTCCATCCGCGTGGTGATGGCCCAGATGACATCTTCCCACTTGCGGGCATCGACATCATCATCCAGCACGATCACGAACTTGGTATACATGAACTGGCGCAGGAAGCTCCAGACTCCCATCATCACGCGCTTGGCGTGGCCGGGGTACTGCTTCTTCATCGTCACCACCGCCATGCGGTAGGAGCATCCCTCCGGCGGCAGATAGAAGTCGACGATCTCCGGGAACTGCTTGCGCAGAATCGGCACGAAGACCTCATTGAGGGCCAGACCGAGAATCGCCGGCTCATCCGGTGGACGCCCGGTATAGGTCGAGTGATAGATCGGATCGCGACGATGGGTGATGCGCTCGATGGTGAAGACGGGGAAGCTCTCGACCTCGTTGTAATAGCCGGTGTGATCGCCGTAGGGGCCTTCCGGTGCCATGTCATCCGGATACAGGTAGCCCTCGAGGATGATCTCGGCGCTGGCCGGCACCTCGAGCTCCGACAGGCCACATTTGACCAGCTCGGTGCGCGAGCCGCGCAGCAGCCCCGCGAAGGCGTACTCTGACAGCGTATCCGGCACCGGAGTGACAGCGCCCAGAATCGTCGCCGGGTCAGCCCCCAGCGCCACGGAGACCGGGAAGGGCTCACCCGGATGGGCCTTCTGCCACTCACGGAAATCCAGAGCCCCGCCACGGTGCGCCAGCCAGCGCATGATCAGCCGATTCTTGCCAAGCTTCTGCTGACGGTAGATGCCGAGGTTCTGACGCTCCTTGTGCGGCCCGCGGGTAATCACCAGCGGCCAGGTCACCAGCGGCGCGGCATCTCCGGGCCAGCAGTGCTGAATCGGAATCATGTCGAGATCGACATCATCCCCCTCCAGTACGACCTCCTGACAGGGCGCACGCTTGACCCGCTTGGGGCCCATGCTCATCACCTGCTTGAAGATCGGCAGCTTGTCCCAGGCATCACGGAAGCCTCTGGGCGGCTCCGGCTCCTTGAGGAAGGCGAGCAGCTCGCCGACTTCGCGCAGTGCCTCGACCGACTCCTGCCCCATGCCCAGCGCCACACGACGCGGCGTGCCGAACAGATTGCCCAGCACCGGCATGCTGTGGCCCTTGACGTTCTCGAACAGCAACGCCGGACCACCCGCCTTCAGGGTGCGATCGCAGATCTCGGTCATCTCCAGGTAAGGGTCCACCTCGGCACGAATGCGCTTGAGTTCGCCCTTCTCTTCCAGCGCCGCGATGAAATCGCGCAAGTCTCGATACTGCATGGGAGTTTCCGGTCGGCTTGATCAGGTTCCGAGCATACCATTGCCAGCCGATAGTCGGCAGGCCGACAACGCAAGACGCCCATCTCCTGATCAGGAGATGGGCGTCTCGGGAAGTGCTGATTCCCCACGTGATTCCGTCATTGAACGGAATCACGTGGGGAATCCATGGCATTGCCTCGTCAACTCAGGACATCGGCTCAGCGGCGCTTCATGGCCTCGAAGAACTCGAGGTTGGTCTTGGTATCTTTCAGGCGGTCGATCAGGAATTCGGTCGCGGCCACGTCTTCCATCGGATTGAGCAGCTTGCGCAGGATCCACATGCGCTGCATTTCATCTTCAGACGCGATCAGGTCTTCACGACGCGTACCGGAACGACGGATGTTGAGTGCCGGGAAGACACGACGCTCGGCCAGCTTGCGGTCGAGGTGCGCTTCCATGTTACCGGTGCCCTTGAACTCCTCGAAGATGACTTCGTCCATCTTGGAACCGGTGTCGACCAGTGCCGTGGCGAGGATGGTCAGACTGCCGCCTTCCTCGATGTTGCGCGCGGCACCGAAGAAGCGCTTCGGCTTCTCGAGGGCATGCGCATCGACACCACCGGTCAACACCTTGCCGGAGGACGGCACCACGGTGTTGTAGGCACGCGCCAGACGCGTGATGGAATCGAGCAGGATGACGACATCCTTCTTGTGCTCCACCAGACGCTTGGCCTTCTCGATCACCATCTCGGCGACCTGGACGTGACGGGCCGGCGGCTCATCGAAGGTGGAGGCCACGACTTCGCCGCGCACGGTGCGCGACATTTCGGTGACTTCCTCAGGACGCTCATCGATCAGCAGCACGATGAGGTGACATTCGGGGTTGTTGCGAGTGATGGAGGCGGCGATGTTCTGCAGCATCATCGTCTTGCCCGCCTTGGGCGGTGACACGATCAGACCACGCTGTCCCTTGCCGATCGGGGCCGTGAGATCCAGGATGCGCGAGGTGATGTCCTCGGTGGAACCGTTGCCGATTTCCATCAGCAGACGCGATTGCGGGAACAGCGGCGTCAGGTTCTCGAACAGGATCTTGTGCTTGGCGTTCTCGGGACGGTCAAAGTTGATCTGATTGACCTTGAGCAGCGCGAAGTAACGTTCCCCTTCCTTCGGCGGACGAATCTTGCCGGAAATGGTATCGCCCTTGCGCAGATTGAAGCGGCGAATCTGGGACGGGGAAACGTAGATGTCGTCGGGGCCAGCAAGGTAGGAAGAATCCGCACTGCGCAGGAAGCCGAAGCCGTCCTGCAGGATTTCCAGCACACCATCACCATAGATATCCTCGCCGCTTTTCGCGTGCTTCTTGAGGATGGCGAAGATGATGTCCTGCTTGCGCGAACGTGCCAGGTTGTCGATCCCCATGGTCTGGGCGAGTTCCAGCAGTTCCGGGACGGTATTTTGCTTGAGTTGGGTAAGATTCATCGGCTTGTTTGAACGTAGCTCGTGTCAGCAGGGCTGAAGATAAGAAGGGAATCGAGAAGACGAGCAGGAGGCAGAGACTGACACTGTACTGTGTGAGTGCAGGCTGATCTCGACAGCATTCCCGGGGGCAAGCGCCTGAGTGGAAAGAATACAGGTGCCAAAGGTTCAGGAAAGATCACTCACCACGGCCGTACAACGGATTCGGCAACGGAGTGTCGAGCGACTGCAGCCCGTCCGCAAGGACATGGGGCGTCGTGCTTCCTGACGTAAAAGTCTTCTCGATATGGAATCTAGCGGTATGAATCGCCTGGTGGCTGACCTGTGAATATAAGGACAGAATTACCAGAGGGCTGGCTGACAACTGGGGGACCGTGGGACGGTCGACATGACGCAATCAGAGAGCGTGTAATCAGGCGAACGCCTCGATGGTAGTCAAGCTTCACCTCGAACGCAAGTCCCGTGCTCAGAGGCCATGCCAGCGCAGCCCGGGGGACGGGGCCGCCGCTCAACTGACGGCGTCATCCCCCATCACAGGTTGGCATCCAGGAAGGCGGCCAATTGCGCACGAGGCATCGCCCCGACCTTGCTGGCCTCGACATTTCCGGACAGGAACAGCATCAGGGTCGGCACGCCACGAACGCCGAAACGGGACGCCAGTTCAGGGGCCTCATCGACATCGACCTTGACGATCTTCAACCGCCCTTCATATTCCTCCGCCAGCGACTCGAGTGTCGGGGCCACCGTCTTGCACGGCCCACACCAGGAGGCCCAGAAATCCACCAGTACCGGCTGCTCGCTCTCCAACACCACGGATTCAAAGTCTCTTTCTGAAATCGGTGCCACACGTTCGCTCATCGCGACGTTATCTCCCAGGCCACATCGGCCTTGCTGATCTTCCTGCAGGTAAATGATGATGCTTCAGCGTGACGACGATGACGGCAAGCCCCGGGACGAGCGGTGTCACGCGAGCGCCTTGCACGAGAGGCATCGCTCTCTGGCGCTTCGCACGACTGTCATGTCGCACCAGTAGACTACCACGCCCTGTCTCTGACATGCCCCACTCTCGACCGATCCTGCCGACGACATGCCATGAGGTTTGACACCTCACACAAGTCGCCGCAACCTTGATCCAGACTGACATTGCATTCTTTACCGTGATACTCCGCAGCGTGGACGGCTTGACACATGGCGCCCTGCCCTCGAGGACAGCGCATGTAGCAGCGCCCGTTCGCGCAAGGCCTGCCAGCAGGACCTGCCACAAGGACCATGCATTTGAGTGATTCAGCCTCCTCTCTACCTGACAGCTCCCCCGCTGCCACGGACACCAGTGACGATGCACCACTGTTGAAGCTGGCCGCCATCGATCTCGGCTCCAACAGTTTCCATCTGCTGCTGGCCAATCATCAGGCCGGACAATTGCAGGTCGTGGCCAAGCAGGGCGAGAAGATCCAGCTGGCAGCTGGCCTGGATGAAGACGGCATGCTCAGTGAAGATGCCATGGAGCGTGCGCTCAACTGCCTCGCACAGTTCGCGCCCTTCCTGGATGGCATCGAGGCGGAGCATCTGCGCATCGTCGGCACCAACGCGCTGCGTGCCGCGCACAACAGCCAGACATTGATCGATCGCGCCGAGGAATTGCTGGGGCATCCCATCGAGATCATCGCCGGCCGTGAAGAAGCGCGCCTGATCTATCTGGGGGCCGCCCATGCCCTGGCCGATGTGCATGGCAAGCGCCTCATCATCGACATCGGCGGCGGCTCGACGGAATTCATCATCGGTGAACAGTTCGAGCCGCTGTTGCTGGAAAGTCTGCACATGGGCTGCGTGGCCTATACCAAGGCATTCTTCTCTGACGGCGAGATCAGCGAGAAACGCATGCGCCGTGCCGAACTGGCCGCTCGCTCGGAGCTGGCCAGCATACAGCGCAGCTATCGCGAGCTGGGCTGGGACGACCCCGTCGGCTCCTCCGGCACCATCAAGGCAGCCGCCAGCGTGATGGAAGCCCATGGCTGGGCAGCACACGGCCTGGTGACTCGCGAGGGACTCCATCGGCTGCGCACCGCTCTCTTGGGATTCAAGCGTCTCGACAAGGTCTGCCTGCCAGGCCTGAAAAGTGACCGCGCCAGCGTCTTCCCGGCCGGGGTCGCGATCCTGTGCGGTATCTTCGAAGCCCTGGAACTCGAGCAGATCCGCTACTCCGATGGCGCGTTGCGCGAAGGCGTGCTGTTTGATCTGATCGGTCGCAATACGGCGGAAGACTCGCGCATCGCGGCCATCGATCTGCTGCGCCGTCGCTATGGTATCGACACCCGCCATGCGGCCAACGTGCGCGATACCGCGCTGGCGCTGTTCGACCAGGTCGCGGATGCGTGGTCACTGGGGGCAACCTCCCGTCAGATGCTGGCCTGGGGGGCCGAACTGCATGAAGTCGGGCTGGCCATCTCGCATAGCCAGTTCCATCGTCATGGCGCCTACCTGATCGAGCATTCCGACCTGCAGGGGTTCTCGCGACCGGAGCAGAAGGCGCTCGCCTTCCTGGTACGCGCCCATCGTCGCAAGTTCGCCAGCCGGGAGCTTGCCAATCTGCCGCTGACGCTCCAGCCACGCCTCGCCCGTCTGGCACGCCTGCTGCGCATCGCCGTGATGCTCAATCATTCACGCCCTGAACAGCCTGTCCTCGGCACGCAATTGAGCGCCAAGGGCGACGAATTGCGACTGAGCCTGGCAGAAGAATATCGGGATCACAGTCTGATCTGTGATGACCTGACCCAGGAAAGCAGTCTGCAGAAGGCCGCCGACATGACGCTCACCCTCGAAGACGTCGACTGAGAACGGACGCCGCCCTGGCCTCGTGCTGTCCCGCCACTACGCCCAGGGCCCCGTGAGACTCTCTGTCGAGACTGACTCCCGGGGCCGACTTCTGAGGCCCACAGTCAGCCACTCGGCTTTGCTCGCAACCACCACCCGCACGCGGGATGCCATAGCGCCACGATGGCTTGATCGCGGGCACGTCGCGCTACCCGCAGCTGGTGGCGCTGCCAGGGTGGGATGTCGGCTTCCTGCAGCAGGCGCTTGAGGTCCCGCCGGCCCCTGTCAGCCAGACGCATGACATCACCCGGCTGACGCTGACCGATCACGACTTCGTCCTCCTGCGCGGCCAATGCCTGCCAGCTCTGTCTCGCCCGATCATCCAGTTCACGCCGTTGGCAGTCACTGACCCCATCACCAAGACCATGCCTTGTAACGGTATCACTCACCTGCCACCACAGCTGACCGCGCCAGAGGCGCACCACCAGACTTGAGACCGGACTGTGCCAGCGCACCTCCGCCACCGAGTCCGGCGGCGTGGCGATCCACTGCTGCAGACTGGCCAGGCGCCCGCGCGGCGGCACCGGCCAGCCGCGTGATTGGCACAGGTGACGCAACACCAGACGCTGGCGTGGCTCACTCAACTCGCCCAGACGTGCCAACGACAGCTGCACCTCCTGCTCCTGCTCTTGCTCTTGCTCTTGCTCTTGCTCTTGCTCTTGCTCTTGCTCTTGCTCTTGCTCTTGCTCTTGCTCTTGCTCTTGCTCTTGCTCTTGCTCTTGCTCTTGCTCTTGCTCTTGCTCCTGCCCCGGCGTGACGCGCTCCGCGCCTGACAGCCGTACCTTCGCCAGCAGCTCGGCCGCCAGCTCATCCAGCAATGACTGCTCTTCCTGGAGCTGCTGCGCCGAGCGCGCAAGGCTGCCCGCAGCCTGTGGCCAACGCCCTTCGAGTGCCGGCAGCACCGTGTGACGCAGATAATTGCGATCGAAACGCTGACTGAGATTGCTGGGGTCCTCGCACCAGTCTCGTGAGACACACAGCCCTTGCTGACTCGCCAGAGTCTCGAGATCACGGCGAGAGACATCCAGCAGCGGGCGTACCAGTCGTGCACGCGCATGGGGGGGCAGATCTCGCCCAGTGGGCGAGTTGCCCACAGTCAGCGCCCGCTCAGGCGGCATGGCCGCCAGCCCGCGCCCGCCACTGCCGCGCAGCGCGTTGAGCAACAATGTCTCGGCCTGATCATCCTGATGCTGCGCCAGCCACAGGCTATCGCCCGCCGCCAGACAGGCCGTCAGTGCCGCCAGCCGCGCCTCACGTGCGGCAGCCTCCACGCCTCGCGACTTGAATGCCGCCTCATCCAGCGCCAGATGGCGCACACTCAACGGCAACCCCAACCGCGAGGCCAGCCTGCGCGCCAGACGCTCGAAATCATCATTGGCCGCCTGCAGGCCATGGTGCACATGCACCAGCCGCAGTCGCCGCGGGCACTCCTGCGTCGCTCGTGCCGCCAGCCTCGCCAGCATCACCGAATCCAGTCCGCCCGAGAGTGCGATCCATACCGTGTGCCGTGAATCCGTTGTTGCCAACGCCGCACGGACGGCAACGAGTGCGCGCGATTCCGCCATCTCGCCAAGAGACTGCGGAGACGAGGACATCGAGTCCAGTGAAGAAGACAGAGACATGCCGAGCTCCCGTCGCGAAAGCAGATGGATGGAGTGAGCGGAGAAAAAGCGGCCCTGAACGCAAGGACGCCCCCGGAAGATTCCGGAGGCGTCCTGGTCACTCAGGCGTGAACTGAATGCGCATCAAGCGTGATGTGCAGAGATCATGCCGGTGCGCCGTAGCTCATCAGGCGCTGGTAACGACGCTCCAGCAGGGCGTCGGTATCCAGCGCGCCAAGACGCTCCAGGCCTTCACCCAGCGCGGCCTTGATGCTGTCGGCAGCAGCTTGCGGATTGCGGTGCGCGCCACCCAGCGGCTCCTTGATCAAGTTGTCGACGAAGCCCAGCTCCTTGAGGCGCGAGGCCGTGATGCCCATGGCATCAGCGGCATCGGCGGCACGCTCTGCGCTCTTCCACAGGATGGAGGCACACCCTTCCGGCGAGATCACCGAGTAGGTGGAGTACTGCAGCATGTTGAGCTCGTCACACACGCCGATGGCCAGTGCACCACCGGAACCGCCCTCACCGATGACGGTGGAGATGATCGGGGTCTTGAGACGCGACATCACTGCCAGATTGTAGGCGATGGCCTCGGACTGACCGCGCTCCTCGGCACCGATGCCCGGATAGGCACCCGGGGTGTCGATGAAGGTCAGGATCGGCATCTTGAAGCGCTCGGCCATCTCCATCAGACGGCAGGCCTTGCGGTAGCCTTCCGGACGCGGCATGCCGAAGTTGCGACGCACCTTTTCCTTCACGTCACGGCCTTTCTGGTGACCGATCACCATCACCGGCTTGTCGTCGAGACGCGCGATGCCACCGACCAGGGCTTCATCGTCCGCGTAGTGACGGTCGCCGTGCAGCTCATCGAAATCCGTGAACAGGTTCTCGAGGTAGTCGAGGGTATACGGACGCTGCGGATGACGCGCCAGCTGAGATACCTGCCAGGCACCGAGGTCCTTGAAGATGGACTCGGTGAGCTTGGTGCTCTTGTCCTGCAGACGAGCGATCTCGTCAGACAGGTTGACCTGGGAGTCGTTACCGACCAGACGGAGTTCCTCGATCTTGGCCTGCAGCTCGGCGATCGGCTGTTCAAAGTCCAGATAATTGGGATTCATAAGGCGTTTCGTTCGTCGTCTCGGGCAGCCAGGAAAGCGAGTCGGCCGGGTCACTCCCCCTGAGCAAGCGCTCAGGCGATCTGTGGCTCACGGCGGTCACAGTCGGCATGGAATTGGGTACGGAAAAGATAGGGGGGCATTATCGCACCCTGTTCGACAGGTGCAAACCTTGCCCGCCCGTTCGGCGCGGGATTGCCTCTCCCCCACGCCCTTCACCACCTGGTTTCACTTGCATCATCAAGGGGAAGGGATGGCGTCCCTTCCCCTTGATCAACAATCACTCACGGTACTTGAGTCGCACGCCGCGCTGGCCTTCCACCTCACCCAGCTGGATCAGCAGTTCATCGCTGGGGGCGACGCGCCATTGCTCACCAAGCTCCAGCCAGGCCTCCGCGGCGGCATTGCGATAGCGTAGCCGCATCGGCAGGCCTTCGCTGGCCAGGTGCGGCGTCAACAGCGTGGACAACTGCTGGGTGAAGCGTCCGCCGATATCCTCGGCGGCGATGCTCATCTCGACGGCCTCACCGAAGCGCGCCCGCGCATCGATGATCGGCGTGACATCCTTGCCACGCAGGCGCAGGCCGCCGGAATAATCATCCTGACTGACCTCCCCCTCGACGATCACCACGCTGTCAGGTACCAGCTTGTTGCGTACCTGATCGTAGAGTTCGCCGAACATCGAGGCCTCGATGCGTCCGGTGCGATCATCCAGGGTCACGAAGGCCATGGTATCGCCACGCTTGGACTTCATGGTGCGCATGGCGATCACCAGCCCGGCGATGCGCTGCGGCTCCCGCGACGGTTTCAGGTCGCTGATGCGCGCATTGATGAAGCGCTTGAGCTCACCTTCGTATTCATCGATGGGATGGCCGGTCAGATAGAGCCCCAGGGTGTCCTTCTCGCCGGTGAGGCGCTCCTTGTCGGTCCACTCACGCGCCTTGCGATAGCCGGCGTAGACATCCGTTTCCGGCTCGCTGAAGGCATCGCCGAACATGTCGGTGATGCCGACATCGTTGTTGGCATGATTCTGGGAGGCGGCCTTGAGCGCATCCTCCACCGCCAGCATCAGCACCGCACGGGACGGGCCGATGTTGTCCAGCGCCCCGGAGCGGATCAACGCCTCCAGGGTGCGCTTGTTGATCTTCTTGGCATCGATGCGCTTGCAGAAGTCGAAGATGTCGCTGAACGGCCCACCCTCGGCACGTGCGCTGACGATCGCCTCGATCGGGCCCTCGCCCACGCCACGGATCGCGCCCAGCCCGTAGACGACGCGCCCTTCGAGGTCGACGGTGAACTTGTAGCCACCGATGTTGACGTCCGGTGGCGTGACCGTCAGGCCGATATGGCGGCATTCCTCGATCAGCGGTACCACCTTCTCGATGGTCTGCATCTCGGTCGAGATCACCGCGGCCATGAACGGCCCCGGATAGTGCGCCTTCAGCCAGCCCGTCTGGTAGGAGACGAGGCCATAGGCCGCCGAGTGGGACTTGTTGAAGCCGTAACCGGCGAACTTTTCCACCAGGTCGAAGATGTTGCCCGCCAGGTCCTTGTCGATGCCCTTCTCGGCACACCCTTCCATGAAGCCGGCACGCTGCTTGGCCATCTCTTCCGGCTTCTTCTTGCCCATCGCGCGGCGCAGCATGTCGGCCTGGCCCAGCGTGTAGCCGGCCAGCACCTGCGCGATCTGCATGACCTGCTCCTGGTACAGGATGATGCCGTAGGTCGGCTCCAGTACCGGCTTGAGCAGCTCGTGCTGATAATCCGGGTGTGGATAAGACACTTCGGAGCGACCGTGCTTGCGGTTGATGAAGTCATCCACCATGCCGGACTGCAGCGGGCCCGGACGGAACAGGGCCACCAGGGCGATCATGTCTTCCAGGCAGTCAGGCTTGAGCTTCTTGATCAGCTCCTTCATGCCGCGGGATTCCAGCTGGAAGACCGCCGTCGTCTCCGCCTTCTGCAGCATGTCGAAGGTCTTGGCGTCGTCCAGCGGAATGTCATCGATCTCCAGCGGCGGCAGCCCTTCACGCTCACGGACCTTGTCGACCATCTCGGTCGCCCAGTCGATGATGGTCAGGGTACGCAGCCCCAGGAAGTCGAACTTGACCAGCCCGGCTTCCTCGACATCGTTCTTGTCGAACTGCACCACCAGACCGCTGCCATCCTCTTCACACAGCAGCGGCGAGAAATCGGTCAGCTTGGTGGGAGCGATCACCACGCCCCCGGCGTGCTTGCCGGTACCGCGGGTGGTGCCCTCGAGCTTGAGCGCCATCTCCCAGATTTCCTGGGCCTCTTCATCGTTCTCGATGAATTCCTTGAGCTGAGGCTCCTGCTCGATGGCCTTCTCCAGCGTCATGCCGACTTCAAAGGGAATCAGCTTGGAGAGCTTGTCGCCCAGCGAGTAGGGACGCCCCTGGGCACGCGCCACGTCACGCACCACCGCCTTGGCGGCCATGGTGCCGAAGGTGACGATCTGCGAGACCGCATTGCGCCCGTAGCGCTCGGCCACGTAATCGATGACGCGATCGCGCTTCTCCATGCAGAAGTCGACGTCGAAGTCGGGCATGGAGACACGTTCCGGGTTCAGGAAGCGCTCGAACAGCAGGTCGTATTCCAGCGGATCCAGATCGGTGATCTTCTGGGCATAGGCCACCAGTGAGCCGGCACCGGAACCACGCCCCGGGCCGACCGGCACGCCGTTGTCCTTGCCCCACTGGATGAAGTCCATGACGATCAGGAAGTACCCGGGGAAGCCCATCTGCAGGATGATGTCGAGCTCGAAGTCCAGGCGGGAACGATAGCGCTGTTCGGTGTCAGCCCAGGCTTCGCTGTCGCGGGGATGCCTGTCGCGCGGATAGAGCTTCTCGAGGCGTTCCGTCAGGCCATCATGGGAAACCTTGCGGAAGAACTCATCCATCGTCATGCCTTCCGGCACCGGGAACTCGGGCAGGAAGTAGGTCCCCAGCTGAACCGTCACGGAACAGCGCGCCGCGATCAGCACGCTGTTCTCGAGCGCTTCGGGAATGTCGGCGAACAGCTCGTGCATTTCCTCGGCGGTCTTCAGGTACTGCTCATCGCTGTAGCGGGTCTCGCGGCGCGGGTCATCCAGCGCCTTGCCTTCCCCGATGGCCACGCGTGTCTCGTGGGCCCAGTAGTCCTCACGCTTGAGGAAGCGCACGTCATTGGTGGCGACCACCGGGGTATCGGTCGCCTCCGCCAACGCCACCGACAGGTGCAGGCACTCTTCCTCGTACTGGCGCTGGGTACGGGTCAGCTCCAGATAGAAGCGATCCCCGAAGACCGCCTTCCATTCGCTCAGCAGGGTCCGTGCGGTGTCTTCGTGATCCGAGAGCAGATGACGCCCGATCTCGCCCTCGCGCCCCCCGGACAGCACGATCAGCCCCTCGGCCTGCTCGAAGATCCACTGCTTCTCGAGATAGGCACGCCCCTGCTTCTGGCCGTCGGTCCAACCACGCGAGATCAGCTCGGTCAGATGGCGATAGCCGATGTCATTCATCGCCAGCAGCGTGATGCGGTAGGGACGCGTGACGTCCTGCGGATTGGTCATCCACAGATCGGAACCGATGATCGGCTTGATCCCGGCCCCTCGGGCATTGGAGTAGAACTTGACCAGCCCGAACAGGTTGGCCTCGTCGGTGACCGCGACAGCCGGCTGGCCTGCCGTGGCGGTCGCCTTGATCAGCGGCTTGACGCCGGGCAGACCATCGACGAGAGAGAACTCGGTGTGAACGCGCAGGTGAACAAAGGGCGTGGTCATGGAATCGGCTCGTGAAGTCTGCGTGACGGTAAAGGATTCAGTCGCGGCGGGTGACGATGGCCGCGCTGACGCTGCCGGCGCCTTGGACGCTGAAGGCGGGGACTCCGCTGCCAAGGATAGCGCGTCGGGGGCAGCGTCTGAAGGCGCCTCGCCTGTCAGGACGACCTCGACTGACGGGGATGCCGTGGTCTCACTGGCATCAGTCAGACCACGGCTGGCGGCTTTTTTGCAGCGGGAGACTGGCTCGGCTCACTCGTCGACAGGGCCGCTTCCTGCTCTGACGGCCCCGACGATTGCTCTGACGGCCCCGACGAATGCCCTGATGACTCGACAGCCTTGTCCGGCTCAGCGGCTGGCTCAACCGGGGCCGGCAGCGCGATCAATGCATCTTCCGGCACGGCCTGCGGCACATGCCCGGCCATGTAAAGCCGCTTGACCGGCCCGAAGCTCTTGCGATGCAGGGTAAGGATGCCATGCGTCTCGATGGCGGCCTGATGCTCGCGGGTCGGGTAGCCCTTGTGACGCGCGAAACCGTAGGCGGGGAAGCAGGCATCCAGCGCTGCCATCTGGGCATCGCGGTATACCTTGGCCAGTATGGAAGCCGCGCCGATGGCGGCGTGGCGCAGGTCGCCCTTCACCACTGCCATGCCGGGAATCTCGTGCCCCGGCAAGCGGTTGCCATCCACCAGCAGATATTCCGGGCGTACGCCCAGGGCATCGACAGCACGCCGCATCGCAAGGTGCGTGGCCTGATAGATGTTCAGCTCATCGATCTCTTCACTGGTAGCCTCGGCGATCGCCCAGGCCCAGGCACGCGTACGAATCTGCTCGTACAGTGCCAGGCGCTTCTTCTCGCTGAGTTTCTTGGAGTCGGTGATGCCCTCGATGGGGTCATTCGGGTCAAGAATCACCGCTGCCGCCACCACGGGCCCGACCAGCGGTCCACGCCCGACCTCATCGATACCTGCCAGCAGCTCCCCGTGATAGGGGATCACCAGCGCCGGAAAATCATCGGCGGGTTTGCGCTTGCGGCTGGCGGGCAGAGTGGCGGGTCGATCGGCAGAGTCGGTCATGGTATCTCGGGGCGTCAGACAACCGACAGACCACTGTTGCGGCCTGCCGATCAGGGGGTATCAGTCAGTAAAGGCATCACGGGCGGTCGTGATCAGCGCCCCGCCAGCTCACCGATGGCAATGGCGGCCGCGGCGCTGGCATCACAGGTCAACTCACGATGCATGGCGACGAAGCGCTCACGCAGCTCACGCTGGCGACAGACATCGCCGGCGGCACGCGACAGCAAGGGAGCGAGGCTTTCCTCGATGGACTCCGGCGTGGCTGCGTCCTGGATCAGCTCCGGCACCAATGTCTCGCGGGCAATCAGGTTGGGCAGCGAAATCCACTCGGTCTTGACCATGTGCCGTGCGATGCGGTGGGTCATCGGCGCCATGCGATAGGCCACCACCATCGGGCGATGACACAGCAGACATTCGAGCGCTGCCGTACCGGAGGCCAGCAGCACGGCATCGGCGGCAGTCATCGCTTCACGCGACTGGCCATCGATGAGGTGAATGCGACTGCGATCCAGCGCCTCGCGCCCCTGCATCAGTGACTCAAGCTCGCTACGCCGCAGCGACGTGGCGGCCGGAATCACCACTTCAAGCGCAGGGTAACGCTGGCAAAGGCGCTCAATGGAGGCCAGGAAGGTCTCGCCGAGGAAACGAATCTCGTTGCCACGGGATCCCGGCAACACCGCCAGCAACTGCACGTCGGGGGCAATCCCCAGCTGCAGGCGAGCAGCATCGCGATCATCCTCGAGCGGCAACTCATCCGCCAGCGGATGGCCGACGAAGGTCACCGGCACCTGATGTTCGCGATAGAAGGCCGCCTCGAAGGGCAGGAAGGTCAGCATGCGATCGACGGCACGGCGGATGGTCTTCACCCTGCCCTGACGCCAGGCCCATACGGAAGGACTGACATAGTGCGCCGTGGTGATGCCCCGCTTGCGCAGGCGCAGCTCGAGCCCCAGATTGAAGTCGGGAGCATCGATACCGATCATCACGTCAGGCTGCCACTCAAGCGCGTCGCGCAACAGATGGCGACGCACCTTGATCAACTCCGGCAGATGCTTGAGCACCTCGACCAGCCCCATGATGGAGAGAGTTTCCAGCGGATAGAGGCTGTCGAAGCCTTCGGCCTGCATGCGCGGCCCCCCGATGCCACGAAACTCGACATCGGGATGACGCGCCTTGAGCGCGCGCATCAAGCTGGCACCGAGGATGTCACCGGAGAGCTCTCCGGCTACCAGGTAGATGCGCATGCTCAGCGTGTCAGGCCACGAGTGGACGCCTTGAGCGAGGCGATGAAGACATCGCGCTCGGCGAGAGGCGGCTCACCTTCCAGCTTCTCGAGTGCCTGCGCCAGTGTCAGCCCCTGACGGAAGACCGTCTTGTAGGCCGCGTTCAGGGCGGAGATGGTCTCGCGACTGAAACCACGGCGCTTGAGGCCGACGCTGTTGAGGCCATGCGCCTCGGCAGGGTGCCCATTGACCATCACGAAGGCCGCGATGTCCTTGGTGATGATGGAGCCACCGCCCGCCATGGCGTGCTCGCCGACATGACAGAACTGGTGCACCGCCGACAGTCCGCCAAGAATGACGTGATTGCCCAGATGGACATGCCCCCCCAGCGTCGCCTGATTGGCCATGATGCAGTCATCCCCGATGATGCAATCATGGCCCACGTGCGAGTAGGCCATGAACAGGTTGCGACTGCCGATGCGTGTCAGGCTGGCATCCTGGACGGTACCCCGGTGCAGGGTCACACCCTCGCGAATGACGTTGTCATCCCCGATCTCCAGGCGTGTCGGCTCACCGGCGTACTTCTTGTCCTGGCAATCCTCACCGACCGAGGCGAACTGGAAGATGCGGTTACGCTCACCGATGACCGTCGTACCCTTGATGACGACGTGCGGCCCCACCACCGTGCCAGCGCCGATCTCGACGTCGGCACCGATCACGCAAAACGGACCGACCTCGACATCGTCGGCCAGGCGGGCGCCGGGATCGACAATGGCAGTAGGATGTATCAAGCGACCTTCCTCTCGGCACAGATGATTTCGGCTTCACAGACCACATCACCGTCGACCTTGGCCTGACAGGCGAACTTCCAGATACCACGCTTCTCGCGCAGCACGCGGGCGCTGATCTCGAGCTGGTCGCCCGGCATGACCGGACGCTTGAAGCGCACGTTGTCACTGCCCACGAGGTAATAGATGTAACCATCGGCAGGACGCTTGTCGACCGTCTTGAAACCCAGAATACCTGCCGCCTGAGCCATGGCCTCAACGATCAGCACACCCGGCATGATCGGGTGTCCCGGGAAGTGGCCATTGAAGAACGGCTCATTGATGCTCACATTCTTGCGCGCGACGATGAACTCGCCAAGGGACAGTTCCATGACCCGATCGATCAGCAGGAAAGGATAGCGGTGCGGGAGATACTCACGGATCTCGTTGACGTCCATAACCATTGGCTTGCAACCTCTGAAATAACGAAATGCCTGCCGCACTCGGGCAGGCATGTAATGACGGTCCGGACCGCCGTTCTGGCAATGGCGCGCATTATAGCGTCCTTGCGCGCGACTGGCAGCCGCTCATTGCCCAGAGTCGCCGGGCTGACGAGATGACCTGCCTGGACAGGCGCTCGGCACAAGGCACAAAACCAGCGACCACTGCCTCATGGACAACGCCTGCTGGCACCTGCCGCGGTGCCAGAGCAGCGCTACCTGTCCTTCAAGTCCTTCTCGACCTGGTTCAGACGTCGTGCGAGCTGATCCAGCTGCTTGAAACGCACGGCATTGCGGCGCCACAGGCCATTGTCCATCGCCCCGGTACCCGACGAGTACACGCCCGGCTTGGTGATGGAATTGGTCACCAGACTCATGCCGGTGACCTGCACGCCATCACAGATTTCCAGATGCCCGGCAAGCCCCACGCCACCGCCCATCAGACAGTAGCGACCCACCTTGGTGGAACCGGCGATGCCGACACAGCCGGCCAGCGCCGAGTGATCTCCGATCTGCACGTTGTGCGCGATCTGGACCTGGGAGTCGATCTTGACGTCATTGCCGATGATGGTGTCGCCGAGTGCTCCTCGGTCAATGCTGGTGCAGCTGCCGACCTCGACATCATCACCGATCATCACGCCACCCAGCTGGGCGATCTTGTGCCAGCCCTTGCCGTCGTGGGCGAAACCGAAGCCGTCGGCACCGATCACGCAGCCACTGTGCAGGACTGCCCGCGCCCCGATGACCACCCCGTGATAGAGCGTGACATTGGGATGCAGCAGACACCCTTCGCCCAGCACGCTGTCAGCGCCAATGACGCACCCGGCCTGGAGACGGGAGCCATCCCCGATACTGACACCGGGGCCGACCACCACCTGCGGGCCGATCTCGACATTCGCGCCCAGCGTGGCCGTCTCATCGACGACCGCACTGGGATGCACGCTGGCCTGCGGTGCCTGTGCCATGGGATCGAACAACCGTGACAGCTCGGCATAGGCCAGGTAAGGATTGTCCAGCACCAGCGCATGGCTCTTGCACTCGTCGAGATGACTCTCGTGCAGCAGCACCGCCGTGGCCTGAGAGTCCGCGAGATACTTGAGGTAGGCGCGATTGGCGAGGAAGGCGATATCGCCTGGCGCCGCGTCCACCAGCGTCGACAGACCAGAGACCCGAACGTTCGGGTCGCCAACGAGTCGAGCACCCAGCCGCTGAGCCAGATCCTCGAGAGTGTAGGAGAATTGTTGCTTTTTCATGCTGTCTCTAGGCGTCGGGCGCCGCTGGCTCGCATTCGCGTAGGCATGCTCAATGCTGGCATCGCGCGCCGTGACGCGCGACGACATCAGTTGAGCGAGTTGAAGACCTGGGTGACCTCATCGGTCAGGTCGAGACCATCCTTGCTGTAGACCGTGGCACTGCGGTCCACCAGCAACTCGACACCGTGCTTGTCGACGACCTGCTGAATGGCCTTGTCCAGCTTGGGCTTGGATTGCTTGAGGAATGCCTGCTCGGCCTGCTGCTGCTGCTGCTGGACCTGGCCGCGCAGCTGCTGGAACTGCCCGCCCTTCTGGCGCAGTTGCTGCTGCAGTGACTGGCGCTCGGAATCCGACATCACCGCACCATCCTTCTGCAGCTTGTTCTGCATGGTCTCAAGCTCCTTGGCCAGCGCCTTGGCCTGATCCTGCTTGCCAGCCAGCTGATTCTTGAGCTGATTCATGGAGCGCTGGGCAGCATCGGAGCTCAACAGCGCCTGGCGCCAGTCCATGACCGCCACTTCCGTGGCCTGGGCCATCATCGGGGTCGCAAAGGCTGCGAGGCCGCCTGCCAGACACAGTGCGCGGGTCAATTTACGCATCATAAAACTCCTTGTAGGCCTGTTGTTCGGTGACCGACGCCAGAACAGGAACGGCGGCGCCGGCAGCGGGGACATGACGCCACATCGGTTGCCCACCGGTGTGGCGTCATGTCCGCCTTAGAAGGTCTGGCCCAGTGAGAACTGGAAGATCTCGGTGTCGTCGTCGTCATCGTCACCGATGGGCTGCGCGACACTGAAGGTCAGCGGGCCAACCGGCGTGATCCATGACAGGCCGATACCGGCGCTGTAATTCAGATCGCCGAGGTCCACGCCACTCTCACAGGAACTGGAATAGCTGGAGCCGACATCGTAGCAGGACGTCAGATAGGTATTCCCCGCATCCACGAAGAACGACGGCTGGACGCTGCGCTTGTCCTTGACGAAGGGCATCGGGAAGATCAGGTCGATCCCGCCCTCGACCAGAATGTTGCCGCCCAGGGTATCGTCATCACCGTCATCGACCTCGGTGGATGCCTGACCCAGGGTGTTGGAGCTGTAACCACGCACGCTGCCCAGACCACCCGCATAGAAGTTCTTGAAGAACGGGTAGGTATCGCCGGAGAACGAATTGGCATAGCCAAGTTCGGTCCGGAACTTGAGCGACCAGTCATCATGCAGTTCGAACAGCTTCTGCCCCTTGTAGCGGAACTTGTAATAATCCGCATCGGAGCCGGGCACTGCCACTTCCAGTGACAGCAGCTGCGAGCTGCCCGCCGTGGGCAGGATGCCGCGGTTGAGATTGTTGCGCGACCAGCTGGCGGTCAGCTTGTAGAGGTTGAAATCCTCGCCCTCATCACTGATGTACTGCGTGACCTCGGCGGGGCTGTCATCGAAGTCCTTGACGCGCACGAACTCGTAACCGGCACCGAAATTCAGGCGCGACAGTTCGTTGATCGGGTAACCGAAGTTGATGCCACCGCCGAAGCTGTCGGTCGCGTAGCTGGCGACATCGTCATCATCGTCGTAATCCACCTTGCGGTAGAACAGGTTGTAGCCACGCGAGATGCCATCCAGTGTCCAGTACGGGTCGGTATAGCCGAAGCTGACATTGGTGTAGTCATCGGACTTCTGGGCATTGATGTTGACTTCGTTGCCGGTGCCCAGGAAGTTCTTCTGCGACAGCCCCACCCCGTAGATGACCCCGTCACCCTGAGAGAAGCCGACCGACGCCGAGATCGAGCCCGACGGCTGTTCCTCGACGTTGTAGTTGACGTCCAGCTGGTCCGGCTCGCCGGCGACCGGACGCGTGTCCACATCGACCTGCTTGAAGAAGCCGAGACGCTCGAGCTTCTGCTTGGATTGCTTGATCTTGTCCGTCGAGGCAGGCGCACCCTCGAGCTGGGTCATCTCACGACGCAGCACCTCGTCCGCCGTCGTGGTATTGCCCTTGAAGTTGATGCGACGCACGTAGGCGCGCTTGCCGGGGTCGACCGCAAAGGTCAGATCCACCGTCTCGCTCTCTTCATTGACCTCAGGCACGGCGTTGACCTTGGCGAAGGCGAAGCCGTCGGCTCCCAATGCCTGACGCAGGGCCTCGCTGGAAGCCGTCACATCACGCTGGGAATAGAGGGCATCCGGAGCGAGCTTGACCAGATCACGCGCCCGCTCTTCCTTCATCTTGATGTCGCCGGCGAAACCGATCTCACCGATCTTGTACGGCTTGCCTTCGTCGACATTGATGGTGACGAAGATCTCGGACTTGTCCGGCGAGATGGACACCTGGGTCGAGCGCACCTGGAAGTTCACGTAACCACGATCCAGATACCAGGACTTGAGCGTCTCGATGTCCCCGGTCAGCTTCTCGCGCGAGTATTCGTCGTCGGAGAACCAGCCGAAGAACCAGCTCGGGCGGTCTTCCAGCTCGAGCTGTTCACGCAGGGTCTCGTCATCGAAGGCGGAGTTGCCGACGATGTTGATCTGGTGGATCTTGGCGACCGCACCTTCCTTGACGTCGATATTGACCTGAACACGGTTGCGCTCGAGGGTTTCCACCGAGGTCTCGATGCGAGCGCTGTAGCGGCCCTGCGCCTGGTAGACGCGCTCCAGCTCACGCTGCATCTCTTCCAGCGTGGAGCGCTGCAACACCTGACCTTCGGCCAGCCCGGCTTCCTTGAGGCCCTTGCGCAGGTCCTCGTCGGGAATCTGCGAGTTGCCGTCGATCTCGATCTTGGAGATCGTCGGGCGCTCGACCACGTCGATGATCAACACATCGCCATCACGCTTGAGGCGGATATCATCAAACAGGCCAGTGTCGAACAGCTGGCGCGCCGCGGAGGACAGATCATCATCCTCGACGGTCTGATCAGCGGAGACAGGGAAGGCGTTGAACACGGTGCCCGCAGACACGCGCTGAAGGCCTTCTACCCGGATGTCGGATACTTTGAAAGACGCGGCCAAGGCGCCTTGACTGGCCCCGAGCAGCGCAGCTGCCAATCCAATGGTCTTGAGTTTCATGCAGTCGCTTCGCTTCTCTGGATTCCGCCCGCTTGGATAAACAGGCACCTTATACACAACCCCTGGCTACTGACAAGACAGCACCCCTGGGGGTCGGCAATCGGGGCCGAAGTCGTGTGGGCATGATGACGGGAGTTGGCCATGTTGGCCAGCCCGTGCAATGAATTGACCCTCATGAGGGGCGACAGTTCAGCTCTGGTTCATCTTGCAGGAAACGCGAGGCAATCCTGAGGCACCCCGTCTTCGCCATCCTGGTGGTTACCACAGACGCATGAGGTCGAAATAGATCGCCATGAACATCAACGACCCGACCAGCGCCATGCCGATCCTGAGCCCGGCATTCTGCACCTTCTCGGACAGTGGCTTGCCGCGCACCGCCTCGACCAGATAGAACAGCAGATGCCCGCCATCCAGCACCGGAATCGGCAGCAGATTCAATACCCCGAGACTGATGGACAGATACGCCATGAAGCCCAGGAAGGCTTCAAGCCCGGAGCGAGCCGTATCACCGGCGATCCGCGCGATGGTGATCGGTCCGGACAGATTGGAGGGCGCGATCAGGCCCACCAGCATCTTGCGGATGGAGTCCAGCGTCAGCACCGTCATCTCGCCGGTCTTGCTCACCGCCTGCCCCACGGCAGCCAGGGGCCCATAGCTGAGCTCACGCTGATACTCTTCCGGCCAGCTGACATTCTCGACACCGGCGCCGACCTGCCCCACGACACGCCCGTCATCGAGCGCATTGCTCGCGGGCGTCAGTGACAGCGTCTCTTCCTTGCCATCACGCGCCACCAGCACGGACAGCGTCTCGCCCGGCGCACCGCGCACCCGCTCGACGAAGTCGATCCAGTCCACCACCAGCACGCCATCAATGCTGACGATACGGTCTCCCGCCTTCAAGCCGGCAGCCTGCGCCGCACCGTCCTCCAGCACTCGCCCCAGCACCGCCGGCAACTGGGGCCGCCAGGCGGTGATGCCCAGCGTGACCAGCGGACGCGGCGGATCCTGATCCACCAGGAAGCGCTCGACATCCAATGTCTTTTCACGCGAGGCACTGGCGCCCGGAGCACGGGTGGTGATCGTCAGCTGGTCGTCCCCTATCGCGCCGATGAGGCGCAGATTGATCGCCTCCCAGCTTGGTGTCGGCTGATCATTGATGGCGACGATTTCCGCATCGGGCGTCAGCCCGGCACGCCCTGCAGGAGAGTCCGGCGCCACCGCTCCGACCATCGGCACCACGGTCGTGGTACCGGCGACGAACAGCGCCCAGTACGCCAGAATCGCCAGCAGGAAATTGGCCAGCGGCCCTGCCGAGACGACGGCGATGCGCTTCCAGACGGACTTGGTATTGAAGGCCAGATGGCGCTCCGACGGGTCGACTGGCCCCTCGCGCTCATCCAGCATCTTGACGTAGCCGCCCAATGGAATGGCCGCGACACCGTATTCCGTGCCGTGGCGGTCCGTCCACGACCAGAACGGCTTGCCGAAACCGATGGAGAAGCGCAGCACCTTGATGCCGCAACGACGCGCGACCCAGAAATGACCGTACTCATGGATGGTGATCAACACCCCCAGCACGACGATCACGGCAAGAATATTCTGGATCACACCCATCACGCGCTCCTGGAAATTGGTGCCCGAGATGGGCAGCCTGCCCTGTCACGCCCACAAGGAAAGTGACAAGACAGTGCAAGATAGGATTTCAGGGCCCGACGAGGGCCAATTGGGCGGCTGCCAACTCACGTGCCGCGGCATCTTCGGACAGGATCACCTCGAGACCATCCACCGCCAGGGGCGGGCGAGCCTGCATGACGGCTTCCACCACCACCGGGATACGATCGAAGGCCAGGCGGCCCTCGAGGAAGGCTGCCACTGCCACCTCATTGGCGGCATTCATCACTGCAGGCCAGGTGCCGCCTGCCGCGATGGCTTCACGCGCCAGACGCAGACACGGGAAGCGCGTCTCATCGGCGGCACGGAAGTCGAGTCGCGCCACCTGGAAAAGATCCAGCGGCTCGACGCCGGCATCGATGCGCTCCGGCCAGGCCAGCGCATAGGCGATGGGCGTGCGCATGTCGGGATTGCCCATCTGGGCCAGCACCGAACCATCACTGTAAGCCGCCATCGAGTGAATGACACTCTGGGGATGCACGACGACCTGGATGTCGTTGGGCCCACAGGCGAACAGCCAGCAGGCCTCGATCAGTTCCAGCCCCTTGTTCATCAGGGTGGCACTGTCGACGGAGATCTTGCGCCCCATCGACCAGTTGGGATGCGCGCAGGCCTCGGCCGGCGTCACCGTCGCCAGGCGCTCGGCAGGCCACTCGACCTCGTCACGGAACGGGCCACCCGAGGCAGTCAACAGCAGCTTCTCGACCCCGATGGGGGCCAGCCCATCGCGATGCTCGGGCGGCAGGCACTGGAAGATGGCGTTGTGCTCGGAATCGATGGGCAGCAGCGTCGCACCATGCTGCTTCACCGCATCCATGAACAACTGGCCGGCACACACCAGCGCCTCCTTGTTGGCCAGCAGGACGCGCTTTCCCGCACGCACCGCAGCCAGAGTCGGCAGCAGCCCGGCAGCACCCACGATGGCCGCCATCACGCTGTCGACCTCGGGGGCCTCGCTGATGTCCACCAGCGCCTGCTCACCGTGACGTACCTCGATGGGCGTGCCCTGGTAGCTCTCGACGCCCTCGAGCGCCTCACCGAGCCACAGCGCCGCCTCGGCGGAGGCGATCACCGCCACCTGAGGTCGATGGACCAGGCACAGCTCCAGCAATGCCTCATGGCGCGTGGCGGCACTCAATGCATGCACCACATAGCGCTCCGGATGGCGCGAGATCACATCCAGCGTGCTGGAGCCGATGGAGCCGGTGGCCCCCAGAATCGTGATGCGCTGCACCGGCGCATTGGAGGACATGTCACCCGCCATCACGCACCACCTCCCAACACCCAGGGCAACAGTAGCGCAAACAACGGCACGGCCGCCGTCAGACTATCGATGCGGTCCATGATGCCGCCGTGCCCCGGCAACAGCTGACTGGAGTCCTTCATCTCACGCTCGCGCTTGAACATGCTTTCCAGCAGGTCTCCCAGCACCGAGACGCCAGTGACGCCCAGTGTGACCAGCAGCAGCGGCAGCCAGTCGGCCTGCCCTGCCAGCGCATAGCCGGTGGCCAGCAATCCGGTGGCGACCAGCCCGCCGTAGACACCTTCCCAGGACTTGCCCGGGCTGACACGTGGCGCCAGCTTGCGCTTGCCGAATCGCTTGCCGGAGAAATAGGCACCGATATCCGCCGCCCACACCATCAGCAGCACGTACAGCAGCCACTCGCCACCGCTGGTCTTGAGCTGGAGAAAGCCGAACCAGGTCGGCAACAGTGCCAGGACCCCGACACCCAGTCGCATGCCGGTGGCATGCCATTCCTGACGCTTTTCGGGGTAATGCATCACCCAGCGCAGATTGACGGCCCATGCCAGCGCCGCCAGATAGAGCGGCCAGCGAGCCTGGGAGGCATCCGCCCACCACACCAGCAGCATCGCCAGCGCCATGCAGGCAGGAAACAGCAGACGCGCCGCGCCGGCACGCACGCCGGCAAGATTGGCCCACTCCCAGGCGGCCAGTGCCACCACGCCCCCGGTCATGACCGCAAAGGCGGCACCGTCGAGGCCAAACAGCCCCCACAGCGCCAGCGGGGCGAGAATGAGCGCGGTGATGATTCGTTGTTTGAGCACTAGAGCCCCTCGGCGTCGAGTTGTTCGCTGGTCATGCCGTAGCGCCGTTGACGCTGGGCATAGGCATCGAGCGCCTCATCGAAGGCCGCCGAGTCGAAATCAGGCCACAGCACCGGCGAGAAGTAGAACTCGGCGTAGGCCAGCTGCCAGAGCAGGAAGTTGGAGATACGCTGCTCGCCACTGGTGCGAATGCACAGATCCACTTCCGGGAGCGAACTCAGACAGACCTCGGCCCCGAGGCGGGACTCGTCGATATCCGCGGCCTTGAGCTCGCCTCGCTCGACCTGCGTCGCCAGACGTCGGGCAGCCTCGGCAATGTCCCAGCGGCCACCGTAGTTGGCGCAGATGACCACATGCATGCCGCGATTGTCGCGCGTCATCTCTTCGGCACTGCGGATATGTTTCTGGATGGAGCTTGAGAAGCGGCTGCGCTCCCCGATCACGGAGAGGCGTATGTCGTGTCGATGAAGCTTCTTGACCTCACGCTTGAGCGCCATGAGGAACAGCTCCATCAGCGCACTGACCTCATTGGCCGGACGCTTCCAGTTCTCGCTGGAGAAAGCAAACAGGGTCAGTACCTCGACGCCCTGCTCGGCAGCGCGACGGATGGTACTGCGGACGGTCTCGGCACCGGCACGATGGCCACGGATGCCAGCCCAGCCGCGGGATTTCGCCCAGCGGTTGTTGCCGTCCATGATGATCGCCACATGGCGTGGCGTGGAGAGGGAATTCGGTGACGTCATGGGGTCTCGCTACGAGCACCGGATGCCGCCGACAGGGTGCCGGCGGCAGACCCGATCAGACCTGCATCAGGTCAGTTTCCTTGTGCTCCAGAGCACTGTCGACTTCCGCCACATACTTGTCGGTCAGCTTCTGGATCTCGTCTTCTCCGCGACGTGCATCGTCTTCGGAGATGTCCTTGTCCTTGAGCAGGCTCTTGATGTCGCCATTGGCGTCACGACGCACATTGCGAAGCGCCACGCGGGCGTTTTCCGCTTCTGCACGCGCCTGCTTGGTGTAACCACGACGCGTCTCTTCCGTCAGCATCGGCATCGGCACGCGAATCACGTCACCGGCGGTGGACGGGTTGAGACCCAGGTCAGAAGTCATGATGGCCTTCTCGACCTTCGGCACCATGGGCTTTTCCCACGGCACGACAGTCAGGGTGCGCGCATCTTCGGTGGTGATGTTGGCCACCTGATTCAGCGGCACCTGGCTACCGTAGTAGTCGACCGTCACGGCATCGAGAATGCTCGGATGCGCACGACCGGTACGAATCTTGCTGAAGGCGGCACCGAGGGACTCGATGGTCTTCTTCATGCGTGCTTCGACGTCTTTCTTGATATCGTTGATCACAATCTTACCCTCTATCAATCAGCGTGCCTTCCTTGCCACCCACCACCAGGTTGAGCAGCGCGCCTACCTTGTTCATGTTGAACACCCGTACCGGCATGTCATGGTCACGCACCAGGCAGATGGCGGTCAAATCCATCACGCCGAGCTTCTGCTCCAGCGCGTCGTCATAACTGAGGCTCTCGTACTTCACGGCATCCGGGAACTTGACCGGGTCCTTGTCGTAGACACCATCCACCTTGGTCGCCTTGATGACGGCATCGGCATCGATCTCGATGCCACGCAGACAGGCGGCGGAATCCGTGGTGAAGAACGGGTTGCCGGTGCCGGCGGAGAAGATGACGACGTCACCCGAGGTCAGATAACGGATCGCGGTACGGCGGTCGTAATGTTCTACCACGCCACTCATCGGGATGGCAGACATGACGCGAGAGCGGATGTTGGAACGCTCCAGTGCATCACGCAGCGCCAGACCGTTCATGACGGTGGCCAGCATGCCCATGTGGTCGCCGGTCACGCGTTCCATGCCGGCTTCCTGCAGGGCCGCGCCACGGAACAGGTTACCGCCGCCGATCACGATGCCGACCTGGACACCGATGCCCACCAGCTGACCGATTTCCAGCGCCATGCGATCCAGCACCTTGGGGTCGATGCCGAACTCGCCATCGCCCATCAGGGCCTCACCGGAAAGCTTGAGCAGTATGCGCTTGTACTTGGCATTGCGTTCAGCGGAAATGGTGGCCATGCGAATTTCTCCTGATACTGACATACGGGGACGGGGCGGCCCGAAGGCGGGGGCCAGATACACGATGGCGTGCGACTAAGCGCACGCCATCGTGAGAAGCGAAAACAGTCAGCCCTTACGCGCGGCTGGCCTGCTCACGGACTTCAGCTGCGAAGTCCACTTCTTCCTTCTCGATACCTTCACCGACTTCCATGCGCACGAAGGATACCACTTCACCGCCGGCAGCCTTGACGAACTCGGCGACGGTCTGGTTCGGGTCCTTGACGAACGGCTGTTCGGTCAGGCTGTTTTCAGCCAGGTACTTCTTCAGACGGCCCTGGGACATCTTCTCGGCGATTTCCGCCGGCTTGCCAGCCATGTCCGGCTGAGCAAGGATGATGGCCTTCTCGGCGTCCATCTGTTCCTGCGGCATGTCTGCCGGACGTGCACAGACCGGGTTCACGGCTGCGACGTGCATGGAGACGTCCTTGGCCGCGTCAGCGGTGCCGCCCTGCAGCAGGGTCAGAGCCGCGATGCGACCGCCGTGGACGTAACCACCGACGACACCACCGGCCGGCGCTTCGACCAGCTCGGCGCGACGCACGGAGATGTTCTCACCGATCTTCTGAACCAGCTGACCACGAGTGTCTTCCAGCTCGCCTTCCATCAGGGAAGCGATATCGGTGTTCTTGGTCTCGAACACGCGGTCGGCGATCAGCTTGGTGAAGGCCTGGAAGTTGTCATCGCGAGCGACGAAGTCGGTCTCGGAGTTGACTTCGACCATCACGCCATAGCTGGCATCGTCGGCGACCTTGATGACGATGGCGCCTTCAGCGGCCACACGGCCAGCTTTCTTGGCGGCCTTCAGGCCGGAGTTCTTGCGCAGGTTCTCGATCGCGAGCTCGATGTCGCCACCGGCTTCGGTAAGAGCCTTCTTGCATTCCATCATGCCGAGCGCAGTACGCTCACGCAGTTCCTTGACCATAGATGCGCTGATAGCTGCCATGGGATGAAACCTCTGTCGTGTCGACGTCTTTGAATACGGGAATTCGGTCACGACCGCTTGAGCGGTCGCAAATGAGGGGGCCGTGGCCCCCTCATTGCCTGACCTGACTGCCGCTTGGCTAGGCCATGCCGCACTTAGTGTAGCGCAGCGTGTGTGACAGTCAGATCAAGCCGCCAGGATCACTCTGCTGCGTCTTCTTCAGCCGCAGTTTCGACGAACTCACCGGCCAGCTCTTCTTCCTTGTTCTTGCCACAGGCGCCTGCAATTGCCTGGACATAGATCTGGATGGCACGGATGGAGTCATCGTTACCCGGGATGACGTAGTCCACGCCGTCCGGGTTGGAGTTGGTATCGACGACGCCGATGACCGGGATGCCCAGCTTGTTGGCTTCGTTGATCGCGATGCGCTCGTGGTCAACGTCGATCACGAACATGGCGTCCGGCAGGCCGCCCATTTCCTTGATACCGCCGATGGAACGCTCGAGCTTGTCCTGCTCACGAGTGGCCATCAGGACTTCTTTCTTGGTCAGCTTCGCGAAGGTACCGTCTTCATGCATCTGCTCGATTTCGCGCAGGCGCTTGATGGACTGACGGATGGTCTTGAAGTTGGTCAGCATGCCGCCTAACCAGCGATGGTTGACGTACGGCTGGCCAGCCTTGCGAGCTTCTTCCTTGATGATCTTGCCGGCAGCGCGCTTGGTGCCCACGAACATGATCTTGTTGCCATTGGCAGCCATCTTCTCGACCACTGACACGGCTTCGTTCAGCGCCGGCAGGGTGTGCTCGAGGTTGATGATGTGGATCTTGTTGCGAGCGCCGAAGATGAACTTGGACATCTTCGGGTTCCAGTACTTGGTCTGGTGGCCGAAGTGTGCGCCTGCCTTGAGCAGATCGCGCATGTTGACTTGCGCCATGTGAATATCTCCTGGATATCGGGTTGGGCCTCCACGTCCCCCATGGATCCGACCGCTTGCGCGGCACCCGGGACCATGTGACGGAACGTGTGTGGATTGGGGTTATGTACGTCAGTCCTTTCAATGTCGCCTCGGCCAGATGCCCGGAGGTGGCCGATCGAGGAGAATTTGCAGGAAAGCGCGCGGCTTTATACCATAGCTCGACCACGATATGAAGTCGCGACTGCCCGACACGGCACGCGATGCGTCGCGCCATTCCCCCGCCACGCGCGGCCTGGCGGCGTTTCATCCCTCTTATCTCCTGCCTCGAGTCCTCATGAACATTCCCATCAAGACAGCTGAAGAAATCGACAAGATGCGCGTCGCCGGCCGTCTGGCGGCTGAAGTGCTGGAGCTGCTCGACGAGCACGTCCGTCCCGGTGTCACCACGGGCGAGCTCAATCGCATCGCTCACCATCACATCACCGAGGTTCAGGGCTGCATTCCGGCACCGCTCAACTACCACGGCTTCCCGAAATCGATCTGCACCTCGATCAATCACGTGGTCTGTCACGGCATCCCCGATGACAACAAGAAGCTCAAGAAGGGTGACATCCTCAACATCGACATCACCGTGATCAAGGACGGCTATCACGGCGACACCTCGAAGATGTACATCGTCGGGGAACCGACCATCCAGGCGGAGCGCCTGTGCCGCATCACCCAGGAATGTCTCTACAAGGGCATCGAGCTGGTACGCCCGGGCGTGCGTCTTTCCGAGATCGGTCGCGCCATCCAGAAGCATGCCGAAGCGGCAGGTTACAGTGTCGTGCGTGACTTCTGCGGCCACGGTATCGGCGCCGGCTTCCATGAGGACCCGCAGGTGCTGCACTATGACGGCTACGAAGCCCGTGCCGACGCCGAGCTCCTGGAAGGCATGTGCCTGACCATCGAGCCGATGGTCAATGTCGGTGGTTACAAGGTGAAGGTACTCAAGGACGATTGGACAGCCGTGACCAAGGACAAGAGCCTGTCCGCGCAGTGGGAGCACACCCTGCTGGTCACCGCCACCGGCGTCGAGGTGCTGACACGTCGCACGGAAGAGGACCTCTCCTTCCTCGAGGGTTGATCACGATGCTCCTGCACCACTACCACTTCGTCGAGCGTGAAGCGCTCTACGATGCCGTCACCTTCGACGGCGAGCTGGCCACGACGAAGACGCCCATCCCGCTGTTCAAGCGGGCTCTGGCACAGGTACAGGAGCGTCTCGAGGCCCGCTTCAAGGCGGGTGCCGACATCCGCGACCTCATCCATGGCCGTGCCCGCGCCATCGATCGCCTGCTGGCCATCGCCTGGCAACGCCAGGCCTGGCCGGATGATGGCATCGCCCTGCTCGCCGTGGGCGGCTATGGCCGCGGTGAGCTGCACCCGCACTCCGACATCGACCTGCTGCTGTTGCTGGAGCAGGACGATGACATGCCCTACCGTGAGGCGCTGTCCGCCTTCATCACCTTCCTGTGGGACATCGGGCTCGAGATCGGCCAGTCGGTGCGCTCGCTGAGTGACTGCGAACGTGAGGCCCGTGCCGACGTCACCGTGATCACCAACCTGCTGGAATCCCGTGTCATCGCCGGCCCGCAGCGGCTGCGCGAGGCCATGCGCGAGCGCCTGGGTACCGACCGTCTGTGGCCGGCCGAGGCCTTCTTCGAGGCCAAGTGGCAGGAGCAGATCGCTCGCCACCACAAGTTCGCCAATACCGAATATCACCTCGAGCCCAACATCAAGTCATCCCCCGGTGGCCTGCGCGATATCCAGATGATCGGCTGGGTCGCCAAGCGTCACTTCGGGGTCGAGCGCTACGACAACCTCGTCGAGCTGGGCTTCATGAATGACGCCGAGCTGCGCATCCTAAGCCAGGGGCAGGCCTTCCTGTGGCAGGTGCGCTTCGCGCTGCACATGCTGGCCGGGCGCGCCGAGGACCGGCTGCTGTTCGACCACCAGCGCACCATCGCCGAGCTGTTCGGCTTCCAGGACACGCCCGAGCACCTGGCGGTCGAGCAGTTCATGAAGCGCTACTATCGCCACGTCACCGCCCTGGCGGGCCTCAACGACATGCTGCTGCAGCACTTCGATGAGGCCATCCTGCGCCATGACGAGCCGGTCAACATCGTGCCGCTCAATCCGCGCTTCGAGATTCGCAGCGGCTACATCAGCCTGCGCGAGGAAGGCGTGTTCCGCCGTCGCCCCGCCGCGCTGCTGGAGCTGTTCCTGTTGATGGCGCAGCACCCCGAGATCGAGGGCGTGCGCGCCGACACCATCCGCGCACTGCGTGATCATCGTCACCAGATCGATGACGCCTTCCGTGACGACGTCCGTCACCAGAGCCTGTTCATGGAGCTGATGCGCTCCGGCGGCAACGTGCCACGCGTCCTCAAGCGCATGGCGCGCTACGGCATCCTCGGCAAGTATCTGCCGGCCTTCGGTCGTGCCGTCGGCCTGATGCAGCATGACCTGTTCCACGTCTACACCGTCGATGCCCACACCCTGCGCCTGCTCAAGGTCGCCCAGGAATTCCGCGCCCCTGACGCGGAAGAGGAATTCCCCGTCGCCGCCGCCTTGATCCGTGAACTGCCCAAGCTGGAATTGCTGTGGATCGCGGGGCTCTATCATGACATCGGCAAGGGACGCGGCGGCGATCACTCCGAGATCGGCGCACTGGAAATCGAGGACTTCGCCCGCCGTCATGATCTCAGCCAGCGCGACACTCGCACCTTGAGCTGGCTGGTGCGCCACCATCTGCTGATGTCGATGACCGCACAGAAGCAGGACATCGCCGACCCCGAGATCATCACGCGCTTCGCCGAGATCGTCGGCGACGAGACGCATCTCGACTACCTCTACGTGCTGACGGTGGCCGACATCAATGCCACCAACCCCTCGCTGTGGAATGGCTGGCGAGCGGCGCTGCTGCGTCAGCTGCACATGGAGACGCGCCGGGCGCTGCGACGGGGCCTGGAGCATCCGCCGGAACGCCACGAATGGATCGCCGAGACCCGCGAGGAAGCCCTGTCACTGCTGGCCGGCATGGGCACCTCACGCAGCGACGCCGAAGCGCTGTGGGCCAGCCTCGGTGACGACTACTTCGTACGCTACGCGCCCAGCGAGGTGGCCTGGCACACCCAGGGCATCCTGGCACGTCAGGCATCGCCCCAGCTGGACGAGCATGGCGAACCTCTGCCGCTGGTGCTGACCAGTGCACCCACCGAAGAGATGACCGAAGGCGGCACCAAGGTCTTCATCCATACCCGCTCGGTGGACAACCTGTTTGCCGCCACGGCGGCGGCACTGGAGCAGCTGGGGCTCTCGATCCACGATGCACGCATCGCCACCTCGAGCCACAACTGGACGCTCAACACCTTCATCCTGCTCGATGACGACGGTGAGCCGATCCGCGATGCCGCACGTCTCGCCGACATCCGCACCCATCTGGTCGAAGAGCTGGATGATCCGGATGACTACTCGGTGATCGTCAACCGTCACACGCCGCGTCAGCTCAAGCATTTCCGCATCGCGCCACGCATCACGCTCAGCCAGGACTACACCAATGGCCGCAGCGTGCTGGAAGTGATCGCCTCTGACCGCCCGGGTCTGCTGGCGCGCATCGGCCGCGTGTTCATGGAGCACGAGATCGCCATCGATGCCGCCAAGATCGTCACCCTGGGCGAGCGCGTCGAGGATATCTTCTTCATCACCGACCGCGCCGGTGAGCCGATCACCGACCCAGAGCGCCAGACGCGCCTGCGTGACGCCCTGACCGAAGTGCTCCAGGTCGGCGAGCGCGGCTGACGCGTCGCGCAGGCATGAACAGCGAGAGGCCGCCGGCACCCCGCGATTGAGGGGACCGGCCGCCTTCCCTATAATCGCGAGTCGACCTGCATGGCAGTCCGGCGGACTCGCGGACGCCTTCCTTCCTGCTCGGCCGGCAACGGCCATCACCCATGGAACGTGCATGAACCCGGATCTCGACCAGCTCAAGCCCTACCCGTTTGAAACCCTGGCCAAGCTGCGCGAGGGCGTCGTCCCCAACCCCGCTCTGGACCCGATTGCGCTGACCATCGGCGAGCCGCGTCACGCGCCCCCCGAGTTCGTGCTCGACACCCTGCGCGAGCACATCATGGGCGTGGCCAAGTACCCCGCCACCGGCGGCCTGCCGGAATTGCGCTCCGCGATCGCCAGCTGGCTGGAGAAGCGCTTCTCGCTCAACGCCACCCCGGATATCGACCAGCAGGTCCTGCCGGTCACCGGCACCCGCGAGGCACTGTTTGCCTTCATCCAGGCCTCGCTGGACAGCACGCGTCCGGCGCGCGTGCTGGTGCCGAACCCCTTCTATCAGATCTACGAAGGCGCGACGCTGCTGGCCGGCGGCGAGGTCACCTACCTGCCCTGCCCCGCCGAGAACGGCTTCCGCCCCGACTACGCCGCGGTGCCGGCCGAGGTATGGCGTGACACCCAGATCGTCTTCGTCTGCTCGCCGGGCAACCCCACTGGCGCGGTGACGCCGCTGGCCGACTTCCAGCAGCTGATTCGCCTCGCTGACGAGCACGACTTCCTGATCGCCTCCGACGAGTGCTATTCGGAGCTCTATCTCGACGAGTCCACGCCGCCGCCGGGCCTGCTGCAGGCCTGTGCCGCCATGGGCCGCGATGACTACGCGCGCTGCGTGGTCTTCCACTCGCTGTCCAAGCGCTCCAACCTGCCGGGCCTGCGCTCCGGCTTCGTGGCCGGCGATGGCGAGGTGATCCGTCGCTTCCGTCACTACCGCACCTATCACGGCTGCGCGATGCCGCTGCACCACCAGCACGCCTCCATCGCCGCCTGGAATGATGAAGCCCACGTGCTGGCCAATCGCGACGCCTACCGCGAGAAGTTTGCCGCCGTGACCGAGATCCTCGCGCCGGTGATGGACTTCCCGACCCCGGAAGCCAGCTTCTATCTCTACCCGGCCGTGCCGGGCGGGGATGACGCCGCCTTCACCCGCGAGCTGCTGCGTGAAGAGGCCGTCGGCGTGCTGCCGGCAAGCTACATGGCGCGTGAGGTGGACGGCGTGAATCCGGGCGCCGGACGCATTCGTCTGGCGCTGGTGGCCGAACTGGAACAGACCGTCGAAGCCGCCCGGCGCCTGCGTCGCTTCGTCGAACGCCTGCGCTGAGCGCCAGGCTTGCACGGGCTGACAGCAGCCCAACACTGGATGACAGCCCCGCCCGGCGGGGTGGATTGGCTCAAGGAGACCGCCATGCACGTGCTCTACGGCATCAAGACCTGTGATACCTGCCGCAAGGCGCGCCGCGCCCTCGACGACCGGGGCGTGCCCTATCGCTGGCATGACCTGCGTGAGGATGGCCTCTCCGCCAGCCTGCTGGAATCCTGGCTGGAGCAGACCGCCTGGAGCAGCCTGCTCAACAAGCGCAGCACCAGCTGGCGCAACCTGAGCGATGAACAACGTGACAGCCTCGATGCCAACTCGGCACGTGCATTGATGCTGGAGCACCCGACCCTGATCAAGCGTCCCATTCTCGAGCGTCATCCCGCCGACAATGAGATGGATCTGGTGATCGGCTATGACAAGGCGGTCTACGAACCGCAGGACTGAGCTACCCCTTACACCACTGGACACCCCGGAGATTGACACGATGTTGAGCCTTGCCCTCGGAATCGGCACCCAGAACACCACCGGCGACTGGCTGGAAGTCTACTATCCTGCCCCGCTGTTCAAGCCGACCGCTGCCGTTGCTGACGCCGCTCGCAAGGCACTGGACGCACCGGCTGGCACCACCGCCACCAGCTTCCTGCCGGAACACTGCGCCGCCCTGGCCAGCGCCCTGCGCGACGCCGGTGACAGCGCCCAGGCCGAACTGGCCGAGAGCCTGGCCGCCAGCCAGCGCCCGCTGGTCGCCATATTCATCGAGGAAGACGCCGCCCCGCAGAGCGTGCCGGAGGTCTACCTCAAGCTGCACCTGCTGTCTCACCGCATGGTGCGTCCGCACGGCATCGATCTGACCGGCATGTTCGGTCTGCTCAAGAATGTCGCCTGGACCAGCGAAGGCGCCATCGACATCGAGGAGCTGCCGGCGCGTCGCCTCAAGGCCCGCCTGGAAGGTCGCACCCTATCCGTGGACTGCGTCGACAAGTTCCCGAAGATGACCGACTACGTGGTACCGACCGGCATCCGTGTCGCCGATACCTCACGTGTGCGTCTGGGCGCCTACCTGGGCGAAGGCACCACCGTGATGCACGAAGGCTTCTGCAACTTCAATGCCGGCACCGAAGGCCCGGGCATGATCGAAGGCCGCATCTCCGCGGGCGTCTTCGTCGGCAAGGGCTCTGATCTGGGCGGCGGTTGCTCCACCATGGGCACCCTGTCCGGTGGCGGCAACATCGTCATCAAGGTCGGCGAAGGCTGCCTGATCGGCGCCAATGCCGGTATCGGCATCCCGCTGGGCGATCGCTGCACCGTGGAAGCTGGCCTCTACATCACCGCCGGCACCAAGGTCATGGTCTTCGACAACGAAGGCCAGGAAGTCGAGACGGTCGCGGCCCGTGAGCTGGCGAGCCAGGACGACCTGCTGCTGCGTCGCAACTCCGTCACCGGCCGTGTCGAGTGCCGCACAAACAAGAGCGCCATCGCGCTCAACGATGCCCTGCACGCCCACAACTGAGGCGCGTGACGATGGCCTGTCAGGGGCTGCACCTCTGGCAGGCCGTCGTGGCATTTCCCGGCTCGGGCAGCAGTGTCCGAGCCGGCGTGAAGACACTTCGTCTCTCCCCCGAATTTCGCGCTGTCGCTCCTCGCGATGACGCCTGCAGCGATGGCCCATGATGACTGATTCAAACGCACCGCTTCCGCCACGCCCCGCCGATCTGTCTCCGACGCTGGAGCTGGCCTTCGATCTCATCTCACGCCCCTCGGTCACGCCGGACGACCTGGACTGCCAGACCCTGATGATCGAACGCCTCGAGGCGCTTGGCTTCACGATCACGCGGCTGCCCTTCGGCGATGTCGACAACTTCTGGGCGGTGCGCGGCCATCATGGTCCGGTGCTGGCCTTCGCCGGTCACACCGATGTCGTGCCGACGGGTCCGGAAGCCAACTGGCAGTATCCGCCGTTCTCGCCGTGCATCGACGATGCCGGCTTCCTGTGTGGCCGTGGCGCCGCCGACATGAAGGGTTCGCTGGCCGCGATGCTGACCGCCACCGAGCGCTTCGTGACCGCCACCCCGGATCACGAAGGCCGCATCGCCTTCTTGATCACCTCCGACGAGGAAGGCCCGGCGGTTCACGGCACCCGTGCGGTGGTCGAGTATCTGCGCGAGCATCACGAGCGCCTCGACTACTGCATCGTCGGCGAGCCGTCCTCCACCGACTACGCCGGTGACGTGATCAAGAATGGCCGTCGCGGCTCGCTGGGTGCGGTCATGCACGTCAAGGGCGTCCAGGGCCATGTGGCCTACCCGCACCTGGCGCGCAACCCGATCCACGAGGCCGCCCCGGCACTGGCCGCCATGGCCGCTGAACACTGGGACGACGGCAACGACTTCTTCCCGGCGACCAGCTTCCAGATTTCCAACATCCGTGGCGGTACCGGCGCGACCAACGTCATCCCCGGCGAGCTGGAAGTGGTGTTCAACTTCCGCTATTCCACCGAGCTGACCGCCGATGACCTCAAGCGTCGCACCTACGAGATCCTCGAGAAGCACGGGCTGGACGTCGAGATCGAGTGGAACCTGAGCGGCGAGCCCTTCCTGACACCGGAAGGCGCGCTGGTCGATGCCGCCGTGCACGGCGTGGAACGCGCGCTGGGACGCAAGCCGGTACTGTCCACCTCCGGCGGCACCTCCGATGGTCGCTTCATCGCCACGCTCGGCACCCAGGTGGTAGAGCTGGGGCCGGTCAACGCGACCATCCACAAGATCGATGAACGCATCATGGCCAGCGACCTGGACCAGCTCTCCAGTGCCTATGAACACATCCTGGAATACCTGTTTGTCCCCGCGACCCGAGAGACCACGGCATGAGCGACACCCCGCACACTGACGCCGATGAGCAATACCCGGACATCGAGATCTACCTCAAGCCCTTGAGCCTGGAAGCGCTCGGTGCCTGGCTGGGCGAGCAGTTCGGGCAGGTCGTCGTCTTCCAGCCGGCCGGCAAGCTGCAGCACCGGACCCGCCTCACGCGTGACGGCGCCGAGATCGCGGTACTGGTCGTGGAGAAAGTCGCTGACGGGTTCGCCAGCCTGTGGTTCGACAGCGCCAGCACTCCCTGGGCACGTGATGTCGACTGTGCTCGCGCCGCCGCCCGAGGGCTGCAGGTCGAGGCGCGCTGCTCGCTGGGCAGCTGGCAGCCAGGCGATGAGCCGGACCGCTTCTTCCGCGTCATGGCCGATGGCAGCGAAGAGGCCTTCACCTGGCCAGACCAGGGCTGAGTGACGCGACGCTCGTCACCCCAATGTGCAGGCCATGAACGACAACGCCCCGCAGGCTAGCCTGCGGGGCGTTGTCGTCTTTCACTGAGCGAGTCAGCGATCAGGTGATGACCGTCACGTCATCCGCCTGCAGGCCACGCTCATTGCTGATGACGTGGTAACGCACCTTCTGACCTTCGGCCAGCGTGCGATGGCCCTTGCCACGGATGGCACGGAAGTGCACGAAGACATCTTCACCGCTCTCGCGGGTCACGAAGCCATAGCCCTTGTTGACGTTGAACCACTTGACCTCGCCGATCTCACGATCGTCGTCCTCGACTTCGGCCAGCGCCGCGGAACGCGGTGTCAGCACCGGAATGGCCAGGGTGGCGACCAGCAGCAGAATGAAGACGGCGACGGCAGCAGCGGCGTAGGCCAGTTCAAAGCCCTCGACGCTGAGTGCCGTGGACAGCGTGTCGGCCAGCTCGCCGCCGGTCAGGGTGATGAAGACGGCAATCAGCAACGGTGCCGGCAATGCCAGCAACAGACTGATGATGAAACAACGGAAGAACGATTTGGAACTCATCAAGATAAACTCTCTAAGCAATGGATTAAGGTGGAACGCGACAAGGCAGAAGGGGGTACTTCAGATGATCCATATCAGAATGTTCTGCCAGACGCCGCAGCAAGGGCAGAATCCGGGAGGATGACGACACGCGATGCGACCGTCAGTCGTCGGACCTCTGCCTGAACGCAACGCCTCACGGCGATGCCCGTGGCTGTGACTGACACTCGGTGTCAGCCTGGCCACGTCGTGGCTCGTGATGCGAGTCTCCCCACATCAGTCGATGGAACCGGCAGCCATGTCAGTGCCAGAGGCGAAACTGGCAGGTGCCGTCAACAGGTGCACTGCGCGAAAAGAAAGCAGAACACACCGATATCAGTCTAACACGCCTCACCAGAATGCGTCTGATGCCACCACGTGCCTCCCCTCAACCCTTGTCGGTCCGCTTGTGGCTGGTGATATCCTCACGCCACTGACTCGCCCACCGGGACTGACACCTCTCTTCAGGAGTACATAGCGCATGTCGACCCCGACCGATCTTCCCGGCGATGCTCGGCTGGAAGCACGCCTGGAGGCGCTCGAAAGCCGCCTGGCCCACCAGGATGACTGGCTGGAGACGCTGGATCGCACCGTGATTGCCCAGCAACGCCAGATAGAGACGCTCGAGCGCCTCACCGCGCTGATGAGCGCGCAGCTGCGCCAATTGCGCGAATCTGGCAGTGAACGGACACAGACCGACTCACTGTCGCCTGCCGACGAGCTTCCTCCTCACTACTGAAGCGAGCACTGGCACCTGTGATCAAAACGCAGAACGGCCCCGCAGCGCATGCCACGGGGCCGTTCTTGTGCGTGCCTCCCTGACGGCCTGTCAGGAGACGCGAGCGCGGAGGGTCAGGCCATTCAGGCAGTCAGACCATCCAGATAGCGCTCGGCGTCCAGCGCCGCCATGCAGCCAGTACCGGCAGAGGTGATCGCCTGGCGATAGACGTGATCCATCACGTCACCACAGGCATAGACACCGGGGATGCTGGTCTGGGTGGCATTGCCTTCCAGGCCGGACTGGACCTTGAGATAGCCGCCCTGCATCTCCAGCTGGCCTTCGAACAGGCTGGTATTCGGACGATGGCCGATGGCGATGAACACCCCCATCGAGCTCAGCTCCTTGGTGGCGCCACTCTCGACATGACGCAGACGCACGCCGGTGACGCCGGAGTTGTCACCCAGCACCTCATCCAGCGTGTGATGCCATTCCACCGCCATGTTGCCGTTCTCGACCTTGTCGAACAGCTTGTCCTGCAGAATCTTCTCGGCGCGCAGGCTGTCGCGACGGTGCACCAGGGTGACCTTGGAGGCGATGTTGGACAGGTACAGCGCTTCCTCGACCGCGGTGTTGCCGCCACCGACCACCACGACTTCCTGATTGCGATAGAAGAAGCCGTCACAGGTCGCGCAGGCCGAGACGCCCTGGCCCATGAACTGCTGCTCGCTCGGCAGGCCCAGATACTGTGCACTGGCACCGGTGGCGATGATCAGGGCGTCACAGCTGTAGCTGCCGTTGTCACCCTTGAGCAGGAACGGACGCTCGCCGAGAGTCACTTCGTTGATGTGATCGAACAGGACTTCGGTCTCGAAGCGCTCGGCGTGGCGGCGCATGCGCTCCATCAACTCCGGCCCCTGCACGCCGGCATCATCGCCCGGCCAGTTGTCGACATCGGTGGTGGTGGTCAGCTGGCCACCCATCTGCATGCCGGTGATCAGCAGCGGCTTGAGGTTGGCACGCGCGGCATAGACGGCAGCGGTGTAACCCGCCGGGCCGGAGCCGAGGATGATCAGACGTTCGTGACGGACATTGCTCATGGATGACCTCAGGACAGATGAAGGCGGAAAATTCACCAGACGCCGGGTGACGACTGATGATCTATGTACTGAGCGATGCAGACAGCGCCTGCGATCGGCATGGCTCAGGACACGGAGTGGATGGTGAACAGGGACTGCGCAGATTAGCGCAGACGCGCCGAGCTTTCAGCACTGCGCTCAGACCGGCATCGCAGAAGCTTATGACGCTAGCCTCAGATACACGGAAGCCGCCGCCAAGGGCGACGGCTTCCGGTTCGCCTGCCAGTCGAGCCACTCATGGGAGGGTGTCGAAAGGCGGACGCTCGATCAGTCAGCGATGACGCGGCTGATCGCGACCAGGCAGCGACTTACAGGCTGCTGGAGTGACCTGCCAGGTACTTGGCGACACCTTCAGCGGTGTCCTTCATGCCTTCCTGACCTTCTTCCCAGCCTGCCGGGCAGACTTCGCCGTTGGTCTGGTGGAACTGCAGGGCCTTGACCATGCGGACCATCTCGTCGACGTTGCGGCCCAGCGGCAGGTTGTTGACGACCTGGTGCTGAACGACACCGTCTTCGTCGATCAGGAAGGACGCGCGCAGTGCGACGCCAGCTTCCGGGTGCTCGACACCGAAGGCCTGCACGATTTCGTGCTTGACGTCAGCCACGATCGGGAAGCCGACTTCACCGATGCCGCCAGCGTCCGGAGAGGTCTTGCGCCATGCGTGGTGAGTGAACTGGGAATCGATGGAAACACCGATGACTTCAACGCCGAGTTCCTTGAACTTCGCCAGACGGTTGTCGTGGGCGATGATTTCAGACGGGCAAACGAAGGTGAAGTCCAGCGGCCAGAAGAACAGCACACGCAGCTTGCCGTTGGAATCAGACAGCTTGTAGTTGTCGACGATGGTACCGTCGCCCAGCACAGCTGCGGCTTCGAAATCCGGGGCCTGACGTCCGACCAATACGCTCATGGTGATCTCCTGAGAAATGATGATGGAAGGCGCAAAGCCGCCTTCGTGATGAATCGCCACACAGACTAATCGCCTCAGGTGGCAGATGCCAAATGTTTGGCGCAATCACCATCATAGAGTTTGCCTATGAAAGCTCGATGACGATGCCTGCTGCGCCGGAATCATAAGTGACCTCTGAAACAGAATACAGTATCTCCTGTGCACTGCTCGGGATTCTCGCTCTTGCGGCGTGATTCGGGGCAGATGCGCTGAATCAGGGCACCTGAGATCGCGTCTGGAATCGCACCTGAGATCGCCCGCCGAGGTCAGAGCACGTCATCGTCCTGGCCGATATCCAGGCCATCCAGCTCACCACTGACGGGGTCTACCTGCTGGCGCACCTGAATCGGCTGACAGCAGCGCTCGCAGTCGATGATGTTGGTCAGACTGCCCTCGTCCAGATCCAGGAACACCGTGAAGGGCGTGTCACAGTAGGGGCAGTTGATTTCCGCCTCATGCAGCGCCTCACTGGTCACGCCTTCATGCTTGTCCTCGAGCAGCTCATGTCCCGGCCACTCATCGGACTGCCCCGAGGAATGCTCCGCCAGCCACTGCTCGACGGCAGCATCCAGTACCTCGTCATCTTCCGGCAACTCACCCGGCTCACGCCCTTGATCACTCATGCCAACCTCCGTCATGTCATGTGAGAGATGCGATTGATCGCGGCGAAGGCCTTGCCAGCGGCTGACAGTCCACGAGCCATGAGCGCCATGCTCACCTCCCTCACGATGTCTCTCATCCGTCTCTATGGCAGCGAACGCGACGCGGGGTTCCTCACTGCGCACTATCCTCAAGCAAGCAGGCGCTTGAATTCCGGTCAGATGATGACCATAGCCTTATATAGGCAGTATCCCGCGATTTGGCAGTCGCTCTCAGGCGACGCGTCGCAGCCGGCCGAGGCACCTGACGCACCTGTTGGATGACACATCAGCAGTCTGGCCGGTGAAGACAACGACAAGGAGGAGAATCATGGGTTCCCAGCGCTCTCAGTCACTGGATTCGCTCAATACCCTCTCCGAACTGCAGGTCGGAGACAGGCAATATCACTACTACTCGCTCAAGAAGGCCGCCGAGTCGCTTGGCGACCTGACGCGACTGCCCTTCACGCTCAAGGTGTTGCTGGAGAACCAGCTGCGCTTCGAGGATGGTGACACTGCCACCAAGGACGACATCAAGGCGCTGGCCGACTGGCAGAAGACCGCCTCCAGCACTCATGAGATCGGCTATCGCCCGGCCCGGGTGCTGATGCAGGATTTCACCGGTGTGCCCGGCGTCGTCGACCTGGCCTCCATGCGTGACGCCGTCAAGACACTGGGCGCGAACCCCGAGAAGGTCAATCCGCTGACCCCGGTGGATCTGGTCATCGACCACTCGGTGATGGTGGATCACTACGGTGACCCGAGCGCCTTCAAGGACAACGTGCGCATCGAGATGGAGCGCAACCGCGAGCGCTACGAGTTTCTGCGCTGGGGCCAGCAGGCCTTCGACAACTTCTCCGTCGTCCCGCCGGGTACCGGCATCTGTCACCAGGTGAATCTCGAGTACCTGGGGCGCGCCGTCTTCACCCGCGAGGAAGATGGCAAGACGCTCGCCTACCCTGACACCCTGGTCGGCACCGACTCCCACACCACCATGATCAATGGCTTGGGCGTGCTGGGCTGGGGTGTCGGCGGGATCGAGGCGGAAGCCGCGATGCTCGGCCAGCCGGTCTCGATGCTGATTCCGGAAGTGGTCGGCTTCAAGCTGACCGGCAAGCTCAACGAAGGCATCACCGCGACGGACCTGGTGCTGACCGTCACCCAGATGCTGAGAAGCCGTGGCGTGGTCGGCAAGTTCGTCGAGTTCTACGGTGATGGCCTGGACGACCTGCCACTGGCGGACCGCGCGACCATCGCCAACATGGCGCCGGAATATGGTGCCACCTGCGGCTTCTTCCCGCTGGATGACGAGACGCTCAACTACATGCGTCTGTCCGGCCGCTCCGATGAACAGGTCGCGCTGGTCGAAGCCTATGCCAAGGAGCAGGGTCTGTGGCGTGAGCCGGGCCATGAGCCGATCTTCTCCGACACCCTGGAGCTGGACATGGGTGAGGTCGTCGCCTCTCTGGCCGGCCCCAAGCGTCCGCAGGATCGCGTCGCGCTCACCGACATCAAGCAGACCTTCGAGAAGATCCTCGATGACCAGCTGGGTCAGATTCCCGCGGTCGAGGACGGCAAGTGGCTGTCCGAGGGTGGCCAGACCGCCGTCGATGTCGAGCAGAGCTACGAGAAGGATACCGACTACAGCGAGCTGGACGGCGAGACCTTCCGTCTCGATCACGGGGACGTGGTCATCGCCGCCATCACGTCCTGCACCAACACCTCCAACCCCAGCGTGATGCTGGCGGCAGGTCTGGTGGCCCGCAAGGCGCGCGAGAAAGGCCTGCGCACCAAGCCATGGGTCAAGACTTCTCTGGCACCGGGTTCCAAGGTCGTCACCGACTATCTCGCCTCGGCGGGGGTTCAGGATGACCTCAACGAGCTGGGCTTCAATCTGGTCGGTTATGGCTGCACGACCTGCATCGGCAACTCCGGCCCGCTGCCGGACCCTGTCGAAGCCGCCATCAACGAGCGTGACCTGACGGTCGCCTCGGTGCTGTCTGGCAACCGCAACTTCGAGGGTCGCGTGCACCCCAACGTGCGCACCAACTGGCTGGCGTCACCGCCCCTGGTGGTGGCCTACGCCCTCGCCGGCACCGTGCGCACCGACCTCTCCAAGGAGCCGCTGGGCAAGGACAACGACGGCAACGATGTCTTCCTCAAGGACATCTGGCCCACCCAGGCGGAAATCGCCACGGCCGTCGAACAGGTACGCACCGAGATGTACCGCAAGGAGTACGCTGAAGTCTTCGACGGCGACGAGACCTGGCAGGCCATCGAGGTACCGGAAGCCGAGGTGTATGAGTGGAAGGATTCCACCTACATCCAGCATCCGCCGTTCTTCGAAGGCATGGAGCGCGAGCCAAAGGCCGTGCAGGACGTCGAGAACGCTCGCGTGCTGGCCATGCTCGGCGATTCGGTGACCACTGACCACATCTCACCGGCCGGTGCCATCAAGCCGGAAAGCCCGGCGGGTCGCTACCTCAAGGAGAACGGCGTCGAGGTCAAGGACTTCAACTCCTATGGCTCACGTCGCGGCAACCATGAGGTGATGATGCGCGGCACCTTCGCCAACGTGCGCATCCGCAACGAGATGCTCGATGGCGTCGAGGGCGGCGAGACACGCCACGTGCCCTCCGGCGAGCAGATGGCCATCTACGATGCCGCCATGAAGTATGCCGAGGAAGGCACGCCACTGGTGGTGGTCGCGGGCAAGGAGTACGGCACCGGCTCCTCACGTGACTGGGCCGCCAAGGGCACCCTGCTGCTGGGCGTCCGTGCGGTGATTGCCGAGTCCTATGAGCGCATCCACCGCTCCAACCTGATCGGCATGGGTGTGGTGCCGCTGCAGTTCCCCGAAGGCGAAAGCCGCCAGTCTCTCGGCCTGACCGGTGATGAGGAAATCAGCATCAGCGGTCTGAATGACCTGACGGCCGGCGGCAAGGTCCAGGTCACCTTCAAGAGCGACAAGGGTGAGCAGAAGATCGAGGCGCTGTGCCGCATCGATACTGACAACGAGCTGGAGTACTACCGCCACGGCGGCATCCTCCACTACGTGCTGCGCGGCATGCTGTAACCCGCCAGCCGCTGATCGCAGCGCTGACCGCAATACAAAAGCCCCCGCAGGCATGGCCTGCGGGGGCTTCTTCATTTGCACACTCTGTTTCAGGCAACCTGTTTCAGGCAATCTGCTTCATGCGCTCACTGACGGCGCAGGCGCGATCAGAACGCCTTGCGACGGTAGGCGCGGTAACGCGGCTGCCAGAAGTTCTTCTCGATGTTGGCCTGGATGATCTCATCGCTGGAGGTCAGCGCCACGCCGTCGGCCTGAGCCTGACGTGCTACATCAAAGGCGATCTGACGGCTGATGTCCTGGATGTCGCCCAGTGACGGCAGCAGCGCGCCCTCGCCCTTCAGGACGATCGGGGCGTTGTTGGCCAGCGCATTGGCCGCGGCCATCAGCATGTTGTCGGTGATGCGTGAGGCGCTGGATGCCAGCACACCCAGACCGATGCCCGGGAAGATATAGGCATTGTTGCACTGGGCAATCGCGTGGGTGTGGCCGTTGTGCTCGACCGGCGCGAACGGGCTGCCGGTGGCGACCAGTGCCTTGCCGTCGGTCCACTCGATGACTTCCGCCGGTGTCGCTTCGACGCGTGAGGTCGGGTTGGACAGCGGCATCACCAGCGGGCTCTCGCAACCGGCCTGCACGGCACGGATCACGTCTTCGCTGAACAGGCCACGCTGGCCGGATACACCGATCAGCACGCTCGGCTTGGCGGCCTTGACCACATCCAGCAGGCCGCGGTCACCGAAGTCGGCCACGCTCTCGACGTCGTGAGCCAGACGGCTCTGGAAGTCGTAGAGGCCTTCCATGTCGTTGGTCAGCAGGCCGAAGCGATCGACCATGAAGACACGCTTGCGGGCCTCGGCCTCGTCCATGCCTTCCTTGACCATCGCCACCACGATCATCTCGGCGATGCCACAACCGGCGCTGCCGGCACCCAGGAAGGTCACGCGCTGATCGGAGAGCTTCTCGCCCTTGGCCTTGCAGGCCGCCATCAGGGTCGCGACCACGACGGAGGCGGTGCCCTGGATGTCGTCGTTGAAGCAGCAGACTTCATCGCGGTAACGCTCGAGCAGCGGCATGGCGTTGGCCTGCGCGAAGTCCTCGAACTGGATCATGGCCTTCGGCCAGCGACGCTTCACGGCAGTGATGAACTCGGCCACGAAGGCGTTGTAGTCATCACCGGTGACGCGCTCGTGACGCCAGCCCATGTAGCGCGGGTCGTCGAGCAGCTTCTGGTTGTTGGTGCCCAGATCCAGCGAGATCGGCAGGGTGTAGGCCGGGCTGATGCCGCCACAGGCGGTGTACAGCGACAGCTTGCCGATGGGGATGCCCATGCCGCCGATGCCCTGATCGCCCAGCCCCAGGATACGCTCGCCATCGGTGACGACGATGACCTTGACGTTGTCCTTGGTCGCGGAGCGCAGGATGTCATCCATGTGCTCGCGGTCCGGGTAGGAGATGAACAGGCCGCGGTGGTTGCGGTAGATGTTGGAGAACTCCTCGCACGCCTGACCGACGGTCGGGGTGTAGATGATCGGCATCATCTCCTCGAGGTGCTCCTCGATCACGCGGAAGAACAGGGTCTCGTTGTCGTCCTGCACCGAGCGCAACAGGATGTGCTTGTCGAGGTCGGTGGCGCACTGCTGATACTGGCTGTAGACGCGCGCGACCTGCTCTTCGATGCTCTCGACATTCTGCGGCAGCAGGCCCATCAGATTGAAGCTGACACGCTCTTCGAGGCTGAAGGCGCTGCCCTTGTTGAGCAGCGGCATCTCGAGCAGGCTCGGGCCGGCGTAAGGAACGTACAGGGCGCGCTTGGAAGTATCCGTCATGGCGAGACTCTTGAATCAGTGGGGACGACCTCACGCTCGGCAAGCTTCTCGGCATGCCGGCAGACACGCGCAGCATGCCCGCTGAAGCACCGCAGAAGACCTGCTGGCAACCGGGCGTCCGAGGGACCTTTCGACGTGCAGTTTCCACGTGCGAACAAGGCATGATGATAGCACGCGCAGTGCTATCTCCGGCAGCCTGTGCAGGGTCGACGTGCGTTGCGCAGACAAGGGTGCTGCATGACGAGAAACGCCCCGCTCATCCCCCTGACAGGGAAGGAGCGAGGCGTTCGCGGTCACGTGCGGGGAATGGCTCAGGCCAGATCGGCACGCGATGCCGGCTTGCGCGGCGCAAGCGCGAAGAGCGGGCGCAGCTTCACGCCCAGCATGTTGCCGGCGAAGGCCATCACCAGCCACAGCCAGCCATGCAGACTGCCGGAGGAGATGCCACCGAAGTAGGCACCGATGTTGCAGCCGAAGGCCAGGCGCGCGCCGTAGCCCAACAGCAGACCACCCAGCACGGCAGCCACCACCGAGCGCAGCGGAATGTTCCACTTCGGCGCGAACTTGCCGGCCAGCAGTGCCGCCGCCAGCGCCCCCACCACGATACCGATGTTCATCACCGTGGTGATGTCTTGATAGAGCGGTGCGGCCAGCGCCTTGGCATTGCCCGCCGCCTGCCAGTAGCCCCAGTCACTGACATCGAAGCCCAGCGCGGTATAGGCCTTGGTGCCCCACAGCGCGAAGGCCGAGGTGATGCCCCAGGGACGACCGGCCAGCGCCAGCGTCACGAAGTTGAGCAGCGCCAGCGCCACGGCACCCGCCAGCAGCGGCCAGGGACCCCGCAGAAAGCGTGACAGACCACGCGGCTGACTGTCGGTCACGGTGGCCTTCTCGAGCTCACCGTGACGGCGCTTCTCCAGCGTGCGTGTCACCACCACGATGATGGCGAACAGCACCAGGCTGACGATGATGCCACCCAGCGCGCCGAAGCTGTCCACCAGCGAGACGGCGGGCAGCGACGGCAGGCTCTGCCACCAGCTGAAGTGCGCGGTGCCGATCACCGAGCCGACGCAGAAGAAGATCAGGGTGATCACCATGCGCGCATTGCCGCCACCGACGGTGAACAGCGTGCCCGAGGCGCAGCCGCCGCCCAGCTGCATGCCGAGCCCGAACAGGAAGGCACCGACCACCACCGAGATACCCAGCGGCGAGACGAAGCCGGAGACCTCCTGCCCCCACAGGCTGCCCGAGGCCAGCACCGGGAAGAACAGCACCACGGCGATCGCCAGCATCAGCATCTGGGCACGCAGGCCGCGTCCTCGGCGCTCGGTGATGAAGACTCGCCAGGCGGAGGTGAAGCCGAAGGCCGCGTGGTAGAGCACCACGCCCAGCGCGCCCCCCACCAGCAGCAGCAAGCCCTGGCGCCAGCCGGACACCATCCCCAGCAGGATGGCAGCCACCACCAGCAAGCCTCCGGCCAGAATGGCCTTCGGGTTGATGGCGGTCGTCGGCAGGCCGGACTGGCTGGCCTTGCCGGGTATCGCATCGTGACTCATGTCTTGCTCCTTGAACGAAGTCGTCATGTCGCGTTCATCAATGCGGCAAGCCTAACGCGTTGCCTTATAGCTGTGAACGAATTTTCAGCACGCCATCCATTCCGCCATGGAATATAAGTCACCCCCGTCAGCTCACCTCCCAGACGACGACGCCCGCCATCGAAAGCGATGGCGGGCGTCTGGTGCCGGTCTGTGCGGGGTGTCCTCGAGATTACACGAAGTTGCCCAGACCGACGGCACGACGCAGGCGCTCCATCATCGGCGCGGCCTCATCGCGCGCACGCTCGGCACCACGCTTGAGGATGGCTTCGACATGTGCCGGATCTTCCATCAGCTCGACGTAACGCTCACGCGGCGCCTTGAGATGGTCGTTCAGGTATTCGAACAGCTGATTCTTGGCATCGCCCCAGCCAATGCCGGCGGCGTACTGCTCACGCATGGCGGCGACTTCCGCCTCGGTGGCGAAGGCCGAATAGATCTGGAACAGGGAACAGGTATCCGGGTCCTTCGGCTCCCCCGGCTCCAGCGAATTGGTCTTGATCTTGCGCACGCTCTTGAGCAGCTGCTTCTCGGTGCCGAACAGCGGAATGGTGTTGTTGTAGCTCTTGGACATCTTGCGGCCATCGAGGCCTAGCAGCAGCTGGGATTTCTCGTCGGTCACCGCCTCGGGCATGGTGAAGTAGTTGCCCTTGAAGAGGTGGTTGAAGCGCCCGGCCATGTCACGCGCCATCTCGATATGCTGGATCTGGTCACGCCCCACCGGCACCTTGTGGGCATTGAACATCAGGATGTCCGCCGCCATCAGCACCGGATAGCTGAACAGCCCCATGCTGATGCCACGATCCACGTCCTCGATGCCCGCTTCCTCGTTCTCGGCCACGGCGCCCTTGTAGGCATGCGCACGGTTCATCAGGCCCTTGGCGCAGACACAGTTGAGCAACCACATCAGCTCCGGAATCTCCGGCACATCCGACTGGCGATAGAAGATGGCGTTGTCGGTGTCCAGCCCCAGCGCCAGCCAGGTGGCGGCGATCTCACGGCGGGATTCCTGCACGCGCTTCGGGTCCTGACACTTGATCAGAGCATGGAAATCGGCGAGGAAATAGAAGGACTGGACCGTCGGGTCCTGGCTGGCCTCGATGGCGGGCTTGATGGCGCCGACATAGTTGCCGAGGTGAGGGGTGCCGGTGGTCGTGATGCCGGTAAGAACGCGGGTCTTGGTCATGGATGCACTTCTTGGGCGTCTGAGTCGGGGAGCGTGCCACTTGGCGGGACCTGCTCACAATGAATCACGACAGGGCACGACGGCGCGCATCACGATGCGATGAACCCGCCATGTCCTGCCGCTGCATTGCACTCATCTTACCCTGAGGGGCATGGCCTTCGTAAGGGCCGGACAGACGACCAGCGCCCCATGCACGCCATGTACCCGCCGGCAGGCGTCAGCCCTTTGCCAGGGCATCTTCCAGCGAGATCACCGGCATGCCGAAGGCAGCGCCGACTTCCGCAATCGTCAGCTGGCCGGCATGCACGTTGAGGCCTGCCGCGAAGTGACGATCTTCCCGCAATACCTTGCGATAGCCGCCATTGGCGAGCTTCACCACATAAGGCAGCGTCGCGCTGGTGAGTGCCTGGGTCGAGGTACGCGCCACGGCCCCCGGCATGTTGGCCACGCAATAATGCACGACACCATCGACGAGATAGGTCGGTTCCGCATGGGTCGTGGCGCGACTGGTCTCGAAACATCCGCCCTGATCGATCGCGACATCCACCAGTACCGCACCGGGCATCATGTTGCGCAGATGCCCGCGACGGATCAGCTTGGGGGCCGCGGCACCGGGCACGAGCACGGCCCCAATGATCAATGCCGAATGGCGTACCGCCTCATCCAGTGCCTCGGATGTCGAATAGACCGTACGAATCTGCCCCTGATAGCGGTGATCCAGCGTCTCGAGGCGGTTCAATGACGTATCGAGAATCACCACCTCGGCGCCCAGCCCCAGCGCCATGCGCGCCGCGTTCTCCCCGACCACACCGCCGCCGATCACCGTGACCCGCGCCGGTGGCACGCCAGGCACACCGGGCAACAGCACCCCCATCCCGCCTTGCGCCTTCTCCAGCGCATGCGCGCCGGCCTGGATCGCCATGCGCCCGGCAACGCGACTCATGGGTGCCAGCAGCGGCAGACCACCGGCGGTGTCGGTGATGGTCTCGTAGGCAATCGCGGTCACCCCGCTATCCAGCAGGCTTTCGGTCAGCTCACGGGCGGCGGCCAGATGCAGGTAGGTGAACAATGTCTGGCCGCTGGTGAGACGTGCCACCTCGGCCGGCTGAGGCTCCTTGACCTTGAGTATCAGCTCGGCCTCGCGAAAGACCTGCTCGACATCCGATTCAAGACGAGCCCCGACCCCCTGGTACTCGGCGTCACTGAACCCACTGCCCTCACCCGCACCACGCTCGACGATGACGTCATGGCCATGGGCAATCAGCTCTCGCACCCCGGCGGGCGTCAGAGCGACACGATATTCGTGGTTCTTGATTTCCTTCGGCACGGCGATCTGCATGACGAGCTCCTTGCACTGCTGGCGGAATATGGCGATGTCACCTCGACACCTCCTACAAGCACAGCAGACTCGTCAGTGTCGCGCCAATCAGATGCCAGCAAGATTCACCAAAACACGACAGCAATGCAGTGGAATGCAGGGAATCATCGTTGGCTGGCAGCATCCTCGCTCACCAGCGCCGCCGAATAGCATTCACGGTAAGCCTCAGGCATGCGTCTGGCTCGCCCACTCGAGAGTTCGATGCAGACGAAGCGCGTGCGTGCCTCCAACAGCGTCAGGCCATCCGAGCAACGACGCAGCTGAAAGCGGCGCGTCAGACTCAGGCGACCATCGCAATCCACCAGCCAGGTGGCCAGCATCAGCGAATCGCCAAGCCGTGCGCTGGCCAGATAGTCGATCTCGTGGCGGTGCACCGCCATGCCACGATCCTGGGCACGATAGTGTTCAAGGCCCAGCCCCAACGCTTCGGAATGTGCCCAGCTGATTCTCTCCAGCCAGCGCACGTATTCGGCATTGTTGACATGGCCATAGCCATCCAGCGCCTCGACACTTACCGCGATCGGCAGCAGGAAGGGAGACGGCAGCGCCCACCCTTCACAGGTTTCCCGCAAGGGGGCCGTGTTGCCAATGACGGTCTCCGATGCCTGTACGTCCGTCATGCCACGAACTCCGTGTCATCATCCTGCTCGCGGGGCCCTGCATCATCACGCATGGGCGCACTGGCACCGCAGGACCAGCATTCACTGAAGCTGCCTTCGAGACGCTCCCCGCAGGCGCACTGCCAATCCGGCTGCGCAGGCGCGGCCTCGATATGTGCCAGCAGCTGGCGAGCGCGGGCGAGATTGTGCTCGGCAACCCACAATTGCGGCTCGCAATCGTTGACGGGCAACTCCCCGGCTGCCGAACCCAGCAGACGGTTGCGCAGCTCGCACGGGATACCCTCGCTTTCCAGAAGGTTGCGCCAGTGATCCAGCAGCACGAGATTGTGATGGGATGTCAGTCGTCGATACATGCCGTCAGACTATCAGAGTCCGGGCGCTACGGAAGCCATCAACGACAACGCCGCCCCGAAGGGCGGCGTTGTCGTTCGTGTCAAAGGACACGTTCATCGCTCGCGATCCCGATCGCGCTCCTGGTCGCGACCCGAGACTCGATCTCAGTCGCGATAGACCCGCACACCGAGCGCCTTGAGGTAGGAGGTCTCGGGGATGGACGGGTGCACCGGGTGGTCGCTGGCCTGATGGCCCTGGAAGATGACCTGACCGTGGCGGTCCTGGTGACGCACGGCGCCACGCACCACATCCATCAGGCGCTCCGGCGCGAGATGCATGGAGCAGGAGCCGGACATCAGCAGACCGTCGCGGCCCAGCAGACGCATGGCTTCACGGTTGAGGCGTGCATAGGCGCGCTCACCGTTGGTGATGTCCTTGCGCTTGCGGATGAAGGCGGGCGGATCCGCGATGATGACGTCGAACTGCTCGCCTTCCGCGCGCAGGGCCGTCAGTGCCTCGAAGACATCCGACTCCGCGATGGAGACGCGATCTTCGACACCGTTGAGCACGGCGTTGCCCGAGACACGCTCAAGTGCCGCACCGGAGGCGTCGACACACAGCACTTCGCTGGCGCCATGCGCCGCCGCCTGCACCCCCCAGCCACCGACGTAGCTGAACAGGTCCAGCACGCGCTTGCCTGCCACCTGACGATTCAGCCAGGCACGGTTGTCGCGGTGGTCATAGAACCAGCCGGTCTTCTGGCCATCCAGTACCGGCGCGCTGAACTGGACCCCATTCTCTTCCAGCAGCACGCTTTCCGGCAGCTCGCCATAGACGACTTCGACGTTGCGCTCGAGCTGTTCCTGACGGCGACCGCTGGAATCGTTCTTGAACACGATGGCGGTCGGCTTGACGACCTTCAAGAGCGCATCGACGATCACTTCCGCCAGTCGCTCCATGCCGAAGGTGTTGAGCTGGCAGACCAGCACGTCGCCGAAGCGATCGACGATCAGACCCGGCAGCAGGTCGCCCTCGCCGTGGACCAGACGGTAGAACGGCTTGTCATAGAGGCTCTCGCGCAGCGACAGTGCCTGGTTGAAGCGATGCACCAGCAGCGAGCGGTCCAGACGCTGTTCCGGGTTGCGCGAGACGATACGCGCGCAGATCAGCGAGTTCGGGTTGACGTAGGCAACGCCCATCGCGCGGCCGTTGCTGGCCTCGATGATCGCCTGGGCACCCGGCTCGAAATTCTTGAGCGGCGTCGCGACGGTATCGACTTCATTGGAGTACAGCCACAGATGGCCAGCCTTGAGGCGGCGATCAGCATTCTTCTTCAGGCGCAGACGTTCAGTCACGGGAATCATCCATAAGACAGGGAAAGGGACAGGACGACGACAGGGCGCGCCCGAATGGGGCCATTCTAGTCGTCATGGCGGCCCCGGTCACGGAGCCTCCGGTCAAGTGATCATCAAGGGCCAGCGAGACATGTCTGACCCGTGCCGGCACGAACGGCACTAGCTCTGGCAATGAGGGCAGAAGCAGCTGGCACGCTGCCCGAGCACCAGGCTCATGATCTCATGGCCACACTCACGGCAGGGCTCGCCCCCTCGCCCATAGACGTTGAGGCGCTGGGCGAAGTAGCCGGGCTTGCCATCACCACCGACGAAATCACGCAAGGTGGTACCGCCTTGCTCGATGGCAGCCGCCAGCACGCTGCGCGAGGCCTCGGCGAGGCGCTCATATTCCTCCAGAGAGGTCTCCCCCGCCGGACGACGCGGGTCGATGCCAGCCATGAAGAGCGCCTCACTGGCGTAGATGTTGCCCACGCCGACCACATTGGCGTTGTCCATCAGGAAAGGCTTGATCGCCACGCGTCGCTTGCGCGAGCGCGCGAAGAGAAGCTCACCGGTGAAGGCGTCCGACAAGGGCTCCGGCCCGAGCCTCGCCAGACGTGTGTCAGCGTGCGGGTCACCGCGCACGAAGTCGACGAAACCGAAGCGACGCGGGTCGTGATAGCGCAACACCTGGCCATTGCCCAGCACTACATCGACATGGTCATGCGTACGGGGCGGCGTGCCGATGGGTACCAGCCTCAGACTGCCGGACATGCCCAGATGCCAGAGCAGGTGGCCATCGGCGATCGGCAACAGCAGGTACTTGGCACGGCGCGAGAGCTCACCGAAACGCTGCCCCACCAGCCACTCCGCCAGCTCACTCGGTACTGGCGTGCGCAGCCGTGGCTGACGCACGATCACCTCGGTGACCTCCTGGCCCTCGACCAATGGCGCGATACCACGGCGAGTCGTCTCGACTTCCGGTAATTCGGGCATGCTTCCTCCTCGACTGACCGCCAGACGCACAACAGGGTGACGACAGAAGCCGCCACCCTGTTGCAGGATGCCGGAACTCCGACATCCAGATACTCGAAAACCCGGTCAGGACCGGGTTTTCGAGGGTTCCGACAGCACGCTGGCGGGAGACAAGATCACTTGATCTTGGCTTCCTTGTACATCACGTGCTTGCGAACGACCGGATCGTACTTCTTGAATTCAAGCTTGTCCGGAGTGTTACGCTTGTTCTTGTCTGTGGTGTAGAAGTGGCCAGTACCGGCACTTGACACCAACTTGATCTTGTCACGCATTTTCAGTTTCCTTCCACAGTCGCATTCACCGAACGATTGAGAGCGTTGCCCTCGGCTCGGTTGCCATTGCTACAGGGGCTGTCTTCTAGTGTTTAGAAGCGCTCGCCACGTGCAGTGAGGTCCTTGAGGACTTCGTCGATACCCTTCTTGTCAATGATGCGCATGCCCTTGGTAGAGACGCGCAGCTTGACGAAGCGCTGCTGGGATTCAACCCAGAAACGGTGGGTGTGCAGGTTCGGCAGGAACCGGCGACGAGTCTTGCGCTGGGAGTGAGAAACGTTGTTACCAGTCACCGGGCGCTTGCCGGTAACCTGACATACTTTGGACATTGGAGCCTCCAACCGCTGCGTTGGCTAAGTTGTTCAAAACCTGTCGGGCAAACCGGAAGTGGCAGGCGCCGCCTCATGCCCTGATTTCAAAGTGTGTTACGTCCATTCCGGAAGACAAGCTTCAGGGTACTGGAACGTGCAGGCGCAGCATTTTACCCGAAGAGGAACGCGAAAGCACGCCCAAGACGGATTTTTTTCGCCAACACGCTTCGCCCGAGCTGTCACATCGGTACAGACGCTTGCTTAGCCAGACGCTTCACTCAGCCAATGTCGGCCAGAGTGGTCGCGAATTCTGTGGTGGGTGGTACGGGAGGCGCAACATTACCACAATCGACGCCCTGTTTTGCAATCCCTGTCACCCGGCAGGCCCGACAATTGACCAGACCGGACATCCGCAGGGCGCCTCCTTCCCATCCGCTCCTTCTTCTTCCTTCTCTTACCCCCTGCTCTCGTCTCAGCGCCTTGTCGAAAGAGGTCGCGCAAGACCGAGGCGGTGCCTGGCTCACAACCAGCCACGCTCGGCGAAGGAAATCACCTCGCCGTCCCCCACCACGAAGTGATCCAGCACCCGGATATCGAAAAGCCCCAACGCCTCTTCCAGGCGCTGGGTGATACGACGATCGGCATCACTGGGCTCCGCCACTCCGGAGGGATGGTTGTGGGCGAGTATCAAGGCGCCCGCGTTGAGCGCCAGCGCCCGCTTGACCACTTCACGCGGATAGACGGCAGCAGCATCCAGCGTGCCGGTGAAGAGTGTCTCGAAGCGAATGACGCGATGCTGACTATCCAGGAAGAGTGCGGCGAAGACCTCATGTGGCAGATCACGCAGATGAGAGGAGAGGTAGCGCCGTACCAGCAGCGGTGAGGTCAATGCCGCGCCGCGCATCAACAGGCTTTCCAGGTGTCGACGGGACAGCTCCAGCGACGCCTGCAACTGTACATACTTGGCATCTCCCAGGCCTCGCGCAGCACAGAAATCCTGCTGACTGGCTTCCAGCAGTGGGCGCAGCCCGCCGAAGGTGGTCAACAGATCGCGCGCCAGGTCCACCGCCGAACGCCCCTTGATTCCCACTCGCAGGAAGATTGCCAGCAACTCGGCATCTGACAGCGCAGCAGCCCCCGATGACAGAAGCTTCTCACGGGGCCGCTCCCCGATTGGCCACTCCCTGATGCCCATGCACACTCTCCTCTCGTGACAGTGATGCTGACATCCGGCGCGCCACGAGAGTGGCCATGCCTGCCTCAGGGCAGGCCCACCGACACGCCAAGGAGCATGACGCGACATCAGCATTTGGACTGAGAAGCGTGGTCTTCGCCCGTCACTGCCGCCAGCGTCACTCTCAACGCTTGCATGCCTGGCGCGCTTTCTGGCTGGCTGAGCCTTCCTGGCTCGCGGCTCGTCGTACCGCGACAGGTCAGTGTCCGCACCCGCGACAGACGGCGTGCCCGGCCAGCGACGCTACGCAAGGTTGCATCACGGTGATATGGTAGAGGCGAACGCGAGAGCTTTGACATTGACGGATCAGGGATGCAGGACACCATGCACTCACTCGCCGGACGGCGCATTCTGCTGGGCATCAGCGGCGGTATCGCAGCGTACAAGGCGGCGCTCATCACTCGTCTGCTGAAAAAGGCCGGGGGCGAGGTACGCGTCGCCATGACCGAAGGTGCCCAGGCCTTCATCACGCCGTTGACCCTGCAGGCGCTGTCGGGCAATCCCGTGCATACCTCGCTGCTCGATCCTGAGGCAGAGGCCGGCATGGGACATATCGAGCTGGCGCGCTGGGCGGAGGTCATTCTCATCGCCCCCGCCACTGCCGACCTCATGGCCCGCCTGGCCCATGGCCGTGCCGATGATCTGATCACTACCCTGTGCCTGGCCAACAGCGCACGCTGGGTCGTGGCCCCGGCGATGAATCAGGCGATGTGGGCGCACCCCGCCACCCAGCGCAACGCCCGGCAGCTCAGTGCCGATGGCTGGACGCTGCTCGGCCCGGCCAGGGGCGAACAGGCGTGCGGCGACGTGGGAGCCGGGCGCATGCTCGAGCCAGAGGAGATCGTCGCCGGTCTGAGCGCGCTGCTCGACGAGGGCGAGCCGGCACCATTGCCGGCAGCGGGCCTGACCATCACCATCACCGCCGGTCCAACCCGGGAAGCGCTGGATCCGGTGCGCTATCTGAGCAATCACAGCTCCGGAAAGATGGGGTATGCCCTGGCCAGCGAAGCCGCGGCACTGGGCGCAAGAGTTCGCCTGATCAGTGGGCCTGTCGCCCTGCCCACACCGCCTGGCGTCGAGCGCATCGATGTCGAGTCAGCCTTGCAGATGCAAGGCGCTGCCGAAGCGGCGCTGCAGGATAGCCAGGTCTTCATCGGCTGCGCCGCCGTCGCCGACTTCCGACCTGCCGCTGTCGCCGAGCACAAGCTCAAGAAGCAGGCCGGCGAAGAACAGATGCAGGTCCATCTGATCCGCAATCCCGATATCATTGCCGGCATTGCCGAGCAGAGTCAGGCGCGGCGCGCCAGCGGACAGCCCGCTCCGCTGGTGGTCGGCTTCGCCGCCGAGACTCGCGATGTCCTTCGCTATGCCCGCGACAAGCTGACACGCAAGCGTCTCGACATGATCGTGGCCAATGACGTCAGCACCCCGGGACTGGGGTTCGGCAGTGACAGCAATGCCGCCACCCTGGTATGGCGACACCCCGGCCAGGCAAATGACAGACTGCATGAACAGGCCATCGCGGCCTGTCCCAAGATTGCGCTGGCGCGTGCGATTCTCGAGCGCGCACTGGCACTGCATCAAGACGGCGCCCTCCATGGCGCCGCCAATTTGAACATGGCGACCTCCGCCATCGATGACCAGGAAACACCTTAGATGACCCGCCCCCGGCTCGAACTCAAGATCCTCGACGAGCGCGTTCGCGATTACCCGCTACCCCACCATGCGACTCCCGGCAGTGCCGGCATGGACCTGCGCGCACTGCTGGATGCCCCGCTGACACTGGCCCCGGGCGCCTGTGAGCTGGTGCGCACCGGCCTGGCTATCCATATCGCCGACCCGGCGCTGGCCGGCATGATCCTGCCGCGCTCCGGTCTGGGGCATAAACACGGCATCGTGCTGGGCAATCTGGTCGGTCTGATCGATTCCGACTACCAGGGCGAACTGATGATCTCGGTCTGGAACCGCGGCGACAGCGAGTTCGTGCTGGAACCCGGTGAGCGACTGGCACAGTACGTGCTAGTCCCGGTTGTACAGGCCGAACTGGTCGAGGTCACGGAATTCGAGGCCAGCCAGCGCGGTGAAGGCGGCTTTGGCCATTCTGGTCGTCATTGACGGGTCGTCACTGACAGGCCGTCACTGACAGCTCATTGCAGACGACTCGCCACCGAAACCCGACAGCGCTCCGTGACAGATGGAACCGCTTGCTAGCCGCACCCGTCGGCATGCCGCGATAGTGTTCGCACGGCATGCCGGCCATGACTTCTCACGATTGATTCAACCGACAGGGATGCACCATGAGTCAGGTACCCGCTTCAATTTTTCGCGCCTACGACATCCGTGGCATCGTGGATGAGACCCTCACCGAAGACGGCGTGCGCGCCATCGGCCAATCCATCGGTAGCGAAGCCGCGGCACGCGGTGAGTCCACCGTCGTGGTCGCCCGCGATGGTCGCCTCTCCGGCCCGCGCCTGTCCAAGGCGCTGATTGCCGGCCTGCGCGATGCCGGCCGTGATGTCATCGACATCGGCATGGTGCCGACCCCGGTGCTCTACTACGCCACCAATATCCTGGAAGGCACCCGCTCCGGCGTAATGCTGACCGGCAGCCACAACCCGGCCAACTACAACGGTCTGAAGATCGTGCTGGCGGGTGAGACCCTGTCCGGCGACACCATCACCGACCTTTATCGCCGCCTGCAGGAAGGCGATCTGGCGCAAGGCGAAGGTAGCCTGCGTGAAGAAGACGTGCGCGAACGCTACCTGGATCAGATTACCGGCGACGTGGTCGTCAAGCGTCCGCTCAAGGCAGTGGTCGATTGCGGCAATGGCGTGGCCGGTGAGCTGGGCCCGGAGCTGATCCGTCGCCTCGGCGTCGAGACCATCCCGCTGTTCGAGGAGATCGATGGCAACTTCCCGAACCATCACCCGGACCCGGGCAAGCCGGAAAACCTGCAGGACCTGATCAGAACCATGCAGGAAACCGGCGCGGACATCGGTCTGGCCTTCGATGGCGACGGCGATCGCCTCGGCGTCGTCACGCCCAAGGGCGAGATCCTGTATCCCGACCGTCTGATGATGGCACTGTCGGAAGACCTCATCGAACGTGTACCGGGCGCGCGCATCATCTTCGACGTCAAGTGCACCGGCAACCTGGCCACCGTGATCGAGAAGGCGGGGGGCACACCGGAAATGTGGCGCACCGGCCACTCCCTGATCAAGGCGCGCATGAAGGAAACAGGCGCGGCCCTGGCCGGCGAGATGAGCGGCCATATCTTCTTCAAGGAGCGCTGGTTCGGCTTCGACGACGGCCTCTACGGCGCGGCGCGCCTGCTGGAAATCCTCGCCAAGCAGGATGTCGATGCCGACACCTTCTTCGCACGCTATCCGCAGGATCTGGGCACCCCCGAGATCAACGTGGAAGTGACCGATGAGACCAAGTTCGCTATCGTCGAGCGACTGGCCAGCGAAGGTGACTTCGGTGACGACGGCGTGAAGACCACGCTGGATGGCATTCGCGTCGACTACGCCGACGGCTGGGGCCTGTGCCGCGCCTCCAACACCACACCGGTGCTGGTACTGCGCTTCGAAGGCAAGTCAGAGGCGGCGCTGGAGCGCATCAAGGACAGCTTCCGTGCCGCACTGAAGCAGGCCGAGCCAAGCATCACCGCCCCGTTCTGATCGAGGCGTTCTGATCGGCCCGGGCAGGCGATCAACGACCGGCGCGGCAGCAGGATGACCGCCGTGCCGGTCCGCTGACTCCCCGGCCCGGGTGACTCTTTCCCATGGCAGCGCCGGTTGCCATCACCTCTTTCCATGACGTGGTGCGCGCAGGCGTAACGCAAGTGATAGTCTCGAGTGACAGCGTCCGAACTCTCCTTTCGGACCCAATTTCTGTGGAGTGATACGTTGATGAGCCACGCCAACCGCGACCCGCACCAGGTGGTCGAGGTCCTGTCCGAAGCCCTGCCCTATATCCAGCAGTTCTCGGGCAAGACCGTGGTGGTCAAATACGGCGGCAACGCCATGACCGAAGATACCCTGATCGACTCCTTTGCCCGCGACATGGTGCTGATGAAGGAAGTCGGCATCAATCCGGTGGTCGTGCACGGCGGCGGCCCTCAGATCGGCGCCCTGCTCAAGAAGCTGAACATCGAATCACGCTTCGTTGACGGCATGCGCGTGACCGACTCAGAGACCATGGATGTGGTCGAGATGGTACTGGGCGGCCTGGTCAACAAGGGCATCGTCAATCTGATCAACCAGTGCGGCGGCAAGGCCATCGGCGTCACCGGCAAGGACAGCGGCCAGATTCGCGCGCGTCAGCTCAAGGTCACCCGCCACATGCCGGGCATGAATGCCTCGGAAATCATCGATATCGGTCACGTCGGTGAAGTCGAGCATGTCTCGACGGATCTGATCGAGCTGCTGACCCGCAATGACTTCATTCCGGTGATCGCGCCGATCGGCGTCGACGATGAGGGACGCAGCTACAATATCAATGCCGACCTGGTCGCCGGCAAGGTCGCAGAAGCGCTGGGGGCGGAGAAGCTGATGCTGCTGACCAACGTCGCCGGCCTTCTGAACGCCGAGGGCGAAGTCATGACGGGGCTGACCACCGAAGCGGTGGATGGACTCATCGAGGATGGCACCATCTATGGCGGCATGCTGCCCAAGATCAGCTGCGCGCTGGATGCCGTCAAGCAGGGCGTGCGCAGTGCACACATCATCGATGGTCGCGTACCGCATGCCACCCTGCTGGAAATCTTCACCAATGCCGGTGTCGGCACCTTGATCAGCAATGCTGATCCGGACACCTCCAAGGCATGAAGAGCATAAAGCCGGGGCCAGACTTCCGGTGATTCGCGCGAGGCCAGCGACACGCCTCAGGACACGGACCCGCCCGCAGCACATCGCTGCAGGCCGCGAGAAATGACAAGATTCCATGACGCAGGCGAATCCAAAACAATCACGTCGCGAACAGATCCTCCAGGCACTTGCCTTGATGCTGGAAGAGGACAGCGGCAAACGTATCACCACCGCGGCATTGGCACGTCAGGTCGGCGTCTCCGAGGCTGCACTCTATCGTCACTTCCCCAGCAAGGCGCGCATGTTCGAAGGGCTGATCGAGTTCATCGAGAGCACCCTGTTCGAGCGCATCGCGCTGATTCTGCAGGACAACGATACGGCTCATGCCAGGGTGCACCATATCCTGAGCCTGCTGCTTGGCTTTGCCGAGAAGAATCCCGGACTGTGCCGTCTGCTCAACGGCGATGCCCTGACCGGGGAGACGGCTCGTCTGCGCGTGCGCATGGCGCAGCTGTTCGAACGTCTCGAGACCCAGCTCAAGCAGGTGCTGCGCGAGGCCGAGCCTCGTGAAGGCCTGCGGCCTGCCATTACCGTGACAGCCGCAGCCAATCTTCTGCTGGCCAGTGCCGAAGGCCGCATCGGACAGTATGTTCGCAGCGACTATCGCAAGCGACCCACCGAGCACTGGGAAGAACAGTGGAGACTGTTGAGTCGCGACCTGCTGCTGAGCAGCCAGGAGCGGATTGCCGTCTGACGGCCCTCCGCTTGAGCAAAAGAAAAGCCCCCGCCTCGAAGAGACGGGGGCTTTTTCATGCCACCTTCACGTGCAGACTCAGTTGCCAGGCCCATAGCGCTCGACGATGGCCGTCGCCGTCATCGGGCGTGCCAGCAGGTAGCCCTGATAACTGTCGCAGCGCAATCGCTTGAGCCCCTCGAACTGCGCCTGTGTCTCGACACCTTCCGCCACGATCTCATGCCCCATCGAATGCCCCAGACTGATGATGGCACCTACCAGCTGGATGGCCTGCTCATTGGCTCCCTGCTCGCTGGCCACCTGACCGCCGCGCCCTTGCTCGGACGCATCTTCCGCCAGGGCGTCCATCTTCATCACGAAGCTGCGGTCGACCTTGAGCACATCCAGCGGCAGGGAAGACAGATAGGACAGTGACGAGTATCCCTGCCCGAAGTCATCCAGCGCCACACGCACACCAAGCTCCCGCAGCGCTCTAAGCACGCTGAGCCCACCCTCCATGTCCTGGATCAACAGGGTCTCCGTGACCTCGACCTCCAGGCGCGTCGGCGCGAGATTCTGACTCTCGAGCACGCTGATCACTTCATGCTCATAGCCCGAGGTCAGCTGGCGCGCCGAGAGGTTGACGGCCATGCGCGGCATGTAAAGGCCGCTTTCCTGCCAGCGCACCATCTGGGCGCAGGCCTCTTCCAGCACGAAACGCCCCAGCCGGAAGATGAGTCCCGTCTCTTCCGCGAGCGGAATGAACTGGGCCGGAGAGATCATGCCCAGCTCAGGATGCTGCCAGCGCAGCAACGCCTCGACCCCCAGCAGCTCTCCCGCCGCGTTCAGCTGCGGCTGGTAGTGAAGGAAGAGCTGCTGGCGCTCGATGGCCTGACGCAGGTCCTGCTCCAGCGTCATGCGCGAGGCGACATGCTTGTCCAGCGAGGACTCCCAGCGCAGGGCATGATCGCCACGCGACTTGGCATGATAGAGCGCCACGTCCGCATTGAGCATCAACGCCTGGGCATCACCATCTGCCTCGGCCAAGGAGTAACCGGCCGTCAGGCTGATGATCAAGGGACGCCCGAGAATCGTGAAGGGGCGCTCCAGCTTCTGCTGGACATCGGCCACGATCTGCTCGGCTTGCTCGCCGACCTGAGGGAAATAGAGGCCGAACTCATCCGCCCCGAGACGCGCGACCAGGCCACCGGGCGGCAGGATGCGCCGCAGGCGCTCACCGATCGAGACCAGCAGCTGATCCCCCGCCTCATGCCCCAGGCCATCATTCACCGTCGAGAAGCGATCGATGTCGGCATAGATCATCACGCCTCCGATCGCGACCCGCTCATCCGCCGCCGCCATGAAGGCCTTGCGGTTGTAGAGCCCCGTCAAGGCATCGTGGCGCGCCAGGTAGTCGAGCTGACGCTCCGACTCCTTGTGGGCGCTGATATCCAGCAGCAGGCCTTCCCAGTAACGTACACCCTCCTCTCCCTCGATCATCACGCTGCGGTCCAGCACCCAGCGCTCGTGATCCGCGACGATTCTGAACACCTGTTCATGACGCATCTGAGCGCACATCGCCCAGTGACGCGCCGACGCGACGGACGGGCGATCCTCGGGATGGATCAGCTCATTGAGGGTGATGCCGGCCCCGACCAGAGACTCGGCTGAACGGCCGAACAATTCCGCGGCACCACTGCTGATGAAGGTCAGCGTGCCGGTGTTGACCTCGATGCGATACACCACACCGGGCAGGTTATCCATCAAGGTCACCAGAGTACGCGAGCGCGCCGCCATCGATTCAAGCTCGCCCTCCAGCTCATCGTGGCGCTCACTGCGTTGCCGCTCGGCACGCGCGATCATCACGCCAAGCACCACCAGGAAGATGCCCCCCAGCAGCAGACCGAACCAGATACGCTGCCACCAGACCCACCACAGGCTCGAGACGGGCTGACTGACGACGCTGAACAGCTTGAGTGGTGCGATAAAACTGCCCGCCGCCATGCGCGGACGGCCATCAAAGCCGTCCACGTGATAGCGCCGCACGCCACGCTCGGAGATGTACTTGCCCATGTTGGCCAGCGTCGGCAACGGCAACTTTCCCGTCACCCCCAGCGCGTGCTCCTGGGGGCTGGAAAACAGCAGCAGACCGTTGGTCGAGAACAGGCGCAGGCGCTGCCCGTCATCCGCCCCCGGATTGGCCAGCAGACTTCTGGACTCCGAGAAATCCAGGCACCCGATCAGCAGCCACGCCTTGTCCTCGAGCTGCATATGGCGATAGAAAGGCAAGCCGGGCTGTCCGGACCCGAGAGGCAATGCCGAACCGAACAACAGATTGCTTCTGCCGGGCAGGGATTGCGCCTCGGCCTGCGAGAGCTGCCACTTGCAGCTGCGCCCGACACCGATCTGATTGAGGCTGCTGCCACGATAATCGGCGAACGGCACCATCATCAGGGAGACCAGCGCCGGATGACGCCCCAGCGCACTCTCGAGCGAGCCTCTCCACTGCCTTGGTGTCTCCTCGTGCAACACACGCTCGAGCACCATCATCTCGCGGGCGACATCCGCCACGAGCTGTTCAGTCGAGATGTGCAGTTGCGTATCGAGCGCTTCGAGGCGTTGCATCTCCTGTTCGCGGACATCAAACCATTGTCCCGCCAGAAACAGCCCGCCCAACACCACCAGCAAAGCGACATTGATGCCAAGGATGCGCCACAGTGAATGTGTGCCTGGTTGACGCGAGGTAATCGGGTCCACATAGCCACCAATGAGGAAGGGAAATGACCGCTTAGCGTAGTGCAACAGAATGAAACATTCTGTTGCACGATACAACTGTCTACTGCCATAGCCGGTCGTTTCACTGTCCCTCAACGACAGAAGCCCCGCCGGAACACCGGCGGGGCTTCATCTACTGCGGGAAGTCAGCGAGGGAGTGTCAGGCAGCGAACCCTTCGCTCATGTCACCCATCGATTCACGCAGCTTCTTCATGGCGTTCTTTTCCAGCTGACGGATACGTTCTGCCGAGACACTGTAGATGTCTGCCAGCTCGTGCAACGTCGCCTTGTTGTCGCTCAACCAGCGCTGCTGGAGGATATCGCGCGAACGCTCATCCAATGCTGCCAGTGCCTTGAGCAGACGCCCGTGGGAGTCATCTTCCAGATCCTGCTGCTCGACCTGAGCCGCCGGATCGAGACTGTGGTCCTCGAGATAATTGACCGGCGCCTGGTAAGCGGAGCTCTCGTCATCACTGGGACCCGCATCGAAGCCGGCATCGTGTGCCGAGAGACGACTTTCCATCTCGCGTACCACCGATGGCTTGACGTCCAGGTCGCCTGCGATGGCGTCCACTTCTTCATTGTTCAGCCATGCCAGACGCTTCTTGGCACCGCGAAGGTTGAAGAACAGCTTGCGCTGGGCCTTGGTGGTCGCGACTTTCACGATGCGCCAGTTGCGCAGCACGAACTCGTGAATCTCGGCCTTGATCCAATGCACGGCAAAGGACACGAGGCGAACGCCCTGATGGGGATCAAAGCGCTTGACCGCTTTCATCAGGCCGACATTGCCTTCCTGGATCAGGTCCGCCTGCTGCAAGCCATAGCCACTGTAGCTGCGCGCGATATGTACCACGAAACGCAGGTGCGACATGACGAGTCGACGGGCCGACTCCAGATGATTCTCTTCATGCAACCGCAGGGCAAGCTCATGCTCTTCTTCAGCAGTAAGCACAGCGATACGGTTCACCGACTGGATATAGCCGTTTAGATCTTGACCCGGTGACAGGTGGCCAAGTGGCTGAAGACTGGTGCTCATAATGCAGATGTCTCCATGGTTGCCTAACACGCATGCAAGTAGTGAGACTGTGAAGGTTGCGACAGGTTCCCGTCAATAGCTGTACATGACGTGTACAATTGTCATGACGAGTAGCGCTTCGTAACGCCAGCGGGTGTGCGGTACGTTTAACCACCCACCAGCCCCTTCACTGACGCCCGGCGCAATTGTTGCCGGAGCGTAACTGATGACCTTTCTGGAGAGGAACACTGGCGGAAAACCGCGAAAAAAGATCGGCATCAGCGCGGAGAAATACTCGCCAGATGACGTCCGACCGCGATCCAGGCCCCCAACCAACCCAGTATTGTACTCGAAAACAGCAGCGTGGTACCCCCTGTGATGCCCAGTGCGGGCAACACATAGTTGCCGCCATAACTTTGTACAAGAGCCGTCACGGGTGCCGCCAACCAGTTACCGCCAAGCGCCAGAATGCCACACGCCAGCAACCCGCCGCCCAGGCCATACCAGGCACCGCTATACAGGAAGGGACGCCGCACGAAGGCGTGGGTCGCACCGATCAGGGTCACGACCTCGATCTCCTGCCGGCGGCTCTCCACCGACAGCCGGATGGTATTGCCTACCACCAGCAGCCCCCCCAGTCCGAAGAGTAGCGCAAGTCCCAGCGTCACTTTCTGACCCAGCTCACCCAATTGACGCAGACGCTCCAGCCACGCCAGATCCAGCCGTGCACTCTCGACGCCCGGCTCGCCCTCGAGGCGTGCGGCGAGATCGCGGACGGATTCCGGCGAGGTATCCAGCGGCGTGATGACGATGCTGGCCGGCAAGGGGTTGTCGTCCAGCAGGCTCAGTGAGCGCTTGAGATCGAGTGCCTGGGCGAATTCCTGCATGCCCTCGGCGGCAGTGATCAGACGTACGCCTCCGACGCCCGGGGCGCCGCGCAGCGAGTCCGACAGCGTCAGTGCCTGGCTCTCGTCGACCGACGTCTCGAGATAGAGGGTGAGCTGAGCGCTGTCATTGAGCTCATTGTCCAGCAGGCGCGCGCTGTCCAGCGCCAGCCACAGCGCGGCAGGCAGTGTCAGCGCGATGGCGATCGCCAGCATGGTCAGCAGGCTGGCGACCGGAGTGACCAGCAGACGGCGTGCGCTGTCACGCGCCATGGCGCCATGATGACGCAGCCAGCTGCGATAGCGACTCTCGACGGAAATCCGGCTGGAGCGCGCGCCCTTGCGCGCCTGACGCTCGACAGACTCCGTGGATTCGACAGCGTCCGAGGCGGCCTTGGCGGCACGACCTCTTCCCGCCTGGCGCTTGTCGGACGAGGACTCGTGGTGAGTGCGGGGAGGGCTCATCGGGCCTCCTTGTCGGCAATCAGGCGACCGTCGGAAAGCTCCAGCGTGCGATGGTGCAGACGCGCGATCAGCGCCAGATCATGACTGGCGATCATCACCGTGGTACCGATGCGATTGAAGTCCTCGAACAGACGCATGATATCGGTCGAGAGTTTCGGGTCCAGGTTGCCGGTCGGCTCATCCGCCAGCAGCAAGGCTGGCTTGTTGACCACCGCACGCGCGATGCCCACGCGCTGCTGCTCCCCCCCGGAGAGTTCGATGGGCAGCGCCTTCTCGCGATGCAGCAGGCCCACCTTGTCGAGAGCGGCACGCACGCGACGCGCCTGCTCGCGCGGCGTGACCCCCTGGATCATCAGGGGCAGCGCCACGTTGTGGAAGATGTTGCGATCGCTCAGCAGCTGATGGTCCTGAAAGACCACACCGATCTGGCGGCGGTAGTAAGGCACCTGCGAGGCATGCAGGCGTCCGATATCGTGCCCGGCCACCAGGATACGGCCACGCGAGGGACGCTCGAGGAGCATGATCAGCTTGAGCAATGAGCTCTTCCCTGCCCCGGAATGCCCGGTCAGGAACGCCATCTCGCCACGCTCGATGCGAAAATCGAGCCCGGCGAGTGCATCGAAGCGCCCTCCATAGCGCTTGCCCACATGCTCGAAGGCAATCATGCCTCGCGTGTCTCCGCGCCATCCGCCGGACGTGCATCCTCTTCCTCTCCGGCACGCGCGAACAGGGCGTTGACGAAATCGTCCGCCGCGAAGGGCCGCAGATCATCCACTCCCTCCCCGACACCGATGTAGCGAATCGGCAGATTGAGCTGCTTGGCCAGCGCGAAGATGATGCCACCCTTGGCGGTACCATCCAGCTTGGTCAGCGTCAGGCCGGTGATGTTGACCGCTTCATGGAAGGTGGAGGCCTGTGACAGCGCGTTCTGGCCGGTCCCGGCATCCAGCACCAGCATCACTTCGTGGGGCGCGGCGACGTCCAGCTTGGCCATCACGCGCTGCACCTTCTTGAGCTCTTCCATCAGATGGCTCTTGTTGTGCAGACGGCCCGCGGTATCGGCGATCAGGATATCGACGTTACGCGCCTTGGCGGCTTCCAGGGCGTCATAGATGACCGAGGCGCTGTCAGCACCGGTGTGCTGCGCGATGACCGGCACCTTGTTGCGCTCGCCCCAGACCTTGAGCTGTTCCACCGCTGCGGCACGGAAGGTATCGCCCGCCGCCAGCATCACGCTGCGGCCCTGGCTCTGGTAGCGCTTGGCCAGCTTGCCGATGGTGGTGGTCTTGCCGACCCCGTTGACCCCGATCATCAGGATCACGAAGGGGCCATCGCCCTTGGCCGGCAGCTCGAGATCCTTCGCGACCGGCGCCAGCATCACGCGCAGCTCTTCCTGCAGCGCTTCGTAGAGCGCCTGCGGCTCCTTCAATTCCTTGCGCGAGATGCGCGCGGTCAGGTTGTCGATGATCTCGGTGGTGGCCTCGATGCCCACATCTGCCATCAGCAGCTGGGTCTCGAGGTCTTCCATCAGCTCATCGTCGATCTGCTTCTTGCCGAGGAACAGACTGGCGACACCCTCGGTCAGGTTGGCGCGCGTCTTGCCTAGACCTGCCTTGATGCGCGCGAAGAAGCCACGACGCGGCTTCTCACGTCCATCGCGCGCCGTATCGCGGGCATCCTCATCGTCTACCGTGGCATCAGCCTCCGCCACGGCGACTTCGGCAGCACGGGCCTCTTCTTCCAGGCGAGCCTGCTCCAGCGCGGCCTGTTCTTCGGCCTCGATGGCGGCCAGCTGCGCGGCAGCCAGGCGCTCTTCTTCTTCGCGGGCGGCGAGGCGCTCAGCTTCAACTCGGGCGGCTTCCTCGGCGGCGAGGCGCTCGGCTTCGGCCTTATCAGCTGCCGCCTTTTCAGCCTCGACACGGGCGGCTTCCTCGGCGGCGAGACGCTCGGCTTCGGCTTTCTCAGCTGCCGCCTTTTCAGCCTCGACACGGGCGGCTTCCTCGGCGGCCAGGCGCTCGACTTCGGCCTTTTCGGCTGCCGCCTTTTCAGCTGCAACCTTTTCAGCCTCGACACGGGCAGCTTCCTCGGCGGCCAGGCGCTCGGCTTCCGCCTTTTCGGCCTCTAGCTGGGCTGCCTGCTCGGCAGTGTCCTGCTTGCCGGAGTCCTGCTCGTGGGGCGTGGCATCTTGTGTCTGTTCAAGAGCCTGTTGCTCGAGGGCCTGCTGCTCGGAGGCTTGCTGCTCCTGAGCCTTGTGTTTCTTGCGCTTGAAAAAACCGAACATGGCGAGACAGTCCTGAACTCGTGAAAGTGGCGTCATCCTACCATCCCTTCAGGCCTTAAGGTACGCACCACGCGGCATCCGGCGTCGCACATGCTAGACTCGCGGCATGAAAAAACGCGCACCTCACAAAGGCCCCGCACGGGGCAAATCCTCAGCCCCCTCGCGCTCTGGCAAGGCAGGGCCAGCGGGGCGTCTGCGAATCATCGGCGGACGTTTCAAGCGCCGCCTGCTGACCGTGATCGAGGCGCCCGGCCTGCGGCCGACGCCAGACCGCGTTCGCGAGACACTCTACAACTGGCTCGGCTTTCATGTCGGTGGCGCCAGAGTACTGGATCTGTTCGCCGGCAGCGGCGCACTGGGACTCGAGGCGCTGTCACGGGAGGCAGCCCAGGTCACCTTCGTGGAACGCGAGAGCCGTGTCGCTCGGGCGCTGGCCGACAACATCACGACCCTGAGCAATGAAGGCCCGCTGCCGGCGACGGTCATCACCGCCGACGTGATCCACTGGCTACAGAGCGGCACCCCGCCCGAGGAGGGCGTGGATCTGGTCCTGCTCGACCCGCCCTTCCGGCTCGGACTCGCCGCCGAGAGCTGCGAGCTGCTCGAGTCGCGGGGCTGGTTGAAGGATGGCGCCATGATCTATCTGGAAGTCGAGGCGGAGCTGACGCCTCAGGTCCCCGCCAACTGGCAGCTGCATCGCGAGAGCCGCGCCGGCGACAGTCACGGACGCCTCTATCGACGCCAGCAACCGGCCTGAGCACCTTTCGCGCTTGTGTCGATAAAGGCAGCATCGTAGTCTGCCTGCAGGCGGGTATCGCTGCGCCGTTCCGGCAGGGACTGCCGGGGTGGCCGATCTTCATCGCACCAGCATTCACCGCATACTTTTACCGCCCTCAACGAACACCCTCGAGCCCTTGGGGCCCGACAAGGAGATAGCATGAGCACTGAACTCTTTACCCAGCTTGAGCAGAAAGTCGGCCAGGCGATCGACTCCATCGAGATGCTGAAGATGGAAGTCGATGAGCTGAAGGAAGAAAACCAGCGTCTGAGCGACGCCAAGCAAGGCCAGGGCGAGGAACTGGAGCAGCTGCGTCAGGCCAATGCGCGCCTGCAGGAAGAGCGCGACCAGTGGGCGAGCCGTCTGGAAGGCCTGATCGCCCGCTTCAGCGAGAACGAGAGCGAGACCCAGAGCGCCTGATCACTCTGGCCTTGCAGCACGACAACGCCGCCGACAGTCTCCTGTCGGCGGCGTTGTCGTCTCTGTCAGCAGTCGCTTGCGATGTGCCCCAGAAGGCCAGCCTCTGAAGAGATGTCCGGTCGGCACCTCACTCCAGTGGCAGCGACATCAGCAGCGCATCTTCGCGAGTTCCCGAGGGCGCAGGAGGCAAGGCCGGGTAGTAGCCGCGCCGCACGCCATCCACATGGAACCCGGCATGCGCATAGAGCGCACGCGCCGCGTCATTGCCTGCGCGCACCTCCAGCAACAGGCGCTCCAGCCCCGTGGCATGATGCCATTGTCTGGCGCGCTCGATCGCCGCCTGCAACAGGGCCCGCCCGATGCCCTGACCGCGCAGGTCAGCATGCACGGTGATCGCCTCGATCTCGGCCTCGAAAGGGCCGCGCGCCAGTACCACGAATCCCGCCAGCCGCTCAGGCGTGGCTGGCGCATGCCAGCCAAGAATGCAGCGTGAGGCATCGCTGAGCACATCCGCCAGCTGGCATCTGAAGAGCCCATGCGCCTGGGTGCTCTCAATGGCCTGCAATGCCGCCAGCGTCGCATCGTCCAGCACCAGCTTGCGCACCGCGCCCGTCTCGCCGTCAGCCCCGCTCATGACGACGTGCCTTCCGTCATCCCGCGAGACCACGCCTTTCCCCAGCGAATCAGCAGCGGCCACAGCTGGCGCTTGGCATCACTGGAGCGCGCCAGCGTGGCAAGCTCGGGCCCCTGCCAGACGGGAATGTCCAGCAGGCTTGAGGTTTCGGCGTCTCCCGAGGAGGAGGTGATGCCCAGCACCTCACGCAGGGTCGCGCAGTCTTCGCGATTGCCGAAGATCAGGACCCGCTCGGGCTGCCAATCACGGCGTGCGGGGCCATTCAGGAAGGCCCGCAATCCCTCCCGTGCCTCATCCAGCGGTGCACTGGCCTTGAGGTTCGCGAGCAATGGCCAGCGGAAGTGACTGAACGTCAGGTCTGTCGTCGGCGTGATGCCTGCCGCCCGCCACAATGCCTTCAGCAACGCCTCGCCTTCCAGATGCGGCGCCTCATCACCGGGCAACATGACCAACCAGCGTCCGTCGAGTGCTGCCAGCTGTACGCTGAATCGCAGCGGCGGCTGGTCGGCCGGAGGCGTGACCTGCGCCTCGACCACTGTCTCTGTCGTCGCCTGAGCAGGTGGCGTCCCCCAGGAGGCCGTGCTGCTTGACTCGCCCCCCGTCGCCTCGCGGGCCTGCACGGCCGTGGCCACGGAGGCCTCGGCCGGCGCCATGCCCAGAAGGGCGCGCGCACTGGCGGCAGGCGATGGTCCCGGTGCTCGCGCAGGAGCCGGCTCCGCCTGCGGCGAGCTCACCGTCGGTTGCGGCGCCTCTTCAATCAGCGCATGCAGACGTGCCTGAGGTGCCACCGGCTCAGCCACCACCGGTTCTGGCCATTCACAGGCCTCGGTGGGCAGCGCATTGGGCAGCTGATAGCGACCGACCCAGGCGGTCAGGCCCATGGCGTCCAGGTATTGCAGGCGTTGCGGTTCAGAGGTCATGGTCAGTGCTTGCCACCGCCCAGGCAGTTGGGGGATTCGGGAATCTCACCGCCGCGCGCCGTCCATTGCTGCGGGGTATACAGATGCAACGCCAGCGCGTGGACGGGGCCGGCGAGCTCTTCATCCAGCAGGGCGTACAACAGCTGGTGACGCTTGACCGGCATCAGGCCGTCAAAGCGCTCGCTGACCAGCGTGACCTTGAAGTGCGTCTCGGAATTGGCCGGCACGCTATGCATGTGGCTCTCGTTGACGACCTCGACCATCAGCGGGTCGAGCGTCGCTAGCTTGCTTTCTATCCGGGCCTGGACGCTCATGCGCGATCTCCTTGAATGGGGCAGCCGCCGAGCGGATGGACGGCAGGTGAAATGAAACGACATGTCGGGAAAAGGGCGCTCCACGTGACAGGTACCGCGTGGCAGATACCGGGTGGCAGATACCACAGGGAAAGCCGCCACAGAACGCAAATGGCCCCGAGCACATTGCCCGAGGCCATTGTAACGCCTGTCGCGCTGACTGACAGCGCCGTCACGTCAACAGACGGCGCGCGACGGACTCAATCGAGATCCGCCAGCAGCTCGTCGTCCACTTCGCAGACTTCCAGCGGCGCCTCGTCATCCAGGTCAACGGCCAGGTAGCTGTGCTCGACGGTCAGGAAGCGCTCGAACAGCGCCTTGTCCATCGGCTCCGGCCAATGGCGGGTGTCTTCCTCCCAGGCGCGCAGCTCGCTTTCCAGCACGTCCAGCCAGCGCTCGGACACGAAGCCATCCAGCGCTTCGCGAGTGTCCATCTCGGGAATCAGGTAGACGGTACTCTCCTGATTGACATCCTCCAGCGCCAGATCCTCACCTCCCTCACCTTCGGATTCCAGCGAGTTGATCCAGTCGACAAACGCCTGGGTCGGCTTGACGCTCAGGGCGGAACGGTTAAGCAGCTTCATTCTGCACTCTCCAGGACATTCAGGGGACAATTCCCAAGGCAGGACACCGCCATCGTGGGTGGCTCGACACAGCCGGCACACGCTCTCGCACGGTAGACCTCGACGATACTGTCATCAGCTTCAGCACCATGAAACGGCTGACTGACAGGACGCCGACCATTATGGCCGCTCGCAGGCAACAAAGCCAAGCACCGCCTCGCCTCATCCGTGACGATTGCGCCTCGGCCACCGCTCGTCGTCAGCCAATGTCGCCCTGCAGAGACCACGACGCCCCCGATCGAGGATCGGAGGCGTCGCAAGTGCCATCAGCGCGGTTCGTCACGATGACTCACCACGGGAGGCGAGCAGCGCGATCAGCCCTGCTGCGGACGCATCGCCGGGAACAGCAGCACATCGCGGATGGAGGCGCTGTCGGTCAGCAGCATCACCAGACGGTCGATGCCGATGCCTTCACCCGCCGTCGGCGGCATGCCGTATTCCAGCGCGCGCACGTAGTCGGCGTCGTAGAACATGGCTTCGTCATCCCCGGCATCCTTCTCGGCCACCTGAGCCTGGAAGCGCTCGGCCTGATCTTCGGCGTCGTTGAGCTCCGAGAAGCCATTGGCGATCTCGCGGCCACCGACGAAGAACTCGAAGCGATCGGTCACGTGCGGGTTGGCATCGTTGCGACGCGCCAGCGGGCTGACTTCGGCCGGGTACTCGGTGATGAAGGTCGGCTGGTCGAGACGGTGCTCGGCGACGGCTTCGAAGATCTCGGTCTCGAGCTTGCCCAGCCCCCAGATCGGCTTGACCTGGATACCGAGACGCTCCGCCGTGGCGCGTGCGGCGTCGTAATCGGCCAGGTCGGCTGCGGTGATGCCATCGCCATACTTGATGATCGACTCGCGCATGGTCATCTGGATGAACGGCTGGCTCAGGTCGTACTCGCTGCCCTGACAGGTGATCTGCGTAGTGCCGAGCACTTCCTGGGCTGCGGTGCGGATCATGTCTTCGGTCAGCGCGATCAGGTCACGGTAGTCCGCATAGGCCCAGTAGAACTCGAGCATGGTGAACTCGGGATTGTGACGCGTCGACAGCCCTTCGTTGCGGAAGTTGCGGTTGATCTCGAACACGCGCTCGAAGCCACCCACCACCAGACGCTTCAGGTACAGCTCCGGGGCGATGCGCAGGTACATTTCCATGTCCAGCGCATTGTGGTGCGTGATGAACGGACGCGCGGTCGCGCCACCCGGAATCTGCTGCAGCATCGGCGTCTCGACTTCCATGAAGCCGCGGTCACTGAGGAAGCGACGGATGGAGGCGACGATGCCGGCACGCAGCGCGAAGGTGCGGCGTGACTGCTCGTTCATGATCAGGTCGACGTAACGCTGGCGATAGCGCATTTCCTGGTCGGACAGACCGTGGAACTTGTCCGGCAGCGGACGCAGGTTCTTGGTCATCAGCTGGGCGCTTTCGATCATGACGTACAGATCGCCCTTGCCGGACTTGTGCACCGGACCACTGGCACCGACGATGTCGCCGATGTCCCAGCCCTTGATGTCCTCGAGCAGCGCTTCCGGCAGGCCCTTCTTGTCGACATAGAGCTGAATCTGGCCGGAGACTTCCTGCAACACGATGAAGGGGCCACGCTTGCGCATGATGCGCCCGGCGACGGCGGCCTTGCGGTCCAGCGTCTCCAGCTCGGCCTTGTCCTTCTCGCCCAGCTCCGCCTGCAGGTCAGCGGCGAGGCTGTCACGACGGAAGTCATTCGGGAAGGCGCTCTTGCCTTCGGCGGCGGCCTGCTCACGGCGGGCACTCAGCTTGGCGCGACGTTCGGCGATCAGGCGATTCTCTTCCTGAGCCTGTTCGGCGGCCTGCTGCTCATCAATGGCGGGGGTCTGCTCTGTCGACATGGAGGGGCCTGTCTCGTATCAAAGGGTCATGGCCAAAGCCACGACAGATCAAGATCAGCCTGGGGATAGCGCATCAGGACTGATCGCGATTCGGGAATTCGTGGCCTCCGCCGGCGATACCGGCGGAGGCGAATGGGCGCTGGTTCGCGAGTCTCCTCGCGATCAGAGCCCCATCTTGAGGCTGGCGACGATGAAGTCATCGAGATCGCCGTCGAGCACCTTGTCACAGTTGCTCGACTGGACACCGGTCCGCAGGTCCTTGATGCGCTGGTCATCGAGGACGTAGGAGCGGATCTGGCTGCCCCAACCGATGTCGGACTTGGAGTCCTCGAGTTCCTGCTTGGCGGCGTTGCGCTTCTGCATCTCGGCTTCGTAGATACGCGCCTTCAGCATCTTCATGGCGCGGTCACGGTTGGAGTGCTGGCTGCGCTCGGTCTGGCAGGCCGCCACGATCCCTGTCGGGATGTGGGTGATACGTACCGCGGAGTCGGTGGTGTTGACGTGCTGACCACCGGCACCGGAGGAGCGATAGGTATCGGTGCGCAGATCGGCCGGATTGATGTCGATCTCGATGTTGTCATCGATTTCCGGCGACACGAACACGGACGCGAACGAGGTGTGACGACGGCCGCCGGAGTCGAAGGGACTCTTGCGCACCAGACGGTGCACACCCAGCTCGGTGCGCAGCCAACCGAAGGCATAGTCGCCCTCGATGTGAATGGTGGCGGACTTGATGCCCGCGACTTCACCGGCACTCGCCTCGACGATCTCGGTCTTGAAGCCGTGATGCTCGGCCCAGCGCAGGTACATGCGCAGCAGCATGTTGCCCCAGTCCTGAGCTTCGGTACCACCGGAGCCGGCCTGGATGTCGAGGTAGGCGTTGTTGGCATCCATGTCACCGGAGAACATCCGGCGGAACTCGAGCTTCTCGAGACTGGCCTTGAGCTGATCCAGCTCGCGGACGACTTCGTCCACGGTGCCTTCATCCTCTTCCTCGACCGCCATCTCCAGCAGGTCAGCGCAGTCGGACAGGCCGTTGCTCATGTCGTCGAGGGTCTTGACGACCAGCTCCAGCGACGCACGCTCCTTGCCGAGTTTCTGCGCGTATTCCGGGTCATTCCAGACATCCGGATTCTCGAGTTCGCGAGTGACTTCCTCTAGCCGATCCTGCTTTTCGGCATAGTCAAAGATACCCCCTCAGGACTTCTGCCCTTTCGGACAGGTCCTTGATGAGGTTGGTGATCGGATTGATCTCTTGCATGGTCGTCCTGTCTTGAGGCGATGATGCGTGAATGGGGCGCGACAGCCCTGTCGAAGGGGACAGCCTGCGAGACGTTGTCCACTGGACACCTGCGCAGATCGACAGCGCGCGAAGCCCGATATTGTAGCCATTTCCCGGCGTGGCGACCATGCCCGCCCCATCATCCGTGGCCAGGTGGCCGAAGGACGCTCTCGGGTATCCGTCACGCTGCCCGCCAGCCGGCAGCTGCCTGCCTTCCATGCGACTGCGACCAAAGTCATTCAAACGGCTGTCAGCCCCGGAACGCCCGACTTTCCGTGCCTTGCATGGCGATCATCGAATGCATGCATGAGCTATCCATTTTTTAACATGGACAGCAGGCAGGAAAAGACTCGATGGTAGAAGGCATCACTCGTATTCCCCCTAACAACAATAGCGAGCCTCCCTACCATGGCACTACTGCACTCCTCGTCTCATGCGCCGGCCCTCCCCAAGCGCTTCGCGCTCAAGCGACTGGCAAGCTCCCTGCTGCTGGCCGGGAGCATCGCCGCTTCCCCGGGCCTCATGGCCGATACCCTCAAGCTGGCGATCATGGGGGAACCGGCCTCGCTGGACCCACAGCAGATCTCCGGCACCTGGGAAAATGACGTGGTGGGCGATCTCTTCGAGGGGCTGGTCACCGAGGCCGCTGATGGCGAGCGCATCCCCGGCGCGGCCGAGTCATGGCAGATTTCCGATGACGGCAAGACCTATACCTTCACGCTGCGCCAGGACGGCAAGTGGTCCGACGGTGAGCCGGTGACCGCCGAGGACTTCGTGTACGCGCTCAAGCGCATCATGACACCCGAGAATGCCTCGGATTACGCCTACATCCTGTATCCGATCAAGAATGCCAAGGCCATCAACAGCGGCGAGGCCGAGCCGGATACCCTCGGCGTGCGAGCCGTGGATGCCCACACTCTCGAGATCACCCTCGAGCGCCCGACGCCCTACTTCCTGGACCAGCTGTCGCATTACACCGCCTACCCGCTGCCGAAACATGTGGTGGAGAAGTACGGCAAGGACTGGACCGACCCCGGCAAGATGGTCTCCAACGGCGCCTTCGAGCTGAGCGAGTGGCAGCCGCAGACCCGCATCGTCGCGCTCAAGAATCCTGAATTCCACGATGCCAAGGAGGTCGCGCTGGATGAGGTGATCTACTACCCCATCGAGGAGCGCAACAGCGCCCTGAAGCGCTTCCGCGCCGGCGAGATCGACATCGCACGCGAATTCCCCACCCAGCAATACGGCTGGCTGAAGGACAACCTGCCGGACGCCACCCACGTCGCGCCCTACCTGGGTATCTACTACTACGTGCTCAACTCGCGCGATGGCCATGCCACGGCAGACCCGCGGGTGCGTGAGGCACTCAACCTCTCCATCCGCCGCAAGGTCATCACCGACAAGATTCTCGGTACCGGCGAAGTGCCGGCCTACAGCTTCGTACCCACCGGCGTGAACCACTACGACATCCAGGAGATGCCCTTCAAGGACATGTCGATGGATGAACGCATGCAGAAGGCAAGGTCTCTGATGGAGGACGCCGGTTACGGCCCGGACAACCCGCTGGAGCTGACCCTGCGCTACAACACCAGCGAAGACCACAAGAAGGTGGCCATTGCCGCCGCCGCGATGTGGAAGCCGCTGGGCGTGAAGGTCAATCTGCTGAATGCTGAGGTGGCGGTGCACTACGAGGACATGCGCCAGGGCAAGTTCGATGTCGGTCGCGCCGGCTGGATCGGCGATTACAACGACGCCCAGAACTTCCTCAACCTGCTGGAAACCGGCGTGCCCAACAATTACGGCGCCTATTCCAACAAGGCGCTGGATGACGACATGCAAAAGGCCGCCGATACCCTCGACATGGATGACCGAGAGGCCCTGATGCAGGACGCCGAGCGCAAGGCGCTGGATGACTACGCCGTGTTGCCGATCTACTACTACGTGTCACGCAACCTGGTGAATCCCAAGCTCAGCGGCTGGCAGGGCAACATCGAGGATATCCACCGCTCGCGCTGGGTCTCGTTCTCCGAGTGAGGCGAGCCTGCTGAGCCTCTGACCAGGCTCGCCGCTCTCTCGAATGTCATGGGTTCACGCGGCTGTCCACCAGGGCGGCCACGTGGCATCTGCCAAGGATGGCACCAGAAGATGCCGTCGCGCCCCACCGGCGTGACAAGGAGTCGACGCATGTCCCCCACTTCCCCGATGCAATGCGCGGCAAGCCTCGGCGCAGGCCTGCTGCTGTCCGTTCTCTCCGTGTCCATGAGCGCTTCCAGCAGCGCCATGGCCGCACAAGCCACAAGCTCCACCAGCTCCACAAGCTCCATAAGCCCCGCAAGCCAGGACGAACAGATCCTGCGCATCGCCAATGGCGCCGAACCCGGCTCGCTGGACCCGCAACAGACCAGCGGCACCTGGGAGACACGCATCGTGCGTGATCTGTTCGAGCCGCTGATCGCCTACTCCGCCGACGGCGAGCTGATTCCCGGGCTGGCAGAGCGCTGGGAGTCGTCCGCCGATGGACGGATCTGGACCTTCCATCTGCGCGCGGGGCTTGAGTGGTCAGACGGCACGCCGCTGACCGCCGAGGATGCAGTCTTTGCGCTGCGCCGCCTGCTGACACCGGCTACCGCGGCCCACAACGCCACCCTCTACTACCCGATCGTCAATGCCCGCGCGGTGAATACCGGCGCGCTGCTCCCGGATCAGCTCGGCGTGGCCGCGCCCGATGCGCAGACGCTCACCATCACGCTCAGTCATCCGTCGGCAACACTGGCGCAGACGCTGGCGATGAGCGAAGCCGCCCCGCTGCCACGCCATGTGATCGTGGCCAATGGCGCTGACTGGACGCGGCCGGCCAACATGGTCACCTCGGGCGCCTTCGTGCTCAAGGAATGGGCGCCGCAGTCGCATATCACGCTGACACCCAACGCGCGCTATCACGGCGCACAGAACGTCACTCTCGACGAGGTGGTCTACCTGCCCATCGAGGAGAGCCATGCCGCGCTCAATCGCTTCCGTGCGGGTGAAGTCGAGATCGCCTATGGCGTACCCGCCAGCCACTACACGTGGATTCAGGACAATCTGGCCGAGGCCCTGCACACCTACCCGATCCTCGGCGAGTACTTCTATGTCTTCAATCTGCGCGAGGGCTCGCCCGTGGCGGACCGGCGCATTCGTCGCGCGCTGAATCTGGCCACGCGTCGTGAGGTGATCACCGAGCGCATTCTCGGCATGGGCCAGATCCCCTCCTGGCATTTCGTGCCCGAGGCGTTGAGTGAACATCAGGGCGCGCGCTTCGACTTCGCTGACTGGTCGATGGACCGGCGCATGGCAAAGGCCCGCGAGCTGATGGCAGACGCGGGCTACGGGCCAGACCACCCGCTTGAGCTGACCCTGCGCTACAACACCCTGGAAGACCACAAGAAGATCGCCGTGGCGCTCGGAGCGATGTGGAAGCCGCTGGGCGTGCAAGTGACGCTGACCAATACCGAGGCCGCGGTGCATTACCGGGATCTGGCGCTGGGTGATTTCGAGGTCGGCCGTTACGGCATGATCGCGACCATCGCCGATGCCTACGACTTCCTGAACGCCTTCAGCAGCGATAACACCTCCAACGCACCCGGGCTCAGCTCACCGGCCTACGATGCGCTGATCGAGGCGGCGGCGCGCGAGGGCGATGACGATGCTCGCCGGCAACAACTGCACGATGCCGAGCAGTATCTGCTCGACCATGATGTGGTGCTGCCGCTCTACGACTACGTCACCTCCAGCCTCGTGACCCCCGCCATCAGCGGCTGGGCCCCCAACGCGCTGGACGTTCACCCGAGTCGCTATCTGCATATCGACACCTCGCACTGACCGATGACAGCCACCCATAACAACGACACACCCGGGCAGCGGCCCGAACGGAGCACTGGATGCTGAGCTACACCCTCAAACGGTTGCTGCAGGCGATTCCCACCCTGCTGATCGTGATCACCCTGTCGTTCTTCCTGATGCGGGTCGCCCCGGGCGGCCCCTTCGATGGCGAGCGCCGCCTGCCGCCGGAAATCGAGCAGAACCTGCGCGCGGCCTATCACCTGGATGAACCACTGCCGATGCAGTACATCCGCTATCTGGGTGATCTGGTACAGGGCGATCTCGGCCCGTCCTTCAAGTACAAGGACTTCGACGTCAGCGAGCTGATCAGCCAGGGCTTCCCGGCCAGTCTGGAGCTGGGCATGTGGGCGATTCTGGCCGCGTTGCTGATCGGGGTGCCGCTGGGGGTGATCGCGGCAATCCGGCGCAACTCGACGGCGGATTACGTGGTGATGAGTACCGCGCTGGCGGGAATCGCGGTGCCCAACTTCGTGATCGCCCCGCTGCTGGCGCTGGTGTTCGGCGTGCTGCTCGGCTGGCTGCCGGCCGGCGGCTGGAACGGCGGCGCCTGGCAGAACCTGCTGCTGCCGGTGGTGGCACTCTCCATCCAGCAGATCGCCTACATCGCCCGCATGATGCGCGCCAGCATGATCGAGGTACTGGGCAGTCACTACATCCGCACCGCCCGCGCCAAGGGGCTGAGCGAGTGGAAGGTGATTCTGCGCCATGCCTTGCGACCAGCGATGCTGCCGGTGGTCTCCTACCTCGGCCCGGCCATTGCCGGGATCATCACCGGCTCGGTGGTAATCGAGCAGATCTTCGGCATTCCCGGCATCGGGCGCTATTTCGTGCAGGGTGCGCTCAATCGTGACTACACCCTGGTGATGGGCACGGTGGTCTTCTATGGCGCCTTGATCCTGCTGCTCAACCTGATCGTCGATCTGCTCTACAGCATGCTCGACCCGCAGATCCGCTACGACGACTGACCCGAGGCCCTGACATGTCACAGACAACTCCCGCCCCCCACGGCACCGGCGCTGCCAGTGCCTTCGACGGCCAGCCCCCTGCGGCACCGGCAGGCGACAGCCTGACCCGCGATGCCTGGCGTCGTCTCAAGCAGAACCGCGCCGCCATGTGCAGCCTGGTGGTGATGACCCTCGTCGTGCTGGCCTGCCTGATCGGCCCATGGCTGACGCCCTTCGAACTCGACGAGGTCGACTGGAACGCCATCGGCACCGGCCCGGACCTGGCCTCCGGCCACGTCTTCGGCACCGACGTCAACGGCCGCGACCTGCTGACCCGTACCCTGCATGGCGGCCAGATCTCGCTGTCGGTGGCGCTGGTCGCCACCTTCGTCAGTCTGGTGATCGGCGTGCTCTACGGCGCCGTCTCCGGCTATTTCGGCGGGCGCACCGACAACCTGATGATGCGCTTCGTCGACATCATGTATTCGCTGCCGTTCATGTTCCTGGTGATCCTGCTGATGGTGGTGTTCGGTCGCAACATCTTCCTGATCTACGCCGCCATCGGTGCAGTGGAGTGGCTGGACATGTCGCGCATCGTGCGTGGCCAGGTGCTGGCACTCAAGAAGCGTGAATTCGTCGAGGCGGCGCATGCACTCGGCGTGCGTGATCTGCAGGTCGTGACGCGTCACCTGATTCCGAACGCGCTGGGCCCGGTGATCGTCTACGTCACGCTGACGGTGCCCAAGGTCATCCTGCTGGAGAGCTTCCTGTCATTCCTCGGGCTTGGCGTGCAGGAACCGCTGACCTCCTGGGGCGTGTTGATCTCCGAAGGCAAGGACATGATGGAGACCGCACCCTGGATGCTGCTGGTGCCCTCGGCCTTCCTCGCCGCGACCCTGTTCTGCCTCAACTTCCTCGGCGATGGCCTGCGTGACGCCCTCGACCCCAAGACTCGCTGAACCGGAGCGCTGATCATGACCTCTTCACCTTCACCCTCCGGCACCGCCTCCAGCCTGCCGCCAGCGCGCAACGCCGCCGACCAGGCCCGCGCCGACACCCTGACTCGCCTGGGACTGGCGGCCGAGGCGCCGGGCACGCCGCCGCTGATGGAAGTCGATGACCTCAAGGTCGACTTCCAGCTCCCGGACGGCGCGGTACCCGCCGTCAAGGGCGTCAGTTTCACCCTCAACAAGGGCGAGACGCTGGCGCTGGTCGGCGAGTCCGGTTCCGGCAAGTCGGTCACGTCCACCGCCATCCTGCGCCTGCTGCCGGAACTCGCCGAGATCAAGGGCGCCATCCGCCTGCGCGGCGAAGACCTGCTGAGTGCCTCGACGCGGCGCATGCGCGAGCTGCGCGGCAACCGCATCGCCACCGTCTTCCAGGAGCCGATGACCTCGCTCAACCCGCTGCATCGCATCGGGCGCCAGATCATCGAGGTACTGGCACTGCATCGTGACCTCAAGGGCCGCGCGGCTCGTCACAAGGCGCTGGAACTGCTGGAGCAGGTCGGCATCCCGGAGCCGGCGCGACGTATCGACAGCTATCCCCATGAGCTGTCCGGTGGCCAGCGTCAGCGCGTGATGATCGCCATCGCGCTGGCCTGCGAGCCGGACCTGCTGATCGCCGATGAGCCGACCACCGCGCTGGACGTCACGGTGCAGGCGCAGATCCTGCGGCTGCTCAAGTCGCTGCAGCAACGCTACGGCATGGCGATCCTGTTCATCACCCACGACCTGAGCATCGTGCGCCACTTCGCGGACCGCGTCTGCGTGATGCGCCACGGCGAGCTGCTGGAGACCGGCACCACCCACGAGGTCTTCGACAACCCGCAGCACGCCTACACCCGCATGCTGATCGATGCCGAACCGGCCGGCGAGAAGGCCGCGGTGGCGGCGGATGCGCCGGTGCTGCTCTCGGCACGCGATGTGCGCGTCAGCTTCACCATCAAGCGCCCGCTGTTCGGCCCCAAGGTCGCCTTCGAGGCGGTGCGCGGCATCGATCTCGAGGTCCGTCGTGGCCAGACCATCGGCATCGTCGGCGAGTCCGGCTCCGGCAAGTCCACGCTGGGTCGTGCCCTGCTGCGTCTGCTCAAGAGCCAGGGCAACATCGACTTCGATGGCGTGGACATCGCCGCGCTGGACAAGTCCGGCATGCGACCGCTGCGCTCGCGCATGCAGGTCGTCTTCCAGGACCCCTTCGGCTCCCTGTCGCCGCGCCTGACCGTGGGCGAGATCATCAGCGAAGGCCTGCGCGTGCATCATCCGGAGCTCAATCGCGCCCAACGCGACGCACAGGTCTGTGAGGCACTCTGTGAGGTCAGCCTCGACCCCGGCATGCGCAATCGCTATCCGCATGAATTCTCCGGCGGCCAGCGCCAGCGTATCGCCATCGCTCGCGCCCTGGTGCTCAAGCCGGAATTCCTGTTGCTGGATGAGCCGACCTCGGCGCTGGATCGCTCGGTACAGGTCACGGTGATCGACCTGCTGCGCGACCTGCAGGCGCGTCATGGCCTGACGTACCTGTTCATCAGCCATGACCTGGCGGTCGTGCGTGCACTGTCAGACCACCTCATCGTGATGAAGGAAGGCGAGGTGGTGGAAAGCGGCAGTACCCACGCCATCTTCGAGGCGCCCCGTGAGCATTACACCCGTGAATTGATGCAGGCTGCCTTCGCCCCGGATCTGGGCCAGGCGCACCACTGACACCCTGAACACGACGACATGCCTGATGGGCGCTTCGGCGCCCATCAAGACCCCGCTTTGCCTGAGAAAAGGCTCAGGCAAGGGCAGCCGAGTCGGTCACGCGAATCGACATTGGCTGCCAACCGGGTGCGTGCACCCGACCGAGGCCGGAGCAGGATGCTCCGGCATTCCCCACACCGATGGAAAGACATGCACAGGATGACGATGCAACCTACAACAACAGCCAGCATCCCCCTTCTCACTCACCCTCGTCTGCGTCACGCGATTGGCGCAGCCCTGCTCGGCACGGGACTGCTGAGCATGAGCCCCATGGCTCAGGCCATCGAGGTCTACAAGACGGATACCGACCGCGTCGAGTTCAGTGGCCGCCTGGCGGCGTTTGCCGTGATCCAGGATGGCGCACACGATGAGATCTACAACGGTGGCTCGCGGATTCGCCTGATCCACGAGCATCAGTTCCAGCAAGGCTGGAGCTCGATCATCCGCGCCGAATGGGGCTTCGACCCCTGGTTCAAGGATGGCACCGATGCTCACTACAAGCGCATGCTCTACGCTGGGGCGGCACACGAGAAATGGGGCAGCTTCACGGTCGGCAAGCAGTATGGCCCCTGGTACGACATGGTGGCCGTCAACACCGACTGGTTCTGGATCAATGGTGGCGAGGCGTCCGGTACCTTCGAAGGCCGCAGCGGAGATGGTGGTCTGCATGGCACGGGACGCCCGGACAACTCGCTGTACTGGAAGAAGGGTTTCGGAGAGTTCACCGTCGGCCTGCTCTACCAGCTCAGTCATGATGGCCAGCACAGCAACGAGACCTCGCTCTTCGAAGACGGCGTCTTCACCACCGAGACCGAGTACTCAGGCTATGAGCGCGACTACAGCTATGAAGCCGCGCTCAACTGGCATCCGAACGAGGACGTCACGGTGGGCGGGGTCTTCCACCATACGGAGCTGAGCGACTACGAGAGCGGCAACAGCGAGAACGGCGATGTCGATGCCTGGTTGCTCGGCGGTCACTGGTCGCCGGGCAACTGGTACATCGCGCTCGTCGGCGGGGAATATCGCAACCACATCGCCGGCAGCACCCTGGACTCCTCGGAAGCCTTCGTCGACAAGGCGCGCGGCGCGGAATTCGTGGTCAATTACAAGTTCAAGGAGGTCATCTGGGGCGATGACAGCGTCGAGCTCTATGGCGGCCTGAACCACCTGGAAGACACCGACAGCGAAGCCCGCTACGCCTATCAGATCCTGGGCGCGGCTTGGCGAGTCAAGGACCTGACGCTGGCCACCGAGTACCGCTTCGACAACAGCCGCCAGTCAGACGGCAGCGAGTACAGTGCTGACCGGGACCAGCTGATGTTCCTGGCACGCTACGACTTCTGATCGTCATGTCAGACGCTGGTGACGGACCGCCGATGCTCGCGCTGAGGCGATGGTCCCGCCCCTGCCGGATGGCCTCCGGCAGGGGCAACAAAAAACGCCCGGTCATGTGACCGGGCGTTTCTGTATTGGTTGTCCTGAGATCCGCTCAGCGTCTTAGCTGCTTACGTACTCAGAAGCGATAGGTCGCGCCGAGACCGAAGCCATGCGCTTCATTCTCGTAATCAGCTTCATAGGTCCCACGGTTGGGCTCGCTCAGGCTGACGGTGGCCGTCTCTTCCCACAGGTAGGTGTAGGCCATGTCGATGGTCAGCTCCGGCATCGGCGTCCAGCCGGCCCCCAGCGAGAAGATGGTGCGATCCCCGGACGGGATACGCGCGCTGCGATGCTCATCCACGGTCGGGCTGTCATCGAAGGCCATGCCGGTACGCAGCACCCACTGCGGATTGAGCTGATAGCTCAGACCGACCGCATACTGCCAGCTGTCCTCGTAGCCCTGCTCCTCGACGATGTCGTTCATGTTGTCGACTTCCACCGCGATCTCGTCGAAGCGGCTCCAGTGCACCCAGGTCACGCCCGCCATCAGCGTCCAGCGATCATCCAGCTTGTGCGTCACGGAGAAGTCGATGCTTTCCGGCAGGGTCACGTCCAGCGACGCATCCTGCTCGGTATTCGCGAAGCCCGTGCCAGTGAAGACATTGTTGTACTTGGCCTCGCCTTCCAGGCTGTAGTCGACCTTGGAGCGATAGGACAGACCGAGACGGGTACTTTCCACTGGCTGGAAGATGACCCCGACGTTGTAGCCCCAGGCGGCATCGTCGCCCTTGATCTTGACCTTGCCATCCCCTGCGCCGACATCGACAGTATTCGACGTCAGCTCACCCTTGATGCTGTTGTAGGTCACACCGGCGCCGATGGCCCACTTGTCATTGATGCGGTAGGAGATGGTCGGCTGGGCGGTGACCACCTCGACTTCACTGTAATTGGCGAAATAACGGCCACGGAAATCAGAGCCATAATCGGTGATCACACCAAAGGGCGCATAGACCCCGAAGCCCAGCGCGACCTGATCGTTCATCGGTTGCACATAATAGAAGGAAGGCACTGCCGCCCCCGGCACCATGTCGCCGTCATCTCCGCCAGAGACTGGCCGACCGAGTGCATCATTCGCGCTGGCGACATCAATATCGGTATTGACGTCCAGATAGGTCACCCCACCGGTGATCTGGGCGCGATCCAGGAAGGACATGCCAGCCGGGTTGCCGAAGACGGTGGAAGCATCGTTGGCATTCGAGGCGCGCCCGGCGAAGGACGTCCCCTGAGTGCTGACGCTCTGCTCGTTGAGCTGGAAGGCCCCCGCGTGAACGCCACCGGCATAAGCCGTGGCAGCCGCTGCCAGCGCGACCCCGAGGGTGAGTTTGTTCATCTTGTTTTTCATTATGGATGGCGTCCCATTGCAGGTGGCTTGGAGAGCTGCATGTTGTTGTTATCGTTCGTTGATGCATAGCCCTGACACCTACGTTTTGGGCGAGTCGCCCGTTCAAGTCAAGGGCGAACGTTTGTTTGAATAGGGAGATTTCTAGTATTTGGGGAACTTTCATTCATGTCTGCACTGTCATCGTGTTGCTAACCCCATGTCCTGGCGATCATTTAGCGTCTGTTCGCCAGCGTTTAAAACATGGCGGGGCTCTCGCCTTCCTCTCTAGCCTATTGGTCGAACATCAGGTTTTTCGTATGTAGTGGGTCGCTTGACCTATGTCCTGCACATAGGTCTTACACTGAGGATCATTCACGGAACATTGGCTGCCGACAGACCTTCAGGGCAGCCGAATGCTCTCTCCGCCACTCTTGATCACGAGGAGATGATGCAATGAAAGTCGCTGAACTGGCCCGCGAAGGAAACGTCACCGCCGAAACCGTTCGCCATTACACGCGCCAGGGGCTGATCACGGCCCGACGTGATCCCGTCAACAACTACCAGCGCTTCGATGAGCAGGCGCTGGTACGCCTCAAGTTCATCAGTCAGGCACGCCAGCTGGGCTTCAGCCTTGCCGATATCAAGCAGATTCTGCAGCAGGCTGACCAGCATGACTCCCCCTGCCCCATGGTGAGAGACCTGCTCAAGGAACATCTGCCCCGAGTGCGTGAGCGCATCCGCGAGCTGGAAGCCCTGGCAGAGCGCATGGAGCATGCCATGGAGAGCTGGCAGGACATGCCGGACGGCGTGCCGGATGGCAACAGCGTGTGCTGCCTGATCGAGGGGCAATCATTCCCGCCCCCCTCAGAAGAGAACGGAACGTACACCCCTGACACCGGGAGGACCTCATGAGCCACGACCCCATTGCCACGATCAGCGTGATGAACACTGACGGCATCAGCTGCCAGGGGTGTGTCACCAGGATTCGCAAGGCCTTGCTGGCACAGGATGATCAGGCCGAACTGGTCGGCGCTCCCCAGGCCCAGCTGCTGCTGGTACACACGAGGCTGGATGAGGAAGGAGTGGCGAAGGTGGCGCAGGACAGCGGCTATCCGCTCACCTCGGCAGCACCGGCCACCCCTGCGAACCTCGAGATCAACGTCTACGGCATGCACTGCCAGAAATGCGTCGCCAAGCTGCGCAATGCCATTCAGCACTGGGATTCGGCCGCGACCGTCAGCGGTACGCCGGCAGACAACGTCCTGCAGGTCTCCAGCTGGCTGCCGGAAGCCTTGCTTGAACGTCTTGTCATCGAGGCGGGCTATGCATTGGAACCTCCTGCCGAGGGCGACACATCAGGGGATCTCACTGAGTCCGACGACACCACGGAGGATCACGCAACGGCGGCTCCATCGGCAGCAGAACCCTCTCCGGCCAGCCCGACGGATAGCGGAAGTCTTGAGCTCTCGCTGTCCGGCATTACCTGCGCCAGCTGTGTCGCCACTATCCAGAAGACACTGGATGGCCTGGATGGCGTGGAACATGCCGAGGTCAACTTCGCTTCGCGCACGGCACAGGTCAAAAGCCAGCTTGCGACCACCGAGATCATCGCGGCCATCGAAGGGGTGGGATATGGGGCCAGTGTGGTGAAAGACCCGGGCGCCAATGACGCGCAACAGCAGGAAGAGGCTGACCAGGAATATCGCTCTCGCATCCGTGACAGCGTGCTGTCACTTGGCATCGGTATCCCGCTGATGATCAGCATGTTCTTCCATCATCCCGGCTTCGAAGGTCTCGAACGTGGAGTGTGGCTGGCCATCGGGGTCGCCGTGCTGGGTGTGCTCGCCACCGCAGGACGCAGCTTCTTCACCAGCGCCTGGAAGGCCTTCACCCATCATCAGGCCAACATGGACACGCTGGTGGCACTCGGTACCGGAGCAGCATGGCTCTATTCCATGGGCGTGCTGATCTTCCCCGAGACGGTGCCCCAGGCGGCTCGCGGCCTCTACTTCGAAGCCTCGACCATGATCATCGGCCTGATCAGTCTTGGTCAGGCACTGGAGGTCAGAGCCCGCGGGCGTACACAGAAAGCACTGCGCGCGCTGCTGGATCTGCAGACCCGTACCGCTCGGGTCATTCGCGAGGGCGAAGAGCGCGAGATCGATGTCAACGACGTACGCAGCGGTGACCACGTGCGCATTCGCCCCGGTGAGCGCATCCCGGTGGATGGCAAGGTGATCGAGGGACAGAGCCACATCGATGAATCGATGTTGAGCGGTGAGCCGCTGGCTGTCTCACGTGGTGTCGGCGATGACGTGGCTGCCGGCACACTCAACACGCGTGGCAGTCTGGTCTTCGAGGTCGAGCGCATCGGCAGCGAGACACGCCTGGGCCGCATCATCAGTCAGGTGCGTCAGGCGCAGAACTCGCGTCCCCCGATCGGACGGCTGGCCGATACCATCTCCGGCGTATTCGTGCCCAGCGTGATGATCATCGCCATCGTCGCGGCGCTTCTCTGGTTCAACGTCGGGCCCGCCCCGACTGGCGTGCATATGCTGGTGGTCGCGACGGCGGTTCTCGTCATCGCCTGCCCCTGTGCACTGGGTCTGGCGACGCCGATCTCGACCATGATCGGGGTCGGCAAGGCGGCAGAGCATGGTGTGCTGGTGCGCAGCGGTGAGGCACTGCAGACCGCCAGTCGCTTGACCGCACTGGTGGTCGACAAGACCGGCACCCTGACGCGCGGCAAGCCGGAAGTCACTGAAACGCATCTGGTCTCGGGGGAAAGCGAGCAGGAGGTGCTGGATGCCGCCCATGCCCTGGAGCGGGGCTCCGAGCACCCCCTGGCCACCGCGCTGCTGGCACATATCGAAGCACAGCGTCCCGAGGCCTCGCGCAGCAAGGCCTTCAATGACTACCAGACCATCAGCGGGCGCGGCATTCAGGCTCAGGACGATGCAGGCCGCACCTGGCGCATGGGCAACGCTGCCATGCTGGAGGATGCAGGTATCAGCCTTGCACCGCTGAGTGAGCAGATCACGTCGCTGGAAGACAATGCCCGCACCGTGATCCTGATGGCACGTGACAATGCATTGATCGCCGTCTTCGGGCTGGCCGACCCGCTGCGTGACGATAGCCGCGACGCCATCGCTCGCCTGCATGCCGTTGGCCTCAAGGTGATCATGCTGACCGGTGACAATCAGCACACGGCCGCTGCCGTGGCCCGTGAGACCGGGATCGATGACTATCGTGCCGGCGTCTCACCGGATGACAAGCACGATGAGATCGCCCGCCTCCAACAGGAAGGCCATGTGGTGGGAATGGTCGGCGACGGCATCAATGATGCGCCGGCGCTGGCGCTGGCCGATGTCGGCTTCGCGATGGGTGAAGGTACTGATGTCGCCATCGAGACGGCCGGCATCACGCTGATGCAGCCCTCCCTGGCAGGGGTCGCGGACGCGATCGCGATCAGCCAGGCCACGCTGCGCAACATCAAGCAGAACCTGGTGGGTGCCTTCGGCTACAACCTGATCGGCATTCCGATTGCGGCAGGCATTCTCTATCCCTTCACCGGCATGCTGTTGTCGCCGGTGATCGCCGGGCTGGCCATGTCACTGTCTTCCGTGACGGTCGTGACGAACGCCAACCGCCTGCGGAGGTTCACTCCCCCGGGGGCAGCTCGGTCACGTACGGACAGCACAGGAAATTCTTCCACCATGCCACAAGGAGAGTCAGCATGATCTGCATACTCGTCAATCTGATAGGGCTTGGCCTGATCGCTGCCATCGTCTGGTGGTTCTGGCTGGCCAGGTCATGAACCACGGCTCTGCCACTGATCCGTAGCACCTTCATTTGATCAGTGAAGGCAACTCAAGACGCCCTGCCACACACTGTGTGGTAGGGCGTCTTCGCGTCAGCCTCTAGCGAGTCCGATGTCCACCAAGACCCTGCCGCTTTTCCGGGACAGCGCCATGTAACAGCGACAGTTGCCTCGTAAGTCGGGGCGCTCTCACGCCGCCAGGGGGTGTGGACAACTTGTTTTCCTGGTTGGCGCCCACCTGTCCACACCCGCTCTCCCGGCGGTTCTGCATATCAGTGCGTCACTACCTCGACGAAGCGCCTCCCGCTTTACCGTACTCTGCCCACCTCGATGCCCCAACGCAGACCGCCCCTGCAGCAAGGCTGCAGGGGCGGTTCAGTATAAGTGCCTGACGAGCCTTGCATGACGGTCGTGGGGCGGCCATCCGTGGGGCGGCCGTCCGCGACGCTTACAGGGAGAAACACCGTCCAGGCAGAGCTATCTCCTATCTCGCCCTTCTCACTCGCCCTTCTCACGCAGCGCGTGTACCTCTCCGAGCACGACTTTTTCCGCGCACAAAGAGAACCGCCCCTGCAGCTGGGCTGCAGGGGCGGTTCAGTATAAGTGCCTGACGAGGATCGGGGCGGCCATCCGCTACTCTTACAGGGAGAAACGCTACCCTAGGGACGCGTGACCTTTTCTCATCGCGTGTTCCCAGCACGCCCGGCTCAGCACTCTTTACTCAGCGCAGCTTTTGTCTCGCACATGACTCTTGCCGAGCATCACTTTTTCCGCGCACAAAGAGAACCGCCCCTGCAGCTGAGCTGCAGGGGCGGTTCGGG